>NZ_QEZI01000027.1:0-196869 GCF_003993525.1 Xanthomonas sp. BRIP62411
GGCATCGGGCGGGGCGCTGCTGTTCTACAGCGACAAGCTCTACGCCGGCGTCGGCAGCAATGGCGAGCAGTTCGTCATGCACCGCTACGGCGAGGAGCGCCCGGCCAAGCTGGCGCCCAGCAGCACCGGCGGCAGCGTGTGGCTGCGCGTCACCAACAACCGCCACATCGTCACCATCCACAGCAGCACCGACGGCACCACCTGGACCAAGTACCCGGTGCAGATGGAAGTGTCCGGCTACCACCACAACGTGGCCGGCAAGTTCCTGGCCCTGAAACCGGCGCTGTATGCCGCCGGGCAGGGTCAGGTGGAGTTCCGCAACTTCCGCTACCGCGCCCTGGACTGACCGTTCTGCATTGGCGGGCATGTCGCGGCGCACCGGGCCGCGGCGCGTCCGGTGCTGCGGATGCGGGACATCGGCAAGCCTGCGACGGCTTGCCGACCCGCTGGCCGGTAGAATCCATTCAACTCGAACGGTTGACCGCTATGCCCGCCCGCAAGATGCCCGAAGAGGGAATGCCTGGCCTGCCGAAGGGCAAGGTAGCCACGATCAACGACATCGCCCGGATGTCCGGGGTCTCCAAGAAGACCGTCTCGCGGATCATCAACAACTCGCCGCTGGTGCGGCAGGACACCCGCGAGAAGGTCGAGGCGCTGATGCGCGAGGTCGGCTACGCGCCGGACCCGCTGGCGCGCGGGCTGGCGTTCCGGCGCTCGTTCCTGATCGGCATGGTCTACGACAACCCCACCGCGCAATACATCGTGGACATGCAGTACGGCGCGCTGGACGCGCTGCGCGGCTCCAGCTTCGAGCTGGTGGTGCACCCCTGCGACAGCCGCAGCCCCGGCTACATCGAAGGCGTGCGCCGCTTCGCCCAGGCGCAGAAGCTGCACGGGGTGATCCTGGTGCCGCGCGCCTCCGAGGACCAGGCGCTGGCCGACATGCTGGCCGAGATCGGCTGCCGCTACACCCGCATCGCCTCGGTCGCGCTGGACACCACCTCGCAGACGGTGATCACCCACGACCGCGACGGCGCCGCCGAGGCGGCCGATTACCTGCTCTCGCTCGGCCACCGCGACATCGCGCTGGTCACCGGCCCCAGCGCCTACCGTTCCTCGATCGAGCGCACCTCCGGCTTTGCCGACGCGCTGACCCGGCGCGGCATCGAACTGCCACCCGAGCGCATCGTCGAAGCCGGCTACACCTTCGAATCGGGCGTGGCCGCGGCCGAAAAGCTGCTGCTGGGCAAGAAACGCCCCACCGCCATCTTCACCGGTAACGACGAAATGGCCGCCGGTATCTACAAGGTGGCGCTGCGCGCCGGCATCAGCATCCCGCGCCAGCTGTCGGTGATCGGCTACGACGACAGCTCGCTGGCCTCCCGGCTGTGGCCGCCGCTGACCTCGGTGCGCCGCCACACCCGCGACACCGGCCGCACTGCCGCGGCGATGCTGATCCAGCCCGACAATGCCCCCCAGCTGCCCACCGCCAGCGTGCGCCCGCACCTGATCGTGCGCGACTCCTGCCAACCGCCGGAAGATTGAGCGCCGCGCCGTGCTGTGCCGCGCCGGAAGATTTGAGGGCCGCGCGTCGCGCCCCGCGCGGTGCTGGCTTCCGCTCCACCTTGCAGGACATTGTGCCCGTCGAGGTGAGAACAGCTGGCGCGTTCGGCCAACGGCTGCCCCCCATCCGCCCTTCGGGCACCTTCCCCCGCAGGCGGGGGAAGGCAGTCCGCCGATCGCTGCCGTGAAGCCCCTCTCCCGCCCGCGGGAGTGGGGTTGGGGTGAGGGCAAGGCGGCAGACAGCCATCTAAGCACAACGTAGGCATGCGCCAGAAACGCGCCAAGACACCCCCCGCCGCGCATGCCGCACACCCGACACGCCGCTCCACCCTGCAGGGCGTCGTGACCATCAGGGTGAGAACGACTGGCGCGTTCGGCCAACGGCTTGCCCCCATCCGCTCTTCGGGCACCTTCCCCCGCAGGCGGGGGAAGGCAGTCCGCCGATCGCTGCCGTGAAGCCCCTCTCCCGCCTGCGGGAGAGGGGTTGGGGTGAGGGCAAGGCGGCAGGCAGCCATCTAAGCGCAACGTAGGCATGCGCCAGAAACGCGCCAGAACACCCCTCACCGTTCAAGCCGCACACCCGATACGCCACGCCACCCTGCAGGGCGTTGTGACCGTCAGGGTGAGAACAGCTGGCGCGTTCGGCCAACGGCTTGCCCGACCCGCCCTTCGGGCACCTTCCCCCGCAGGCGGGGGAAGGCAGTCCGCCGATCGCTGCCGTGAAGCCCCTCTCCCGCCTGCGGGAGAGGGGTTGGGGTGAGGGAGGGGCCGCCGCACCGTCGAACCCCCATCGTGCACTGCGCAATGACACCGGTTAACCAGTGCCGGTAGAATGGCCGGGTGCAAGCCAATCCCCCCGCGCTTGGCACCGGAGATCGCGCATGTCCCTGTACTGCAAGACCCACTACGCCACCCATCCCGACGCCATCAAGGGCGCCAGCAACGACGACCTGCGCGAGCTCTATCTGCTCGATGGCCTGTTCGTCGACGATGCGGTCACGCTGAAGTACACCCACTACGAGCGCTTCGTGCTCGGTGGCGCGGCGCCGCTCGGCACCGCGTTGGAACTGCCCAGGCAGACCGAGCCGGCCTCCGCCGCCGGTCATGCCTTCCTGGAGCGCCGCGAGCTGGGCGTGATCAACGTCGGCGCGGGCACCGGCACCGTGACCGTGGACGGCACCGCCTACACGCTTGGCCCCAAGGATGGGCTGTACGTGGCAATGGGCAGTACCGATGTCAGCTTCGCTTCGGACGACGCCGCCAACCCGGCCAAGTTCTATCTGGCCTCGACGCCGGCGCATGCGCGCTTCGAGACCAGGCAACTCTCGATCAAGGATGCCGTGGCCCTGGACCGTGGCGCGCTGGAAACCAGCAACGAGCGCACCATCTACCAATACATCGTGCCGGCCACCTGCCAGTCCTCGCAGCTGCTGCTGGGCCTGACCGTGCTCAAGCCGGGCAGCGTCTGGAACACCATGCCGCCGCATCTGCACGACCGCCGCAGCGAGGTGTACTTCTACTTCGATCTCGGCGCCAACGACCGCGTCTATCACTTCATGGGCGAGCCCGAGGCGCAGCGCCACATCGTGATCCAGAACAACGAAGCGGTGGTGTCGCCGCCGTGGTCCATCCACATGGGCGCCGGCACCAGCAATTACGCCTTCATCTGGGCGATGGGCGGCGAGAACCTGGATTACACCGACATGCACGTGCTGGACATCTGCCAGCTCAAGTAAGCCTGCTTCTCGCCATCGTTCGCTTTGGTAAAGCCTGCGATCCAGGCCCGCACCGGCAGCGCCAGCGCGCTCCACCTCAGGCGTTCGCAACGCAGCAGTCGAAACGACATCAACGCATTCTGCCGCGCGCCGCGCGGCTCACTCATCACAACGTGGCACATCCAGCAGGAGCGATAAGGTAATGAGCAATCCGTTCAGTCTCGAAGGCAAGGTCGCACTGGTCACCGGTGCCAACACGGGCCTGGGCCAGGGCATCGCGCTGGCACTGGCACAGGCCGGCGCCGACATCGCCGCCGCCGGCATCCAGGCGCCGACCGAGACCGAAGCACTGGTCAAGGGCCTGGGCCGCCGCTTCATCGCCATCCAGGCCAACCTGATCAGCGTCGAGCCGGTCGAGCGCATCCTCAAGGAAACGCTGGACGGCCTGGGTCGCCTGGACATCCTGGTCAACAACGCCGGCCTGATCCGCCGCACCGACGCGGTGGATTTCAGCGAGCAGGATTGGGACGACGTGATGAACGTCAACCTCAAGTCGGCCTTCTTCATGGCGCAGGCCGCCGGCCGCCATTTCATCGCCCAGGGTAGCGGCAAGATCATCAACATCGCCTCGATGCTGTCGTTCCAGGGCGGCATCCGCGTGCCGTCCTATACCGCCAGCAAGTCCGGTATCGCCGGCATCACCCGCCTGCTGGCCAACGAATGGGCCAGCAAGGGCGTGACCACCAATGCCATCGCGCCCGGCTACATGGCCACCGACAACACCGCCCAGCTGCGTGCCGACCAGGACCGCAACAAGGCCATCCTGGACCGCATCCCGGCCGCGCGCTGGGGCGTGCCGGCCGACCTCGGCGGCACCGCGGTGTTCCTGGCCAGCAGCGCCTCGGACTACGTCAACGGCGCCATCATTCCGGTCGACGGCGGCTGGCTGGCACGCTGAGTCAAGCGCGCTTTCCTGCGGGCATTGCGTCATTCCTTCTCCCTCCGGGAGAAGGTGCCCGCAGGGCGGATGAGGGCCGGCAGGCACGTACATCGACCAGAGGCGCGCGGCAGGCCCCGCAACGTTTCGTCCGTTGTCGGTCAGCGTCTTGATCCTTCCCGGACAAGGCACTGGAAAAAGCGGATCAAGACAGCACCCAAGCGCACACACCAGCCACATTCCACATCCACATTCGAAACAACGTCCCCAAACCCAATCGGAGCATTCCCATGAAAATCGCACTCATGAACGAGTTCAGTCAGGCCGGCAAGAACCCGGTGATCCTGCAGCAGCTCAACGACGTTGCCGGCGAGCAGGGCCACACCGTCTTCAACGTCGGCATGGACGGTGACAACGACCATCGCCTGACCTACATCCACCTGGGCATCGTCGCCAGCCTGCTGCTGAACTCAAAGGCCGTGGACTTCGTCGTCGCCGGCTGCGGTACCGGCCAGGGCGCGATGATGTCGCTCAATGCGCATCCGGGCGTGTTCTGCGGCTACTGCATCGAGCCGACCGACGCCTACCTGTTCGCCCAGGTCAACAACGGCAACGCGTTGTCGCTGGCATTCGCCAAGGGCTATGGCTGGGGCGCGGAAATCAACGTGCGCTACATCTTCGAAAAGGCCTTCAGCGGCGAGCGTGGCCTGGGCTACCCGGCCGAGCGTCGCGAATCGCAGGCCGCCAATGCCGGCATCCTGACCCAGCTCAAGCAGGCCACCGCCAAGTCCTACCTGGACGGCCTGCGCGCCATCGACCCGGAGCTGATCAAGCAGGCCGTGGGCGGCGAGCGTTTCCAGCAGTGCTTCTTCGACAATGCGCAGGACGCCGAGATCCGCGCCTTCGTCGCCGGCGTGCTGGGCAAGCCCGAAGCTGCCGCAGCTGCCGCAGCGTAACCAGCACAGGTAACGCCAAGGCCCCTCTCCCGTTGGGAGAGAGGCTGGGGCGGGACTACGAGGCAAAACGGTCGATGCGTCACTTCTGAAGGCGCGTGGCGACGCGTTTAGGCGCTCGCAGATCTCTGAGGCGCACCCTCATCCGCCCTTCGGGCACCTTCTCCCGATGGGAGAAGGAACAGCGTCGCGCACTTAGCATTGTTCCCGGAGCCCACCATGCGTCTGCTGCTGTTCGCATTGCTGCTGCTCTGCGCAAATAATGCCCGTGCCGACCCACACCGCATCTTCATCGCCGGCGATTCCACCGCTGCCGAATACGGTGCCGAGCGTGCGCCGCAGGCCGGCTGGGGCCAGATGCTGCAGGAGTGGTTCGACCCGGCGCAATGGCAGGTGCGCAATCACGCCAAGGGCGGCCGCAGCACCCGTAGTTTCATCGCCGAAGGGCGCCTGGACGCCATCGCCAAGGACCTCCGTGCCGGCGACGTGCTGCTGATCCAGTTCGGCCACAACGACGCCAAACACGAAGATCCAACCCGCTACACCGACCCGCAGGGTGACTATCAGCAGTTCCTGCGCCGCTATATCGCCACCGCGCGCGGCAAGGGCGCCACGCCGATCCTGATCACCCCCGCAGCCCGCCTGCTCTACGACTTCGGCGCGCTGCTCGACACCCATGGCCGCTACACCCTGGCCATGCAGCAACTCGCCGCGCAGGAACACGTCGGCCTGATCGATCTCAACGCCAGTTCCAGCGCCTGGATCCGCGCCCTCGGCGAACAGGCGGCCAGACCCTATTTCCTGTTCGTTCCCGAACAGGGCAAGGCCGATGGCACCCATTTCAGCCGCGCTGGCGCCACGGCCGTGGCGTGCCTGGTCGTGCAGGGATGGGTGCAGCTGCAACCTGGTCTCGCAGCACAGCTGCGCCGCGATGCCGACTGCGGCGCTGCCGCCGACACCGCCGCCCAACGCGCGGCGCAGGCGCATCCCTCGCTGGTGGTACACGAACGCGACCTGGCACGCCCACAACCCGGCCCGCACGGCGGCGCCGGCCCCACCACGGCGTATCCGTTCTTCGCCGATGCGCCCGACCTGAAATTCGTGCTGCGCAAGCGCGTGCTGCACAAAGGCGCAGGCATCGGCCTGCACCTGCACGACAAGGACGAGATCTACTACATCGTCAGCGGGCGTGGGCTGTATGCGCTGGATGGCAGGCAATACGCAGTCACTGCAGGTGATGCGCTGCTGACACGGCCGGGAAGTACGCACGCCTTGCAGCAGGCCGGCGAGGAACCGCTCGTGCTGCTGTTGGCCTATCTTCCCAAGCCGGCAGGGTGAGCTGTCATCTTGGTGCATCGCAGGTGGCGGCACCGCAGACGCGCTGCTCAACCGCTACCTGCACCACGGCGCTGTCGCGCGGTCCCGGCCGCAGCCCTGTTCGCAAGCCGACGACCGTCGGCAGCATGTGCCGACAACGCGTGTAGCGTCGATGCGCGCCATCGCCACCTGCCGCCCGCAGCTGTCCAGCTGTCCAGCGGCCAGCGTGCGCGTATTACGCCTTGTCGACCCCGTAGTGGGTCAGCCCCAGCCGGGCCAGTTCGCCGCAGCGGCGGTAGTAGACCTCTTCCCAGCCATCCACGCGCTGGCGGTCGGTCTCGCTCATGGCATCGAGAATGTCTTCGATGCTGAGCAGGTTGGGGTCTTCTTCCAGGCGTTCGAATACCGTGCCCAGGCCTTCGATCGCCTGGCGCGCCTGTGCCGCGCCCATCGCGCCCAGCCCCTGCAAGGCATCGCGCCGGGTGGCGGCATCCCAGCGGTCGAAGTAGCGCGCATAGCCGCTCTCGCTCATGTCCGCATCCAGCCGTGCCAAGGCCACCAGCTCGCGCTCGCCCGGCGAGAGGGCATCCATGCGCCCGCGCAGCGCGCTCAGTTTGGTTTGCGCGCGTGCGCTGCGCCGGCGCCACAACAGCTCGGGCATGTTGAGCAACCCGTCTGCCGTGGGGGGCGCCACTGCCGGCCAGTTCACCCCGAAGCCGTCGTCGGTGAGCTGCCACTGCGCACGCTGCGGCGGCGCTGCCTTGAACAACAACCGATGCGCCTGGATCGGCTCGTCGATGCGGATGCCGTTGGCCAGGGTGAACAGCAGGCGGGTGTCGTCCAGCTCCAAACGCCGGATGCGAAGCTGCGTCAGGTCCATTGAGCGAGGGCGGTGTGGGAAGGGTCGACCATAGTCCGGCTCGGCGGTGGTGTCGAGTCGGTGCAGCCTCAGACGTCGCCGCCTGTGCTCCAGCCGTCGCCACTGCCGCGCTGCAGGACCCGATCGGTGTCCAGCACCGCGCCGGCCGGCACCTGCGCCTGCTGCGCGAGATCGGCATAGATCGGGGTGAAGTCCGGCGCGGTGGCGTCCATCAACTGCGCAAAGCTGTCGATGACGAAGTAGGTCTTCTGAAAGCTGTCGATGCGGTAGCGCGTGCGCATGATCCGTTGCAGGTCGAAGCCGATCCGGTTGGGCGCCGGCGATTCCAGCGAATGCAGCGATTCGCCCTTGGACGACACGATGCCGGCACCAAAGATGCGCAGCCCCTGGGGCGTGGCGATCAGGCCGAATTCCACCGTGTACCAATACAGGCGGGTGAGGTTCTGCAGTGCGTCCGCACCGATGCCGTGCGCCTTGACCCCGCCACGGCCATAGGCCTGCATGAAGTCGGCAAACAGCGGATTCATCAGCAGCGGCACGTGCCCGAACAGGTCATGGAACAGGTCCGGTTCGGCGATGTAGTCGATCTGCTCGGGGCGGCGGATCCACCAGGTCACCGGGAAGCGCCGGTTGGCCAGGTGCTCGAAGAAATCCAGCTCCGGCAGCAGGCCTTGCACGCCGACCAGGGTCCAGCCGGTGGCCGCCTGCAGCACCGCATTGAGCGCATCGAAGCGCGGAATGTGGGTCTCGCCCATGCCCATTGCATCCTGCGCCTGCAGGAATTCGTCGCAGGCGCGGTCCACCAGCAACGCGCGCTGCCGACGGTACAGGGTGCCCCAGGTGGCGTGGTCGTCGGCGCTGTAGCCCTCCCACGGCTGCTCGATCACGGCGGTGGTGTAGACCGGCACATAGCCCTTGTCGGTGAGCTGGTTTTCAACGCGTTGCGGTGCGGTGTTCATGCGGCGGCGGTTCCCGATGATCAGCGCTCACCTTAGCCCGGCGGCCGCGCAACGGGATTGCGAATCTTGCGTGCCAAAGCCTTTCAGGCGCAAGATTCGTGCGTTATCCACCGCTGCTGCGCAACATATGGACCAGCCAATCGCCCTGGACCGCACCGATCTGCGGCTGCTCGCGCTGCTGCAGACGCAGGGCCGCAGCAGCAACGCGGAGCTGGCGGTCCAGGTCAATCTGTCGGCCTCGGCCTGCCTGCGCCGCACCCAGCGGCTGGAGGCGGCCGGCATCATCGCCGGCTACGGCGCGCGCCTGGATGCCAGGGCGCTGGGGCTGGGGCTGCAGGCCTTCGTGCGGGTGCAGCTGGAGCAGCACGGCCAGGCCGATATCGAACATTTCGCCGCGGGCGTGCGCGGCTGGGACGAGGTGGTGGCCTGCTGGGCGCTCACCGGCGACATGGATTACCTGCTGCAGATCCAGGTGCGCGACCTGGAGCATTTCTCACGCTTCCTGCTCGACCACCTGCTCAATGCGACCGGCGTGTCCGACGTCAATTCCAGCTTCGTGCTGCGCACGGTGAAAGCGCCGGAAGGCTTGCCGCTCTCGCATCTGGGCTGATCCGGCCGGTTGCAGGACAGTCACGCACGCACTGTGACTTGCCTCTCAAACGCAAACGATTTACATTTACGTAACATCCGGCGGCGTCCGGCATGTCTTCTCGTCGATCCGCCAGCCCGGCAGGGCCAGCCAGCTCGTCGCCCGAGTGGGACGCGCCGCGCATGCCTGCGCTTTCCTGCCCCGTGACGCCACGCGTCCCGCACCGATCGATGAGAAACCTTCCAATGCCCGCGATTTCCCCCCCTTTGGCCACGTTGTCCGCTGCCTTGCTGTGCGCGTTGGCGCTGACGCCCTGTGCTGCGCGTGCCGCCGATGCCGCCGATGCAAGCAACGCCAAGACGCTGGACCAGGTCAACGTCAACGGCGCGGTGAGCCGCGCACAGCCGGCCACCACCACGCGCCTGCCGCTGACCCTGCAGGAAACCCCGCAATCGGTGAGCGTGATCGGGCTGCAGCGGCTGGAAGAGCAATCGCTGTTCAGTATCGACGATGTGATGCGCAACGTCACCGGCGTCAACGTGTCGTTCTACGACACCCAGCGCCCGCTGTATTACGCACGCGGCTTCCAGATCACCGACTTCCAGGTCGATGGCCTGCCCACCTACAGCGGCGCGACCAACCAGGAATACGACACGGTCTTCTATGACCGCATCGAGGTGATCCGCGGCGCCAATGGCCTGCTCACCGGCGCCGGCATTCCCTCGGCCACGGTCAACCTGCTGCGCAAGCGCCCGGGCAAGGACTTCGATGCCTCGTTCGCGGTGAGCGCGGGCACCTGGGATTTCCGCCGCATGCAGGCCGATGTCAATGCGCCGCTGACCGACGACGGACGCTGGCGCAGCCGCGTGGTGGCGGCCTGGCAGGACCGCGACTATTACTACGACCGTTACCACGACAACAAGATGTCGGGCATGGCGGTGCTGGAAGGCGACCTGACCGACAGCACCACGCTCACCGTCGGGTATCAGCGCCAGGACAACACCCCCGTCGGCTCGACCTGGGGCACGGTGCCGTTCTTCGCTGCCGATGGGTCGCCGGCCAACCTGCCGCGTTCGACCAACATGGCGCCCACGTGGAGCCGCTGGCAGCGCGAAACCAGCACCGCCTTCGCCAACCTCGAGCAGCGCTTCGGCGAGAACTGGTTGCTGCGCGTCAACTACGCGCACACCAAGGGCGATGTGCAGAGCCTGCGCGCCTATGGCACCGGCTATCCGGCCGCCGATGGAAGCGGCATCTTCCTGCGCACCGCCGCCGGCGAAACCAGCGATGCGCGCGACGGCGTGGACGTGTACCTGTCCGGCGGTTTCTCCTTGTTCGGCCGCCAGCACGATGTGGTGGTCGGCGGCAGCTGGCAGGATCTGCAGTCGACCTCCTACGGCGTCGCGCAGACCTATCCCGATGACTGGGCCACCTGCGATGGCGAACGTTGCTATTTCATCCCCAACATCCGCAACTGGGATGGCGATATCTCCGAAGTGACGTATGCGCGCAACGGCCGCCGCAGCGAAGCACGTACCACCCAGCGCGGCGTGTATGCCTCCACACGCTTCCGCCTGGCCGACCCGCTGTCGCTGATCGCCGGCGCCCGCCTGAGCTCCTGGGAAACCCGCACCCAGGCCTTCAGCACCAGCGGCGCTTACACCGGCACCAGCGGCCGCTACGAGGTGAGCGACGAAGTCACCCCGTACGTGGGGCTGGTCTATGACATCGTGCCTGACGTGTCGCTCTACGCCAGCTATACCGAAATCTTCAATCCGCAGAACTTCCGCGACAAGGACAACAACCTGCTCGCCCCGGTGGAAGGCTCCAACCTGGAGGCCGGCATCAAGGCGCAGGTGTTCGACGGTCATGCGATGGCCACCGCCGCCGTGTTCGAGGCCAAGCAGGACAACTTCGCCGTGCGCGACATGACCCAGCCGGAATCCTCGCTGCCGGACGGCAATTCGGCCTACATCGGCATCAACGGCACCAAGAGCCGTGGCTGGGAAATGGATGTCAACGGCGAGATCCTGCCCGGCTGGACCGTCAATGCCGGCTTTACCCATGTCAAGGTGACGCGCCCGCCCACCGACGCGATCTACGCCAACCTGCCCGAGGATTACCTGCAGCTGTCCACGCAGCTGCGCCTGCCCGGTGCCTGGGAGCGCCTGAGCATCGGCGGCGGCGTCAGCTGGCAGAGCGCGGTACGCGGCTTCAACATCGCGCGTCCCACCGGCGACGGCACCGGCGCCACCACGCCGGTGACGGTGGTGCAAAACGCGTATGCACTGGTGCACTTCAACGCCAACTACCGCATCAGCGATCAATGGACCGCCACGTTGGCGGTACGCAATGCCTTCGACAAGCGCTACTGGGCCAACCTGGATTACCAGAACTACGGTGAGCCGCGCTTTGTCAGCGTGTCGTTGCGTTGGCGCTATTGAGCCGTTGCCGTTGCCGATGATGCGGATGCGTTACCGGTAAGGCATCGCGGCCAGGGCCGCTCCTACACGAGCGGCCCTGGCTGAGCCGTTGGCCACCGCACCCGACGTCACCGTAGGAGCGGCCCCGGCCGCGACCCACCGGCATGCCGTCAGTCCCCCAAAACGCCGCGCCCTCGTAGGAGCGGCCCCGGCCGCAACCCCGCCCGGCACATCGACACAGCAGCAATACCGCAGTCGCCCCACGCATCGGCGTTAAAAGTGCGCATCGCAAAACAGGCACGCCACACCCGCGTCGCTCCGCATGGCCGTGCGCGGTACCCGCATCACCTCCGCATTTCCTCGCACTGCATCGGCCTCACGGCGCGACGCAGGCCTCGTCCTTGCCGCGCAGTTTCTGCCAGCGCGAGCGCTCTGCCAGACAGCGCCGATACGCGTCCGCCTTGGCAGCGGCAGCCTGCTCGGCGGCAGTACGCGTGGCGCTGCTGCGCTGCGCCTGCAACTGCGCGATCCTGGCGCGGATCTGCGGCATTGCCGCCATCGCGGCCCGTTCGCCTTCCAGGATGGCCGCACCACGCTGGTTGAAGTCGGCCGAGCCGATGTCGCTGACCTTGGGGCGGATCACCACGTCGGCACGCTTGAGTTCGGCCTCGCCCAGGCGCTGGCCCATGATCGAGATCGACTGGTTGACGGTGCCGAGCAGGTCGCCGGGATTCTTGCCGCTGGCCTTGCTGGAGATGTCCACTGCCACCACGAATTCGGCGCCGAGCTGGCGCGCGGCATCCACCGGTACCGGGCTGACCACGCCGCCGTCCACATAGTGGTATTGGCCGATGGTCACCGGCTCGAACACGCCGGGAATGCTGCTGGATGCGCGCACCGCCTGGCCGGCATTGCCGCGCACGAACACGGTGCGTTCGCCGTCTTCCAGCCGCGTGGCAACCGCCGCGAACGGCTTGCGCAACTTGTCGATCGGCTTGCCGCCCAATTGCGCATTGACGTAGTCCTGCAGCTTCTGGCCCTGCACCAGGCCGCCGGAAAAGATCCGCACGTCGCGGATGCTGGTCTGGTCGAGCGCAACGGCTTTTTCCTGCATCTGGAACGCATCCATGCCGCTGGCATACAGCGCCCCGACCACGCTGCCGGCGCTGGTGCCCGACACCACCACCGGCGCAAAGCCGTTGGCTTCGAGCATCTTGATCACGCCGATATGCGCAAAGCCCTTGGCCGCGCCACCACCGAGCGCAATGCCGATCTTCACCGGCTTGGGCGCGCCGGCAGACGGCGCCTGCACGACCGGCGCCGGTGCCGCCGGACGTGGCTCGCCGCCGCAGGCACAAAGCAGGCCGAGCAAGGACATCAGGGCGAGAAGGCGGGGGCGGCGGAGCGCGGTCATGGCGGAAACGTCGATGGGAAAGGCGAGGGAGAATACACGCGTGCCATCACTGTGGCGCTGATGGCCGGCGTGCGTGGAGATTATTCAGAACGGCATCGTTTGCAGGCGTTGCACTCCCTGGTCCCGGCAAGAAGGGCGAGCCGGTTCATTCGTGCGATGACCGCAGCCACCTGCACGCAGCACGGAACCAGAGCCCTCTCCCCGCGGGGGCGAGAAGGCACTGCTTGCGCGCCATGGCGCGCGTGCCTTGGAGCGCCCGCGCCGCAAGCGCGGGCCGGGGGGTGAGGGTACGGAGCGATGCCACATGGGAATGCGACCGCAGCAGGCTTCGTCCGTTCCCTCATCCGGCGCTACGCGCCACCTTCTCCCGGCGGGGAGGAAGGGTGTCAGCCCGCCTGCCGCTTCACCCCATCAGAACCGGTTGTCCCCATCCAGCAACCGGCCCAGTCCGCCCAGCACCGAGCCTTCGCCGCGTTGCTGGCCGCCGGCCTGCGGGGCGGCCTGCAGCATGCGCCCGGCCATGCGCGAGAACGGCAGCGATTGCAGCCAGACCTTGCCGGGGCCGGTGAGGGTGGCCAGGAACACGCCTTCGCCGCCAAAGAACATGCTCTTCAGGCCGGCGACGCGGCGCACGTCCATGTCCACGCCGGCGTGATAGGCGACCACGCAGCCGGTATCCACATCGATGCGTTCGCCGGGGCCGAGCTCGCGTTCGACCACGGTGCCGCCGGCATGCACGAAGACCCAGCCATCGCCTTCGAGCTTCTGCATGATGAAGCCCTCGCCGCCGAACAGGCCGGTGAGGATCTTGCGTTGAAACGCGATGCCCAACGACACCCCGCGCGCACCGGCCAGGAAGCTGTCCTTCTGGCAGATCAGTTGCCCGCCATGCTCGGACAGGCGCAGCGCCAGCACCGTGCCCGGATAGGGCGCGGCGAATGCGACCCTGGCCTTGCCGCTGCCGGCATGGGTGAACACCGTGGTGAACATGCTCTCGCCGGTGACCACGCGCTTGCCCGCCGACAGCAGCTTGCCCATCAGCCCGCCGCCGCCGCTCTGGCCGGCATGCGAGCCGTCGCCGAACACGGTGTCCATCTGCACTGCGGCGTCCTTGTACATCAGCGCGCCGGCCTCGGCGATGGCGCTTTCGCCCGGGTCCAGCTCGACCTCGACGAACTGCATGTCGTTGCCGACGATGCGGTAGTCGATCTCGTCGGCACGCCCGGCCGCGCCGGTCAGCGGGGGCGGCAGGCTGCCGCCGCCCTGCAGCTCGGCCAGCTGGCGGGCCGGCGTCCAGCCATCGAGTCCGTCGCGCCAGGCCAGCGCGTCGGGCTGGCGCTGGGCATGCGCGCGGGCGCTGGCGTCGTCGAGTGGGCCGATGCGATCGGCCTGTCCGGGAACATGGAAATACCACTGGGCCATCGGAACGACTCCTGATCTGTGCGTGCGCCGAGTCTAAGCGCAGCCGCCGCGACCGCGTCCCGTGTCCAAGGTCATGCCGGGAGGGCGGTCAGGCGTGGTTGCCACCGGGCAGATATCCCACACGTGCCGCTCAGGCCTGCATGCCGCCAGGGCGGTCGCGAGCAGGCAATCGCGTTGACGTGGGCCGGAGCGTGGTTGGCGCCTGCCTCCGACAACGCCGTTACGTTGACCGCCGCATTGGCCTCGCGCTTATTCCCCGACCGTCGCCCAATAGCGCTCGCCGTCGCGCTGCACCCGCACCGGGCCGGCGAACACATCCGACAGGCTGGCATCGGTGAGCAGCGCATCGCGCGGACCGTCGGCCACCACGGTGCCGGCCCGCAACAGGATCACCCGCGCGATCTCCGGCACGATCTCCTCGATGTGATGGGTCACCAGGATCAGCGTGATGCCTTGCCGGGCCAGGTGGCGCATGGTGTCGAGCAGGTGCTGGCGCGCCATCAGGTCCAGGCCGGTGGACGGCTCGTCCAGCAGCAGCGCCTGCGGGCGGTTGACCAATGCGCGCGCGATCAGCACGCGGCGGGTTTCGCCGGCCGACAGTTCGGCAAACTGCCGGTCCAGCAACGGCAGGGCGCGCGCCAGGGCCAATGCCTCACGTGCCCGTGCGCGCATGGCGTCGCTGATCTCGCGATGCGGCGGCACCACATAGCTGGCAAAGAAACCGGACAGCACCGCGCTCTCCACGTCCAGCCCCGGCATGTCGGCCAGGTTGACGCTGAGATCGCCGGTGACGATGCCCAGCTGCGAGCGCAGGCGATCCACCTGCCAACGCGTCTGCCCAAGCACCTTCACCGCCGCCTGGCCATCGGCGCGCACCAGCGGATACAGCTCGCGGGTGATCAGCTTGATGAAGGAGGATTTGCCGCAGCCATTGGGGCCGAGAATGGCGGTGTGCTGCCCCAGCGCGATGCGCAGGCTGAGCGCATGCAGCACACGCACCTGGCCGCGCATCACGCTGGCCTGGTCGAGCTCGATCAACGGGGTGGCGTTCGCAACAGCAGCAGGATCGGTGGACATCTGGGCAGTAACCGTCATACGGGTGACATCAGGCGCAGTGGGGAAAGGAGGCGTGTGAACCGCTTTAGGAATGTAGGACGCACCCTACGCATCCGAAGGGTGAAGTTTGCCGCCATCGCCCCCATCATGTCTGCATCGACCCAACCCGATGGCGCCGCTGTGGAGATGCCGATGTTGTCCGACCCGATCATCGACGTTCTGACCTCCGGCGTGGCCGGGTTGGGCGTGTGGGGCATGCTGGCGGTGCTGCTGGTGTTCACCCAGCTCACCATCTTCGCGGTGACCCTGTACCTGCATCGCAGCCAGGCCCATCGTGGTGTGGATTTCCATCCGGTGGTGGCGCACTTCTTCCGCTTCTGGACCTGGCTGACCACCTCGATGATCACCCGCGAATGGGTGGCGATCCATCGCAAGCATCACGCCAAGGTCGAGACCGAGGAAGACCCGCACAGCCCGCAGACAAAGGGCATTGGCCAGGTGTTCTGGCGTGGCGTGGAGCTGTACCGCGAAGCACGCGCGCAGCGTGCCGACATCGAGCAGTACGGCAAGGGCGCGCCCACCGACTGGATCGAACGGCATCTGTACACCCCGCATGCCAATGCCGGCCCGATCGCGCTGCTGGTGATCAACGCGGTGCTGTTCGGTTTGCCCGGCATCGCGCTATGGGCGATCCAGATGGCGTGGATTCCGTTCTGGGCCGCCGGCGTGGTCAACGGCCTGGGGCACTGGTGGGGCTATCGCAATTTCGAATCGGCCGACACCTCCACCAACCTCACGCCGTGGGCGCTGTGGATCGGTGGCGAAGAGCTGCACAACAACCATCATGCGTTCCCGAGTTCGGCGCGGTTCTCGATGCGGCGCTGGGAGCTGGATATCGGCTGGGTCGCCATTCGCGGGCTGCAGGCGATCGGCCTGGCCAAGGTGCTGCGCGTGGCGCCGTCGCTGGACATCCGCCCCAACATCGCCGTGCCCGATGCCGACACGCTCAAGGCCTTGCTCTCGCATCGCTTCCAGGCCATGACCGACTACCAGCGCAATGTGTTCACCCCGGCGCTGCGCGAAGAGGCCGCGGCCACCGGCGCCAAGCTGCGGCAGTTGCTGCCGCGGCGCCTGCGCAAGGGCCTGGTCGATGACGGGCGTTGGCTCAAGCCCGATGCGCGTGCGCAATTGCAGCACTGGGTGGCCGAGCGCCCGCGCATGCGCACGCTGGTGGAGTACCGCGCACGCCTGACCGCCGTGCTGGAGGCGCGCAGCCACGATGCGTCCGAACGGCTCAAGCATCTGCAGCAGTGGTGCCACGAGGCCGAAGCCAGCGGCAATGCCGCCTTGCAGGCCTATGCGGCGCGGCTGAAGGGTTATGCGCTGAGTGGGTCGTAATCGTCGGGGCACGCGGGCTGATGTGCGTGCGCGCGGAGCGCGTGGTCTGGTCATGCGTAGCCTGCTGATGGCGTGTGGTGTGTGCGGGCCGGCCGTATTCGCGCAAGCGCAGGCCCAGGTGCAGGACAGCCAGCAGTATCTGCAGCGCATGGATACCGATGGCGATGGCCGCGTCGGCCGCGATGAATACCTGGTGTGGATGAGCTACGCCTTCGATCAGCGCGACCTGGACCACGACGGCGTGTTGCAGGGCGATGAACTGCCTGGCCGACGCGGCAAGCCGATCACCCGCGCCGCGCATCGCGCCACGCTGATCGAGCGTTTTGCGCGGCAGGACGCCAACGGCGACGGTTACCTGAGCGCACGCGAATTGCTGGCGCCGCCGCGCTGATGCGCACCTTCGCGCGCGTCTGACGCTGCGTTCGGCAAGCTCGAGCGCATGTTCACTCTTGACCAGGTCAGCCGGCGCTACGGCCAGGCCATTGCCCTCGACACCGTCTCCCTGCAGTTCGCCAGCGGCATCACCACCGCCTTGATCGGCCCCAGCGGCGCCGGCAAGTCCACCGTGCTGCGGATGCTGGTCGGGCTGGAATGGCCGGACAGCGGCACGGTCGCTTTCGATGGTGCGCCGCTGCAACGCGCCGGCCTGCAGGCGCAGCGCCAGCGCATCGGTTATGTAATCCAGGAAGGCGGGCTGTTTCCGCATCTGGATGCACGCAGCAATGTGGTGTTGCTGGCGCAGACGCTGGGCTGGACGCGGCAGCGCATCGACCAACGCCTGCAGACCTTGTGCGCGCTGTGCCAGTTGCCGCCGGAGCTGCTGGCGCGTTATCCGGCCGAGCTCTCCGGTGGTCAACGCCAGCGCGTGGGATTGATCCGGGCGCTGATGCTGGATCCACCGGCCTTGCTGCTGGACGAGCCGTTGGGCGCGCTCGACCCGATCGTGCGTTACGACCTGCAGGCGCAGATGCGTGCGCTGTTCGCCCAGCTCGGCAAGACCGTGGTGCTGGTGACGCACGATGTTGCCGAAGCGGCCTACCTGGCCGACACCCTGGTACTGATGCGGGCCGGCCAGGTGGTGCAGCAGGGCAGTGCGCGCAGCCTGCTGGAACAGCCGGCCGATCCGTTCGTGCAGCGCTTTCTCACTGCGCAGCGCAGCATCGGCGACGCCGCATGAGCGCGCGCGTGCTGCTCGCCATTGCATTGCTGATCGGAAGCGTCGGTGCGCAGGCCGCGCAGGTGACAATCGGCTCGAAGAACTTCACCGAGGCCGTGCTGCTGGGCGAGATCGCCACCGCCGCCGGGCAGCGCGATGGGGTGGACGTGCAACACCGCGCGCAGCTCGGTGGTACGCGCATCCTGTGGCGCGCGCTGGAG
This sequence comes from Xanthomonas sp. BRIP62411, assembly GCF_003993525.1. NCBI lineage: Bacteria > Pseudomonadati > Pseudomonadota > Gammaproteobacteria > Lysobacterales > Lysobacteraceae > Xanthomonas > Xanthomonas sp. BRIP62411. Next base: position 18,004 of record NZ_QEZI01000027.1, read on the forward strand.
ACCGGGCAGATCGACGCCTACGCCGAATACACCGGCACGCTGGCGCAGGAACTGCTGCAGCTGCCCAAGGCCAGCCAGGCCGAACTGCGCGCCGCACTGGACGCGCGCGGGCTGGCGATGACCGATTCGCTCGGCTTCCAGAACACCTATGCCTTCGGCATGCGCGTTGAACGTGCGCAGGCGCTCGGCATCGTCTCGATGTCGGATCTGGCGCGGCATCCATCGCTCACGATCGGCCTGAGCAACGAATTCATGCAGCGCGCCGACGGCTGGCCGGGCGTACGCGCCGCGTATGCACTGCCGCAGACGGCGACCGGGCTGGATCACGATCTGGCGTATCGCGCGCTGCAGAGCGGGGCGATCGAGGTCACCGATCTGTACAGCACCGATGCGGAAATTCCGTATTACCGGTTGCAGGTGCTGCGCGACGACCGCCATTACTTTCCCGATTACCAGGCGGTGTTCCTGTATCGCAAGGACCTGGCGCAGCGCTCACCGGCGATGCTCAACGCATTGCAGGGGCTGCAGGGGCGCATCGACGAGGCGACCATGCAGCGGCTCAACGCGCAGGTGAAGCTGGAGCGTCAGTCCGAGGCGGCCGTGGCGGCGCGATGGCTGGGCGTGGCGCCCGCATCCGCAGCCGACTCGCGCATCAGCCGCCTGCTGCGGCATACGCGCGAGCATCTGGCCCTGGTCGGCATCTCGTTGGGGTTTGCCTTGCTGATCGCGTTGCCGCTGGGCGTGCTGGCGGCGCGGCGGCCGCGGCTCGGGCAGGTGGTGCTCTCCCTGACTGGCGTGCTGCAGACCTTGCCGTCGCTGGCGGTGTTCGTCTTCATGATTCCGCTGTTCGGCATCGGCGCCAAGCCGGCGATTGCCGCATTGTTTCTCTACAGCCTGCTGCCGATCGTGCGCAACACGCATGCCGGGCTGACCGCCATCCCGCGTGAGCTGCGCCAGACCGCCCAGGCGATCGGGCTGCCGGCGTGGACGCGCCTGTGGCGGGTGGAGCTGCCGCTGGCGCGTCGCACCATCGTGGCCGGCATCCAGACCGCGGCGGTGATCAACGTGGGCACCGCCACGCTGGGCGCCTTGATCGGCGCAGGCGGCTACGGCCAACCGATCCTCACCGGCATCCGCCTGGACGACATCGGCCTGATCCTGGAAGGCGCGATTCCCGCAGCGGTACTCGCGCTGGTCGTGCAGGCGGTGTTCGAAGGCCTGGAGCGCTGGGTCACGCCGCGCGGCTTGCGCCTCAGCCAACGCGCCTAACCACGTAGGAGCGGACCCGGCCGCGACGGGGCGTTACCGAAACATGGCGTCATCCCGGCAACGCCTGACAACGCTCGGTAAGGCCCCGTCGCGGCCGGGTCCGCTCCTACGGGCGCTGCGTCATGGCTCTGGCAGCGCTGCGATCAGGGCTGAGAGCGCATCACCGGTGACACTCAGGTGCGGTGCGATACGTAGGCGTCCGTGCCGCCGCGTGCAGATCGCCCCGCGTTCGCCAAATATTGTTGCCACGGCCTCCAGCCGGTGTGTCGGCGGCTGCAGGGCGGTCAGATGCGGCGCGTGCGCGGGCGTGCACCAGCTGCCCAGACCGCGTGCCTGCAGCGCCGCATCCCACTGCGCGGTGAGCGCGCCCAGCGCCTGCCCGATGCGCGCCGGGCGCCAGGCAGCGACCTGCTGCAATGCCGCCGTCGCCATGGCAATCCGCAACGGATCGGCAACGCCGCCGGCATCGAACCGGCGCGCGCCGCTGCGGTAGGACGGCGCCTGGGCGACCGGGAATTCCCAACTGCTGCCGGCATCGCGGCCGATCCAGTGCTCCTCGATCGGCACGCCCTGCGCACGCCATTGCGGGGCCACCCATAGCCAGGCCAGTCCCATCGGCCCGAGCAGCCATTTGTGGCCGACGCTGACAACAAAATCCGGCCGCCAGCGCGGCAGCTCGGTGGGCAGCACGCCCAGGCTCTGGCTCAGGTCCAGCACCAGCGCCGCACCGCGTGCGTGCACCGCGGCGCTGATGCGGTCCAGATCGAGCTGTCGTCCATCCACCCAGTACGCATGCGGCAACGTCACGATGCGCAGTGCCGCGGTGTCGGCAATGGCCTGCAGCACAGCATCGGTCAGGCCATCGCCACCGGCCGTGGACACCGCCACGATGTGCGCACCGACCTCGGCACAGCGGCGTTGCCAGATCAGCAGGTTGGAAGGGAACTGGCCGTCCAGCAGCAATACCGCCTCGCCGCGTTGCAACGGCAGATTGCGTGCAGCGGTCGCCAGGCCGTGTGCGGCCGAGGGCAGCATCGCCACGCCGTCGGCATCGTCGTCGAACAGGCAGGCAGCGAGCGCGCGCAAACGCTCGATGTCCTGCAGCCAGGCATCGAACGGCAGCCGCCACGGCGTGGCCAGTGCATCCACCGCCTGATGCGCAACGGTGTGCACCGCGCACAGCAGCGGGCCGCGCGAGGCGGCATCCAGATAGATGATGTCGCCAGGCAACGCAAATGCCTGCTGGCGGTGTTCCCATGCGACGGGCGTGGGGAGCAGGCTGGACAAAGAAAAAGAGGACATGGCAACAGCTTACCGCTGGCTGCCACGCTGCCGACACGGCGCGTTCACGTGCGGTCCTCAAGCATATGGCGATGTCTGCACTCTCACCTCTGCTGGGCCACCACCAGCAACGGCAGTTGACGCTGCTGGAACGCTACGCGCAGACCCGCGCGCTGAGCGATCGCCTCGCCGCACCCTTGAGCGCTGAAGACGCAATGGTGCAGAGCATGCCCGACGCCAGCCCCAGCAAATGGCATCTGGCGCATACCACCTGGTTTTTCGAACGCTTCGTGCTGCAGGCCGATCCGGCCTACCGCGTGTTCGACCCGGCCTGGGATTTCCTGTTCAACAGCTACTACCAGAGCGTGGGCCCGATGCATGCGCGCGCGCGCCGCGGGGTGTTGTCGCGGCCGTCGTTGCAGCAGGTGCGCGACTACCGGGCCGCAGTCGATACGCAGATGCAGCAGCGCCTGGGTGATGGGACGTTGGATGCGCAGGCCTGCACCATCGTGCAACTCGGCATCCAGCACGAGCAGCAGCACCAGGAATTGCTGTTGACCGATATCAAGCATGCGCTGTGGAGCAACCCGCTGCAGCCGGCGTATCGCGATGCGCCGGCTCCGCCTGCTGCCGTCGCCAGCACGCTGCGCTGGCAGGCGCGCGACGAGCAGATCGTGGAGATCGGTGCGGCCGCATGGCCGCAGGCCGATGCCTTCGCCTACGACAACGAGTCGCCGCGTCACCGCGTGCTGGTCGGCGCGCATGCGTTGGCGCATCGGGTGGTCAGCAACGCCGAGTTCCAGCAGTTCATCGACGCCGGAGGCTACCGCAGTGCCGGTGCCTGGCTCAGCGATGGCTGGGCGATGGTGCAGGCGCAAGGCTGGCAGCACCCGTTGTATTGGGACGCGGACGGACGCGAATTCACCCTGGATGGCTGGCGCCCACGCGATGCGCATGCGCCGGTATGCCACCTGAGCCTGTTCGAAGCCGATGCGTTCGCGCGCTGGGCCGGCGCGCGCCTGCCCACCGAAGCCGAGTGGGAACAGGCCGCCACCGGTGTGGCGGTGCAGGGCAACTTCGTCGATACCGATGCCCTGCATCCGCGCGGCGCCGACACGGTGGATACCGGCCTGCAGCAGTTGTTCGGCGATGTCTGGGAATGGACCGGCAGCGCCTACCTGCCGTATCCCGGCTTTGCGCCGTGGCCCGGGTCGCTGGGCGAATACAACGGCAAGTTCATGAATGCGCAATGGGTACTGCGCGGTGGCAGCTGTGCCACCCCGGCCAGCCACGTCCGCGCCAGTTACCGCAACTTCTTTCCCTCCGATGCGCGTTGGCAGTTTGCCGGCGTGCGCCTTGCCAAGGATCTGCCTTGAACGCCGCCGCCCACGCCATGCAACGCGCGCACGCCGCGCTGACCGACCTGCGCCCGCAACCGGACGACATCACCGCCGACGCGCTGGCCGGCCTGTCGCAAACGCCCAAGACGCTGCCGTCGAAGTATTTCTACGATGCACGCGGCTCGCAGTTGTTCGAGGCGATCACCCGGCAGCCGGAGTATTACCTCACCGGCACCGAACTGGCGTTGCTGGAGGCCAGCATGGCCTCGATCGCCCAGGCCATCGGCGCCGGCGTGCACGTGGTCGAATACGGCAGCGGCAGCGGGCGCAAGACCGAGTTGCTGCTGCAGGGGCTGCGCGATGTAGTGGCCTACACGCCGCTGGAAATCTCGCGCACCGCCTTGCTCGACAGCACCGCGCGGCTGGCGCAGCAGTTTCCGCAGATCCAGATGCTGCCGGTGTGCACCGACTTCACCAAGCCGCTGCAGCTGCCGCAGGCGCAGCGCCCGGCGCGCCGGCATCTGGTGTTCTTCCCCGGCTCCACGCTGGGCAATTTCACCGACGCTGCCGCCATCGAGTTGCTGGATGCGATGCGCCAGACCATGGGCAGCGACGGCTGCGCCTTGATCGGCATCGACCTGGACAAGGATGCCGGCCTGATCGAGGCCGCCTACAACGATGCGGCCGGCGTCACGGCCGAGTTCACCTTGAACCTGCTGGCGCGGCTCAACCGCGAGATCGGCAGCGACTTCGATCTGGACGGCTTCCGCCACCATGCGGTGTACGCGCGCGAACGTGGCCGTATCGAAACCTTCCTGATCAGCCAGCGCGCACAGCGCGTGCAGGTGGGCGGCAAGGAATTCGCGTTTGCCGACGGCGAAGCGATGCAGGTCGAATACAGCTACAAGTACACCGACGCACGCTTTGCCGAACTCGCCGCTGCCGCCGGGTTGAAGGTCACCCACGGCTGGAACGATGCCAAGGACTGGTTCGGCCTGCGCGTGTTGCGTCCGCTCTGATCTCGCGCGCCTGGCGTGCAAGGAATCGATGACGGACAGATCGCCGCGACCATGCGCGCGCTGCTGGCGCGCCGGCTGCCGCGGCAGTCGATCTGCCCGTCCGAAGTCGCCCGCGCGCTCAGCGGGGACGAGAACCGCTGGCGTGCGCTGATGCCGCAGGTACGCGCCGTTGCTGCCGATCTGGCCCGCAAGGACGTGGTACGGGTCACTCAGCGCGGCGACGTGGTCGATCTGGGCACGGTGAGTGGCCCGGTCCGTCTGATACGTGGTCGGCATTTCGAATGATGGGCGCTGCCCTGCGTGTGCATGACTGCTGGCGCTCGACAGACGATGATGCCGAGCGGTGCACCGACAGCGCATCGACCCGGTAGGTGCTGACCGCTGCCGTGCATAAACGCGATGCTGTGCCGCAGCGGCGCCGGCGCGATCTCCCAGCTTCATCACAGGAGCCTGTCGCTACTGCACTGCCGGCAAGCGTCAGCCGATCCGCGCGCAAGGTTCCAGCGCTGCAACGCGGACCTGGCCGCCCTGTCGTCTAGGCTGCCTGCACCACATGCAAGGCCTTGGGATTGCGCCACTGCGCCAGCAGCACGGCTTGGCGTGCCTTGGCTTCCTCCAGGTGCGCGTGCTTGATATGCCCATAGCCACGGATATGCTCGGGAATGCTGGCGATCTGCGCCGCCAGGCCGACGTTGTCGGCATCCAGCCGTTCCAGCAGCGTGTCCACTGTCGCCACGTAATCGGCAATCAGCTGACGCTCGCCACGCCGTTCGGCGCTGTAGCCGAACACATCGAGCTTGCCGCCGCGCAGGAATCTCAGCCGCGCCAACAGCTTGAACGCAGTGAACATCCACGGCCCGTATTCGCGCTTGATCGCATGGCCGTGCGCATCCTTCCTGGCCAACAGCGGCGGTGCCAGGTGGAAGCGCAGCGTGTAGTCGCCTTCGAACTGCTGCTGCAGCCGGCGCTGGAAGTCGCCACGCGTGTACAGGCGCGCCACTTCGTATTCGTCCTTGTAGGCCATCAGCTTGAAGGCATAGCGCGCTACAGCTTCGGTCAAGGCCGTGCTGCCGGGCGCGCGTTGGGCCTCTTGCGCACGCACGCGCTCCACCAGCCCGAGATAGCGCTGCGCGTAGGCAGCGTCTTGATAGTCGGTCAGGAACGCGATGCGCCGCGTAATCGCCTCGTCCAAGGACTGCGCCAGCTGCTCATCGTCAAGCGGATGCACCGGCGCATCGACATCGCCATGCAGCGTGCTGCCATCGGTCCGCGCCAATGCACGCGGCGCGCTCTGTCCGCCGAGATCGTGGTCTTCCCAGCTGCCGGGCGCACGCGCGGCAGGCGTGTCGCCGTGCAGGTGCACAGACGTGTCAGCAGTGGTCAGGCCGGCAGCGCGTTGCACCGCCGGCAGATCCACCGCCGCCAGTCGCCCCCACGCAAACGCCTGCTGGTTCATCGCCACCGCCGCGCCATTGAGCTCGATCGCGCGCATCAAGGCCGCATGCGACAGCGGCACCAGCCCGTGCTGCCAGGCATAGCCGAGCACGAACAGGTTGCTGGCGATCGCATCGCCCAGCAGCGCGGTCGCCAGTTGCGTGGCGTCCAGCAACAGCGGTTCCTGGCCGCCCAGGGCGGTGCGCACGCCGGCGATGATCTCGGCGGCGGGGAACTGCAGATCCGGCTGGGTGGTGAAGTTGCCCGGCATCGCTTCGTAGGTGTTGAGCACCACTTGGGTGCGGCCGTCGCGCACCTTGGACAGGGCCCAGTAATCGTTGACCACCACCATGTCGCAGCCCAGCACCAGGTCCGCTTCGCCGGCGGCGATGCGCACCGCGTGGATATCGGCCGGCCGGCGCGCGATGCGGATATGCGTGGTCACCGCGCCGCCCTTCTGCGCCAGCCCGGTCTGGTCCAGCACCGTGGCACCCTTGCCTTCCAGATGCCCTGCCATGCCGAGCAGCGCACCGATGGTCACCACGCCGGTGCCGCCGACGCCGGTGATCAGGATGTTCCAGGGCTGTTCCAGCGTGGTGCGTTGCGGCGGCGCGGGCAGGTTGTCCAGCAATGCGCTGGCATCGCGCTGCTTGCCCTTGCGCGGTGCACCGCCATGCACGGTGACAAAGCTCGGGCAAAAGCCCGACACGCAGGAATAATCCTTGTTGCAGTTGGATTGGTCGATCTGCCGCTTGCGGCCGAATTCGGTGTCCTTGGGCAACACCGACACGCAGAAACTCTTTTCGCCGCAATCGCCGCAGCCCTCGCACACCAGCGAATTGATCATCACGCGCTTGGGCGGGTCGATCAGCTTGCCGCGCTTGCGGCGGCGGCGCTTTTCGGTGGCGCAGGTCTGGTCGTAGATCAGGATCGACACGCCCTTGATCGTGCGCAGATGCTGCTGCACCGCATCCAGCTCGCTGCGATCGTGAAACGCCACCTCGCTGGGGAAGCGCTCGCGCCGGCGCGTCCATTTGCCGATGTCGTCGCTGACCACGATGATCGCGTGGATGCCTTCGGCGCGCAGCTGGTGCGCGATGTCCGGCACGGTGAGCGTGCCGTCCACCGGCTGGCCGCCGGTCATCGCCACCGCATCGTTGTAGAGGATCTTGTAGGTGATGTTGACGCCGGTGGCCACCGACTGCCGGATCGCCAGCGAGCCGCTGTGGAAATAGGTGCCATCGCCCAGGTTCTGGAACACGTGCGGCGTCTCGGTGAACGGCGCCTGCCCCGACCAGGTGACGCCTTCGCCGCCCATATGGGTGAAGGTGTCGGTGGAGCGGTTCATCCAGGTCACCATGTAATGGCAACCGATCCCGCCCAGCGCACGCGCGCCTTCCGGCACCGCGGTGGAGGTGTTGTGCGGGCAACCGGAGCAGTAATGCGGCACGCGCGGGAACAGCGCACGCGGCAAGGCCATTTCGGCTTCCTTGGTCTCCATCCAGCGCAGCCGTTGTTCGATCGACTCGGTCATCGCGCTGGACGGCAGCGCAAAGCGCTGGATGCGCTTGCCGATCACTGCCGCGATCGTGGCCGGGGTTAGCTCGCCAGTGGAGGGCAGGATCCATTCGCCCTGCTCGTCGTACTTGCCGACGATGCTCGGCCGCGCACCGGCGCTGGCCGGCCAGTTGTAGAACAGCTCCTTCATCTGGCGCTCGATGAAGGCCTTCTTCTCCTCCACCACCACGATGTCGTCGAGCCCGCGCGCAAACGCGCTGATGCCCACCGGCTCGAGCGGCCAGGTCATGCCGACCTTGTACACGCGGATGCCGATCTGCGCGCAGGCCTGCGCATCCAGGCCCAGGTATTCCAGCGCCTGCAGCACGTCCAGATAGCTCTTGCCGGTGGTGACGATGCCCAGCCGCGCATGCGGCGAATCCAGCACCACTTTGTCGATCCGGTTGGCGCGTGCGAAGGCCTGTGCGGCGGCGATCGCATAGCGATGCAGGCGCATTTCCTGGTCCACCGGCGGGTCCGGCCAGCGAATGCTCAAGCCACCCGGCGGCAGCGCGAAGTCCTCCGGCAGCACGATGCTGCGTGCGAACGGATCCACGTCCACCGAGGCGGAAGATTCCACCGTCTCGGCGATGGTCTTGAAGCCGACCCAGCGCCCGGTATAGCGGCTCATCGCCCAGCCGAGCAGGCCCATGTCCAGGATGTCCTGCACCCCGGCCGGGTTGAGGATCGGCATCATCGCGCTGACGAATTCCTCTTCCGAGCCGTGCGGCAGGGTCGAGCTGCGGCAGGCATGGTCGTCGGCGGCCAGTGCCAGCACGCCGCCATGCGGCGAGGTACCGGCGGCGTTGCCGTGCTTGAACACATCGCCGCTGCGATCCACGCCCGGGCCCTTGCCGTACCACATGCCGTAGACGCCCTGCACCTTGGCGCCGGGGAACAGGTTGGTCTGCTGGGTGCCCCAGACCATGGTGGCGGCCAGGTCTTCGTTGAGGCCAGGGGTGAAGGTCACCCTGGCCGCGTCCAGATGCTTGCGCGCACGCCACAGTTCCAGATCGAAGCCGCCCAGCGGGCTGCCGCGATAGCCGCTGACAAAGCCGGCAGTGGCAAGGCCGGCGGCATCATCGCGCAGGCGTTGCATCAACGGCAGCCGTACCAGTGCCTGCACGCCGGACAAGTAGATGCGCCCGTCGGCGCGCGTGTACTTGTGCTCCAGCGTGTAATCCGCATCGACCTGGCCGAGCTCCGGCGTGTTGGCAGCGTCGGGAGAAGAGAGTGCAGCGGTACTGGTCATGGCGTGCCCGGAAAGGGTGGCTGGGACCCGGCGCGTGTCATCCGAAACCGGATGACACGCCCGACGGATTCCAAAACGGCGGCCCAAAGTGTAGCAGTCGCCTTTCACGCTCCCGTTGCATGCGGATGCGCAGCCGCCGCGCTGCGGTTACGATGGGAACGGGAAGGGTCGTTTGCTGTCAGGGGATAAAGCCAGTGAAAAGGAAATACGCATGGGCCGCGATGTTGGCCTTGCTCGGGGGCGTGTGGTCGATGGCGCAGGCGCAGAACCTGCCCAAGCCCAAGGAGTTCTATTTCGACGAAGATCGCGGCACCACCAAGCCGGTGGTGGCCGTGCAGGGGCAGGGCGATGCAGTGATCGACCGTTTGGCGGCGATGGTGCAGCGTGACGCCCGCGCTGCCGAACCGCGCGCGCAGCTGGCGTCGCTGGCCTATGCGGGGGGACGCACGCAGTTGGGCGACGAGCTCTATCAGGGCGCCCTGGGGCTGGTCTCCAGTGGCAGCCAGCAGTACCGCGCCATCACCTGGAACTACGGCTGGGATCTGTTGCGCGCCGACCAGGCCGACAAGGCCTTGCAGCAGTGGGCCACCCTGGCCAACGGCCGCCCGGCCGCGCCGGCCTGGCTGCCGACCACTGCGGCATTGGCGCTATGGCGCACCGGGCGCAAGCAGGAAGCGGTCGAGTGGTATGCCGCCGCCGTGCGCACCTGGCCGGATCGCTGGAGCAGCACCGCCGGCTACGCCACCCTGCTGCCGGACTGGCGCGAGGCCGAACGCGCCACGCTGGCCGAGGTCTTTGCCGCATGGCAGGCGAACCCGCCGGCATTTCCGTAACTCGGCGGGATGCTGCGGAAAGCCCTTGCAGCGCGCCGCGGTGCATCAGCGCTTACGTGGCTTTGCGGCCGTCAATAGCAGGCCAACGCGACTTGCGACTGGCCTGTGCGTGTAGGTCAGCTGTAGAGCGGATGGGCTGCGACTTGGCTGCAGGGCCCTTGCCCGCCCACCATCGCGGGACACGCCGCAAGTACGTCCTTGTAGGCTCTTACGCGGCATCCATGCCGCGTAAGGTCCCGCGACGGTGAGCGGGCAAGGACCAGTCGAGAGGGTCGGTCTTTTGAGGCAGTCGTCCGTGCGATGGCTCAATCGTAGAGCGGTTGATCTGCGGCTTTGCTGCAGGGCCCTTGCCCGCCCACCATCGCAGGACACGCCGCAAGTACGTCCTTGTAGGCTCTTACGCGGCATCCATGCCGCGTAAGGTCCCGCGACGGTGGGGGGCAAGGACCAGTCGAGATGGTCGGTGCACATGGTTAAGAGTAGTGCGTGATTCGCGTTGTTCGATAGTGATGGGCCGGATCCTAGAAGCGGCAAGCCTCGACATGCCTGTCGCCAGGCGTTGAGCGAACGATCTGCGCCACGCATAGGCATGCTCGTCGATTTAGCCCGTCGTCGATCCAGCCCGTCGCTGATCAAGGCACGACACGCCCACTATGCGATGCTGAGTGCCGCTTTCCCACGGACCTGACCACGCCATGGCGGTGGATGCATTTGCGTTGATTCTGGCGATGCTGGGGCTCGGCCTGCTGTTCGCGCGCCTGCGGGTGTTGCCGGACAACAGCGCCGATGTGCTCAATCGCATCGTGTTGTACATCTGCCTGCCGGCTTCGGTGCTGACCTATGTGCCGCGTCTGCATCTGGATGCCTCGCTCGGTGGCGTGATCGCCACGCCGTGGCTGCTGACCGCACTCATCGTGCCGCTGCTGTGGGGCTGCAGCCGGCTGTTGCGGTTCAAGCGCGAGGAATACGCCGCGCTGCTGATGTGCGTGGTGTTCACCAATTCCAGCTTCATCGGCTTTCCGATGGTGCGCGCGTTGATCGGCGATCACGCCCTGCCGTATGCGGTGGTCTACGACCAGTTCGGCACCTTCGTGCTGCTGTCCACGTTCGGGCTGTACGTGCTGGCCCGCTACAGCGGCGACACGCCGCCGACTGCGAAGCTGATCCTGGTGCGCGTGCTGCGGTTTCCGCCGCTGTGGGCGTTGCTGTTCGCGCTGACGGTGATGCCGGAACAGCCGCCGGCCTGGATCGGCTCGGGCTTGAAGAGCCTGGCCGACGCGATGCTGCCGCTGGTGATGCTGGCAGTGGGCTTCTCGCTGCAGTTGCGCCTGCCTGCAGACGAACTCAAACCCTTGGCCGTCGGCCTGGTCTTCAAGCTGGCCGTGATGCCGGTGCTGGCATTGCCGCTGTCCTGGGCGCTCGGCCTGCATGGCGCGATGCTGCAGACCAACGTGCTCGAATCGGCCATGCCCACCATGATCACCGCCGCCGCGCTGGCCATCTCGCACCGGCTGGCGCCGCGCCTGGCCGCGGCGATGGTCGGCTACAGCATCCTGCTGTCGCTGCTGACCCTGCCGGCATGGGCCTGGCTGTTGGCGCGCCTGGCCGCTTGATGCGGCGTACCCCGTGTGAAATGCTGGCGCGCGCCATTGCGCGCGCCACACGGACAGGAGCAACACATGCACGGATATCGCTTGATCACCACTGCGCTGCTATGGCTTGGCGGCGTCTTCGCGGCGCAGTCCGCCCTGGCGGCATCGCCCGCCACCCCCCCGGTTCCGGCGGATGATCCGCTGATGACTCACTGGGTGAGCCAGGTCGGCCAGACCATGCAGGCACGCCTGCGCAGCATGGCGGCCAGCGGCGAGCCCAGGCAGCTGTATCTGGCCGGTCTGCTGTGGATCGATGCCGAGGACGAGGCAGTGTCGGCCGCAGACGGAGGCTATGCACCCATCCAGCGCGCCTGGCTGCAGCGTGCCCTGGACGCGCGGCCGCGCGACCGGTTGGTGGCGCGGATGGAAGCGGTCGGTTGTGCCCCAGGATTGCGCTGCGACCCAGGCGCCGCGCGGGCGTTCCTGGAGCAGACCGATGCCGGCAATGCCGCCGTGCATCTGCGCGCCTATGCGGCTGCACAGCGCCGCGGCGACCAGGCGGCCGCCGAACGCGCCTGGCAGGCGGCCGTGCAGTCCGATCATTTCGACAGCGGTGTGCTGGAGCTGGGCCAGGCCCTTTATGCCGTCTACGACGGCGTGCAATGGCCATCGCTGGCCTCGGTCAGCTTGCGCGAGAAACTCGACGCCCAGGGGTTTCCGTCCACGGGCGCCGGCATGGCGGCGATGTTCGTGATGGGTACCTGGTCTGCACATGCACTCCCCGCGCTCGGCGATCTGATGCGGCGCTGCAACCCAGGTGCCACCACGCCCGCGTTACGCGACGAGTGCATGGTCGTGCTGAACAACGTGGCCAACGACGAGTCCACCCTGACCACGGCCGTGATCGGCACCAAGGGCATGGCCGCACTGAGCAGCGGCGCCGACGCCACCCGCTGGCAGGCGCGGATGCGGGAGCTGCAGTGGCTGCAGCAGCAACAGCAGCGCAGCGCACCCTCGGTCGATGCGCAGGTTGCCGCACTGGATGCGATCCTGACGCAGGGCGAAGTGCCGGCGTTGCGCGCGCGCCTGCAGCGTCAAGGCCTTGCCGCGCAACCGCCGGCGGACTGGCAGCCCGGCGCCGCGAGCAGCCAGATCCGCTGATCCGCTGAACCGCGTGGTCGTTGCATGCGGCAGCGGCCACGTGCCGGGGCCGATGTTGCAGCGCGATGGCGCCTGCCGAGGGACGTTTAACGCCTTTCGACTACTTCCTCACTTCGTCGCGGTGTACGCTGCCGGCTTGCTCCCGGAAGCGAGGCGTGCATGAAGACAGTCCTGGTGGCCTCCTCCAAAGGCGGCGTCGGCAAGACCACGATCGCCACCAATCTGGCCGCACATGCGGCCCTGCAGGGCCAGCGCACCGTGCTGGCCGACGCCGATCCGCAAGGCTCGTCCACGCGTTGGGCGCAGCGTCGCGCCAGCCTGGAAAGTGCGGTGCTGCCGATTGATGCCACCCGCCGTCGCAACTGGCAGGCCGCTGTGCCCGACGGCACCGACCAGCTGATCATCGATGCCCCGGCCGGTGCAATGGCCGATGATCTGAGCGGCTTCCTCGACCACGTCGACGCCATCGTGGTGCCGGTGCTGTCCTCGGCGCTGGATATCGAAGCGGTGGTCGGCTTCCTCAACACGCTGGCCAAGGTGCCGCGCGTGCATCAGCGCAAGCTGCCGGTGGGCCTGGTGCTCAACCGCGCCCGCCCCTGGACCCAGACCTCGCAGCAAGCTGCCGAGATGATCGGCGCCTGGCCCTATCCCCTGGTGTCCCAACTGCGCGACACCCAGGCCTATGTGGTCATGGCCGGGCTGGGACGCAGCCTGTTCGATTACCGCTCGGCGCAGGTGCGCGACCATCAACAGGATTGGGAGCCGCTGTTCAAGTGGCTCAAGAAATCCTAGACCGGAGTGTTTTCATGCGCGAACTGATACTGCTGCGACACGCCCACGCCGAGCCGGCCGATACCGGCCAGGCCGATCTGGACCGCCCGCTGTCCCCGCACGGCATCGCCGAGGCCGAATCGGCCGGCCGCTGGCTGCGCGAGCAGCGCCTGGTGCCCGACCGCGTGCTGTGCTCGCCGGCGCGGCGTGCGCGCGAGACGCTGGAAGCGGTGCTGGAGCTCACCGGTTATATCGAACAACGCCTGGACGAACGGATCTACGACGCCACGCCCGGGACCCTGGCCAGCCTGGTGGACGAACACCGCGATGCCGAGCGGCTGCTGCTGGTCGGCCACAACCCGGGCCTGGAACGGCTGGCGGCGCTGATGCACAGCGGCCAGACCGGCGACTACCGCGGCATGCCGACCGCCGCGATCGCCCTGCTGGCATTGCCACTAGACGCGGCCATCGAACCAGGCATCGCCCGCCTGACCGCCTTCTGGTGGCCTTGATCCGTGCCATCGTCGCTGCGCTGGTTTGCCTGGCTCGCGCTCTGGGTCGCTCTTCCCTGCGTGGCGCAGCAGAAGCTGCATTCCATCGATCCGGTGCAATCGCGCTTCGGGTTCGAGATCAGGACGCGCTTCGGCATGAAGATCGAGGGGTTTTTTCCGCGCTTTCGCGGTGAACTGGCGGAATTGCCGGACGGACGCCAGCAGGTGCGTTTCCGTCTGGATGCCACGCAGGTGGAAATTCCCGGCAAGGATCGCTACACGGCGTGGATGCGCGGCGAGGATTTTTTCGACGTCGCGCAGTATCCGGTGGTGGAATTCGAGTCGCGTCCCTACGCCGAGGAGGTGGTGAAGAAGGGCGGTGACATCACCGGCAACCTGACCATTCGCGGAATCACCCACGTCGAGACCCTGCATGTGGTGCCGGCTGAATGCGCGCGGCCGGGCTATGATTGCGATGTGATCAGTCGAGGTACGGTCCTGCGTGGACGTTACGGAATGAATGCGTGGCAGATGGCCCTGGGCGACAGGGTGACGTTCATTCTGCGTGGGCGGCTGCAGGAGGCGCGGCGCCCGTGAGGTTCCTGTTGAGGGTGATTGTGCTGGCAACGCTGTTGCTCGGCACCGGATGTGCCGGCCTGTCACAAATCGAACGCAACCGTGCCGCCGGGGTGGCTGCCGCCGCCCGCAGCACCGTTGTCAGCTGTACGCAGGCCAATCGTTGCGCCCAGCCCTCGCCGCTGCGCGCGCTGGGTGGCGAGGCGATCACCGCCTCCACGCCGGCCGCGCCGCGGCATTACGCCACCATCGTCGACCATGGCGAAGAATCGCTGGTGGCGCGGCTCAACCTGATTCGCAGTGCCACCCGCAGCATCGACCTGCAGACCTACATCTTCGACAAGGACGACAGCGCGCGCATGGTGCTGGATGCGCTGACCGATGCGGCGCAGCGCGGGGTCAAGGTGCGCATCCTGATCGATCAGCTCTCGGCGATCGCCGATCTGCAGATTCTCGGTGCGCTGGCCAGCACCCATGAAAACCTGCAGCTACGCATCTACAACCCGACCTTCGGCAAGGTCAAGCTCAATTACTTCGACTATGCCGGCAGCGTGGTGTGCTGCTTCCGTCGCTTCAACCAGCGCATGCACAACAAGCTGCTGGTGGTGGACGACGTGCTCGGCGTGGTCGGCGGGCGCAATTACCAGGACGACTATTACGACTGGGACAGCGAGTACAACTTCCGCGACCGCGACGTGATCCTGGCCGGGCCGGAAGTGCGTGCGATGGCGGCCAACTTCGACGCGTTCTGGCACGCGCGCCGCAGCGTTCCGGCCGAGCGTCTGAACGATGTCGGTCGCCTGCTGCTGGAACAGGGCGCACCGAAGATGCCGCCAGCCACGTTCCGCCGCCCCGAGCGGGTGGAACGGGTCGACCAGGAGGCGCGCGATCCGCAGTTCGTGCGCGAGGCGTTCGTGACCCCGGCCATGCCGGTGCAGCGCGTGCTGTATGTGGCCGACCTGCCGCAGAAGCACCGCAAGGAACACACCGCCAAGGCGGTATCCACCGCGCTCGAGCTGGACGGCCTGATCGCCAATGCGCAGCAGGAAGTGCTGCTGCAGACGCCCTACTTGGTGCTGTCCGACCAGGCCCAGGCGATCTTCCGCGCACTGCGCCAGCGCCCGCAGCCGCCACGCATCGTGGTGTCCACCAACAGCCTGGCCGCCACCGACAACCCGATCGTGTATGCGCTGTCGTACAAGTTCAAACGCCGCAACATGCGCGAGCTGGGCTTCAACGTCTACGAGTTCAAGCCGTTCCCGCTGAATGCGCCGGTGGACTACGCCAACCTGGTGCCCGATCCGTTCAACCCGGAGGCGGCCGAGCCGGCCGACGACGATAGTCGCGTCAATCGGGTGATCGGCGGCAGTGCGGCCGGCAATGCGATGCGGGGCAGTGGCGGTGGTGGTGGTGGTGGCACGGCCGGCAGCGCGATCCGCGGCAGCGGGGGCGGCGCAGGCCGCGCGCCCGGCGGCAGCGAGGTCGATCGGCGCGTGCTGCGCACCGAGACGCGGCCGTCGTTCCTGGGCACGCGCGCGGTCAACAAGCCGCTGCCGGTGACCCGTGCCGGTGCGCGCATGGGCCTGCATGCCAAGTCGTTGGTGGTGGACCGCCGCATCGGCGTGATCGGCACGCACAACTTCGATCCGCGCAGCGAGAACTACAACACCGAAGCGGCGGTGGTGATCGACGATGCGCGCTTTGCGCAGGCGCTGGCGGCCAGCATCGCGCGCGACGTGGCGCCGGAAAACGCCTGGACCGTGGCCCCGCGCGAAAAGCCGCCGGTGCTGAGCGGATTGAACTACAGCGTGGGCAAGGTGTCCGAAGCCTTGCCGGTGCTGGATTTCTGGCCCTGGCGCTACGCCACCAACTACGAGTTCCAGCCGGGGCCGGGTTGCCCGTTCCCGCTCAAGCGCCAGGACCCGCAGTTCCGGAAGTGCTATGTGGCGGTAGGCGATTTCCCCGAGGTCAACGTCGGCCCGAAGTGGCTGCTGGTACGGATGCTGACCGCCTTCGGTGCGGGACTGGTGCCGATCCTCTGATCGCAGCGGCGCCGGTCCCGGCGCCGGCATCGAGACGGCGCGTGGCAACCGGTGCATCGTGGCGTGCCGCACCGCTGCAATGGCGCGGTGCGCTGACGTAGATGGGCGGCGCGCCGCACACCGCCATTAGCTGAAAGTCGCCGTCGCAACTCGGCTCGTAGCGCCAGCCAAGGCAGTTGCATCCAACCCCAGCGCCGCGGATGCTTTCCCGATTCCCGATTCCCGATTCCCGATTCCCGATTCCCGATTCCCGATTCCCGATTCCCCCAATCCCCAATCCCCAGCCTATGACCTTCCGCGAACCCGTCGACCTGGCCGCCCTCAACGCCTCCAGCCGCGACACCTTGATCGAACATCTGGGCATCGTGTTCACCGATGCCGGCGACGACTGGCTGCGCGCCACCATGCCGGTGGATGCGCGCACCAGGCAGCCGTACGGCCTGCTGCATGGCGGTGCGTCGGTGGTGCTGGCCGAAACCCTGGGCAGCAGCGCCGGCAACCTGTGCGTGGACATGACCACCCGGATGTGCGTCGGGCTGGAGATCAATGCCAACCATCTGCGCGCCGCCACCGATGGCCTGGTCACCGGCACCGCGCGCGCGGTGCATGTGGGGCGCAGCACCCAGGTCTGGGACATCACCATCGACAATCCGGCCGGCAAGCGCGTGTGCGTGTCGCGGCTGACCCTGGCCGTGGTGCCACGCAGCAATGGCTGAGCACGCCGTGCAAGTGCATGGGTGGAACAGCGCCACCCGCCGCGGGCACTGCGCGCAGGCCACGCTGCTGTCACAATAGTTGCGCTTCCTTCCCCTGGTACCGGTCCCGTTCCGTCAATGAGCGAGTCATCCCTGGACGCCACGCGCGACGCTGGCGGCGTGCTGCGTTGGTTCCGGTACCTGTATCGGGTGCCGCTGTTGCTGCTGCATCTGAGCATCTGCCTGCCGATCACCATGCTGTGCGTGGTGGCGCCGCCGCTGGCGCGCATCCGCACCGGCCCCGACGACACCCTGGACGAGCTGATGATCCGTTGGTGGCAGGGCAACCTGATGCGCGTGTTCGGCTTCCGCCTGCGTCGCTTCGGCACCCCGCTGCCGGGCGCGACCCTGTTCGTGGCCAATCACGTCAGCTGGGTCGACATCTCGATGCTGCACAGCCAGCGCGTGATGGGCTTCGTGGCCAAGCGCGAGATCGCCGGCTGGCCGCTGGTGGGCTGGCTGGCGACCAAGGGCCAGACCATCTTCCACCAGCGCGGCAATACCGAATCGCTGGGCGGCGTGCTGCAGGAAATGCTGCAGCGCCTGCGCAGCGGCAAGCCGGTGGGCGTGTTCCCCGAAGGCCGCACCCGTGGCGGTACCGAGGTCGGCCCGTTCCATGCGCGCATCTTCCAGGCCGCAGTCGAGGCCGGCGTGCCGGTGCAGCCGGTGGCGCTGCGCTACGGCGAGCGCGGCAATGCGCAGGCCGTGGTGGCGTTCGGCGAGCGCGAGAGTTTCTTCGCCAATATCGTGCGCCTGCTCGGCGAGCCGTCGCGGCTGGCCGAGGTGCATTTTCTCGAGCCGATCGGTGCGCTGGATATCGACGGACGTCGCCGCCTGGCCGATACCTCGCGGCAACGCATCATCGCGGCGATGGAGTCCTGAGCCGACGATGCAAGCGCGCATCCTCCCTGCGGCCGGCACCCGCTTGTCCGGCCCGATGAGCGCATGAACGCCTCCGACTATCTGCCGCCGCGCTGGCTGCGCAATCCGCATGTGCAGTCGGTGCTGGGCAGCAGTGCCTTGCGTCGGCTCCGCAGCCGCCAGCTCTTGGCCGCCAGCGGTGCGGTCACCAGCGAACACATCCTCGACGGCGGCGATGGCGTGCGCCTGCAGGGCTGGATGAGCATCCCGCCCGGCGATGCCCCGGTGCGCGGCACGGTGCTGCTGCTGCATGGCTGGGAAGGCAGCGCCGATTCCAACTACATGCGCCTGACCGCCGCGCGCCTGCTTGGCCTGGGCTATCAGGTGTTCCGGCTGAATTTCCGCGACCACGGTGGCACGCACCACCTCAACGTGGACTTGTTCCACTCCGACCGCATCGAGGAAGTGGTCAATGCCGCGGGCGATCTGTGGCGGCGGTTTCCCGCGCCGCAGCTGCTGGCGGCGGGCTATTCGCTGGGCGGCAATTTCGCGTTGCGGCTGGCGCTGCGTGCACCGGCGGCCGGCCTGCCGCTGGCGCGCGTGGCGGCGGTATGCCCGCTGCTGGACCCGGCAGCGACGATGCTGCAGCTGGAAAAAGGCCCGCAGTTCTACGACTGGTATTTTCGCCGCAAGTGGCGCGAGTCGCTGCTGCGCAAGCGCAAGCTGTTCCCCGATCAGCATGGCTATGACGACGCCACCCTGGCGCTGGACATGCGCGGGCTGATGGCCTGGCTGGCCGAACAGCACACCGGGCATGGCTCGCTGGAAGCGTATTTCGACAGTTATTCGATCGCCGGCGAGCGCCTGGCCGGCCTGCAGGTGCCGGTGGACATCCTGATGGCCGAGGACGATCCGGTCATTCCGTTCGAGGATTTCGCCGCCTGGCAGTTGCCGGCGCACGCACGGCTGGAAATCGCACGCTGGGGCGGCCACTGCGGCTTTCTGGAAAACGCCCGCGGCGACGGATTCGCCGAGCGCTGGGTGGCCGAGCGGCTGGCCGCGCAGGTGTAAGTCGGCGCCGCCCCGCGCATCGTTACAATAGGCGTTTGTCCTGGACACGCCCACCGCCATGCAAGACGCCATTCTTCAAGCCCTGCGCCGCAATGCGGCCGACGATGCGGTGGCGCTGGCCCGCGAG
Source organism: Xanthomonas sp. BRIP62411 (assembly GCF_003993525.1). NCBI lineage: Bacteria > Pseudomonadati > Pseudomonadota > Gammaproteobacteria > Lysobacterales > Lysobacteraceae > Xanthomonas > Xanthomonas sp. BRIP62411. Next base: position 37,436 of record NZ_QEZI01000027.1, read on the forward strand.
TGGGTCCTCGGCGCGCCCGAGAGCGCCGCCGCGCATCGCTGGCTCGGCCTGGCCCTGCAGCAGCAGGGGCAACCGGCGCTGGCGCTGGCCAGCATCGAAACCGCGCTGACGCTGACGCCGGAAGATGCCGACCTGCATCTGCTGCGCGCCGGGCTGCTGCTGGCCACGCGCGCGCTGTCTGCGGCGGACGACGCGTTGTCGCGTACCACCGCGCTCGACCCCAACCAGTTCAATGCCTACGTGATGCAGGCGCATCTGGCGGTGGCGCGTGGCGATCTGGACGAGGCGCAGCGGCTGAGCCGCACCGCCGCGCGGCTGGCGCCCGAGCACCCGCAGTTGCTGGCCGTCGATGGCGTGGTGGAGCTGCGCCGCGGCCAGGGCGATCGCGCACTGTCGCTGCTGACCCGCGCCGCCGAGCAACTGCCGGATGACCCGCGGGTGATGTTCGCGCTGGGCTTTGCGTATCTGCAGAAGGAACACTTCGCATTTGCCGAGCGCGCCTTCGAGCGCGTGGTCGAGCTCAACCCGCCGGGCACCGCGCTGCGCGCCTTCATCGCCCAGCTGGCCCAGCGCCAGGGCCGCCTGGACGATGCGCTGGCCGCGATGCAGGGCGTGTTCGCCCAGCCCGGCGGCGACATCCCGGCCATGCGCCGGCTCGCCGGCGAGATGGAACTGCAGGCCGGCCGCCCCGACCAGGCCGCCGCGCACCTGCGCCTGGCGCTGGCCCATTGGCCGGCCGACCGGCGCACCTTGCACGCCTTGCTGACCGCCTGGGAGCGGTTGGGCGCGGTGGACGATGCACGCGACACCCTGGACGCGGCGCTGGCCACCTCGGCCACGGCGCACGACCTGTGGCTGGCACGGCTGGCGGTGGAGCCGGTCGGCGGGCCGCAGGCGCAGGCGGTGATCGAGCGCTGGCTGCTGGCCATGCCCGAGCATCTGCCGGCGCTGGAAGCGCTGATGCGCGTGCACGACATGCAGGGCCATGCCGAACAGGCCGAAATGGTGGCCCGCCAGATCGTGGCGGTGGAGCCGGGCCGCATCAGCGGCGAGCAGCGCATCGTCGAAGCCCTGCTTGAGCGCGACCCACCGGCGGCGATCGCCTGCGTGCAGTCGCTGATCGACTCGCTGCCCGCGCCCCAGCAGACCGTGCTGCGGCCGTGGCTGGGCAATGTGCAGGACCGCGCCGGCCAGCCCGACGCCGCCGTGGCCACCTGGATGCAGTTCCAGCGCGAGCAGGCCCAGCACCGCCTGCCGTTGCCGCCGCAGGCCGCCAGACAGCCGATGCAGTGGCCGGACATCGGGACCATCCCCGAGATCGTGACGGCACGGCCGCTGTTCGTCTTTGGCACGCCCGGCTCGCATGTCGAACGCCTGATCGCGGTGATGGGCGCGGCCACCCCGCTGGTGCGCGACGACCGGTATGGCACCACGCCGCCGTCCGATGCGCTGCAGAGCTACCGCACGGTCGAGCAGCTGGCCTCCGGCGAGCTGGCGCCGATGGCATTGGTGGAAGGCTGGAAGGCGCAGCTGCCGCGGCGCGGCATCGACGACGGCAACGTCATCGACTGGCTGCTGTGGTGGGACAACACCCTGCTGACCGCGTTGCGCCCGCATCTGCCCGAAGGCCGGCTGGCGATCGCGCTGCGCGACCCGCGCGACATGCTGCTGGACTGGCTGTCGGCCGGCGCGCCGGCACCGCTGGCCGTGCAATCGCCGCAGCAGGCCGCCGACTGGTTGCTGGCGGCGCTGGAACAGCTCGCCGTGCTGCACGAGCGCGACCTGTATCCGCACCGGATCATCCGCCTGGACGGCATCGAGAGCGACCCGCAAGGCATCTCCACCGCGCTGGAGCAGGCGTTCGGCCTGCGCTTCCCGCTGGTCGAACCGCGCGGCCCGGCGCGCCTGGCCGCGGGGCGCTGGCGCAACTACCGCAACGTGCTTGGCGCGCAATTCGATCTGCTGACGCTGATCGCGGTGCGCCTCGGCTACCCGCAGGACTGAGCGGCGCCCGCGGCAGCTCGCACACCCGTAGGAGCGGCCCCGGCCGCGACGGGGCGTTACAGGGAATGCCTCCGCACCGATGAGGCGTTTCCGATAAAGCCCCGTCGCGGCCAGGTCCGCTCCTACGGGGCTGGGTATCGACTGGATATCGCGCTTCCTGTCGGGGCGCGGGGAGGGTGCGCCAAGCAGCACGCGCACGCCGCAGCTGGCGCCGGCGACCGCAGTGTTCGGCGGTGTGATGCAGCGGCAGCGATAAACCCGGCCGCGCGCACCAGAGGGTTCCATGGCGACGGCTTCCTCTGCGACGCGGACCCAGGCACCCTGGTCGGCCTCATTCCCGCGGAGACTCCTGCATGCGCCTGACCAGCAACAGCATCGAAAACGGCAAGCCGATCGCGGTGGAATTTGCCGCCGGAACGCCCGAGGGCTTTGCGCCCAACCGCAACCCGCACCTGGCCTGGAGCGAAGTGCCGGCCGGCACGCGCTCGTTCGCGCTGCTGTGCCTGGACCCGGATGTGCCGACCGTGCCGGAAACCGTGGGCCGCGACGACGTGCAGATCCCGGTCGATCAGCCACGCACCGATTTTGTGCATTGGGCGATGGCCGATATCCCCGCCGACGTGCATGCGATCGCCGCGGGCAGCTGCAGCGACGGCTTCGTGCCCAAGGGCAAGCAGCAGCCGGCCGGCCCGGCCGGGGCGCGCCAGGGCCTGAATTCGTATACCCAGTGGTTTGCCGGCAATGCCGACATGGCCGGCAATTACCTGGGCTACGACGGCCCGTACCCGCCGTTCAACGACCTGCGGGTGCACCGCTATTTCTTCCGCGTGTTCGCGCTGGACGTAGCGCAGCTCAGCCTGCCTGAGACCTTCACCGCCGCCGATGTGCTGTCGGCGATCCAGGGCCACGTGCTGGCCGAGGCAGCCCTGCACGGCACCTACACGCTGAATCCGGCGCTGCGCTAAGTGCAGATCACCACCACTGCACGGCCACCAGGCCGCGCGGTGGTGGTGACAGGGAAGCTGCAAGCGCCGCAACCGTGATGTCAGGGCGATCAGCACGTGGGTCACCCGGGCGCCTCAAGCAGAGCAGGCTGTCGCTTCCGAAGCGCCAATTGCATAACGGTCACGCAACACTTCGCCGCTTCCCGCTTCCCGCTTCCCGCTTCCCGCTTCCCGCTCCCAATTCCCAATTCCCAATTCCCAAACTACCCACTCGCCTCGATCATCTGCTCCAGCACGTACACCGGCGCAGCGTCCGTGCCCGCGGCGGCCGGGTAGCGGGTGACGCGCAGCAGGGTACGGATGCCCGCCTCGTGCTCGAAGCCTTCGATGCTGCCATCGAAGGGCTGCCAGGCGTGGGTCGCGGGCTGTCCATCGGCGCCTTGTTCACGCAGTTGCAGGCAGTGGCGCGCCGGGTCGGACCCACAGGGCACGGTGTCGGCGGCCACTTCGATCAGCAGCGTCTGGCCGGGGCCGCCATGGCGGGTGTCGGCGGTGGCGACACCGTCGAACACCAGCCGGGTGCCGTCGCTGCGGGTCAGGGTCAGTTGCGGCGTGGTCTGCGCAGTGTTCAGCGCCACCGCGAAGCGACCGGACAGCAGCTCGCTGGCGGCGCGTTCCTGGGCCATCCGCCGCGGTTGCGCGCACAGGCGTTTGCTCGACACCACCCGGCCGATCTGCAGGTGTGCCTGCGCCACGCTGTAATCGGCGCCCAACGCGTTGCAGGTCTGGCTGACCTGGATGCGTTGATCGCGAAAATCCAGCTGCAAGGGCGCGGTGCCGGCGACGAACAGGCTGCGCAAGGCGGTGCCATGCGCGTCGCTGGCCTGCTGCAGCTGCCAGTGTTGCGCCTGCAGGGCGGCCTGCAGCGGGGCGTTGGCGGCAGCCGCTGCGGCCAACGCGGCCGACTCGGCGGCAGCAGTGTCGGCACCGGACCCGGGCAGCTCCGGCGCCGCGCCCGACCCGCAGGCCGTCACGCCCGCTGCCAGCAGTGCAGGGGCAAACAACACGGCACGCATGCGGCGGCTCCCGGTGATCGATGCGTCAGTGATACCGCCACCGCGCGGCCAGGGCAATGACGCAAGTCACTGCCCGGCCATCTGCCCTGCAGCTCGCGTCCGGCGCAAACGGCACGACATGCGACTTCCGGCGTCTCAGGCCAGCGCCGGCAGCCACAACAGCAGGGCGGCGCCCAGCACGATGCGGTAGACCGCAAACACCGTGAAGCGGTGCTTCTTGATATAGCCCAGCAGCCACTTCACCACCACAAAGCCGGTGATGGTCGCCGCCACGAAGGCCACCGCCACATCGGCCCAGTTCTCGCTGCCGAAGCCGCCTTCCCTGTACATCTCCAGCAGGGCGTAAGCGCTGGCCGCGAACATGGTCGGGATGCCCACCATGAACACGAAATCCGCCGCCGCCGAGCGCTTGCTCAGGCCCAGCAACATCGCCAGGAAGATCGCCGAGGCCGAGCGCGAGGTGCCGGGGAACACGCCGGCCACCACCTGCGCCAGCCCCACCGCGATGGCCACCTTCCAGGTGACCACATCGCGCTCGGGCAGCTTGCTGGCGAAGTGCTCGGCCACCAGCATCCACAGCCCGCCGATCAGCAGCGCCCATGCCACCGGATGCACGGTTTCCGGCAGCTGCCAGCCGGCCTTGCGCACGATCAGGCCCACCACCGCAGTCACCATGAAGGCCACGCCGACCTTGAGCACGTAGTCGCGATTGGCGCGCTCACCCAGGCCGGTGGCCAGGGTCCACAGCTTCTGCCGCAGTGCCAGGCAGATCGCCAGGATCGCGCCGGCCTGGATGACGATGTTGAAGAAGTCAGAACGGCGTCCGAGCCATTGTTCGGCGATCAGCAGGTGGCCGGTGCTGGAGATCGGCAGGAATTCGGTGAGGCCTTCGAGAATGCCCAACAGCAGGGCGGAAATCAGATCGGACATCGGACTGGAGAGGGGATGGGGGGGAGGCGTCAGGATAGTGCATTGCGGCATGCACCATATCGGTGCAACATGCGATTGGTTAGCACCTTAAGGGTGCTAGCGCTGCGTCAGCGGCCTCAAGCGAAACAAGCAAAATCAACGACTTGTGAAGGTCCGGCGCTTGGCATGGTCCCTGCTGTAGCTCCGTCCACGAGCCACTTAACTCTGCAGAGGTTTCTTCCGATGTCCGTGGAAAATGTTGAAAAGCTGATCAAGGACAACAAGGTCGAGTTTGTCGACCTGCGCTTCGTCGATATGCGTGGTGTACAGCAGCACATCACCTTTCCGGCCAACATCATCGAGCCGGCGCTGTTCGAAGAAGGCAAGATGTTCGACGGCAGCTCGATCGCGGGTTGGAAGGGCATCAACGAGTCGGACATGGTCCTGCTCCCGGACGCCGGCACTGCGTATCTGGATCCGTTCTTCGCCGATCCGACCATCGTGCTGACCTGCGACATCCTCGATCCGGCCACCATGCAGAGCTATGAGCGCGACCCGCGCGGCATCGCCAAGCGCGCCGAGGCCTACCTGAAGTCCTCGGGCACCGCCGACCAGGCGTTCTTCGGCCCGGAGCCGGAATTCTTCATCTTCGATTCGGTGCGCTTTGCCAACGACATGGGCCACACCTTCTTCCAGGTCGGCTCGGAAGAGGCTGCCTGGAACACCGGCGCCAAGTACGACGGCGGCAACAGCGGCTACCGTCCGGGCGTGAAGGGTGGCTACTTCCCGGTGCCGCCGACCGACACGCTGCACGACCTGCGCGCGGAAATGATCAAGACGCTGGAACAGGTCGGCATCGAGACCGAGGTGCACCACCATGAAGTGGCCACCGCCGGCCAGTGCGAGATCGGCACCAAGTTCAGCTCGCTGGTGCAGAAGGCCGACGAATTGTTGACGATGAAGTACATCATCAAGAACGTCGCCTACCGCAACGGCAAGACCGCGACCTTCATGCCCAAGCCCATCGTGGGCGACAACGGCTCGGGCATGCACGTGCACCAGTCGCTGACCAAGGGCGGCGTCAACCTGTTCTCCGGCGACGGCTACGGCGGCCTGTCGCAGATGGCGCTGTGGTACATCGGCGGCATCTTCAAGCACGCGCGTGCGATCAACGCCTTCTCCAACTCCGGCACCAACAGCTACAAGCGTCTGGTCCCGGGTTATGAGGCACCGGTGATGCTGGCCTATTCGGCCCGCAACCGCTCGGCCTCGTGCCGCATTCCGTGGGTCACCAACCCGAAGGCGCGCCGTATCGAAATGCGCTTCCCCGATCCGTTGCAGTCCGGCTACCTGACCTTCACCGCGCTGATGATGGCCGGCCTGGACGGCATCAAGAACCAGATCGACCCGGGCGCCCCGAGCGACAAGGACCTGTACGACCTGCCGCCGGAAGAAGAGAAGCTGATCCCGCAGGTCTGCTCCAGCCTGGACCAGGCACTGGAAGCGCTGGACAAGGACCGCGAGTTCCTCAAGGCCGGCGGCGTGATGAGCGACGACTTCATCGACGGCTACATCGCGCTGAAGATGCAGGAAGTCACCAAGTTCCGTGCTGCGACCCACCCGTTGGAGTACCAGCTGTACTACGGCAACTGAGTTCCACCGCGGTGATGGCGGAGGCCCCCCCTCCCACCTCCGCCATCGCCGCACACGTTCAATCGGTCCACGGCATCGGCCGTGGATCGTAGGGGATTGAGAGAGCACACAGTTCGCGACGCGCGGGCCTGACCTCTCCCACGAGGCGGATGCATCGGCATCGGCCGAGGTCTGCGTAATCGCGAACGCGCGGATGCCGGGGTTGGCATCCAGGTGAATGACACCGCCGGGCGGCGCAATGCCGGCCGGTCTTTTCCACCATTCGGGGTATGCGCATGAAATTGATCACCGCCATCATCCGGCCGTTCAAGCTCGACGAGGTCCGCGAGGCCCTGTCCGCAGCAGGCGTGTCGGGCATCACCGTGACCGAGGTCAAGGGGTTCGGACGCCAGAAGGGCCACACCGAGCTGTACCGCGGCGCCGAGTACGTCGTCGACTTCCTGCCCAAGATCAAGATCGAGACGGTGGTGACCGACGACCGGCTGGACGCAGTGGTCGAGGCGATCCAGAACGCCGCCGGCACCGGCAAGATCGGCGACGGCAAGATCTTCGTGACCGCGATCGAGCAAGTCGTGCGCATCCGCACCGGCGAGATCGGCGCCGATGCGCTCTGAATCCCCCACCCCCGGAGTTCTTATGAAGACAGCTCTCTTTGCCGGGTGGAAGGCCCGGTTCTACAGTGTCTGCATGCTGATGCTGTTCAGCGCGCTGGTGGTGGGCGGCATGGGCAGTGCGCACGCGCAGTCCACGCCGCAGGTCACCCCGCTGCCGACCGAGCCGGTCACCACCGAACCGCTGCCGTCGGCGCAGCCGCCCGCCGCACCGGTGGCCGCCGCCGAGGCCGCACCGGTGGTGGAGAAGGGCGATGTCGCCTGGATGCTGACCTCCACGCTGCTGGTGCTGCTGATGGTGGTGCCGGGCCTGGCGCTGTTCTACGGCGGCATGGTGCGCGCCAAGAACGTGTTGTCGGTGCTGATCCAGGTCGCGGTGGTGTTCTCGCTGCTGACCATCCTGTGGGTGGTGTACGGCTACAGCCTGGCGTTCTCCGGCGAAGGCCCGTGGATCGGCAACCTGGACAAGGCGCTGCTCAAGGGCGTGACCATCGAAACGCTGGCGGCGACCTTCACCAAGGGTGTCAGCCTGCCGGAATACGTGTTCGTGGCGTTCCAGGCGACCTTCGCCGGCATCACCGGCGCGCTGATCGTCGGCGCCTTTGCCGAGCGCGCCAAGTTCGCCGCTGTGCTGCTGTTCTCGGTGATCTGGTTCACCTTCGGCTACCTGCCGCTGGCGCACATGGTCTGGGCCACCGGCGGTTACCTGTTCGGCCTGGGCGCGCTGGATTTTGCCGGCGGCACGGTGGTGCATATCAACGCCGGTATCGCCGGCCTGGTCGGCGCCTACTTCGTCGGCAAGCGTGCCGGCCTGGGCCGTGAGGCGATCAAGCCGCACAACGTGACCCTGACCTTCGTGGGTGCCTCGCTGCTGTGGGTGGGCTGGTTCGGCTTCAACGCCGGCTCCAACCTGGAAGCCAATGCCGGTGCGGCGCTGGCCTTCCTCAACACCTTGCTGGCCACCGCCGCTGCCATCCTGGGCTGGTCGCTGACCGAGAAGATCATCAAGGGCAAGTCGTCCGCCCTGGGCGTGGCCTCGGGCATGGTCGCCGGTCTGGTCGGCATCACCCCGGCCTGCGGCACGGTGGGTCCGTTCGGTGCGATCGTCATCGGCCTGGCCGCCGGCGTGCTGTGCGTGTGGGGCGTCACCGGCCTCAAGCGCCTGCTGGGCGCCGACGACAGCCTGGACGTGTTCGGCGTGCACGGCCTGGGCGGCATCATCGGCGCGATCCTGACCGGCGTGTTCTCGGCCGCTTCGCTGGGCGGCCAGAAGGGCGGCGATTACGACATGCTGCATCAGGTCGGCATCCAGGCGCTGGGCGTGGGTATCACCCTGGTCTGGATCGGCGTGGTCTCGGTGGTGGGCTTCCTGGTCGCCAAGCTGGTGTTCGGCCTGCGCGTCACCGAAGAAGCCGAGCGCGAGGGCCTGGATATCACCTCGCACGGCGAAGCGGCATACGAGTCCTGAGCATGCACACCCGCGGCCACGCTGCCGCGGGTGGCGCAACGACCCGGCCGGGAGAGCCGTGCCGGGTCCGTTTTTCCCCGTTGCCGCGCTGGCGGCGGACCAACTGCCGAGGTGCCTGCATGACCAGCCCCACGCCTGTGACGGTCGGCGCGGATGCCCGCTGGATCGGTGCGACCTGCCGCCGTCCGGCCCGAATTCCTTCCATGCATGCTGCGTGTTGCGCGACACACGCGCAGGCCGGGCGTGCTTGCACTAAATTGGTGCAATGCTGATGCCATCGCTCCTGCCATCGCTGGACAGCCTGGGCACACCGGTGGCCTGGGCCGACCGCGAGGGCCGCGTGCTGGGCGTCAATCCGGCCTTCGCGCGCTGGCTCGGGGTCAGTGCCCGGCGCCTGGTCGATCAACCGCTGGCCGCTCTGGAGGTGCAGGGCGATGCGCTGGCCCGCTTCCTGCTCAACGACGAGCGCGACGTGTTGCGCCTGCACCGGCTGGCATTGGGCCTGCCCAATGACGCACCGCGTTTTGCCGAAGGCTGGCTGTCGCGGCTAGACGATGGCGGCTGGCTGCTGGAAACCCACCCGGTCGACGAGTTTCCCGCGCTGGATCCCACCCATGCGCTGCCCAATGCCCTGAGCGCCGCGCTCAAGGGCCTGGCGCACGAACTGCGCAATCCGCTGGCCGGGCTCAAGGGCGCGGCGCAGTTGCTGGCGCGGCGCTCGGCCGGCCGCGACGAGGACGAGCGCGAGCTGATCGAGTTGATCGGCACCGAGATCGAACGCCTCAACACCCTGCTCGAACGCCTGCTCTCGCCCACGCCGGCGCGCCCGCACGACCGCCTCAATATCCATGTCGTGCTCGAACGCGTGCTGCGCCTGGCCGAAGCCGAGGGCGGCTGGTCGGTGCAGGTGCAGCGCGACTACGACCCCAGCATTCCCGACATCCTCGGCGACGGCGACCGCCTGACCCAGGCGGTGTGGAATCTGGTACGCAACGCGTTCCAGGCCGGCGCCACCCGCGTGACCCTGCGTACCCGCGTCGAGCACGGCCAGCGCATCCGCGACCGCGTGCATGCGATGTCGCTGCGGCTGGAAATCATCGACGACGGCGGCGGCGTGCCGGAAGAACTGGCCGAGCACCTGTTCCTGCCGCTGGTCAGCGGGCGCGCCGAAGGCAGCGGCCTGGGCCTGGCGCTGGCCCAGCAGGTCTCGCGCGAACACCACGGCACGCTGACCTACCGCTCGCGGCCGGGGCATACCGTTTTCACCCTGCTGTTGCCCGAGCTGGCCGGCGACCACGACAAGGAACATCTGCATGGCTGAGGCCGCCGCCGCATCCCACCACATCTGGGTGGTCGACGACGACCGTTCGGTCCGCTTCGTGCTGTCCACCGCCTTGCGCGATGCCGGCTACGCCGTCGACGGCTTCGAGAGTGCCGCCGCCGCATTGCAGGCGCTGGCCATGCGGCCGACTCCGGATCTGTTGTTCACCGACGTGCGCATGCCCGGCGAGGATGGCCTGAGCCTGCTCGACAAGCTCAAGTCCAGGCATCCGCAGCTGCCGGTCATCGTGATGTCGGCCTACACCGATGTCGCCAGCACCGCCGGCGCCTTCCGGGGCGGCGCGCACGAGTTCCTGTCCAAGCCCTTCGACCTGGACGATGCGGTGGCACTGGCCGCACGCGCGCTGCCGGATGCCGACGCCGGTGTCGAGGAGATCATCGGGACCCCATTGGCGGAAGGCTCGGCGGCGCTGATCGGCGACACCCCGGCGATGCAGGCGCTGTTCCGCGCGATCGGCCGGCTGGCGCAGGCACCGCTGTCGGTGCTGATCAACGGCGAAACCGGCACCGGCAAGGAACTGGTCGCGCGCGCGCTGCACAACGAGTCGCCGCGCGCGCGCAAACCCTTCGTCGCGCTCAACACCGCCGCCATTCCGGCGGAACTGCTGGAAAGCGAGTTGTTCGGCCACGAAACCGGCGCCTTCACCGGCGCCACCAAACGCCACATTGGCCGCTTCGAACAGGCCGACGGCGGCACGCTGTTCCTGGACGAAATCGGCGACATGCCGCTGCCGCTGCAGACCCGCTTGCTGCGCGTACTGGCCGAGAACGAATTCTTCCGTGTCGGCGGGCGCGAGTTGATTCGCGTCGATGTGCGCGTGATTGCCGCCACCCACCAGGACCTGGAGGCGCTGGTCGAACAAGGCCGCTTCCGGGCCGACCTGTTGCATCGCCTGGACGTGGTGCGCCTGCAACTGCCGCCGCTGCGCGAGCGCCGCGGCGACATCGCGCAACTGGCCGAGAATTTCCTGGCCATGGCCGGGCGCAAGCTCGACATGCTGCCCAAGCGACTGTCCTCGGCCGCGCTGGAACAACTGCGCCACTACGACTGGCCCGGCAACGTGCGCGAACTGGAGAACGTATGCTGGCGCCTGGCCGCGTTGTCCACTGCCGACATCATCGACGTGGTCGACGTGGAATCGGCGCTGGCACGCGGCGGCCGCCGCCAGCGTGCCGGCCGCAGCGACGGGCAATGGGACGAGATGCTCTCCAGCTGGGCCGCGCAACGCCTGAGCGAAGGCGCCCAGGGCCTGCATGCCGAAGCGCGCGAACGCCTGGACAAGACCCTGCTCGAAGCCGCCCTGCAACTGACCCAGGGCCGCCGCGCCGAAGCGGCCGCACGCCTGGGTCTGGGCCGCAACACCGTCACCCGCAAGCTCGGGCCGGGGCGCAAGCGCCGCTGATTGGCCCACACCCGGAGTCGAGCCCCTCTCCCGCAGGCGGGAGAGGGGCGCCTGCGAAAAGCCGTACTGCGCGCGCAGGTGGTCGAGCCAAGCAGCGAACCAGGCGGGATTGACGCGCATCACGGCGGCAAGCGGGGATGAACTCGCCGTTTTTCGCTCGCACGTGCCACCGCCTCGATTATCTGGCGGCGTACGACGCCCCCATCCGCCCTTCGGGCACCTTCCCCCGCACGCGGGAGAAGGCAAGGCACGCGAGCAAGGTCAAACACGCGGGAAAAGGCAAGGCAGGTGACAAAAGGCAAGGCAGGCAGGCAGGCAAGGCAGGCATGAATCCTCGCAATCGAGCCCCTCTCCCGCCTGCGGGAGAGGGGTTGGGGTGAGGGCGCTTTTGCACATATCCCGGCTCGCGACACCAACCCCGTAAACTCCTGGGCTGCCCCAAGCGCTTTTCATGACACGTGAACATGCGCCCGCATAGGTTTCCAGCCTGATCAGGAGAACAGCTCGATGCGTTACCGGTCGCCCACGATCGTTGCCCTCACCGCGCTGGCGCTTGCCGCCTGCAGCAGCACGCCACCGCCGCCACCGCCTCCACCCCCGGCGGCGCGCGTGGTGCCGGTCCGTCCGGTCCAGCAGGCCGAAGCGGCGCTGGCATCGGCGTCGGGCAGTCTGGTCAGCGGTCGGGTGGTGCTGGTGCCGGCGTTGCAGGGCATCCGCATCACCGGCACGGTCGGTGGCCTGCGCCCCGGCGGCGTGGCCGGTTTCCACGTGCACGAACGCGGCGATTGCAGCGCCGCCGACGCCAGCAGCGCCGGCGCGCACTTCAATCCCGCCGGTGCGCCGCACGGGCGGGCCGGCAGTACTCCCCACCACGCCGGCGACATGGACAACCTGCGTGCCGATGCCGAAGGTGTCGCGCATCTGGACATGATCGTTGCCGGCATCACCCTGGGCGATGCCGCGCCCACCGACGTGGTCGGCAAGTCGCTGGTCGTGCATGCCGATGCCGACGACTATCGCAGCCAACCCAGCGGCAATGCCGGCGCACGTCTGGCCTGCGGCGTCATCCGCGTCACCCAGTGGCGCACACCCCCTTCGCAGCCCTGAGTCGGGGCACCCCTGGCTGCAGCTGCGGCCTTTCTACAGGAGTTACTCATGCGCATTCTTCCAACCACCTTGTTCCTGGCCACCGCGCTGGTGCTGACCGCGTGCAAGCGCGATGAGCCCGCCCCGGCCGATCCTGCACCCGCGCCGCAGGCCGGCGCACCGGCCGAAGCGGCGCATGGCGGCGAGCACGCCGCGTCCATGGTCACCGAAGCGGCGGCCACCACCACCGCAACCGCCGAACTCAAGCCGACCAAGGGCAGCGAGGTCAAAGGGACGGTGAGCTTCAAGATCGTCGACGGCGCGCTGCGTGTCACCGGCCAGCTCAGTGGCCTCAAGCCCGACAGCGAGCATGGCTTCCATATCCACGAGAAGGGCGATTGCAGCGCACCGGATGGCAGCAGTGCCGGTGGCCACTTCAATCCGGCCCAATCCGATCACGGCGCCGTCAGTGCCGACCCGCACCACGGCGGCGACATGCCCAACATCAAGGCCGATGCGCAGGGCAATGCCAGCATCGATGGCCCGGTGTCGAGCAACGTCAATCTCGGCAAGGCCGACCAGTTCGACATCGCCGGCCACGCGGTGATCGTGCATGCCGATGCCGACGACTACAAGACCCAGCCTACCGGCAACGCCGGCGGTCGCCTGGCCTGCGGCGTGATCACCACCGACAACGCGCCAGCGGCAACCAAGTAAGCAGGACACGCCAGCAGCCCGGCAAAACGCCGCGGTGATCGATCACCGCGGCGTTGCTGTTTTTGCGCCGTACTGGGAGCGATTCGCTCATGTGTGTGCGGGCGCATGGCGCCTCCGGCATGCCGCGCATCGCGCGTTGCATGTGGCCTGTCGGTACGCATCGAGATGTCGCTACGGACCGATCCGGGCGCGCTGTGCAGGCAGCTGACGTTGACGCCGGCACCAGATCGGCGGCATCGCCGGCTCAGTAATTCGGCCACAGCCCCGGCGTTGCCAGTTCCAGCAGATGCCCATCCGGGTCGCGGAAATAGAGGCTCTGCCCGCCGCCCGGCCACTGCGTGCGGCCTTCGATGGGCACGTTGCAGGCCTGCAGGTGTGCTTCCCATGCGGCGAGTGCATCGGTAGCGATGGCCAGTGCGTAATGCGTGCGCCCGCTGCCATCATGCGGCGGAATCGTGCCGCCCGGCAGCGTCACTGTCGCGGCGGTACTGCCTTGCAGGAACAGCAACAGCACCTGCCCGGGCGCGATTGCGTATGCGGCCATGCGTGCGTCGCAATACATCGCGTCCACTCCCAGCACGCGGGCGTAGAACGCACAGGCGCGTTGCAGATCCGCCACATACACGCCGGTTTCCAGGATGCCCTGCAACGCAGGTGCCGTGGAAGCCGGCGTCCGGCTCACGCGGCCAGCGCCTGGCGCGGATCCTGGCCCGGTTCCACATGCACGTACAGCACCGGCAGCCCGTGGGCTTCCAGCACCGCGGCCATCTGCCGCTGGCGCGACAGATACTGCTCATACACCCCGCGCAGGCGCTCGCAATGCTCGCGGTCGTGCTGGTAGTAATCGCACCAGCCGGCCGGGTCGAACAGCGCGATGCGCACTTCGCCGTCGACATAGCGCAGCACCGGTTCGGGCGGCTGTTCCAGCCACTCTTCGGTGTGCGGGGCCAGCAGGGCGGCTTCGATCAGCGGCCATAGCGGCGCCAGGCCCTGGTTGTCGTACTGCATCGACATCATCGCCGCCAGGTCGTGCGCGGTGAGATAACGCGCATGCTCGATGCGTGCCCCGAAGCTTTCCTGCGCCAGCAGCGCGGTATCGGCCTGCGCCATGCCCTGGGCCAGCAGCACCTCTTCCATCGCATCGGCCACCGTCGCCACGGTCTGCGGATCGCCGGACAGCAGGAACGGCAGCACGCGCAGGCCGCCGCCGATCAGCTGCGCGTCGGCCTGGAAGGGCAAGGGGATCTCGCCCTGGGCATCGGCACCAAACGCCAGCACGCGCGGGCCCTGGTCGCGCCCGGGCGCACGTGCATGCAGCTCGTCCAGCCGGCGATGCAGCGGCCAGCCGGGCCGCAGCACTTCGGCCGGGTCGAAATGCGCCATTGCCACGCTGAGCTCGAGCTCGCGGATTTCGGGGATCCACTGCGCCAGGTCGCGGCCGATGCGTTCGGCCAGCATGCCGGCCTGGTCCGGCGCCAGGGCGCCGCGCTCGGGGGCGGTGCCGCCCGTCAATTCCAGCGCCATCACACCCATGGCGGTCACGCCGTGTTCGGTCTTGCTCATGATTCGCGGTTGGCCCATCACGGGGTCGAAGCTACACTGCGGCCATTATGCCTGCCGGCCCTGTGCAGGCCATGTCCCCGAGTCCTCCATGCCAGGTCAACCGATGCCCGCAGCCCGTCCCGTCGCCATCCTGGGCGGCGTTCGTATCCCGTTCTGTCGTCAGAACACCGCTTATGCGGACGTGGGCAACCTGGGCATGTCGGTGCGCACGCTGGGCGCGCTGGTCGAGCGCTTCGGGCTGCATGGGCAACAATTGGGCGAAGTGGCGATGGGGGCGGTGATCAAGCACTCCTCGGACTGGAACCTGGCCCGCGAGGCGGCGCTGTCGTCCGGGCTGTCGCCGCTGACGCCGGGCATCACCCTGCAGCGCGCCTGCGGCACCAGCCTGGATTCGGTGATCACCATCGCCAACAAGATCGCGCTGGGCCAGATCGATTCGGGCATCGGCGGCGGCTCGGACACCACCTCGGAAGTGCCGATCGTCTACGGCAAGAAGCTGCGCGCGCGGCTGATGGCCGCCAACCGTGCCAAGGCCACCGGCGACAAGCTCAAGGCGCTGCTGCGTGGCTTCAAGTTCGGCGAGCTCAAGCCCGAATTCCCCGGCGTGGCCGAGCCGCGCACCGGCAAGAGCATGGGCGACCATTGCGAGGACATGGCCAAGGAATGGAACATCTCGCGCGATTCGCAGGACGAATGGGCGGTGTCCTCGCATCACAAGCTGGCCGCCGCCTATGAGCGCGGTTTCTTCGACACGCTGATCGCGCCGTTCCGCGGCGTCTCGCGCGACAACATCCTGCGCGCCGACACCTCGCTGGAAAAGCTGGCCACGCTGCGCCCGGCCTTCGACAAGACCTCCGGCCGCGGCACGCTGACCGCGGCCAACTCCACCCCGCTCACCGACGGTGCGGCCGCAGTGCTGTTGTCCAGCGAAGCCTGGGCGCTGGCGCACGGCCACACCCCGATGGCCTATCTGCGCGATGCGCAGGTGTCGGCGGTGGATTTCGTGCATGGCGAAGGCCTGTTGATGGCGCCCACCATTGCGGTACCGCAGATGCTGGCGCGCCAGGGCCTGACCCTGCAGGACTTCGACATCTACGAAATCCACGAGGCCTTCGCCGCGCAGGTGCTGTGCACGCTGCGCGCCTGGGAAAGCGAGGATTACTGCCGCAATCGCCTGGGCCTGGAGGCGCCGCTGGGCCGTATCGACCCGGACAAGATCAACCCGCTGGGCTCGTCGCTGGCCACCGGCCACCCCTTCGCCGCCACCGGTGCACGCGTGGTGGCAACGGCCGCCAAGCAACTGGAAGAGCGCGGCGGCGGGCGGGCGTTGATCTCGATCTGCACCGCCGGCGGCATGGGCGTGGTGGCCATCGTCGAGCGCTGACGCTGCTGCGCAGCGTGGGATTGGGCATTCGGGAGTGGGGATTCGCAAGCATGAAGCGGACTCCTGATTTTACGAATCCCCAATCCCCAACCTCCAACCTGCAAGGACGCATGGATGTCGAACGTTGATGCACGCGACCCCCCCACGCTCTACCTGCCTCCGGCGCACGGTGCCGTGTGGCGCGAGGGCGATGTGCTGGTGTGCACGCCGGGCGCCGACCTGCCGCCACGTTGCGTCAAGTGCAATGCGCCAGCCGACACTTCGCTGCGCCGCTACATCTTCCACTGGCATCATCCGGCGATCTATCTGGCGCTGCTGATGGGCGTACTGCCGTATCTGATCCTGGCCCTGGTGCTGCGCAAGCGCAGCGCGCATGTGGTGACCTTGTGCCTGCAGCATGAGCGGCGCCGGGTGCGCTATGCCGTCATCACCAGAGCGTCGGTCTTGCCATTGCTGGCAGGTGGTCTGGTGCTGGATGGCGCGATCGGCTGGCTGGCCGGCGCGGGCGTGATGGCGGTCATGCTGTTGATCGGCAGACTGGGGTCGCGTGTCTTGTCGCCGCACTCGGTCGACGACGCGCAGTCGCGTTTCCTGGGCGCCTGTGATGCGTTCTTGCGCGACTTGCCGGCGCCACCCCGGCGCGCACGCGATTGGTAATTTGTGGCGGTGCGCCTGCACACGCTTTCAGAGCGGTTGTGCGTCGCGCTCCTGCAGATCTCCCGGCCAGCCGGTAAACCTGTGTGGCGGTTCTCGCGTGCAGACGCGGACAAAGCAAAAGCCCCGGACAGGCCGGGGCTTTTGCTTTGTCCGCGCAGCGTTGCCGCAGCGATCAGACCCCAGCGATCAAGGCAGGCGATCGTCCGGTGCGAGCGGGTCGGCCGGCGGCGTTGGGTATGCCGATACGATCGGCCCGCGCAGCGACTGCTGCGGCAGGCCCTCGTGCACCGGCTCGCCGCGTGCGGCGCGCAGGGCATTGGCGTAGCAATGCTGCGCGGACAGCAGGTCGCCCGCGGCGGCAAAGCCGTGGCCGAGTTCTTCCCAGGCCTCGCTGCCCGCGCCATTGGCGACCGCGCGATGCAGGAACTCTTCGGCCTGCGACCACTGCTGCTGGTGCCGCGCCAGACGCGCCAGGGTCAGCAACAGGCCAGGGCTGTCCGGGTACTGAGTCAGCCAACGCTGTGCACTGGCGCGGCGTGAATCGTATTTTTCCAATGGCAGCACGCCGTACAGACGCACCAGCGATTCGTCCCACTGCGCGTCCAGCGCCTGTTCCAGGCTATGCACCGCCGCATCGTCCCAGTGCAGCACCGCCGCGCGCTGTGCGTAGGCGCCCACCACCGCGGGATAGGTGCGCAGCGGCTTGGGCAGCGCTTCCCAGCGTTCGGCCAGCGCATTGGCATCGCCGGCCTGCAACAGCGTCTGCTCGGCCAGCGTGGCTTCCAGTGCGTTGTAGGCCTCCGGTGCCAGCACCGCCTGCTGACGCAATGCGCCGAGCTGACCGTAGGCCTCGTCGGCACGGCCGATCTGTGCCAGGGCGTGCGTGCGCAGCAGCAGGCCGCGCGCCGGCAGTGGCTGCGCGCTGGCATGATCGAGCGCGTTGATCGCCTCGACCGGGCGTTGCCGCGCCAGATGCCGCTCGCCCTGCAGCAGCGCGTGCGCGGTGGGGTCGCGCTCGGCCAATTGCTGGGCCAGTGCATTGGCCGCCACCTCATCGCCGCGGGCATCGGCAACGCGCACTGCACTGGCCAGGGCGATGCCGCTGACGTCGGCATCCTCGCTGGCGTTGACGAGCAGGCGCTCGGCACGCTGCCACTGGCCATGATCGGCTGCGCGCAGGCCTTCGATCAGGCGGGCGCGGCCCTTCTTGCGGCGATACTTGCCCCAGACCCGGAACGGCAGGCTGATCAGCGTCCACACCAGCCACAGCACCAGCAGCGCAATGACCAGGATCAGCAACGCCTGCGGCATGGCGGCGCGATAGTCGTTGCCGCCGACGCTCACCACCACATTGCCCAGATCGTAACTGGTCTGATGCGAGAGCCATTGCGCACCGAGCACGCCCAGCGCCACGGCAACCAACAGGATCAAGACGGTACGCAACACTTTCATTGGGTGGATCTCCCTTCACGCATGGCCTGCAGTTGCAGCAGGGTGGTGCCCAGTTCCGGCAGGTGCGGACGCAGTGGCGCTTGTTGCAGTGCGCGCAGGCGCGTACGCGCCTGGCGACGTTGTGGCGAATCCGGCCACAGCCGGGTGGTCCAGGTATCCACGCGCCGCAGTGATTGCGCAAAACCGGCGGCATCGCCGCGCTCGGCCGCGGCGCGGGCCAGGCTGACTTCGATCTGCAGGGCGTCGCGCGCGGCGTGGCGGTCGGCGCCGGTGGTCAGCAGCGCATCGCCACGGCTGGGACGGATGTCCACCAGCGGCGCGAGCGCTTTCTGCCACCACGGTCGTGCGGCCTCGCTGTCGGTGGCAGTCTGCTCGGGCAGGCGCTGCAGCTCGCCGGCCAACTGATCCAGGGTTTGACCAGCCTGCGCCTGCGGGCCGGCGCCCAGGCGATCCAGGGCGTCGCGTTCCTGCACCAGCGCCTGGCGCAGATTGAGATAGCCGGGATCGTCGACGCCATTGAGTGCGGCATTGGCCAGCGCATAGGCGCGGCGCGCGCCATCGGCATCGCCGGCGATGCTCAGCCGCTGCTGGCCGAGCCGCAGCAGCAGCTCCACCTCATCCAGCCGCAGCGCCTGTGCACCATGGCGGTTGGGATCGGCGAGCTTTTGCACGGTTTCCTCGAGCAGGGCGCTTCGCTGGCTCAGGCCAAGCATCTCGTCGCGCAGCACGCGGTTGGTGGCTGCCGCATCCGCCAGGCGTTCGTTGGCCAGGCGTTGGTCACGGCGCAGCATCTCCAGCATCTGCTGTGCGCCATCCCAGCGCTGTTGCTGCGCCTGGGCGGCCTGCAGCTGCGTGCCTTGGTAGTCCCGCCACGCGCGCCAACCGAACAACAGCGCCACGCCCACGGCGGCCAGCGCGAGGACGAGCAGCAGCCATGCCAGGGGAAAGCGTCGCGTGGAAGCGGGCAGTTCGGTCATTCGTCCATCCTCGCGCGGTCACGACGGGTGCAGGTGCCGCCATCATCTGCCACAGCATGGCGTGCAGCGGCAGACACCCGCAAGCCGTGCTCGCGTTCGAAGTTCAGCAAGGTCGCGATGGTGTCACGATCGCGGCGGCAGCCGCAGCCAACTGCTCGGGCAAGGGCCCTGCGGCGCGCACCACCTGATGGAAGCCGGCGGCGTGTGCGGATTCCCGCATGCGTTCGCTGGACGCCACCACCGGGCGTTGCCGCAGCGCGTCGATCAGCGATGCGGGCAATTGCTGCAGCACCAACGTCAGCGCCTCGGCACTGCTCAGCGCCAAGACACATTCCGGCAGCGCATCGGCCAGCGCCTGCACTGACGAGGCGCGCAGGCGCAGCGCCACGCGTTGATAGACATCGGCGCGCAGGATGCGGGCGCCACGCTGCTCCAGGGCCGGCGCCAGCATGCCGCGCCCCCCGGGGGCGGTGATCAGCCCGACGGCCTGCAGCGGTTGCCGGAACAACGGCAACGCGAGCAGGCCCTCGCTGTCCATGCGCGTCGGACGTATCACCGTGTCGATGCCGCAGGCCTGCAGCGCGCGCGCGGTGCCATCGCCCACGCTGACCCAGTGCGCCTGCGCCGGCCGTTGCAGCGGCGCCAGGCGATGCGCCGCATGCACCGCGGCCGGGCTGGTGAACACCGCGATCGGCGCGTGCAAGGCTTGCCGCAATGCGGCCAGTGCCTGTGGGGTGTGGTTGGTCTGCAGCCGCCACGGCGACAGTGCCAGCAACCGTCCGCCGTGCCGCGCGGCGGCGCGCCGCAGCGGCGCGTGCGCACCGCTGGGCCGCAGCGAGATCAAGGTCCAGGCGTCGGCAGCGTGGGCGGGAGATGTCATCCAGTGATTATGCGAGAGCGGTGAGGCATCGGGGCAGCTGTCGCGCGTTGCGGTGGCGCCGACGACGCGTTGATCCTGGCGCGTTGTCCGGCCTTGTGTGCCTGCCCGCCGCGATGCCTGCGTTTCTGCGGCCAGAACCTCGTCCCCGTGTCTGTGCCACTGATCGCTTCCGCCCACGCTCCGCCACGACAATCGAGCTGGAGTGGCGCCGTGATCAAGTCCTACCTCATCAACATGCAGCGCAGCGGTGACCGCCTGCAGGCGATGGCGACGCGGTTCCAGGCGCTGGGCCTGCCGTTCGAGCGGATTGCCGCGGTCGATGGCGCCACCCTGACGCCTGCGCAGATTGCCGACTTCGCACGCGCGCGGCCGCTGGAAGGCTCCGGGGATGCCTTCAGCACCGGCCCGCGCAAGTGGACCGCCTCCAACATCGGCTGCTTCCTGAGCCATCAGGCCGCGTGGCGCATCGCAGCCGACTCCGACGACGCCTACACCGGGATCTTCGAAGACGACATGCATCTGTCCGACGCGCTGCCGGTGCTGCTGCGCAGCAGCGCGTGGCTGCCGGGCGGCAACAGCATCGTGCGGCTGGAGCCGTCCTACAACCGCATCAAGCTCGACGCCAAGGTCGCCGAAGTCGGTGGGCGGCAGCTGCGCCTGGTGCGTCCCTCGCCCCATCAACACTGCTGGCCGGTCTGCGCCGGGGCGTTGCTCCTCAGCCGCGAGGCGGCGCGCCTGCTGCTGGCGGCCGATGTGCGCTGGCACACCATGGCCGACATCTTCCTGTTCGGCTGGAACGAATCGCCGGTCGCACAGCAACTGTCTACCTATCAGCTGTCGCCGGCCGCGTGCATCCAGGACAAGTTCTTCCACGCCGCTCCGGAGCAGATCGTGTTCACCAGCACCATCGATGCGCCGTTGACGCAGGCGCAGAAGCAGCGCAGTGCGCAGTGGAAGGCCAGGGCCACCGCGTTGCTGCGGGTGGCGCAGGGCTACCGCAAGGTCGTGTTCGCGCCCTGAGCGGCGCGCTAGCGAAGGCGTGCAACGAGACGGCGCTGAACGTGTTTTACCATGCGGTACCGCATGTCATTCCAGTGCACAAGACGCTCGCGGAACATTGCGGCATGATGCCGGCCTTCGCCGTCTTCCAGCCTTTGCCGATGACTCCTTCGTGCACGCTCGCATCCGCCCTGCAGTCGCTGCAGCAACAGTTCATCGCCATGCCGCCGGTCCTGTCGATGGGCATTGCCGTGGACGGCCTGCATGACGGCGCGTTGCGCTTGCGTGCGCCGCTGCAGGCCAACGTCAACGACAAGGCCAATGCGTTCGGCGGCAGCCTGGCGTCGTTGATGACGCTGGCCAGCTGGGGCTGGCTGACGCTGCAGCTGCAACTGGCCGGGCACAGTGCCGATGTCTACGTGGCCGACAGCCAGCTGCGCTACGTCGCCCCGGTCTACGAAGACCTGGTGGCCAATGCCGAGCCGTCCGAACTCGGCAGCTGGGAGGCGTTCCTGGCGACCTTCCGGCAGCGCGGCAAGGCGCGCATCGGCATGCGTGCGCAGATCGCGCTGGGTTCCGGCGCGGCGGCGGCCACCTTGAGCGGGCGCTTCGTGGCGTTTCCAAAACGGTAGGATGCGCGCTGGACTTGGGGGAATGCGCATGCGTGCAGTGATCGGGGCAATGCTGTTGCTCGGGCTGACGATGGTCAGCGGGGTGGTGTCTGCCGGCAGCCGTGCCCAGGCACGCGCGCTGGAAACCACCCAGGCCGCCTACACGGCCGCCGTGCGCTGGAGCGATTTCGATGCCGCGCAGGGCTTTGTCGAACCGACCTATGCCCAGGCGCATCCGCTCAGCGACCTGGAACGCTCGCGCTACGAACAGGTGCAGATCTCCGGCTACCGCGAGCTGCGGGTGGGCGAAGACGTCAACGGCGACCTGCGCCGCGAGGTCGAGCTGCGGGTGATCAACCGCAATACCCAGGCCGAACGGCTGGTGCGCAGCATCGAGCTGTGGCGCTGGGACGCCGAGCACAAACGCTGGTGGCTGGCCAGCGGCCTGCCCGATCTGTGGCAGGGCCAATAGCCCGTGCCGAGGGCGCTGGCCGGCGCGCGCGCCAGCTGTGCGACAATTCCCGCCCGCTTGACTGACCCTGACCCCGTGAATTTCGAAGAGCTGCAGGCCTTTGTCGGCCGCAACCCCATGTTGTCGCTGGCCCTGGTGGGCCTGACCATTGCCCTGATCGTCACCGAGGTCGCGCGCCTGTTCCGTGGGTACCGCGCACTCAAGCCGGCCGAGCTGACCCGCCTGATCAACAGCGAGAACGCGCTGGTGATCGACCTGTCGCCCACCGCCGACTTCGAAAAAGGCCATATCGCCGGCAGCCGCAACGTGGCGCTGGCCAAGTTCGACCCGGCCGGCAAGCTGCTCGCCAACGCCAAGGCATCGCCGGTGGTGGTGGTGTGCCGCAACGGCAATGCCTCCGCAGGCGCGGCCAAGACGCTGAAGAAAGCCGGTTTCGAGCAGGTCTACTGGCTCGAGGGCGGCGTGGCCGCCTGGCAGATCGCCGAGCTGCCGCTGGTCAAGGGCCGCGCCTGACCGCATCTTGTGAGGCGCCGGGCAAGTCCCCATTGCTGGCGTGAGAGACTTGCACTTTCACGTCTGCATCATTCAACGCTGCATCCACCGAACCGTTTCTGGAGTTAGGAATGTCCGACGAAATCATCAACGGCGCGGTTGCGCCGGCCGACGCCGCTGCTGGCCCCGCTTTCACCATCGAGAAGATTTACGTCAAGGACGTTTCCTTCGAATCGCCGAACGCGCCGGCTGTCTTCAATGACGCCAACCAGCCCGAGCTGCAGCTGAACCTCAACCAGAAGGTGCAGCGCCTCAACGACAACGCCTTCGAAGTCGTGCTGGCCGTGACCCTGACCTGCACCGCCGGTGGCAAGACCGCCTATGTGGCCGAAGTGCAGCAGGCCGGCGTGTTCGGCCTGGTCGGCCTGGAGCCGCAGGCAATCGACGTGCTGCTCGGTACCCAGTGCCCGAACATCCTGTTCCCGTACGTGCGCACGCTGGTCAGCGATCTGATCCAGGCCGGCGGCTTCCCGCCGTTCTACCTGCAGCCGATCAACTTCGAAGCGCTGTATGCAGAAACCCTGCGCCAGCGTTCGCAGGGCGAAGGCACCTCGCTGGCCGATTCCGAGCCGGCTGGCAACGCCTGAGCCTTGCGTGCGCCGATGAGCGATTCGACACAGAAGATCGCCGTTCTCGGCGCCGGCTCCTGGGGCACGGCCCTGGCCGCGCTGCTCGCCAGACACGGTCACCCGACCGTGCTCTGGGGACGCGATGCGGCGATGGTGGATGCCATCGACCGCCGTCATGAAAACGTACGCTATCTGCCGGGCATTGCCTTGCCCGACAGCCTGCGCGCGACCACCGACCTGCAGCTGGCCATTGCCGATGCTGGCTGGATCCTGGTCGTGGTGCCTTCGCATGCGTTCACCGAGACGATCCGGTTGATCGCACCGTTGCGTCCGGCCGGTGCCGGCGTGGCGTGGGCGACCAAGGGCTTTGAGCCCGGCTCCGGGCGGTTCCTGCACGAAGTGGCGCGCGACATCCTCGGCCCCAGCGTTCCGCTGGCCGTGGTGACCGGGCCGTCCTTCGCCAAGGAAGTCACGCTCGGCCTGCCGACCGCCATCACCGTGCACGGCGACGATGCGGCGTTTGCGCAGGTCGTGGCCGATGCCATGCATGGCCCCACCTTCCGCGCCTACACCGGCGATGACATGGTGGGTGCCGAGCTTGGTGGCGCGATGAAGAACGTGCTGGCCGTGGCCACCGGTGTGGCCGATGGCATGCAGCTGGGCCTCAACGCACGTGCCGGCCTGATCACGCGCGGCTTGAACGAGATGCTGCGGCTGGCGGCGGCGATCGGTGCGCGTCCGGAAACCTTGATGGGTCTGGCTGGCCTGGGCGACCTGGTGCTGACCTGCACCGGCGATCTGTCGCGCAACCGACGGCTGGGATTGGCACTGGGGCGCGGACAGAGCCTGAGCGATGCCATCCGCGAGATCGGCCAGGTGGTGGAATCGGTGCAGACCGCCGACGAAGTCATGCGCCAGGCCGAGCATCACGGCATCGAGCTGCCGATCTCCAACGCCGTGCGTGCGGTGCTGCATGGCGAGATCACCCCGGAAGCAGGCTTGAAGGAATTGCTGGCACGCGAGCGCAAGCCCGAATATCCGCAGACCTTGTTCACCTGATTGCGGCATGGCGCGTTGGCGCGCATTGCATGGACATCAACAAAAAGCCCGGCAATGCCGGGCTTTTTGTTGATGCGGATCGCAACGACCGGCGGGAAGACGAACAGCCTGAGCGCGAGGTTCCATGCGCCTGCAGGACCCGCATTACCCACCACCGCCGTGCAGCGATGCGCATCGTATCGCCAACCGATCGCGCAAAAGAAAGAAGCCCGGTCGGGGGACCGGGCTTCCAATGCAACGCGGGAGAGAGAGTCGCGTTGCAGTCAAACGTGCGGCTTACCAGCTGAAGCGCGGGCCGACCGACCATTCCTTGTTGCCGTCGCCATCCATACGGATGTCGCCGTTGATGCCCCAGTTCTGGTTCAACTTGACCTGGGCGCCGAGGCGGCCGTAGAAGTTGTCGCCGATGTCGATGCCGCGCTTCTTGGAGAAGTCTTCGTAGCCAGCCAGGGCGTAGACTTCGAAGTGCTCGCCGAAGGCATTACGCAGGCCGGCTTCAACGCTGTAACCGTCGAAGCTGATGTTCGGGGTGTCCAGGTCCAGCTTGCGGTAGGCAACGCGGGCAATGAAGTCGGTGCTGGTGGCGATCTCCTGGTTGTAACCCACGCCGACGCCCCACTGCTGGAAGTCGGAGTTGGAGCTTTCGAACACGTTGTCGTTGTCGTCAGCGTTCTGCTTGCTGTAATCGCCGAACACGTGGAAGTTCGGAGCGACGGCGTAGGACGCCTTCACGCCCCAACCATCCGCATCGCGGCCTTCGGTCGGGGTGCGCACATAGTCGCCTTCGACGAAGTTGTAGGAGAGGTTTTCAGCAGCGGAGGCCGCAAACGGCAGGGCTGCGAGAAGGCCGAGGGCCAGCAGTGAATTCTTCATGATCGATACCTGTACTTATGGTTTGGGCCGGCGCTGAGGCGGATGCCGTTCGCTGCCGAGATGTAAATTCTCCGTTATTCGATGGAACGCGGCCTGAATTTTGAACTGACTGGTGCGTAAATCATCGCGCCCGGTTCAGCTGCGCTTCCTTGTCATCAAAACGCAATGCGCGCAGCGCACGTACAAAGCGTGATGCATTGGTGGTTACCTCGCGTCGATGTGACGCGCATGTCTAGAAGCAGCTGTTTTTCAGTGATGTTTGCCGCGTTTGCGGCCTGCAAGCACATTGTGCTGACGCCGTGGCTGGGAGCATGCCAGGCTTGTCGAACAAGCGTGGAGCTGCATCGTGGCGAAGAAAAAGACGTTGGCGCGGTTTCTGGCCGAGACGCTGCAGAGCGCGGGGGTGGAGCGGATCTGGGGGTTGACCGGCGACAGCCTCAACGGCCTGACCGATGCCCTGCGCGAGATGCAGACGATCGAGTGGATGCATGTGCGCCATGAAGAGGTGGCCGCGTTTGCCGCCGGCGCCGAGGCGGCGGTGACCGGCAAGCTGGCGGTCTGTGCGGGGAGCTGCGGGCCGGGCAACCTGCACCTGATCAACGGGCTGTTCGATTGCCATCGCAGCCGCCAGCCGGTGCTGGCGATCGCCGCGCATATTCCCTCGTCCGAGATCGGGCTGAACTATTTTCAAGAGACGCATCCGCAGGAACTGTTCCGCGAGTGCAGTCATTTCGTGGAGTTGGTGACCAACCCGGCGCAGCTCCCGGAAGTGCTGCACCGCGCGATGCGTGCGGCCATCCTGCAGCAAGGTGTGGCAGTGGTGGTGATCCCCGGCGATATCGCGCTGCTGGAAGTGGACAAGCACCTCCCCACGGCCTGGCCGCCACTGCGCCAGCCGCGCGTGCTGCCGGCCGCCGAAGATGTGCAGCAGCTGGCCGAACTGCTGCAGCGCAGCGAAGCAGTCACGCTGCTGTGCGGCAGCGGTTGCGCGGGTGCGCACGATGCGGTGGTGGCATTGGCCGACACCCTGGGCGCGCCGATCGTGCATGCCTTGCGCGGCAAGGAACACGTGGAGTGGGAAAACCCGTTCGACGTCGGCATGACCGGCCTGATCGGGTTCAGCTCCGGCTACCACGCGATGCTCAACTGCGACACCTTGATCATGCTGGGCACGGACTTCCCGTATCGGCAGTTCTACCCGAAGGACGCGACCATCGTGCAGGTGGATCGCGACCCGGGCGCGCTGGGACGGCGCACGCCATTGCAGCTGGGCATTGCCGCGGACGTGGGCGAAACCATCGCCGCCTTGCTGCCGCAGCTGCAGCGGCGCGAAAAACGCGACTTCCTGGACAAGTCGCTGGCGCACTATCGCAAGGCGCGCGAAGGGCTGGACGATCTGGCGGTGCCGGCCGATCCGGGCGAGCCGCTGCATCCGCAATTCGTGGCGCGCATGATCAGCCAGATCGCCGACCAGGATGCGGTGTTCACCTGCGATGTCGGCACGCCGACGGTGTGGGCCGCACGCTACCTGCGCATGAACGGACAACGCCGCTTGCTGGGTTCGTTCAACCACGGTTCGATGGCCAATGCGATGCCGCAGGCGCTGGGTGCACAGTCGGCATATCCGGGCCGTCAGGTGATTGCGCTGTCCGGTGATGGCGGCTTTGCGATGCTGATGGGCGATTTCATCTCGCTGGCGCAGCTGCGCCTGCCGGTGAAGATCGTGGTGTTCAACAATGCCTCGCTCGGCTTCGTGGCGATGGAGATGAAGGCTGCCGGCTATCTGGATACCGGCACTGAGCTGCGTAATCCGGACTTCGCTGCCATGAGCAATGCAATGGGCATCCTGGGTATCCGCGTCGATGAGTCCGCGCAACTGGAGCGCGCATTGCGGCAGGCCTTCGCGCATTCCGGCCCGGCGCTGGTGGATGTGCGCATCGCCACGCAGGAACTGGCAGTGCCGCCGGCCATCAAGCTGGAACAGGCCAAGGGCATGGGCCTGTATCTGCTCAAGGCAGTGATGAGCGGGCGCGGCGATGAAGTGATCGATCTGGTCAAGACCAACATGCGCTGACACAGTGGCAGCGCTCTAGAACCGCACGTCTTTACCGGACCCTCGCATGCCACGTTCGTTGTTGCGCCAGTTGCTGCTGATCTGGGTGGTGATCCTGGCTGCCTGCGTGGGCGTGGCCACGATGCTGTATGGCCTGTACCGACAGACCGAAGGCGTGCGCCTGGACGAGGCGCGCCAGCAGTTGACCGCGCAGTGCACGCGCATCGTGCAGCGCTACGCCGGCGCGAGCGAGGCGGCGCGCAGCGGCGACAACGGCGCCGGGCTGGCTGCAGTGGTGGTGCAACTGGTGCTGGCCGATGCGCCCGGTGTGGAGGGTGGGGTGTGGAATCTCGACAAGGGATTCGTTGCCTACGCCTATCCCACCTATGACGGCAGCGATCACAAGACCGACATCCCGGCTGCCGAGTGGACCACGATCGTCAGCACTGCACGGCAGAGTGCGGTGGGCAACAAGGCCGTGGAGTTCCGTCGCGACGGCAGCCGTGAAGTGGTGTTGATCAGCGCCTGCCCGTTGGCCGCCGGCACCGCGGCATGGACCATGTCGCGGGTGCCGGCGAGCACCTCCGATGCCTGGCGGCCATTGGTGATCGGCATGTTGCTGATCTTCGCCATGGTGGCGGTGTCGGCGATCGCGCTGGGCGTGGTGGTGCGGCGCTGGAGCCAGCGCCTGCAGCGCATCCAGCAGGCGCTGGCTGCCGATACCGAACTTCCGCAGATTCCGGTCACCGGTGCCCCCGAACTGGACCGGCTGGGCGCTGCGGTGAGCGATTACGCACAGCGCAATGCGCAGGCCCTGGCGCAGACACGGCGGCTGGCCGAGGAGCTGGCACGGCACGAGCGGCTGGCCGCGCTCGGGCGCCTGACGGCCACGGTGGCACACGAGATTCGCAACCCCATCGCCACGATGCGCCTGGCGGTGGAGAACGACATCGCCATGCGCCAGGGCACGCCGGACGATGCCGCACACGGCGAGCTGATGCTGGGGCAGATCCGTCGCCTGGACGGGGTGGTCGAAAGCCTGCTCGGCATGGTGCAGCCGATCCGCCTGCAGCTGGAAACGGTGGTGGTGCAGGAGTGGCTGGCGACCTTGCTCGATCCGGCCTTGCGCCCACCAGGCGCGCCTGCGCCCCGGTTGCGTGCCCCGGACACGCCGCTGCAGTGGAAGTTCGACCCACAGCAGCTCGGGCGCGCCGTGCACAATCTGCTGCGCAACGCGCTGCAGCACGCCGATGCCGGCAGCACGGTGACACTGGAGGCCAGCGCCGGCGATGGGTTGCTGCAGCTACAGGTGAGCAATCGTGGCGCGGCCATCGCCGAGACCATCGCGGCGCAGCTGTTCGAGCCGTTCGTCAGCGGCCGCAGCGACGGCAATGGCCTGGGGCTTGCGCTGGTGCGCGAGATCGCCCGCGCACATGGAGGGCAGGTGCGTTACGCACACGCCGACGGCATGACCCATTTCATCCTGGAGCTGCCATGGCGCGCATCCTGATCATCGACGACGACGCGGCGTTTCTGGCCACCTTGCAGGCAACGCTGCGCTCGCTCGGCCATACGGTGATCGCGGTCGATAACGGCGCCGATGGATTGATGCGCCTGAGCGAGGGCGGCATCGCGCTGGCGTTCGTGGACTTCCGCATGCCCGGGATGGACGGGATCCAGGTGCTGCGTGCGCGTGCGGACGATCCGCGCGCGCGCCAGGTGCCGCTGGTGATGCTCACCGCGTACGCGTCCAGCGGCAACACCATCGAGGCGATGACGCTGGGTGCATTCGATCATCTGGTCAAGCCGGTGGGGCGTGCCGATATCGTCGAGGTGGTGGAGCGTGCATTGGCAAGTCGCGCCGATGCCAACGCAGATACCGCAGCGAGCGAACCTTCCGACGACGATGGCCTGGTCGGCCACAGCCCGGCGATGCGCAACGTGCATAAACGCATCGGGCTGGCGGCGGCTTCCGATCTGCCGGTGTTGATCACCGGCGAAACTGGTACCGGCAAGGAACTGGTCGCGCGCGCCCTGCATCGCGCCAGCGCACGCGCGGCGTCGGCATTCGTTGCGGTCAATTGCGCGGCGATTCCGTTGGAGTTGATGGAAAGCGAATTGTTCGGCCATCGCAAGGGCGCCTTTTCCGGGGCGACCAGCGACCGCATCGGCCTGATTCGCGAAGCCGATGGCGGCACCTTGTTTCTGGACGAGATCGGCGACATGCCGCTGCCGATGCAGGCCAAGTTGTTGCGCTTCCTGCAGGAAGGCGAGGTGACGCCGCTGGGCGGGCGCGGCGCGCAGAAGGTGGATGTGCGCGTGCTGGCGGCCACGCACCGCGATCTGGCCGCGTGGGTGGCCGCAGGGCAGTTCCGCAGCGATCTGCGTTATCGCCTGAATGTGGTGCCGATCGAACTGCCGCCGCTGCGCGAGCGCGGACAGGACATCGTGCTGCTCGCGCAGTACTTCCTGCGTACCGGCGACGGTGCGGCGCGTGCGTTGTCGGCGGATGCGCAAGCGCGGCTGCTGGCCTACCCATGGCCCGGCAACGTGCGCGAGCTGCGCAATGTCATGCAACGCAGCCAGCTGCTGGTGCGCGGCCACAGCATCGTTGGCGCGGATCTGGACGACGCGCTCGATCACAGTGCCGAGCAACCCCCGACGGCCGCGCCGCTGCAAGGCACCCTGCCCGAGGCAGTGGCGCGGCTGGAGAAGCAGATGATCCAGGACGCACTGGCGCACAGCAGCGGCAACCGCGCCGAAGCCGCGCGCCGGCTCGGCATCCATCGCCAGCTGCTGTACCGCAAGCTCGATGAGTACGGCTTGCAGTAGTCGCAGCGATCAGGCCCAACGCCATGTGTGCAGGATGACGCGTTGGTCACCACGCAGGAAGCGCACAGCAGCACGCGCACTTGTTGTCGCGCGCACTGCTGCAGGTTGCTTGCCGCCGCTGCCACTCGCAGCATTGGCCAAGGGCATTCCACCAGCAAACAGTCAAACGGTGCAGCCGAAAGTGCAGCACCACACGTGTGAATCCAGCCCTGACATCCGCACACGCGTGCCGCCGTTGAGCGTGTCCAACACGTTCTTGCCCTGCAGAGTCGACGCACACCCCTGGCTACAAAGTGTCTGTAAAGCGGACAGCGGTGTATGAAACGCAGACGCCTGTCCGTAAGCGTGCACCTGCAAACCCCTTGTAAAACAACGGATTCGACGTTGGCACGATTGCTGCTTTATCTCCAGGGCGAGCGGCATCCCTGCCGCGTTGGAGACATCGCATGATTCGTCAGACCGCACTTGCTTTCGCGCTGGCCTGCAGCGTGGCGACCGCCGCCGCGCAGGCTCCCACGCCGCCTGCGGCACCGGTGGCACCGCGTGCGCCGGTCGGCACGCCACCGCCGGCACCGCCGCTGCCGCCCGCACCGCCTGCCCCGCTGGCCGCCACGCCGGTACGCATCACCGGCACGGTCGAGCGTTTCATGCTCAATCCCAACGGCGAGGTCGATGGCCTGTGGTTGCGCGATGGCACCCAGGTGGCGTTTGCGCCGCATCTGTCCGGGCAGTTGCAGGAAGCGGTGCGCCGTGGCGATACGGTGAGCGTGCAGGGCTATCGCCTGGGCAGCCTGCCGGTGCTACGCGCCAGCAGCATCCGTTCCAATCGTGGAGGGCGTGAGGTGGTCGATCGCCCGCCAACCGCCGCCATGCCGCCAGCGCCCCCGGCACCTGCTGCCTTGACGCCGTTGCAGGCGGAAGGCCGCATCGAGCGGCTGGTCTACGGCCCGGGTGGCGAGACCAATGGTGCATTGCTCAGCGATGGCACGCTGGTGCGGATGCCGCCGCACCTGGCGCTGCAGTTCGGCGATCTGCTGCGGGCTGGCGCGCCGTTGAGCGTGAGCGGGTTCGGGGTGGCCACCGCCAACGGCCGCGCCATCGAAGCCACGCAACTGGGCCGCGATCGCGCCTCGCAGCGCGCGTTGTTCAGCCCACCGCGCCCGGACGGCCCGGTGCCGCCCGCACCACCGGCGCCGCCTGTCCCGCCGGCCGCACCGCCGGCGCCAGCTCCGGCGCCGCGTTGATTCACGGCGTCGCCGTCCACGCGGTGGCGCGTACCTCCGTTGCGCTTTCCTTTATGCACCTTCCGCCACGTGTCATGCGTGGCGGCGGGCGCGGCTTGCCGGCAGTGGCCGGTCCTTCCTTCTCTGGAGTTCTTTCATGCATTGGGTCGATCCTGATTTCCTCCCCGAAACCCGCGGCACGCTGGCGCGCTTTCTGCTCAACCCCAAGGCCGATATCGACGGTCTGCTGCTGACCGACGGCACCGAAGTGCACACGCCGCCGCATCTGTCCGCCGCCTTGCTCAAGGCGCTCAAGCCCGGCAGCACCTTGACCGTGCGTGGCCTCAAGCCGCGCGATGTGGACATGCTGGTGGCTCTGGCGATCGATCCGGAAGGCGGCAAGCGCATCGTCGATGACGGCCCGCACGGGCCGCACGCCAAGCCCAAGCCCAAACCGCCCGCCGGCAAGCCGCCCAAGCCGCAGCTCAGCCAGCACAGCGGCACCATCGCGCGCTTGCTGCATGGCCCGCATGGGCAGGTGCATGGCGTGTTGCTGGACGACGAGGTCACGGTGCGGTTTCCGCCGCACGCCGGTGCGGACTTCGCCAAACAACTGGTGGTCGGCAAGACGCTGGTGGCCGAAGGCGATACCAGGACAACCCCGCACGGCGTGCTGATCCACGCGCATGCGCTGGGCACCAAGGCCGCGTTGCTGAAGCAGATCGAGCATCCGCATGGCCCGGGTGCGCATAAGCCGAAGCCGAAGCACTAGCAGTACGCAATGCGACTGCCGCGTTGGCGCGATGCGATCGGCATCGGGTTGCCCATGCAGCCCAGCGCGCGCAGTCGCCTTTCATCGTTTCGTGGAGAGCGCCGATGCGCATGAGCACACCGCGTCCCCGTGGCAGCCGCGCACTGGAGGCGCTGCATTTCAGCGTGGCCGACGTGCAGGACGGGCTGGGGCCGTTTCTCAGCGTGTTCCTGCAATCCAGGGGCTGGTCGGTGGCAGCGATCGGCACGGTGATGAGTGCGGGCGGCATCGCCGGCATGCTTGCCACCACCCCGGCCGGCGCACTGGTCGACACCACCCGGCGCAAGCGCGCCGTGGTGGTGGTTGGCTGCTTGGCCATCCTGCTGGCCACGGCGCTGATCTGGCTGCACCCGACGTCCTCCGGCGTGGTGACCGCGCAGATCGTCTCGGCGTTGGCGGCAGCCGGTATTGGCCCTGCGCTCACCGGCATCACCCTGGGCCTGGTGCACGCGCGCGGGTTCGATCATCAACTGGCGCGCAATCAGGTCGCCAACCACGCCGGCAACATGCTGGCCGCAGTGCTGGCCGGCTGGCTGGGGTGGCGTTTCGGATTTGCGGCGGTGTTCGTGCTCACTGCGGCCTTCGGCGTGCTGGCGATCGCGGCGGTGCTGCTGATTCCGTCTGCAGCCATCGACCACCGCGCCGCGCGCGGCCTGGGCCAGGCCGATGGCGCGGACAGCCTCAGCGGCTGGCGGGTGTTGTTGACCTGCCGACCGCTGGCCTTGCTGGCCATCACCCTGGGGTTGTTCCACCTGGGCAATGCGGCGATGTTGCCGCTCTACGGCATGGCCATCGTGGCTGCGCATGCAGGCGATGCGAACGCGCTGACGGCCACCACCATCGTGGTCGCGCAAGCCACGATGGTGGTGGTGGCATTGTTGGCGATGCGCTGGATCCGCGTGCACGGGCATTGGTGGGTGCTGCTGGTGGCCTTCATGGCCTTGCCACTGCGTGCGCTGGTGGCTGCGTCGCTGATCCAGGGCTGGGGCGTGTTTCCGGTGCAGATCCTCGACGGACTCGGCGCCGGCCTGCAGGCCGTGGTGGTGCCTGCGCTGGTGGCGCGATTGCTGCAGGGCACCGGGCGCGTCAATGTCGGCCAGGGCGCGGTGATGACGGTGCAGGGCGTGGGCGCAGCACTGAGCCCTGCCTTGGGTGGCTGGCTGGCGCATGCCTTCGGCTATCGCATCGCGTTTCTGGCGCTGGGCGGCATCGCCGTGCTGGCGGTGGCGTTGTGGGCAGGCTGCCGTGGCATGCTGCAGGCAGCAACCGATGCCGGGTGATGCAGTGAGGCGTTGGCACGGGCACCGCAGCGGCAAGCAAACCGCAACGCCCGGGGCGGTCATGCGCGTGAAGCATGCGCCGGACGCTGGACCGCCGTGTGCGGCATGCAGCGCGTCGGCAGCGGGCGGACGGATTCCCCGCCAGGCAGCCGTCCGCATCGCCGCGGCTATCTGCCGCCGCTGAAGTCCCACTGGCGCCAGGCTTCGAACACCATCACCGCAACGGTGTTGGACAGATTGAGGCTGCGGTTGTCCGGGCGCATCGGCAGGCGCAGCCGGTGCTGCGGCGGGATCGACTCCAGTACGTCGGCGGGCAGGCCGCGGGTTTCCGGGCCGAACAGGAAGGCATCCCCATCGGCAAACTGCGGTGCGTCGTAACGCACGGTGCTGCGCGTACTCAGTGCAAACACGCGCTTGGGCGCGATCGCTGCCAGGGCGGTGGGCAGGTCGGCATGCACCTGCAGGGTGGCGTATTCGTGATAGTCCAGGCCGGCGCGTTTGAGCTGCTTGTCGCTGAGGTCGAAGCCGAGCGGCTCGATCAGGTGCAGGCGCGCGCCGGTGTTGGCGCACAGGCGAATCACATTGCCCGTATTGGGCGGAATTTCCGGTTGGAACAGGATGACATCGAGGACGGGGGCTGACATGCGCGCAGTGTAGCTGCGCGCATGCTCAAAGGCTGATGGCGGCGTTGACCAGCGCTTCCAGTTCGACCGGCGCCGGCTGCAGCTGCGGCACCGGCAGGTTGACGATGACCTGGCCCATCAGCGCGCCGATGGCAGCGGCAGCCTGGCCGGAGGTGCTCTGCGCGGTGGCAGCGGTGCTGCGGGTCACCAGTTCGGCGCGCTGGTCGGCCGACGGACGCACCTGCACCGCAGCGAGGGTGACGACGCGCGGGCCGGCCTGTTCGGCGGCCAAGGCGGCCAGCTGATCGGCGGACGGACGCACCTGCACGGCGGCCAGGGTGCGGATGGCGCTGGTGCGTTCCAGCGTCTGCTGGGCAAGCTGGTCGGCCGATGGGCGCACCTGCACGGTGTCCAGCGTGGTCAGGCTGCCGGCCTGGGCGAAACCGGCCAGGGTGGTGCCGGCAAGCAGGGCGGCGGAGAGGGCGATGCGCAGGGTCTGGGTCTTCATGGCGAGGTCTCTTGGTGTGGGTGGTCAGTGGTGTGGTAGTAAGGTAGTACACCGTTTCGGTAAGCGCAACGACTTTCGTGGCGCGATTTTATTTATTCAGCTTGCAGTCATTTTCAGTCGTCGAGACAACTGGCTTCGTTGCTTGCCCATGACATGGAGCAAGCAACGTGCCAATGGCAGATCATTGTTTTGCAAGGGATTTGCGCGCGGAGGCCGTGTCCGCGTCCGGACACCCGGACGTGTGTGCGGGCGGCGGACACCGCTGGAATCGAGAAAACACGACGATCGGGGCGATGTTCAGTGCGCTGAACGAGTGGCGTGCGGCCATGCGGCGCAACCCGATCGCCGGCCGGCAACTGCGGCACAATCCGGCTTCGTCCTCAGGGGTCTACGACTTATGCGCGTGCTGATGCTGTCTGTTCTGGTTGCCGCCACCACCGCGGCCTGCACCTGGGTGCCCATCGAACAAAGCGGCAAAAACGTGCAGGTGCTGCCCGCAGGCCCTGTGCCAGCTGGCTGTCAGCAGCAGGGCGAGGTGGTGGTATCGGTCAAGAGCAAGGTTGGCTTCTACAACCGCAACCCGTTGCGGGTGCAGGAAGAGCTGGAAACGCTGGCACGCAACGAGGCGCCGGGCGCCAATGCCAACACGGTCCAGGCGCAGGGTCAGCCGGCCGATGGCAGCCAGCGTTTCAATGCCTTCCGCTGCCCGCCGCGCTGAACCGTTGGGCTGGGGCGCGGCCGCTGCAATTGTAAAGATGCGGTAAAACGAGCCAGCGGCTAGACTAGCGCCCCCTCGCCTGACGCCATGGCGCTACTTCGATGCTCTTCCAGAATGTCTCCATCGCGGGACTGGCGCATATTGATGCGCCGCACACGCTGACTTCCAAGGAAATCAACGAGCGCCTGCAACCGACCTACGACCGCCTCGGGATTCGGACCGACGTGTTGGGCGACGTTGCGGGTATCCATGCACGGCGCTTGTGGGACCAGGATGTCCAGGCCTCGGACGCCGCCACCCAGGCTGCACGCAAGGCACTGCTCGACGCCGGCATCGGCATCGAGAAGATCGGCCTGCTGGTCAACACCTCGGTGAGCCGCGACTACCTGGAGCCGTCCACGGCCTCCATCGTGTCCGGCAACCTCGGGGTCGGCGATCACTGCGTCACCTTCGACGTGGCCAACGCCTGCCTCGCCTTCATCAACGGCATGGACATCGCCGCCCGCATGCTCGAGCGCGGCGAGATCGACTACGCGCTGGTCGTCGACGGTGAAACCGCCAACCTGGTGTACGAGAAGACCCTCGAGCGCATGACCTCGCCCGACGTCACCGAAGAAGAGTTCCGCAATGAACTCGCTGCGTTGACCCTGGGTTGCGGCGCCGCGGCCATGGTGATGGCGCGCACCGAGCTGGTGCCCGACGCGCCGCGCTACAAGGGTGGCGTGACCCGGTCGGCCACCGAGTGGAACAAGCTGTGTCGCGGCAACCTGGACCGCATGGTCACCGACACCCGCCTGTTGCTGATCGAAGGCATCAAGCTGGCACAGAAGACCTTCCTGGCCGCCAAGCAGGCGATGGGCTGGGCAGTGGACGAGCTGGACCAGTTCGTCATCCACCAGGTCAGCCGCCCGCATACCGCTTCATTCGTGAAGTCGTTCGGCATCGATCCGGCCAAGGTCATGACCATCTTCGGCGAACACGGCAACATCGGCCCGGCTTCGGTACCGATTGTGCTGAGCAAGCTCAAGGAACTCGGCCGCCTGAAGAAGGGCGACCGCATCGCGTTGATGGGCATCGGCTCGGGGCTGAACTGCTCGATGGCCGAAGTGGTCTGGTGATGCGTGTGATAGTGCCCGGTCGCTGCTCTTGTACGCCGGGCAATATTACTGCTTAGGTAAAGAAGTGGTATCTAAGTTTCCTTGCAGGAATGCATGCGGTCTGTAAGGAAAGACGATGGCTCAGCGCATCACCGGACACGACGTTGCTGGCGCTCTCGCAGGGAGCCGTTACCAGGCGTTCGTTCCTGATCCGTTGCCGCCAGTGCCGGCACCGGATTTCGCACAGGCCGAACTGGTGGCCCGAAAAGAGCGCGCCGACCAGGCATCAGGGCGACTGGACGGCATCACGCTGATGCTGCCGGACCCGGAACTGTTTCTTTATCAGTACATCCGCAAGGAAGCCTTGCTGTCGTCCCAGATCGAAGGGACCCAGTCATCGCTCTCGGACCTATTGCTGTTCGAGATGGATGCGGCAGCGGGCGTGCCTGTCGACGATGTCGAACCTGAGCCTGTATTTCAAGCGCCGTCGTGCCGATTACTACGACCGCCTCAATGCGGTGCGACTCAACGGTGACTGGGAAGGATGGCTGGGTTTCTTTCTGGATGGTATGGCAGAGACCGCGCAACAAGCCGTCGACACCGCGCAGCGCCTGCTGGCACTGTTGGCACGTGATCGGGCCCGCATTGCCGCTTTGGGCCAGCGAGCAGGTAACGTCGGCCTGGTGTTTGAGCAGTTTGCGCGGCGCGTGGTATTGGCGGTGCCGCAAGTGGCGCCCGCCCTGTCGTTGAGTGCGCCCACCATCCGTGCCGCAGTACGCACCCTGCAGGAGCTGGAAATCGTCAACGAACTCACCGGCCAGCAGCGGCATCGTATTTTTGCCTATCACGCCTATCTCGACATCCTCAGCGAAGGAGCGCAGCCGCTGTGAGCGATTCGTTTGTGCACGGCCGTTCCCGACGACGCAGAGACACCTGGCGTATGTTCGATACTGTCGTGGCGATGTAGCTGGCGACGTGCCAGACGCACCCAGTCCAAGCTTTAGCAAATAGAGAGATCCATGAACTACCCCGGCTATCCCTTCACTTCCCAGCGCCTTGAGGTGCGTCCCGGTATTGCGATGTCGTATCTGGACGAAGGTCCGCGCGATGGCGAGGTGGTCGTGATGCTGCACGGCAATCCGTCGTGGAGCTACCTGTGGCGGAATCTGGTGAGCGGCCTGTCGGACCGTTACCGCTGCATCGTGCCGGACCATATCGGCATGGGGCTGTCCGACAAGCCGGACGATGCGCCCGACGCGCAGCCACGTTACGACTACACGCTGCAGTCGCGCGTGGACGACCTGGACACGCTGTTGCGGCATCTGGGCATCACCGGCCCGGTCACGCTGGCGGTACACGACTGGGGCGGCATGATCGGGTTCGGCTGGGCGTTGTCGCATCATGCGCAGGTCAAGCGGCTGGTGATCACCAATACCGCTGCGTTCCCGTTGCCGCCGGAAAAGCCGATGCCGTGGCAGATCGCGATGGGCCGGCATTGGGGCCCGGGCGAGTGGTTCATCCGCACGTTCAATGCGTTTTCCTCCGGTGCGTCCTGGTTCGGCGTGTCGCGGCGGATGCCGGCCGATGTACGCCGTGCGTATGTGGCGCCCTACAACAATTGGCGCAACCGCATCTCCACCATTCGCTTCATGCAGGATATTCCGCTGTCGCCGGCCGACCAGGCCTGGTCGCTGCTGGAGCGCTCGGCGCAGGCATTGCCCGCGTTCGCCGACCGGCCGGCGTTTATCGCCTGGGGATTGCGCGACATCTGCTTCGACAAGCACTTCCTGGCCGGCTTTCGCAAGGCATTGCCGAACGCCGAAGTCACCGCGTTCGACGATGCCAATCACTACGTGCTGGAAGACAAGCACGAAGTGCTGGTGCCGGCGATCCGTGCGTTCCTGGAGCGCAATCCGCTCTGACCCGGTCATCAGGATGCCGCGGGCGCCCGGCAGGTAGGTGCGGGCACGCGCCGGGGCTGGAGTAGGTCAGTGGCCAGGCCGATGCCGGGCATCGGCCGCGTCGCGTGCGGTGCCGCGCGCCGTAAACAGACGTGCATGCACCCGCAGCGATAGTCGCTACAGCGGCGGCAGCGGATTGCGCTGGGCATCGTCCACGCCCAGCCAGTCGGCTTCGGTCAGTGCATGCAGGCCGTGCGCCAACCGGGATTTGTCGCATTGCGCGCTGCGCTGGCCAAACTCCAGCGAGGCCGGTACGGCGGCACAGGAGGAGGGTCGGCGATCATGGATGCTGCAGCGGCTGTAGCGGCCGATGTCTGCGTCCAGCGCGATGCAGCGCGGCTGCGATTGCGACGTGCCGCGCATGACCCGCTCGTGCGTGCGCAGCGCATCGGTCAGCTCGATCGGCACCCTGCCGCCCAATGCGGGGTCGGCTTCGCTCCAGTGGAAACTGACGCGGAAGTAGGCGCAGCAGGCGCCGCAGGTAAGGCAGGGATGTGCCATGGAATGCCGGGCCTTGCGCGGCAAAACAACGTGGAGAGCGCGGCATTCTGACCGAACCACGGCGCGATACAAGTGGCGCATCGCGGCGGCAGGTTAGTGATTCATGCGCGTGCGCGCCGGAGGAGCGGCGCGCGCTGGGGGCGAGCAGGTTGCCTGTCGGGTGCTGACGACCGCCTGCCGCGTCGGCATTGCCAGAGTGTTCGCGTGTAGAACGATCACCAGCGACCGGGGGAATCGCTGACGCGCGCTTTTCGCAGGCACTCGACCACGTTGCAATGCGCCTAAAAATAAAAGACGCAGGCGCGGAGGTGGCAGTGATTACTGCACACTTGCGCTGCCAAGGCCTGGTTGCCTTGCAGGGAAAACCATCGTTGTGCCGTCGCCGAGCGTCGCGTGCATCTGCGACGTTGAGCCGGATGCAAGCGGCCGGTACCGTCGGCGGATGGGTGATAATGCGGCAATGACCACTCTTTGCAATATCGCCGCCACCCTGCCGGAGCTCGCGCGCGAGCGCCCCGACCAGATCGCCATCCGTTGCCCGGGCCGCCGCGGCGCCAATGGGGTTGCCGCCTACGATGTGACCTTGAGCTATGCCGAGCTGGATGCGCGCAGCGATGCGATCGCCGCCGGGCTGGCGCTGCACGGTATCGGACGCGGTGCGCGCGCGGTGGTGATGGTGCGGCCGTCGCCGGAGTTCTTCCTGCTGATGTTTGCCTTGTTCAAGGCCGGCGCGGTGCCGGTGCTGGTGGATCCGGGCATCGACAAGCGCGCGCTCAAGCAGTGCCTGGACGAAGCGCAGCCGCAGGCGTTTATCGGCATTCCGCTTGCGCAGCTGGCGCGTCGCCTGTTGCGTTGGGCGCGTTCTGCAAAGCAGATCGTCAGCGTCGGCGGCCGTTACGGCTGGGGCGGGGTGACATTGGCGCGCGTGGAACGCGATGGCGCCGGCGCCGGCAGCCAGCTGGCCAACACCGGGCCGGGCGATGTGGCCGCCATCCTGTTCACCAGCGGCTCGACCGGCGTACCCAAGGGGGTGGTGTACCGACACCGGCATTTCGTCGGCCAGATCGAGTTGCTGCGCAATGCCTTCGGCATGCAGCCCGGCGGCGTGGATCTGCCGACGTTCCCGCCATTTGCGTTGTTCGATCCGGCACTGGGGCTGACCTCGGTGATTCCGGACATGGATCCGACCCGCCCGGCCACCGCCGATCCGCGCAAATTGCACGATGCGATCGACCGCTTCGGCGTGACGCAGTTGTTCGGCTCGCCGGCGTTGATGCGCGTGCTGGCCGATTACGGGCAGCCGCTTCCCAACGTGCGCCTGGCCACCTCGGCCGGTGCGCCGGTGCCGCCGGATGTGGTGGCCAAGATCCGCACGCTGTTGCCGGCAGATGCGCAATTCTGGACGCCGTATGGCGCCACCGAATGCCTGCCGGTGGCGGCGATAGAAGGGCGCACGCTGGATGCCACCCGCGCGGCCACCGAGGCCGGCGCCGGCACCTGTGTCGGCCAGGTCGTCGCGCCCAACGAGGTACGCATCATCGCCATCGACGATGCAGCCATTCCCGAATGGAGCGGCGCGCGCGTGCTGGCGGTGGGCGAGGTCGGCGAGATCACCGTCGCCGGTCCCACCACCACCGACACCTACTTCAACCGCGACGCGGCCACGCGGATTGCCAAGATCCGTGAGCGCAACGCGGATGGCAGCGAACGCATCGTGCATCGCATGGGCGATGTGGGGTATTTCGATGCCGAAGGGCGCTTGTGGTTCTGCGGGCGCAAGACCCACCGCGTGGAAACGGCCAGCGGCCCGCTCTACACCGAGCAGGTGGAACCGGTCTTCAACGTGCACCCGCAGGTGCGGCGCACTGCCCTGGTCGGCGTCGGCGCGCCCGGACAGCAGCAGCCGGTGCTGTGCGTGGAACTACAGCCAGGCGTTGCGGCATCGGCGTTTGCGCAAGTGGAAACCGCCTTGCGCGCGCTGGGCGCGGCGCATCCGCACACCGCAGGCATCACACGTTTCCTGCGCCATTCGGGGTTCCCGGTGGACATCCGCCACAATGCCAAGATCGGCCGCGAAACGCTGGCGATCTGGGCGGCGCAGCAACGTGGCTGAGCTGTCGATGCACATCGCGCAGGCGGCTGGCCGCATCGCCAATCCCGGCTGCGCCCGCTATTGTGTGCACCCTTGCGATGGAGGTGATGCGTGCGCATCCTGGTGACCGGTGGTGGTGGCTTTCTTGGCCAGGCGTTGTGCCGCGGCCTGCGCGCGCGCGGGCACGAGGTGGTGAGTTTCCAGCGCGGCGATTACCCGGTGTTGCAGACCCTGGGCGTGGGCCAGATCCGTGGCGACCTGGCCGATCCGCAGGCGGTGCGGCATGCCTTCGCCGGCATCGATGCGGTCTTCCACAACGCCGCCAAGGCCGGTGCATGGGGCAGCTATGACAGCTATCACCAGGCCAATGTGGTGGGCACGCAGAACGTGCTCGACGCGTGTCGGGC
Organism: Xanthomonas sp. BRIP62411; assembly: GCF_003993525.1. Lineage (NCBI taxonomy): Bacteria > Pseudomonadati > Pseudomonadota > Gammaproteobacteria > Lysobacterales > Lysobacteraceae > Xanthomonas > Xanthomonas sp. BRIP62411. The sequence continues at coordinate 78,802 of NZ_QEZI01000027.1, forward strand.
CAACGGTGTGCCGCGCCTGATCTATACCTCCACACCGAGCGTGACCCATCGCGCCACCAATCCGGTGGAAGGCCTGGGCGCCGACGAAGTGCCGTATGGCGAGGATCTGCGCGCTGCATATGCCGCAACCAAGGCGATCGCCGAGCGCGCGGTGCTGGCGGCCAACGATGCGCAACTGGCGACGGTGGCCTTGCGTCCGCGCCTGATCTGGGGCCCGGGTGACAATCATCTGTTGCCGCGCCTGGCCGCGCGTGCGCGCGCCGGGCGGCTGCGCATGGTCGGCGACGGCAGCAACCTGGTGGACAGCACCTACATCGACAATGCCGCGCAGGCGCATTTCGATGCGTTCGCGCATCTCGCTCCCGGTGCCGCGTGTGCGGGCAAGGCGTACTTCATCTCCAACGGCGAGCCCTTGCCGATGCGCGAGTTGCTCAATCGCCTGCTGGCCGCAGTGGATGCACCGGCAGTGACGCGTTCGCTATCGTTCAAGACCGCATACAGAATCGGTGCAATCTGCGAGACCATGTGGCCACTGTTGCGTCTGCCTGGCGAAGTGCCGTTGACGCGTTTTCTGGTGGAACAGCTGTGTACGCCGCACTGGTACAGCATGGAACCGGCACGCCGTGATTTCGGCTATGTTCCGCAGGTCAGCATCGAGGAAGGACTGCAACGGCTGCGATCCTCATCTTCCAACGACATCGCCATCACTCGATAAAGACCGTCATGCGTTCAGGATACGTCTGCGCCGATTCGGCACGACAACTTCTGGAATCCTTGCCATGCTGCATTACGCCATCATCTTTTTCGTCATCGCCATCATCGCCGCCGTGCTGGGCTTCAGTGGTATCGCCGGTGCGGCGACCAATATCGCCTGGATCCTGTTCGTGGTGTTCCTGATCCTGGCAGTGATCTCGATGTTCCGTCGCGGCAAGGTATAACGCCTAGCTGCGATACGTTACGGCAGCGGCGCTGCCGGCGGACGCTCACAGGGCCCGCTTCCGCAAGGAGGCGGGCCCTGTGCGTTGTGGATACTCAAAAATTCAATTACGGCTGCTTCAAAGCAGTTTTTCGAGATACTGCACGTGCTTGCCGTTGCCGAGCAGCGCATCGCCGATGGGCTGAAAACCCAGCTGCAGATGCAGCGCCAGCGATGCCGGATTGGGTGGGACCAGGTTGACCTCGCAAACCAGGCGCGGCTGCGCCGCTGCACGTGCGGCGTGGATGAGTTCGTCATACAGCTGCCTGGCAAGCCCGCGCCTGTGTGCATGCGCAGCGATCACGATGCGGTCGATGTAGACAAAGCGCGCGAAGCGTTGCGCCATCCAGGCGAAGTTCGGGTTGGCGTACGCGGCGCGCTGATCCAGCGCGATCAGCAGACCATCCGCAGGCGCGACCATGCGTGCGTGCCAGGCCAGTTGCAGCAATGCGGCCAGTCCATCGGCATCCAGCAGCGACAATTCGGTGGCATGCGCATTATTGAGCGCGAGCAGTGCGCGGTGGTCGTCGCGTTGCACCGCACGCACATGGGCCCGGCTCATGCGCCTGGGCCGACCGCACTGCGCAGCACCTGATCGTCTGCATGCCGTTGCAGCGCCAGCGCCTGCTCCCGCTGGGTCGGACGCAATTGCTGTTGCTGCGCGCCCGGCAGCAAAGCGACGCCGCGACCGCTGCGATGCAGCGCGATGCGCGCCGGGTCGTCGGCATTGAGCAGGAAACTGTCGGGGTCGTTGACGTGCCACTGGCCTTGCTTGTCGATGCCGATCAGCACCGGCTCGAAGCGCTGCGGGTCCAGCGCATCGAGAATGTTGCGCGCTGACTGCAGCGAGACTTCGTGCTCGGCCGACTTGCCGCCGAAGATGAGACCGACCCGGATCTTGCGCATTGCCTGCTCCTGCCACCTGGCGTGATGAGGTCGCCAGCATGCCCGCGGCAGGCGCGCCGACGGAAGTCCTGCATCGCCGCCGTATGCGGTGTGGCGATCCAGGGCAGGTGCACGGTCAACGGCCGGGTCTGTCCGTTGTGGGGATGCGGCTGCGATTGCAGCGGCCTGGCTGCCGAGGCGCCCTGCGATGCGCGTCATCCTGGTCTCCGGCCTGCACCTGCCACACACCATCAAGCAGTAGCGACATGCAGGGACGGTAGAATGCGCCCATGCCCGGATCCCTGTTCAACTCACTCAAGCCGCTCGCCGGCCAGGCCCTGCAAGCCGCGCTCAATCGCGCGCTGGCACTGGACCCCGATACCCGCGACGCCCTGCTGCCGCTGGAAGGCCAACGCATCGCACTGACGCTGGAGGCGCCTGCGCTGGCCCTGCAGATCCGCGTGCACGAGCGCCGCTTGCTGGTTGGCCCGGTGGACCAGGGGCAGGAGCCGGATCTGGCCGTGCGCAGCAGCCTGGCCGGCTTGCTCGGCCAATTGCCGTTCCTGGCCAATGCGCGCCGCAGCGGCGCACCGGCCGGGCGGCTCAAGGTCTCCGGCGATGCCGAACTGGCGCGCCAGCTGCAGCAACTGGCCGGCCGTTTCGATCCGGATTGGCAGTTGCCGTTCGTGGCGGTGTTCGGGCAGATCCTCGGCGTGCAGATCGCCAATGCGGTGCGCGCAGCGCTGCAGCAGGCCCGCCGCAGCGCGGTGGATCTGGCGCAGAGCGCGGCTGAATTCGTGACAGAGGAATCGCGCGATGTGGTGCCGCGCGCCGAACTTGAGGCCTTCCACGACGATGTCGACGAACTGCGCGACGACGTCGAACGGCTGGCCGCGCGCGTGGCGCGCCTGCGCGCGGCCGGAGGTGCGGCATGAAGGCGCTGCTGCGGGCCAGCCGCATCGGCCGGGTGATCCTGCGCTATCGCCTGGACGACCTGCTGCAGGACACCCCGGCCGAGCGCTGGCTGCGCCTGGCCAAGCCGTTCGTGCCACGCGCCAGTGCCGAGATCGCCGCGCAATCGCGCGGTGCGCGGCTGCGGCTGGCGTTGCAGGAACTGGGGCCGATCTTCGTCAAGTTCGGGCAGATCCTGTCGACCCGGCGCGACCTGATTCCGGCCGACGTGGCCGATGAATTGACCCTGCTGCAGGACCGTGTCAAGCCCTTCGATGGCGAAGCGGCGCGGCTGATCGTCGAGCGCGCGCTGGGCCTGCCGGTGAGCGTGGCGTTTGCCGCGTTCGACACCGTACCGCTGGCCTCGGCCTCGATCGCGCAGGTGCATGCGGCCACCTTGCCGCCGGATGCCAACGGCGTGCGCCGCGAGGTGGTGGTCAAGGTGTTGCGCCCGGACATCGAGCGCCAGATCGATGCCGATATCGCCTTGCTGCAGTCGCTGGCCACGCTGGTCGAGCGCACCCACCCGCGTGCGGACAAGATCCGGCCGCGCGAGGTGGTGGCCGAGATCGAAGGCACCTTGTCGGCCGAACTGGACCTGCAGCGCGAAGGCGCCAACGCCAGTGTGCTGCGCCGGTTCTGGGAAGGCTCGGACGATCTGTACGTGCCCGAGGTGATCTGGTCGCACACCGCCGAGCGTGCGCTCACGCTGGAGCGCGTGTACGGCATTCCGTCCGACGACATCGCCAGGCTCGATGCGGCCGGCATCGATCGCAAGGCGCTGGCGGCCAAGGGCGTGCGCGTGTTCTACACGCAGGTGTTCCGCGACAACTTCTTCCATGCCGATGCGCACGCCGGCAACATCTGGGTCGATTCGGATCCGGAGCGCCGGCTCAATCCGCGCTTCATCGCGCTGGATTTCGGCATCATGGGCCAGCTCTCGCAGGAGGATCAGTACTACCTGGCCGAGAACTTCATGGCGATCTTCCACAAGGATTACCGCCGCATGGCCGAGCTGCACGTGGAAGCGGGCTGGATGCCCGACAACGTGCGCATCGACGAACTGGAAGCGGCCGCGCGCTCGGTGTGCGAGCCGTACTTCACCCGGCCGCTGTCGGAGATTTCGCTGGCCGAAGTGCTGATCAAGCTGTTCCGCGTCGCGCAGCGCTACGAACTGACGCTGCAGCCGCAGCTGATCCTGCTGCAGAAAACCTTGCTCAACATCGAAGGCGTCGGCCGCCAGCTCGACCCCAGGCTGGATATCTGGGCCGTGGCACGGCCGGTGCTCGAACGCATCCTGCGCGAGCGTTACAGCCCGCGCCGCGTGCTCGGCGAGCTGCGCAAGCGGCTGCCGGAAATCATGACGCATGCGCCGGACATGCCGCGCCTGGTGCACAGCTGGTTGAAGCAGCAGGTCGAGGGCCGCCATCAGCTCGACATCCGTTCGGCCGAGCTGCGCGCGCTGGACCTGAGCCTGCGCAAGCTGCAGACGCGCGTGGTCACCGCCATCACCGGCAGCGGCCTGCTGGTGGTGGCCGCGGTGCTGTATGGCCTGCACCCGAATGGCTGGTACCTGGGCACGGTGCCGGTGTGGAGCTGGATCAGCGGCGCGGCCGGCTCGGTGGCCCTGCTGGTCGCCTGGCTGCGGCGCTGAAGCACTAATGCTGAAGCACTGCCGCAGGTGGCCTGCTGCATCCGGCTGGGTAGCGGCGGTGCCTGCAGCAGCACGATGACGAAGCCGTTCCCGGCGAGGTGGTGATGATCGATCTGCAGGCGTTGAAAGACGAATTGGCACGGTTCGGCAGCGACAACGATGCGCAGCAGCTGGCGCGCGACCGGCGCATGCTCAACATCACGCCCGACACCGGGCAGTTGCTGGCGGTGCTGGTGCGTGCCACCGCTGCGCGGCGCGTTCTGGAGATCGGCACCTCCAACGGGTATTCGACGCTATGGCTGGCCGAAGCGGCCGCGGCGATCGGTGGGCATGTCACCACGGTGGAACATGCGGCCGACAAGGTGGCCCTGGCGCAGGCCACGCTGGCGCGCAGCGGCCTGGCGGCATCGGTGGAGCTGGTGCACGGCGATGGCGGCGCATGGCTGGCCCAGGCGGCCAGCGCCAGCATCGATCTGGTCTTTCTGGATTCGGCGCGCGGCGAGTATGTACGCTGGTGGCCGGCACTGCGCCGCGTGCTGCGCGGCGGCGGCCTGCTGGTGGTCGACAATGCGCTCTCGCATGCCGACGAACTGGCGCCGTTCACCGCGCTGCTGGCTGCCGATCCAGCAGTTACCTGCAGCGTGGTGCCGGTGGGCAAGGGCGAGTTGCTGGCGGTGTGCGGCGCGGGCTGAGCGTGCACCGCTGACCTGCAACGACCTCACGCCCCAAGGCGTGTGACTGGCGGGCGCCACATGCTCTGCCAGCACCGGGGTGCGGTCAATCGCGTAGTGGCACGCCGGTGCAGTGGCATGCGCTGCCCACGGCGCGGATAATCCGCCGGTGAGCACATCCCCCAAGCACTTGCAGATTCTCCACCAGGACGCGGTCCTGGCCGTCGTCGACAAACCTGCCGGGCTGATGGTCCACGACAGCAAGCTGGCGCGCGGGGAGGACGACTTCCTGGCCGACCGCCTGCGCGAACAGCTGGGCCGGCCGATCTTCCTGGTGCACCGGCTCGACCGCGCCACCAGCGGCTGCCTGCTGCTGGCGTTCGATCGCGAGGCCGCCAGTGCGCTGGGCAAGGCCTTGATGGCCGGCGAAGTGGAGAAGGACTATCTGACCGTGTGCCGCGGCTGGCCGGCCGAGCAGCGCTTCAGCGTCGACCACGACCTGGACGGCGGCCCCGGCAAGCCGGTCAAGAAGCCGGCGGTGACCCACTTCCAGCGCCTGGCCACCGGCGAGCTGGAGATCCCGTCCACCGGCTTTGCCACCTCGCGCTATGCCTTGCTGCGCTGCCAGCCGCAGACCGGGCGGTTCCGGCAGATCCGCCGGCACATGAAACACCTGTCGCATCACATGATCGGCGACACCAGCCATGGCGATGGCCGGCACAACCGCAGCTTCCGCATGCTTGGCATCCACCGCATGCTGCTGCATGCCGAGCGCCTGGGATTCCCGCATCCGGCCGATGGACGGCGCATCAGCGTCACTGCGCCGCTGGATGTGGAATTCGCCAAGGCCTGCGCGTTGTTCGGGTGGGAGATGCCGGGGTTGGGAGTCATGCCGGCGGCGTGATTGGCGTGCCTGGTCCAGAGATCGAGACGTCCACTCGGCATGCAAGAAAGCTGCGCAAGCGTCCCCCTCACCCCAACCCCTCTCCCGCAGGCGGGAGGGGCTCAAGCACGACGCCCACTGCCCGCCTTCCCCGCGTTCCCGCGTTGCCGCCTTCTCCGCTCACCTTCCAAGTTGCTTCCTTCCCTCGCTTGCGGGGGAAGGTGCCCGAAGGGCGGATGGGGGCCTGATCGCCACCGAGCCTCAGGACCGCGGCTCTCCCCGATGGGGGAGGGCTGCTTCGGTCAGCGGAAAAGTTGAAGCATTGCGATAACCGGCAACGCACTCACCCCGGATCCGCAACCGCCGCAGCAAGCACGCCGTTGCGACTCCCCAATCCCGAATCCCCGCCCGTCAGGGCTTCTGCGGTGCCGCCGCCGGCTCGTTGACGATCTTCTCCAGATCCTTCTGCAAATCGGCAAACAGCGGCAGCATCTTCTGCTGGATCGCGCCCATCAGGTTCTGGGTCAGCGCCGGGGTCTTGTCCAGCAGGCTCTGGCCGGCCGAACTCTCGTAGAACTCGGCCATGGCCAGCACGTCCTCGCGCGAGAACGAGCGCTTGTAGATGTCCACATACATCGGGCGCAGCTCCGACCACGACAGCGCCTTGCGCACGGTCTGGCGGGTACGCTCCTGGATGCGCTGCAGCTGCGCCTGCTGGTCGGCGTCGAGCTGGCGCTGGGCGGTGAGCTGGGCGAACTGTTGCTGCTGCATCGCTTCGATCTGCGGCAGCATCGTGTCCAGCATGGTCTGCGCGCGCGAGGCGGCCAGCAGGCGGTTGATGTCGGCATCGCTGGGCGCCTGCGCGAAGGCGGCGGGCGTGGCCAGTGCCAGCGCAGCCAGCACGATCAGGCGGCGCGCCAAGGCGCGGGCGGTGGCGACGGAACGGGGTGGGGTCATCGGAGCATCCTGCAGGCTGGGGAACCGGCCGCAGCATACGGGAAGCCGGCGTTCGCGCGCGCGTCCATGCCGGTGCCGATACAATCGGGTTGAATGGCCAGCGACCCGATCCAGATCACCCCCAGCCTGACGATCCCGCCCAGCGAGATCGTCGAGCGCTTCGTGCGCGCCAGCGGCGCAGGCGGGCAGAACGTCAACAAGGTCTCCACTGCGGTGGAACTGCGCTTCGACGTGGCCGGCTCGCCGTCGCTGCCCGAACCGTTGCGCGCGCGGCTGCTGTCGCGGCGCGACCGGCGCATGACCGCCGAGGGCGTGCTGGTGATCGACGCGCAGCGCTTCCGCACCCAGGACCGCAACCGCGAGGATGCGCGCGAGCGGCTGGCCGAGATCATCAGTGCCTGCCTGTCGGTGCCCAAGCGCCGGGTCGCCACCAAACCGAGTCATGGTGCCAAGCTGCGGCGGCTGGATGCCAAGCGTGAGCGCAGTCATATCAAGCGTGGACGCTCTGCGTCCCACTGGGAGTAAGCGTGAGTCACACCGACCCGTCGTTGCCACCGGTAACACAGGCCAACATCCTGCTGCAGCCCTCTCCACCCAGAATGCCCCGCGCCCACGGCCGCTTCGGCCGCTGGCTGGGGCGCACGGCGCTGCGCCTGACCGGCTGGCGCCTGCTCGGGCGACTGCCCGACGAACCCAAGCTGGTGATGATCGTCGCCCCGCACTCGTCCAACTGGGACGGCTTCCTGGGCTTTGCGGCCAAGTTCGCGCTGGGCTTCGATGTGCGCGTGCTGGGCAAGGCGCAGCTGTTCTGGTGGCCATTGGGCCCGCTGCTGCGCAAGCTCGGTGGCATCCCGCTGGACCGCAGCTCGCCCCAGGGCACCATCGGCCAGGCGGTGCGGCTGATCCGTAATTCCGAGCAGATGTGGTACGTGATCACCCCCGAGGGCACCCGCAAGCGGGTGGAGCACTGGAAGGCCGGCTTCTGGAAGATCGCCTCCGATTCCAAGGTGCCGATCCTGCCGGTGTATTTCGACTACCCCAGCAAGACCGTGGGCATCGGCGAGCCGTTCTGGACCGGCACCGACATGGCCGCCGATATCGCCGCCATCCGCGCCTGGTACCGGCCGTGGCGCGGCAAGCATCGCGATACGTTGTGAGCGTGCCCCCCGCGGGCGGCAAGGCGCTCATGCACCTCACACATCGCTGCCGAAGGGCGGGCTGTGCGCGCGCAGGTGCTGGCAGGCGCGACCTTGCGTGCCGATCCCGAGTGCCGATGACCGATCGCCAGGACCACGTCCGTTTGCCACCGCGCCGGGGTTTTTGTCGCTCCCGGTCGCATGCATCCATGCCTGGCGTCGCCAGGCACGTTGCGACCTCCATCGAGGGAACACCATGATTGGCCTGTCCGCACGTGCACTGTGTCTGTCCATCTCTCTCCTGCTCGCCGCCGGCCCGGTATGGGCGGCCACGCCGATGCTGGTGATCCACGGCGGCGCAGGCGTGGAGAAATCCAGTCTTTCCAGCGAGGAACAGGCCCAGGCGCGCGAGGCGATGCAACGCGCGCTGCGCGCAGGGCATGCGGTGCTGCAACGTGGCGGCAGTGCAGTGGACGCGGTGGCGGCCACCATCACCGTGCTGGAGGACGCGCCGCAGTTCAACGCCGGGCGCGGTGCGGTGTTCACCCATGACGGCAAGAACGAGCTGGATGCCGCGATCATGGATGGCGCCACCGGCAAGGCCGGTGCGATTGCCGGCGTGCACACGGTCAGGAACCCGATCCAGCTGGCGCGCAGCGTCATGGACCATTCCAAGCACGTGATGCTCGTCGGTGACGGCGCCGAACAATTCGCGCGCGAGCAGGGCGTCACGTTGGTCGACCCCAGTTATTTCCGCACCGACAAGCGCTGGCAGCAGCTGCAAAAAGCGCTTAAGGCCGAAGCCGGCGACCGTCAGGCGCAGGCCGAACTGGACCTGGAAACCGCCAAGCACTTCGGCACCGTGGGCGCGCTGGCGCTGGATCGCGACGGCCATCTGGCCGCCGGTACGTCCACCGGCGGCATGACCAACAAGCGCTACGGCCGCGTCGGCGATGCGCCGATCATCGGTGCCGGCACCTACGCCAACGGCCAGTGTGCGGTGTCCGGCACCGGCTGGGGCGAGTTCTACATCCGCGCGGTGGCCGCCTACGACATCTGCGCACGCATGAAATACGCCGGGCAGTCCTTGCAACAGGCGGCCGAGACGGTGATCGACCAGCAGATTCCCAAGGCCGGCGGCGACGGCGGCGCCATCGCGCTGGACGCACAGGGCAACGCCGCATTCCCGTTCAATACCGAGGGCATGTACCGCGGCTGGATCGGCGCCGACGGCACCCCGCACGTGGCCATCTTCAAGGACGAGACGCTGTAGCGCGCATCCTCGACCGCGCCCCTCCATCCAATCCAACGGCACATGCCGACGCTGCGCAAACCCGCTAGCGTGGCCGGCTGCACTACCCACTCAGGAATCACACGCCATGTCGCGTACCGTCGTTCTGGCCGCTGCCATCACCCTGGCACTGGCCGCTTGTTCCGGAAAAGAGCCGTCCGGTAAGGAGTCCACCACCGTGCCCGAAAAGACCGCCACCACCCCGGCCGCGGATGCCGCGCCGAACCCGCTGCTGACCGCCAGCACGCTGCCGTTCCAGGCGCCGCCGTTCGACAAGATCAAGGACGCCGATTACCTGCCGGCCTTCGAGGAAGGCATGCGCCTGCACCTGGCCGACATCCGCAAGATCGCCGACAACCCCGAGCCGCCCAGCTTCGCCAATACCATCGAAGCGATGGAGCGCAGCGGCGAAACGCTCACGCGCGTGTCGCGCATCTTCTTCGGCCTGGTGCAGGCCGATACCAGCGACGCACGCCAGAAGATCCAGGAAGAGATCGCGCCCAAGCTGGCCGCGCACCAGGACGAGATCAATCTCGACCCGAAGCTCTTTGCGCGGGTCAAGACCATTTACGACCAGCGCGACACGCTGAGCCTGGAGCCGGAGCAGAAGCGCCTGGTCGAACGCGACTACGAAGAGCTGGTGCGCGCCGGCGCGCAGCTGTCGGAGGCCGACAAGGCCAGCCTGCGCAAGCTCAATATCGAGGAGACCACGCTCTCCACGCAGTTCCATACCCGCCTGGTCGCCGCCTCGGCCGCCGGCGCGGTGGTGGTGGACGGCAAGGCCAGGCTCGATGGCCTGAGCGAGGGCGATATCGCCGCCGCCGCCGATGCGGCCAAGGCGCGCAAGCTCGATGGCAAGTACCTGCTGACCCTGCAGAACACCACCCAGCAGCCGGTGCTGGCCTCGCTGAAGGACCGCCAGCTGCGCGCCGAGGTGCTCAAGGCCTCGGAAACGCGCGCGGAAAAGGGCGATGCCAATGACACCCGCCAGACCATCCAGCGCCTGGCGCAGCTGCGCGCGCAAAAGGCCAAGTTGCTCGGCTTCGACAACTACGCCGCCTACAGCCTGGGCGACCAGATGGCCAAGAGCCCGGATGCCGCACTCAAGCTGCTGACCGACACCGTGCCGGCCGCCACCGCCAAGGCACGCCGCGAAGTGGCCGAAATGCAGAAGGTGATCGACGCGCAGAAGGGTGGTTTCAAACTCGCCGCGTCCGATTGGGATTTCTATGCCGAGCAGGTGCGCAAGGCCAAGTACGACCTGGACGAGGCGCAGATCAAGCCGTATTTCGAACTGGACAACGTGCTGCAGAACGGCGTCTTCTACGCAGCCACGCAGCTGTACGGCATCACCTTCAAGCAGCGCACCGACATCCCGACCTATCACGCCGACATGAAGGTGTATGAAGTGTTCGATGCGGACGGCACCTCGATAGCGCTGTTCTACACCGACTACTTCAAGCGCGACAGCAAGTCCGGCGGTGCCTGGATGGATGTGTTCGTCGAGCAGGACGGCCTCACCGGTGCCAAGCCGGTGGTCTACAACGTCTGCAACTTCACCAAGCCGGCCGCCGGCCAGCCGGCGCTGCTGAGCTTCGACGACGTCACCACGCTGTTCCATGAGTTCGGCCACGCGCTGCACGGCATGTTCTCCAAGGTGAAGTATCCCTCGATCGCCGGCACCAGCACCTCGCGCGATTTTGTGGAATTCCCCTCGCAGTTCAACGAGCACTGGGCCTCCGATCCCAAGGTCTTCGCCAACTACGCCAAGCATTATCAAACCGGCGCAGCGATGCCGGCCGAGCTGGTGGAGAAGATCAAGAAGGCCAAGACCTTCAACAGCGGCTACGCCACCACCGAGTACCTGTCGGCCGCGCTGCTCGACCTGGCCTGGCACACCCAGCCGGCCGACGCGCCGTTGCAGGACGTGAGCAAGTTCGAAGCCGACGCCTTGAAGCGCTTCAAGGTGGACCTGTCCGAAGTGCCGCCGCGCTACCGCAGCAGCTATTTCGACCACATCTGGGGCGGCGGTTATTCGGCCGGGTACTACGCGTATTTCTGGTCGGAAGTGCTCGACGACGACGCGTTCGAGTGGTTCAAGGAACACGGCGGCTTGAACCGCAAGAATGGCGACATCTTCCGCGCCAAGATCCTTTCGCGCGGCAACACGGTCGACCTGGCCACGTTGTATCGCGATTTCCGCGGCAAGGACCCCAGCGTCAAGGCGCTGCTGGAAAATCGCGGTCTGACCGAGTGAGTGACCGAGTGATGTGCATGCGTCGTTGGCGCATGCGTGTGTAGTTGCTGCAGTCAGCAATCGCAACGGGATGGCCACGCGCCATCCCGTTCTTGTTTGCGGATGGTGCATCAGATGATGGGGGGCGATGCCACATCTGGAGCGGCGGCGCCTGTGATGTGTGATGTGTGATGCGCGCTTCCACATAATCCGAAGCGGCGGCATTAGCCCTGCGCTGACGAAGCAGCGCAGAGTTTTGTAGGCAGCAAGCATGCATGCCGCCGCGACTGCGCAGGGCAGCGCGTGAACGCCGCCCGCTCATGCGCCAACGCCAACGCTGCGATGCACTCAGCTAGCGCGTCGCCACCAGGCCGTCCGAGGCTTGCGTCGCAGCATCCTGTCGCCACCAGCGCAGGCGATTGGCGGGCGCTTCCAGGTCCACCCGCTCGCCCATGCGCGGCGTCGCCAGCGCAACGCCGGCGCCGTCGGCCAATGCCACGATCCGGTCCAGCGGCTCCTGCCACGCGTGCATCGCCAGATCGAAGGTGCCGTTGTGGATCGGCAGCAGGGTCTGCCCGCCGACGTCCAGATAGGCCTGCAGACTCTGCTCCGGTTGCATGTGCACGTGTGGCCATTGCTGGTCGTAGGCGCCGTTTTCGATCAGCGCCACGTCGAACGGCCCGAGCTGTTGGCCGATGGTCTTGAAATGCGGGCCGTAGCCGCCGTCTCCGCTGAAGAACAGGCGTAGCTCGCGGTCCTGGATCACCCAGGAGCACCAGAGCGAACGCCCGCTATCGAACACGCCGCGCCCGGAAAAATGCTGCGATGGGGTGGCGGTGAGCTGCAGGCCATCGATGGTGATCGCCTCCCACCAGTCCAGCTGGCGCACCTTGGCCGGGTCCACGCCCCAGCGCACCAGCAGATCGCCCACGCCCAAGGGCGCGACGAACACGCCGACGCGGCCGGCCAGTGCACGGATGCTGGTGCGATCGAGATGGTCGTAATGGTTGTGGGACAGGATCACCCCGGCCAGCGGCGGCAGCGCGTCCAGCGCGATCGGCGGCGCATGAAAGCGCTTGGGTCCGGCGAAGGGCACCGGCGAGGCGCGCTTGGAGAACACCGGGTCGGTCAGCCACAAGCCGCCGGCCAGCTTCATCAGCACGGTGGAATGGCCCAGGCGATACAGGCTGCGGTCGGGCGCGGACAGCAGCTGCGCGCGGGTCAGCGGCTGCACCGGCAGCGGCGTGGACGGCACCGTGGTGCTGGGCTTGTCGAAGAAGAACCTCCACATCAGGCCAATCTGCTCGCGCAGGCTGAGCACGGTGGTCGGCAGCGGCACTGCATTGCGGAACCGGCCATCGCGAAACTGTGGCGAAGCGGCATAGCGGGAAGGGCGCGAGGAAGCCATTGGGGAGTCCGACCGGGCAGGGGGTGACAGCAGGGGAAAGTTACACTGAACAGTGTAGTTTCATCGGGCTGAAAGTAAACTGTCCGGTGTAAAATGACCCGATGTCGACTGCATCTTCCCCCCCGACTGCGCCGCAACGGCTGACCGACCGCAAGCGCCTCGCCATCGTCGAGGCTGCCATTGCCGAGTTCCGCCAGCATGGCTTCGAGGCCACCAGCATGGACCGCGTGGCGGCCACCGCGGGCGTATCCAAGCGCACCGTCTACAACCACTTCCCCAGCAAGGACGCGTTGTTTGGCGAGATCCTGCGCGGGCTGTGGCAGCGCAGCGCCGATGCAGTGACTCTGGTCTACCGGCCCGACCAGCCGTTGCGTGCGCAGCTGATCCAGCTGCTGCAGCAGAAACTGCACCTGCTCGACGACCCGGCGTTCATCGACCTGTCGCGCGTCGCCATTGCCGAAGGCATCCATTCGCCCGCGCGCGCGCGCGAACTGATCGCGCAATTGGGCAGCAAGGAGGAAGGCACCACCACCTGGGTGCGCGCCGCATTGGCCGATGGCCGGTTGGCAGGCGTGGAGCCGGAGGTCGGCGCGCAGCAACTGCAGGCATTGATCAAGGGCTTCGCGTTCTGGCCGCAGATCGCCATGGGCCAGCCGCCACTGTCGCCACAGCAACGCACGCAAGTGGCCGAATCGGCGGTGGCGATGTTCCTGGGTTTGTACGGGCGCGCGTGATGGCCTGCGTTGCGCGGGCAGACGTGACGCGCCATGTCGCGCAACGACGCCGCACCGTGTTTCAGCGCTGCCTCGTCATTGCGGCGACTGGCCCGCACCCAGCCCGGTAGCAGTGGCGGCCTGCCGGCCGCGTTGGCACCAGGCCACCATCGGCGAGGCCATCACCGTGGTCACCAGCGTCATGCCGAACAGCAGCGTGAACAGGTCCGGCCCGATCACGCCGCTGTCCAGGCCGATCTTGATCACCACCAGTTCCATCAGCCCGCGTGCGTTCATCAGCGAACCCACGCTCAGGCTGTCGCGCCAGTCGTGGCCGCTCAGGCGCGCGCCCAGGGTGCAGCCGGCCAGCTTGCCGGTCACTGCCACGCCGACCACCAACGCAAAGCCGGCCACACCTGCGCCGACGAACACACCGGGGCTGGCGGCCTGGCCGGCGACCGCAAACAGCACCGGCATCAGCAAGGTGATCGCCAGGGGTTCGATGCGCCCGGCCAGGTGTTCCAGCAGGCGGTCGTCGCGCGGCACGCAGACGCCGAACAGGAATGCGCCGAAGATCGCATGCAGGCCGATCCATTCGGCCACCGCGGCGCAGGCCAGCAGACCGATCAGCACCCACACCAGCGCAGTTGGCGCATAGCCTCCATCGCGTGCGCGCGGCTTGAGCACGCGCGCATACAGCGGCTTCAACACGCCGAACACCACCGCAATCAGCACCACCGCAGCTGTCGCAGTAAACGCAACGCCGCCATGGTTGTTGCCGCCGGTCAGGGTGAGCACGATCGCCAGGAACATCCACACCGTGGCATCGTCGATCACCGCCGCGCCCAGCGCCAACCGGCCTGCGGGTGTGCGGGTCATGTTGCGATCCTTGAGGATGCGCGCCAGCACCGGAAACGCGGTCACCGACATCGCCGCGGCAATGAACAAGGCGAAGGGCCAGAAGCCGATGCCCTGCGGTGCAAAGCGCGCAAACAACCACGGTGCGGCGGCCAGCCCCAGCAGCAACGGCAGCACGATGCCGGACAGGCCCACCAGCACCGACGCACGCACCTGCGCGGTGGTGCCTTCCGGCGCGCGCAGCTCCACGCCGACGATGAACATGAAAAGCACCACGCCGATGTTGGCCAGGCCCGACAGCGACGGCAGACTGCTGGCGGCGAACAACATGCCATGCAATTCCGGCAACCACGCGCCGAATGCGATCGGCCCCAGCAGCAGGCCGGCGGCCATTTCGCCGATCACCGGCGGCTGCCCGACGCGCTGCAGCAGCGCGCCGCACGCACGTGACGCGCCCAGGATCACCGCCAACTGCACCAGCAATAACGTGGTCGGGTTCATTGCGTCAGCCTTGGTTGGTTGAGTCGGCTCGCCCCGCGGTGCGGGACGGCTACGCATCTGGTCAGTGAGTCCCCGGATTGACCAGCCGTTGATGACCTGCAGTGATACCCACAGCATCGGCCTAGTCTATGACGACAACCATCGTGCAGTAGATCGGGCCGACATCGATGCAGCGCAATCCGGAGTGGTTCGCGCTGCACGCTGGAATCAACCGTCAGTGCTGCGCGCGCATGGCTTGATCAAGCAACGCCTTCAATGGCGTACCGCATACCGCACACGGCATCGCCGATGAAGAGCGCATGGTGACCTCATACGCAGCGCATGGCGAGCAAGCTCAGGCGCCATGCGAACTCACGCCTGCAGCAGTCACAAGACTTACCGCTCCGAGTCACCACTTTCGTCATACCCGCGCGGGGGAAACAGATCCGGCTGGATCAGCTCGATAAAGGCGCGTGCCTGCGGCGACAGATACTTGCCCTTGCGCACCACCACGCCATAACTGCGGGTGGGGAAGTAATCCTTCAGCGAGCGGGTGGCGAGTGTGTCGCGGTCGGCCTCGGTGACGCAGATCGCGGTGACGATGGAGATGCCCATGCCCATCGCCACGTATTGCTTGATCACTTCCCAGCCGCCCACTTCCAGTGCCACGGTGTAGGGCACGCGCGCCTGCTGGAAGACCAGGTCGACCAGCCGATAGGTCACCTGCCGGCGTGGCGGCAGGATCAGCGGATACGGCGACAGGTCCTGCAGCGTGACCGTGGACGTGCCGGCCAACGGGTGGTCGTGCGGGGTGATCAGCAATTGTTCGAAGCGATACACCGGCGCGTAATTGAGGTCGGCCGGCACGTCCAGCATCGAGCCGATCGCCAGGTCCACTGCATCTTCGCGCAGCAGGTCGGTGCCGTCGGCGCTGATGGCGTTGTGCAGGGTCAGGCGCACGTCCGGGTGGCGCGCGCGGAACTTCGCCACGATGCGCGGCAGCAGGTACAGGATGGTGGAACTGTTGGCGGCGATATTGAGTTCACCGGCATCCAGGCCACGCACCTTTTCGCGGAAGCTGGCCTCCAGCCCGTCCAGGCTCTCCACCAGCGGCAGCGCCATGTCGTAGAGCAGCTGGCCCTCGCGGCTGGGTGCCATGCGTCGCCCCGAGCGCTCGAACAGGGCCACGCCCAGGTCACGTTCCAGCGCCTGCAACTGCAAGGTCACTGCCGGCTGGCTCACATAAAGCGCCTCAGCCGCCCGTGAGACAGAGCCAAGACGCACTGTCTGGCAGAACGCACGCAGCGGCTTGAGCCGATCAGATTTGTAGGAAAATCGAGGAGTTGGCGCCATCTGGATGTCTGCAACGACGCTGTATAAGCCTGCCTTATTTACAGCATTGATAAAACTGCTTTGTCAAATAGTTGCATGCGGCGCACGGTGCAGGTCCGGATGCACAAGGACTCCCGACATGTCTGCCACCGCTTTCGCCCCACGTCCCACCGAACGCGCCACGCCCGGTCTGTCGCTGACCACGCAGGTCGCAGGCCAGGCCGACCTCCTGCCGGCCGCTGCGCTGGCCTTGCTGGTGTCGCTGCACCGGGCCATCGAGCCCGGCCGCCAGCAGCGCCTGGCACAGCGGCGCGTCCGCCAGGCCGAGTTCGATGCCGGCCAGTTGCCGGACTTCCGCCCCGACACCCGCGCCATCCGCGATGGCGATTGGCGCGTGGCCGCGCTACCGGCGGCGCTGCAGGACCGCCGGGTGGAAATCACCGGCCCCACCGATCCGAAGATGGTCATCAACGCGCTCAATTCCGGCGCCAAGGTGTTCATGGCCGACTTCGAGGATTCCACCGCGCCGACCTGGCGCAACCTGCTGGCCGGCCAGCGCACGCTGGCCGCTGCGGTGCGTGGCGATCTCAGCTTCGATGCGCCCAACGGCAAGCACTACGCGCTGCGCCCGGAAGCCGAGCGCGCAGTGCTGATCGTGCGTCCGCGTGGCTGGCATCTGGATGAGAAGCACGTGCTCATCGATGGCCAGCCGCTGGCCGGGGGGCTGTTCGACGCGGCGGTGTTCGCCTTCCATAACGCCCGCGCGCTGCTGGCCAGGGATCGCGGCCCGTATCTGTATCTGCCCAAGCTGCAGAGCATGGAAGAGGCCGCGCTGTGGGAGACCGCGCTGGCGCATATCGAAGCCATGCTCGGCCTGCCGCATGGCCAGATCAAGGTGACCGTGCTGATCGAGACGCTGCCGGCGGTGTTCGAGATGGACGAGATCCTGCACGCGCTGCGCGAGCGCATCGTCGGGCTCAACTGCGGACGCTGGGACTACATCTTTTCGTACCTGAAGACCTTCCGCGCGCATCGCGACCGCGTGCTGCCCGAACGTGGCCAGGTCACCATGACCCAGCCATTCCTGAAGGCGTATTCGGAACTGCTGATCAAGACCTGCCATCGCCGCGGCGCACATGCGATGGGCGGCATGGCCGCGCAGATTCCGATCAATCACGACGAGGCCGCCAACGAGCAGGCGATGGCACGGGTGCGTGCCGACAAGCTGCGCGAGGTCAGCGCCGGCCACGATGGCACCTGGGTGGCGCATCCGGCGTTGATTCCGGTGGCGATGAAGATCTTCGACGAGCACATGCCCACCGCGCATCAGCAGCATGTCCTGCGCAACGACGTGCAGGTGACGCGCGACATGCTGATCGCGCCTTCGCCGGGCACCATCACCCGCGCCGGTTTCGAAGGCAATGTCGAAGTCTGCGTGCGTTATCTGGCCGCATGGCTGGACGGCAATGGATGCGTGCCGATCCACAACCTGATGGAAGACGCCGCCACTGCCGAGATCAGCCGCGCGCAGCTGTGGCAGTGGTTGCATCACGGCCAGCATCTGGACGACGGCACCGCCATCGATCAGCCCTTGTTGCAGGCCGCGTTGCGTGCGCTGCCGGCGCGCCTGGGCGCGACCGATGCACTGCCGGGCGCCGCACGCATCGACGACGCCATTGCATTGCTGGACACACTCAGCCGTGCCGATGCGCTGGCCGATTTCCTCACCGTGCCGGCATATCGCCTGATCGAGTGAGCCAACGCGGCAGCGACACGCCGGCGTCCGCGCGATGTCGCTGCAATCCGTCCACGTAATGCACCACACCGCACGTTGCGCCCATGCGCAACGACGGCCTTGCCATGCCTCACGCGCGCCGTGACGCACCGTCCTTCCTCGTTGCATCCGTCGTATTCCTGCCAGGAGAACGCACCATGAGCAGCACACTGCAGACCGCCGAACAGATCCAGCACGACTGGGCCAGCAACCCGCGCTGGGCCGGCATCACCCGCAACTACACCGCCGCCGATGTGGTGCGCTTGCGCGGCACCGTGCATGTCGAGCATTCGCTGGCACGGCTGGGCGCGGACAAGTTGTGGAACGCGTTGCACGCCACGCCCTTCGTCAATGCATTGGGTGCATTGACCGGCAACCAGGCGATGCAGCAGGTCAAGGCCGGCTTGAAGGCGATCTACCTGTCCGGCTGGCAGGTCGCCGCCGATGCGAACCTGGCCGGGCAGATGTACCCGGACCAGTCGCTGTATCCGGCCGACTCGGTGCCGGCGGTGGTCAAGCGCATCAACAACACCTTGTTGCGGGCCGATCAACTGCATCACGCCGAGGGCAACGATGACATCGACTTCCTGCAGCCGATCGTGGCCGATGCCGAAGCCGGCTTCGGCGGCGTGCTCAACGCCTTCGAGCTGATGAAGGCGATGATCGAAGCCGGCGCGGCCGGCGTGCACTTCGAAGATCAACTGGCATCGGTGAAGAAGTGCGGCCACATGGGCGGCAAGGTGCTGGTGCCCACCCGCGAGGCGATCGAAAAGTTGAATGCCGCGCGTCTGGCGGCCGATGTGCTGGGCGTGCCCACGCTGCTGATTGCACGCACCGATGCCGAAGCGGCCGACCTGATCACCAGCGACGTGGATGCCAACGACCAGCCCTTCACCACCGGCCAGCGCACCGTCGAAGGCTTCTTCAAGACCCGCAACGGGCTGGATCAGGCGATCAGCCGCGGGCTGGCCTATGCGCCGTACGCGGACCTGATCTGGTGCGAAACCGGGAAGCCGGATCTGGAATTTGCCCGCGCCTTCGCGCAAGCCATCCATGCGAGGTTCCCCGGCAAATTGCTGGCCTACAACTGCTCGCCGAGCTTCAACTGGAAGAAGAACCTGGACGACGCCACCATCGCCAGGTTCCAGACCGAGCTGGCGGGCTATGGCTATAAATTCCAGTTCATCACCCTGGCCGGTTTCCACGCCCTGAACTACGGCATGTTCAACCTGGCGCACGGCTATGCCCGCCGGCAGATGAGCGCCTTCGTCGAGTTGCAGCAGGCCGAGTTCGCGGCGGCCGAGATGGGCTTTACCGCGGTCAAGCATCAGCGCGAGGTGGGCACCGGCTACTTCGACGCGGTGACGCAGGCGATCCAGCAGGGTCAGTCGTCCACCACCGCGCTGCGTGGCTCGACCGAGGAAGAGCAGTTTCACGGCGAAAAGGCGGCCTAAGGCAGCGCATGGGCGACGGGGCGGCCACCCGGCGGCCGTGGGGTGGTTCGGAGCGTGCGGTCGATGCCCACCGGCAGGCCCGTAACAGCGCCGCGAAACGGCGCCCGCATCGCTCGTGGTCTGTGGCAGATGGCCGGCAGGCCGCTGCCGGGAGGGGGATGGGGCTCGGAGAACCGAGCCCATTTTTATTGCCGATACCCGTCATTTCGTCTCGAGTGCTGTGAGAACGAGTGTGACCTGGTACTGAACAAAACGCTGCTGTACGATGCCAGGGCAGGCCGGCGCTGCAGGTCGGTCTAAGGGATTTGGATGACGTGCCATAACACTGCCGGCGCAGTAGAGCCGACGGGGAGCGTTGCAAAGACGCTGTCGGACGGGCTGCATGCGCTGATGACTGCCCAGGAGCTGGCGTTTTTCGCCCGCTTCGGGCGTGCCCGCGAGTTGGCGGCCGGCCAGGCGCTGTTCGAACGTGGGGCGGTGGGCACGCAGATGTTCATCGTGGTCAGCGGCCAGATCGATCTGGATTTCGGCGAAGACCTGATGCTCAAGCACCTGGGCCCGGGCGAATTCTTCGGCGAACTTGGCCTGCTGATCGGCGACCATGCGCGCAGTGCTGGCGCCACGGCATCCACCGACACCCGCCTGATCGAGCTGGCGCACGAGGACTTCCAGCGCCTGGTCGACCACGACCCATCGATGGTGGCGCATTTTCTGCGCCGCTCCATCGTGCGCGTGGTCAACAACGAGCAGTTGTTGATCCGCCAGCTGCGCCGCCGCAACCACGATCTGGAAGCGGCGCTGGACAATCTCTACGTCACCTCGCACCAGCTCAACCACACCGAAGAACTCAGCCGCACCGACGAACTCACCGGCCTGCACAACCGCCGCGGGCTCGCCCTGCATCTGCAGGAATGCCGACGCGCCGGCAACGTGCCCGGCGTTGGCCTGATCCTGATCGATTGCGACCGTTTCAAGCGCATCAACGACGAGTTCGGCCACCTGGCCGGCGACCGCGTGCTGCAGAACGTCGCCCATGCGCTGCGTTCGGTGATCGCCGACGGCGACCTCGCCTGCCGGCTCGGCGGCGATGAATTCTGTGTGCTGGTCGCGCAAGGCACCCAGGAGCTGCTGCACCACATCGGCGAATGCATCGTGCGCGCGGTGGAAGCGCGCCTGTGCAATGGCCAGAGCGAGCAGGGCTGCTCGGTCAGCCTGGGCCTGTGCATGATCGACCCTGATGCGGCATGGAACGATTGGTACACGCTGGCCGACAGCGCGTTGTACGAGGCCAAGCGACAGGGCGGCAACGTGCTGTGCATGCATGACACGCTGGCGTCGGGCCTCACGCCGCCATCCGGCAACGCCACCACGTCGGACAATCGCTGAGCAATGAGCGCCCGCACCCACGCACGCAAGGATGCGTCGTCGGAAGCGATCCAGGCACCGCGCTTGCGTACCTTGTTGTTGACCGACCTGTGCGATTCGACCGCGCTGGTCGAGCGCATCGGTGACAACGCCGCCGCCGCGCTGTTTCGCGAGCATGATCGGCTGGTGGTCAAGCTGCAGCAGCAATGGCGTGGCCGGCTGATCGACCGTTCGGACGGATTGCTGTTGCTGTTTGATCGCCCCATCGACGGCCTGGGCTTTGCGCTGGATTACGCGCGGGGCCTCAAGGCGATGGGCGATGCCCGCGCGCTGACGCTGTGCGCCCGCCAGGGCCTGCACGTCGGCGAAGTGCTGACCTGGCGCAACAGCGACGAAGCGGTGAGCATCGGTGCCAAACCGCTGGAAGTCGAAGGCCTGGCCAAGCCCACCGCCGCACGCCTGATGTCGATGGCGCGGCCCGGGCAGATCCTGTTGTCGGCCGTGGCCGAGTCATTGACCCACCGCGCCGCACGCGAACTGGGCGACCGCGGCGAACGCATCCTGTGGAAATCCCACGGCCGCTGGCGCTTCAAGGGCGTCCCCACGCCAATGGAGATTTATGAAGTCGGCGAAGTCGGCCTGACGCCATTGCGCACGCCGAAGAATTCGGCGAAGGCCTGGCGCGATGTTCCGCTGTGGCGGCGGCCGGCGGCACTTCTGGCGGAGACGGTATTGGTCGTCGCTGTGTGTGTTTCGGTGTGGTTTTTCACCCGTTCCGAGCCAGCCATTGCGTTTTCCGAACGTGGGTGGGTGGTGGTCGGCGATCTACGTAATCTGACCGGCAACACATTGCTCGACAGTTCGCTTGATCAGGCGCTGCGCATCAGTCTGGAACAGTCGCGCTATGTCAATGTCCTGAGCGATATGAAAGTGCGCGACACCATGGCCCGGATGAAGCGTGATCCGGATCGCGTGATCGTCGATCGCGCCATCGCCTCGGAAGTGGCGCTGCGTGATGGTGCCAGCGCCGTGTTGCTGCCGACTGTCGCCGAGATTGGAGGCAAGCTTCGTTTCAGCGTGGAGTTGGTGGATCCACGTACCCAGACCACGGTCTACTCGGAGTTTGTACAAGGCGATGGCTTGCCATCGGCACTGTCCTCGGTGGATCAGGTCACCCGTAAGCTCAGGCAGGGCCTGGGTGAGGTGGTGGCCTCGATAGACAAGAATTCTGTGCCGTTACCCGCTGTGACCACCTCCAGCCTGGATGCACTGCGGGCGTACGCCCTGGGAGTCGATGCAACGGTGAAAGGCCAATGGAAAGAAGGTCTGGAACTGTTCGAGCGCGCGGTGGGAATAGATCCGGAGTTTGCGCTCGCGTATCTGGGCGCGGCACGCATCAAGGTGGCGGTCTCCGATCGCCGTGGCGCGCTCCCGTATTTGGAGAAGGCAATTCGTTTCCGCCAACGTTTGCCCGAGCGCGATCAACTGTATCTGGATGCATGGGCGTCCGAGCTGCTTGCACCCGACAAGGCACTGACGCTGTGGCGAACGTTGGGCTCGCTCTACCCGGACAATTTTGCCGGTACCGCCAATGCATCGTGGCACCTGTTCGTTGCCAATCGATTTGCCGAGGCGCTGCCGTATGCGCAGGCGGCTGATGTTCCGCAGGACCCGCTGCGCGCGATTGCGACTGATCGAGTTGGACGTATTTTGCTGGCGCAGGGAAAGGCAGAAGCGGCTCTGCAGCGCTTTTCCGCTCCCGGTGATGCCGATCGCGCCGGCCCGCTCCGGCGTCAAGCGAACGCGCTTGCGGTGCTGAATCGTCATGCCGAAGCGAAACAGGCACTCGACAGGATCGTTGAGAAAGGCTATGCCAACGATGATGTGGTGCCCTTGATCGATCGCACCAGCATCGCGATCGATCAGGCCGACTGGACCGCCGCACGCGCAGCAATCACACAAGGCCTGAGGCGCAGCAGGCAAGGCGACGATTTCAACCATCGCCAATTCTCGGTCATTGCACTGACCACCGATGCATTGGGCGACCCATCCCTGTCGACAGCGGCAACGCTCAAGCCGACGTTTGATCGGCTGGTGTCCGCAGTCATCGACGATGGATCGGCAACGGTAAACCTGCAGGACAATGCCGCAATGGTGCTGATCCTGGCAAGCCAGGCGCAGCGGGCCGGCGATGACAGTCTCACCGTCCGCGCGCTTGCGGCGATCAAGCCGGCACTTGTGCATGAAACGCCGGTGCTTGCCGAACTGCGCGCCATTGTCGAAGCCCAGCAGCTGGCGCTGTCGGGCGACCGCGCGGCCGCCATCGCGCGTCTGCCAATCAGTGACGACGATCTTTTCCAGACGCGCGTGACGCTATACATGCTGCTGCACGAAAGTGGTCGGCACGCTGAAGCGTTGCAGCAAGCACGTTGGCTGTATCTCCATCGTGGGCGTGCATATATAGAAGCAAATGCGTCGCAAACGCTGCAGCCGCTCAATGTTGCCGATACACGTCTGGCGCAGCTTTGGATGGCCGAGTCGCTGCATGCACTCGGCCATACCCAGCAGGCGCGCGAACAGGCGCAGGCATTCGTGCGCGCCTGGCCCGTATCGGGTCTGCCTGCTTATTTACGCAGCAGGGTAGAGCGCATGCTGTCCGATTCGAAGGCGAAGATGACGGTGTGATTGGCTTTTTCGGTCAAGTAGCTTTGCAGCTCGGCACGAGCCGCTGCAATGTCCTGCTTGGACGCGAGCTGACTGGTCGTCATGCAGTAATAGGCCTGTCCTGCGCTGGGGGCGGCATTGTCGGCGCTCACGCCAGGTGCACCGATCCGGGCAAGCGCCTGCGCCGGATTGCATTGAAAGCAGTCGCGGAAGTCGTCGTCGGTTGCCAGTAGTTCCAGCAGCTTGTCGGCGGTGGATGCATCAAACGGAAGATGGGTGTGGGGGGCGGAGTCGGTCATGGTGTGTCTTGCCTGGAGAGTGAGGGTCTGTGGTGTTGTATGACATGGGACCTGACACAATATCGACCGTGCTCATGCGTCCTTGAGATGTTCCTATGCAAATTCGTCGCTGTACCACGTTGTTTTTTGAGCTGCGCGACGATGCGGTGTTTGATCTTGCACGATTGCTTGCCGGTGGAGATGGCGTGAATCGCCGCACACGATGGCTGGCGCTGGCGCCTCATCTTGATGGAGATGTGGAGGTTTCCAAGGACGAGCGCGAGTGGTTGGGCGGGTTGAGTCCCTCGCGCTGGCATCGCATCGATCAGATGCAGCCCTTGCCGTTCCAGGTGGAGCGTTTGATCGAGCAAGGTCTTGTGGTCAGCGATCAACCAGAACACGTTCAGCATCGCCGCAACGACGAGTGCGTGCAGCAGCAGCGTTGGTGGCCGCTAGCCGCGTTGTGGCATCGATCGGCGCGCTGGCGCGGCGAGGACAGCGTGGCGACCATGGAAGCACACGGCCTGACTACTGCGGAAGGCATGGTCGGCCGACTGGGCGCCCCCCCAGCAGAGATCGTAGACCGAGGCGAGGGGGGCATCGAAGCGCGCATTGCCTTGCCACGGTCAACCCCGGGCACGTTCGATGAGCTGCTGTCGCGTCGCGTCACCTGTCGCAACTTCGATACGCAGCGTCCACTGTCACACAGCTTGCTTGGCCAGATGCTTGAGCGCAGCGTCATGGCAAGTGCGCGGATCGAAGTGGGGCACGACACCGCATTCTTGAAGAAACCGGTGCCCTCGGGAGGCAGTCTCCATCCCACCGAAACCTACTTGCTGGTCCAGCGTGTCGAGGGAATGACGAGCGGTCTCTATCACTATCGCCCTGTCGATCATGCATTGCAGCCATTGCAGTCGCCACCACAGCCGCTTGCGGAGTTCGCGCGTCGCGCTGTGTCCGGGCAGCACTGGTTTGCCGATGCGCCGGTGCTGGTGATCCTGGTGCCGCGGTTTTTACGTAGTTTCTGGAAGTATCGGAACCACGCCAAGGCCTACCGCGCGATGATTCTGGATGTCGGCCATATCGCGCAGACGCTGTATCTGAGCGCGACCGACCTGGGCCTGGGCGCATTTGTCACCTCGGCAATCAACGAGGTGGATATCGAACAGGCACTTGGCCTGGACGGCCTGCAGGACGGCCCGCTCGCCATCTGTGGGTTCGGCTGGCGGGGCGAGGAAATGAACAACACCGAGTTGGATCCCGGTGGGGCAGTGTGGCCGGCTGGTCTTGATTCAGAGGCCGCCAAGGACATCGCCCCACATTAGCGAGCAACCAAGTCAGGCATCTTCCTGTCTGGATCGCTGGGCGGGAATACCGGCGTGGCGGCGCGTTGGAGAACATCGATACAGCCGTCGTCGCTCGTCTTTGCAGGCGAGCGACGACGTAGATGTAAAGCAAGCCACCACGTAGGCCTACCGCCGAATCGCCTGCGTATGCGTCTTCAACGCTTCGCTCAGGCCGTTCACCTTGTCGGCGCCTACCGGCACGGTGATGCTGGAGCCGGCGAGGTCGTTGCCGATCGGTTGCACCCGGCCGCCCAGGCACTGGCCCAGGAACCCCTCGGTCACCGCGTTGAAGGCCTTGCTGTTTTCCGGGCGCCGGAAGCCGTGGCCTTCGTCCGGGAACAGCACGTAGGTGACCGGAATGTTCTTGGCCTTCATCGCGTTGACGATCTGGTCGCTCTCGGCCTGTTTGACGCGTGGGTCGTTGGCGCCCTGGCCGATCAGCAGCGGCTTGCTGATCTTGTCGACATGGGTGAGCGGTGAGCGTTCGGTCAGCCACTGCTTGCCGGCGTCGGTGGCGGGGTCGCCCATGCGTTTGGTCAGCTGCTTGTAGAAGCTGGCCCAGTACGGCGGCACGGTGCCGAGCAGGGTGTTGAGGTTGGCCGGGCCGACGATGTCCACGCCGCACTTGAACGCGTCCGGGGTAAAGGTCAGGCCGACCAGCGTGGCGTAGCCGCCGTAGCTGCCGCCCATGATCGCCGCGTCCTCGGGCCTGGTCACTCCTTGCTTGACCGCCCATTGCACCGCGTCGAGCAGGTCGTCGTGCATCTTGGCGGCCCACTCGCCGTTGCCGGCGTTGGTGAAGGCCTTGCCGAAGCCGGTGGAGCCGCGGAAGTTCACCGCCAGCACCGCATAGCCGCGATTGGCCAGCCATTGCTCATACGGCCCGTAGCCGTAGCTGTCGCGCAACCACGGGCCGCCATGCACGAACAGCACCAGCGGCACCGGCTTGTCGGCCTTGCCGTCGTGATTGGCATCGGCCTCGGCGGGCAGGGTGAGATAGCTGACCAGCTTGAGGCCGTCGCGGGCGGTCAGTTCCTGCGGCCACATCGGCACCAGCGGCTTGCCGTCGAGCGCGGGGCGGGCGGAGAACAACTTGGTCAGCTTGCCGCCGTCTGCACGGTCGTAGCGGTAGTAGGTCAGCGGTGTTTCCGCCGCCGAATACCCCACGATCCAGATGCGATCGTCGAGCGTGCGTGCGGCAACGCTGGCATCGCCGCTGCCGAGCGACTTGAGCTTGTTTAGGTCGGCAGCAATGCCGTTGTCCAGCGCCGTCCACTCCTCGCGCAGGTAGTCGGTGGACACGGCCTGCACCACGCCGGTTCTGGGGTCGTTCAAGGTGGCGCCGACATCGGTGCGCGGGTTTTCGAACAGCAGCGTGCGGGCGTTGCTGGCAGTGTCGATGGCATACAGCGCTGCGGTGTCGCGATTGCGCGAATCCTGCATGTACAGCGTCTTGCCGTCGTCGGTGAGGCCGTCGGGCGAGGTGTTGGTGACATCCTCGAACGGGATGCGGTCCACGCTCTTCCAGCGCTTGCCGTCCGGCACCAGCAGCTCCCTGCCCGCATCGTCGGTGGCACGCGTGGCATAGCGCAGCTGGTAGTTGCCATCAAGCAGGTAGGAATCCAGGCTGTCGCTGTTCTGCTGCACCAAGCTGCGCTTGCCCGAAGCCAGGTCCACCCGATACAGGTCATGCCATTTGGGGTCGCGGTCGTTCATGCCGACCATGATCGAGTCGGGATGCTGCGCGCTGACGCGATACACCTCGGCGTTGGTCTTCTTGAACGGGGTGAGGTCCTTGCTGCTGCCATCGCTCAGGTTCACCGAGAACAGATGGAAGTCTTCATCGCCACCGTTGTCGCGCAGGTACAGCAGCGTGTTGGGTTGATAGGTCCAGAAATAATTGCGGATGCCGCGTGCGGTGTCCTTGGTGATCGCGCGCGCCTGGTCCGGTGCATCCACCGGGGCGACCCAGACATTGAGCACACCGTCCAGCGGCGCGACCCAGCTGAGGTACTTGCCGTCCGGGCTGATGCTCACGTTCGCCCGCTCCGGGTTGCCGAACAGCGCATCGCGGGTGATCAGTTCGGGCGGTGCCGCGGGTGCCGCCGAAGCAGCCGGGGCCGGCGTGGCGGCCTTGTCGGTGGCGGGCGCGGTTTTATCGCTGCAGGCAGACAGCGCGAGCAGCATGCTGGAAACAAGAAGCAGGCGTTGCATGGAGGTCTCCGGTCGTGAGCGCGGCCATTCCAGCCGCTTTCCTCACGCTAGAGCCAAGGTCCGTCCCTGTGGACGTGCCGTTGGTCACGCTGCGATGCGCCGCTACGCAGACGCGGACACGAATTCCACCAACGCGACACCCTCGGCGACCAGTTCGCCTTCCGCCACCAGATACGCCGCCACCGTGCCGTCGCTGGGCGCGTGCAGGGTGTGCTCCATCTTCATCGCTTCGAGCACCACCAGGGCCTGCCCGCGGGTGACCGGCTGCCCTGCGGGGGCGACCAGCGACACGATGCGGCCCGGCATCGGTGCGGTCAGGCCGCCGGCGTCGTGCGCGGGCTGATCGGCTTCGAGCAGTGCGTCATGGTGGCGGAAGCTTGCCCGCTGCGTGGCATCGCGCAATGTGAGTGCATTGCCGTCGCGCAGGGCCTGCATGCGCCATTGCCGGCCATCCATTTCCACGCGCAGTGCCCCGTCCTGTACGTGGTAGCGCAGCGTGTGGGTATGGCCCGCGCACGTCACCTGCCAGCCATCGCCAAGCGGGTGCACGCCGAACTGGCGGCGCTCGCCTGCCGCTTCCAGCGTCATGGTGTGCGCCGCATGCGCGCCGATGCGCCAACCATCGGCGTGCTGCCAGGGCGAAAACGGGTCGGCTGGATCGGCGGCGGCCTTCGGCAACGCTTCGGCGTTCAACGCCGCTGCCAGGCACCACCAGGCAGTGGCCGGACTCACCGCATCGGGAAACAGCACTGCCTGCTCGCGTTCGATCAGTGCGGTATCCAGATCGGCCGACGCAAACGACGCCGTGTCGATCAGGCGCGCAAGGAACGCGCTGTTGGTGGTGACACCCACCGCATGGAACTGCGCCAGCGCCTGGCGCATGCGTGCCAGTGCGGCGGGGCGATCCATATCCCACACGATCAGCTTGGCAATCATCGGGTCGTAGTACGGGCTGATGCTGTCGCCTTGCTCCACGCCGGCATCGATACGTACATGCGCGCTTGCTGCGGGAAACTGCAACTGGTGCAGCGTGCCGGTGGAAGGCAGGAAGCCGCGGTCGGCATCTTCGGCATACAGGCGCGCTTCCAGCGCATGTCCATGGATGCGCAGTTCCTGCTGACGCAGCGGCAGCGGTTCGCCCGCGGCAACACGCAATTGCCACTCGACCAGATCGGTGCCGGTGATCAACTCGGTCACCGGGTGCTCGACCTGCAGCCGGGTGTTCATTTCCATGAAATAGAAATCGCCATCCGGGCCGGCAATGAACTCCACCGTGCCGGCGCCGACATAACCCACCGCGCGTGCGGCATCCACGGCCGCCTTGCCCATGGCGGCGCGACGTTGTTCGCTCATGCCGGGGGCGGGCGCTTCTTCCAGCACTTTCTGGTGCCGGCGCTGCACCGAGCAATCGCGTTCGAACAGATAGACGACCTCGCCCCGGGTATCGCCAAAGACCTGAATCTCGACATGGCGCGGCCGCTCGACGTACTTTTCCACCAGGACCTGCGCATTGCCGAATGCCGACTGCGCCTCGCGCTGGCAACTGGCCAATGCTTCTTCGAATGCCGCGCTCGCATCCACCCGGCGCATGCCCTTGCCGCCGCCGCCGGCGCTGGCCTTGATCAACACCGGATAGCCGATCGCGTCGGCCTGTGCACGCAGGAAGGCCGGTGCCTGTTCGCCGCCGTGGTAGCCCGGCGTCAGCGGCACGCCGGCGCGTTGCATCAGCGCCTTGGCCGCGCTCTTGTCGCCCATCGCGCGGATGGCTGCCGCCGGCGGGCCGATAAACACGACGCCGGCCTGCGCACAGGCATCGGCAAATGCCGCGTTTTCCGACAGAAATCCATAGCCGGGATGGATTGCCTGTGCGCCGCTCCTGCATGCCGCATCCAGGATCGCATCGCCACGCAGATAACTCTGCTGCGCCGGTGCGGCACCGATGTGGATCGCTTCATCGGCCAGCCGCACATGCCGCGCATCACGGTCGGCATCCGAGTACACCGCCACCGTTGCGATGCCGAGCTTGCGGCAGGTGGCGATGACGCGGCAGGCGATCTCGCCGCGATTGGCGATCAGGATCTTGTCGAAATACGGCTGTCTTGCTGCGGCGGTGGAATCGCGCTGGGTCATGGCAAGGGTCTCTGCACCCCGCCATGGCGGCGGGCACTGCGATGGAAAAACGGCTGCACGGAGTACGCGGGACACAGTGCGATGGCCGCCGACGCCCCGGCGCCCGAACGCGATTCGCTGCTTGAATCAGGCAACGTGCGCGCACTCATGCACTGCTCCAGGCAACACGCGGCACCCTGCGTGCAGGCGCACGCGCAGTGCCTGGCAATGAAGAGCCGTACATGCAAGCGGGCATCACCACCTCACATCCGGAACACGCCGAAGCGTGTCGGCTCGATCGGCGCATTCAACGCGGCCGACAGCCCTAGCCCCAGCACGCGACGGGTGTCGGCCGGGTCGATGATGCCGTCGTCCCACAAGCGCGCGCTGGCATAATACGGATGGCCCTGCTGCTCGAACTGGGCACGGATCGGTGCCTTGAACGCATCCTCTTCCTCGCCCGACCAGGCGCCACCCTTGGCTTCGATGCCGTCGCGGCGCACGGTGGCTAATACGCTGGCGGCCTGTTCCCCGCCCATCACACCGATGCGCGCATTCGGCCACATCCACAGGAAGTTCGGCGAGTACGCACGGCCGCACATGCCGTAATTGCCGGCGCCGAACGAGCCGCCGATCACCACGGTGAACTTGGGAACCTTGGCACAGGCCACCGCCATCACCAGCTTGGCGCCGTCCTTGGCGATGCCGCCATGTTCGTATTTGCGCCCGACCATGAAGCCGGTGATGTTCTGCAGGAACACCAGCGGAATGCCGCGCTGCGTGCACAGCTCGATGAAGTGCGCGCCCTTGAGCGCGGACTCGGAAAACAGGATGCCGTTGTTGGCAATGATGCCGACCGGGTAGCCATGCAGATGCGCAAAGCCGGTGACCAGGGTGCTGCCATAACGCGGCTTGAATTCGTCCAGCTGCGAGTCGTCGACGATGCGGGCGATCACTTCGCGCACATCGAAGGGCTTGCGCGTATCGGCGGGAATCACGCCATACAGCTCGTCGGCCGCATGGCGCGGCGGCAGCGGTGCCTGCAGGGCCAGCGATGCCGCCGGCTTGCGCCAGTTGAGCCGGGCGATGATGGCGCGCACGCGTGCCAGGGCCTGCAGGTCGTTGTCGGCGAAGTGATCGGCCACGCCGGAGATGCGCGTATGCACATCCGCACCGCCGAGCTCTTCGGCACTGACTTCTTCGCCGGTGGCCGCTTTGACCAGCGGCGGACCGCCGAGGAAGATGGTGCCTTGCTCGCGCACGATCACCGTTTCATCGCTCATCGCCGGCACGTACGCACCGCCAGCGGTGCATGAGCCCATCACGCAGGCGATCTGCGGAATGCCGTTGGCCGAAAGGTTGGCCTGGTTGTAGAAGATGCGCCCGAAGTGATCGCGGTCGGGAAACACTTCATCCTGCAACGGCAGGAACGCGCCGCCGGAATCGACCAGGTAGATGCACGGCAAGCGGTTCTGCTGGGCGATTTCCTGCGCACGCAGATGCTTCTTCACCGTCATCGGGTAATAGGTGCCGCCCTTGACGGTGGCATCGTTGGCCACGATCACGCATTCCACCCCGGACACCCGTCCGATGCCGGCCACCACACCGGCGCATGGCACCTGATCGTCGTACATGCCGTGCGCCGCCAGGGGCGCGATTTCCAGCAAGGCGCTGCCCGGATCCAGCAAGGCATCGATGCGCTCGCGCACCAGCAACTTGCCGCGTGCGGTGTGCTTGGCACGCGCGGCATCGCTGCCGCCCAACGCGGTCTGCGCCAGCGTGCGGCGCAGATCCTCGATCACCGTGCGCATGGCCGCAGCGTTATGTTGGAAGCTTTCGCCGCTGGCCTGCAGCTGGCTGGTGATCACGCTCATGGTGGCTCCGTCAGGCGGTGCGTTCGAACAGCTCGCGGCCGATCAGCATGCGTCGGATCTCCGAGGTGCCCGCACCGATTTCGTACAGCTTGGCATCGCGCCACAGGCGCCCGGTGGGGTAGTCGTTGATGTAGCCGTTGCCGCCCAGCACCTGGATCGCCTGGCCGGTGAGCCAGGTGGCTTTTTCGGCGGCGTAGAGAATCGCACCGGCCGCATCCTGGCGCGTGGTCAGCCCCGCGTCGCAGGCGCGCGCCACTGCATACACATAGGCGCGGCAGGCGTTGAGCCCGACGTACATGTCGGCCAGCTTCGCCTGCATCAACTGGAAGGTGCCGATCGGCGCGCCGAACTGCTTGCGCTCGTGCACGTACGGCAGCACCACATCCATCGCGGCGGCCATCAGGCCCAACGGGCCGCCGGCCAGCACCACACGTTCGAAATCCAGGCCCGACATCAGCACACGCACGCCACCGTTGAGCGTGCCCAGCACGTTCTCGGCCGGCACTTCGCAATCGCTGAATACCAGCTCGCAGGTGTTGGAGCCGCGCATGCCCAGCTTGTCGAGTTTCTGCGCGGTGGAGAATCCCTTCATCCCTTTTTCGACGATGAAGGCGGTGATACCGCGTGCGCCGGCCTCCGGGTCGGTCTTGGCGTACACCACCAGCACATCGGCGTCCGGGCCGTTGGTGATCCACATCTTGCTGCCGTTGAGCACATAGCGGTCGCCGCGCGCATCGGCGCGCAGCTTCATCGACACCACATCCGAGCCGGCGCCGGCCTCGCTCATCGCCAGTGCCCCGACGTGCTCGCCGGTGCACAGCCTGGGCAGGTAGCGCTGTTTCTGCTCGGGCGTTGCGTTCTTGCGCAGCTGGTTGAGGCATAGGTTGGAATGCGCGCCGTACGACAGGCCGATCGCTCCGCCGGCCCGCGAGATTTCCTCCATCGCCACCACATGCGCCAGGTAGCCCATGCCGCTGCCGCCGTACTCTTCTTCCACGGTCAGCCCGAGCAGGCCTTGTTCGCCGAACAGGCGCCACAGCTGGGCGGGAAAGACATTGTCCTGATCGGCCGCGGCCGCGAGCGGGGCAATATGGTGGCTGGCAAAGGCCGCCACGCTTTCGCGCAGCAGATCGATGTCTTCGCCAAGCGCAAAATTCAGGGACGGCACGAGCATGGAGCGACTCCGCAGGGATCGGGATGTGCCGGGTGGGAGCGGGCAGGCCGCACGGCGCTTGTGCGCAGCCTAGCGGTCCGCAGTAAAAAAGTGAACTAAAATTCAACTATTGAACCAAGAATCACACCATGGCTTATCGACGCTCCGCCCTGATGGAAGAACGCCTGGCCGGCAACCGCGAACGCATCCTGCACGCGGCCCGCGCCCTGATCGCCGAAGGCGGCTACCGCAACGCGCCGGTGACCGCCGTGGCCGCTGCCGCCGGCGTGTCCACCGGGCAGATCTATCGTCATTTCCCGTCCAAGGCCGAGCTTTTCGTGGAAGTTCTCAACGAAGCGGTGCAGCGCGAGATGACCATCCTGCGCGCCATCGCCACCACCCAGGCCAGTGCTGCCGAGCGCCTGCGCAATGCGATCGCCACGTTCGTGCGGCGGGCCCTGGCCGGTCCCGCGCTGGCGTACGCCTTCATTGCCGAGCCGGTGGAAAGCGAGGTGGATGCCGAGCGCATCCGTGGCCGACGCCTGTTCGGCGAGGTGTTCCGCCAGTTGCTCGCCGAAGGCGTGGCGGCCGGCGAGTTCCCGCAGCAGTCGCTGGACGCGGCGGCGGCGTGCATCGTCGGCGCCTTCACCGAGGCCCTGGTGGGACCGATCGCCCCCAGTCGCAGCGATCCGCAGCAGGGCGAGCAGCTGGTCGATGCGATCTGCGGGTTCTGCCTGCGCGCGGTGGGCGCGCGGCAGCCGGCGGTCTGACAGTGCACTGACCGGGCGTGCTGCTGGGCTGTGCCGAGGCAGATAACTGTGCATATACTGTGCACTCGCCCTGCCGGAGTCGTGCAATGGTCGCCGTTTTCAATCCCCTGGCCCTGACCGAACGCCTGCGCGTGCCGGATCGCACCATCCTGTCGCCCTCGGCCATGGCCGGCCTGCTGGATCTGTCGCAGCAGGAACTGGCCGAGCTGGCCGGTGTGCATCGCAACAGCCTGCGCGTGCATCCGGAAAGCCCGCGCGTACAGGACCTGCTGCGCAACCTGTCGCGCCTGCTGGTGGCGATGACGCAAGTCCAGCCGGACGAACGCCAGGTGGTGTTCCATCTCAAGAACACCCCGATTCCGGCGTTCGAGTTCGCCACCCTGCTGGAAGTGGTCAAACAGGGCCGCACCGACGATGCGCTGACCTATCTGCGCACCGTTGCCGCGGGGGCCGCCGGTTGAAGCTGAGCGCTCCGGCGCACTGCACGCTGTATCGCGCCTTCACGCCGCGCTGGGCTGCCGAACCGTTGAGCGGCGCCGGTGCGGCACGCTCGGGCGGGCGCTTCAATCGCTTTGGACAGCCGGCCCTGTATTTATCGCTGCAACTGGAGACCGCCGCCGCCGAATACGCGCAAGCGGCGCTGTTCCTGCCGCCATTGACCTTGGTCAGTTATGCCGCCGACCTGCCGGCGCTGGCCGATCTGCGCCTGCTCGATGCGAGCTGGGATCCGCTCTGGGCCGACTGGACCGAGGACTGGCGCAAGGCGCTGGTCAACAAGATCGAACCGGTCAGCTGGGTGCTCGGCGACCTGCTGCGCGAGGCGCAGATTCCTGGCGTGATCTTTCCCAGCATGGCGCTGCCGGAGGGCATCAACGTGGTGCTGTTCATGGACATGCTGCAGCCCGAACACGTGTTACGCGTGCTCGACGATGGTCGCCTGCCGCGCGACGGGCGCAGCTGGGGCGATCCGCCGATCGTGGCGTAGCGACGGACGTCCTTCACCCCACCAACAGCTGCAGCGCACCCGCCAGCAGCGGCGCGGCCACTGCCGTGGGCAGGATCAATCCACGCCGATACGGCAGCAACCACAGCGACAGCAACGCGGCAGCGCCGGTCAATGTGCCCAGCCACAGCACCGGGCCGACGCCCCAGCCTTGTGCGTGTACCGCCAGGCCGAAGGTGAGCAGCACCAGCAGCCAGCCCAGCACGCGCAGTTGCCGCGAGCGCGCCGCGCCCAGCGTGCGACCCGTGACGTCCTGCTGATGCTTGTCCATCGCCAGGCACAGCGCGGCGAATCCGGAAAAATTCAGCGCCAGCAGCAGCCACACGCTCATGCGCTTTCCTGCAGCGGCACGCTGCCCTGCGCAGGCGCGGCGGCAGTGGCGCGTGCGCGTCGCGCCGATGCGGCTTGCGGTGCCTTCCACTGCTGCAGGCGCCAGCCCGCCACGCCCAGCGACATGCCAAGGAACAGGCAGACCAGATCGACCCCGGCCAACATCCATTGCCCGGCCGGCAGCGTCACGCCCAGATGCACATCGGTGGTGATCGCATTGACCACCGGCACCAAGGCGAACAAGGCCGCGCCCAGATACAGCTGCCAGCTCCACATCGCGCGCCGTGGCCACACGAACGCCGCCAGCAATGCAGCGGCCCATGCGGCAAAGAACAGGTTGGCCTCCATCGCCGCGCGCGCCTCCAGGCTCACCGGCAACACCCGGTTGGCCCAGAAGAAACTGGCGAAGGCGATCGGCAAGCCGGCGACCGTGCCGATGTTGAGCGCATCCACCAGCCGCAGCCCGAAACCGATGCGCCCGGCCTTCAGGTGTTTGGGGCGTTCCTTCACCGCCCACATCACCACGCCGCTGGCCACCATCAGGCAACCGAGCAAGCCGGAGCCGAAGAACAGCGCGCGCATCCATGGCCCGGCGAAGTGGGCGATATGCAGGCCCACCATCACCCCGCGCGTCTGGCTGGCGCCACCGGGCGGTCCGCTGTGCTGCAGGCGCTGGCCGCTGACCGCATCGAACAGGATCGATGGCGCATTGGTGGACAGACGATCGGACACCTGGGTGACGCCGACCGCTGCGTGCGCATCGTTGGGCAGCGACACCGCCACGTTGCCGACCTCACCACCGCGCCAGTGGCTGCGCGCACGCGCCACGAATTGCTCCAGCGGCAGCATGCGCGCCGGGGTACCAGACGCTTGTCGCGTATCGGCGACCCGGTTGGCGGATTCTTCGTAGAACCGCATTTCGTTGTCCGGGTACTGCGCCTTGATGCCCCACGGCAGGTACATGAACATCAAGGTCACGATGCCGGTGTAGGTGATCATCGCGTGGTACGGCAACGCGGTCACCGCGCTGACGTTGTGGAAATCCAGCCACGAGCGCAGGCCCTTGCCCGGGCGGAAGGTGAAGAAATCCTTGAAGATCTTCTTGTGCGTGATCACGCCGCTGATGATCGCCACCAGCATGAACATCGCGCAGAAACCCACGATATAGCGCGACCACATCACCGGCAGATAATGCAGATCGAAATGCAGCCGGTAGAAGAATTCGCCGCCCAGGGTGTCGCGCGCGGCGATCTCCTTGCCGGTGGCCGGGTCGATGATGGCGTTGCCATACATCTCGCGGCGACTGGCCGGTTTGCCATCGGTTGGCGCGGGGTTTTGCCAGTACATGCTGACCACTGGATTGCGCGCGTCCGGCAAGGTGATGTTCCAGCTCTGCGCATCGGCGGCATGCGTCTGCAGATACTGCTCGGCACTGCGCAGCGCGGTCGCGCTGCTCACCGTGGTGGTGGGCAGTTCCGGGCGCATCCAGCGGCTGATTTCGTCGCGGTAATAACTCGCCGTGCCGCCCATGAAGATCAACAGCAACACCCAGCCGACCAGCAGCCCGGTCCAGGTGTGCAGCCACGCCATCGACTGGCGGAATCCCTGCTTCATGCCACGCCCCGTTGCAGCCATGCGGCCAGTGCGAACATCAGCGCCGCCGGCACGGCGATGCCGGCCCAGGCGCGCCACACGCTGGCGGTGGCGAAGGCCCATAGCGGCGCGCAGGCGCACACCACGATGCCGACCAGCATGCTGGTCAGCACCGCTTCGCTGCGTGGCAGCGGCAACACCAGCGCCAGCAGCAGATTGGTGGCGCTGGCGAGCGCATAGCCCCCAAACATCGCCGCCAGCGTGCGTGCAAGCACGCCCAGCCAGGGGCGCCTGAACCAGGGAAGCGGCAGGGACGGTGCGGTAGCCATCGGATCGGCGGCGCGTGTGGCCGGCTTACTCGGCCAGGAAGGTCAACGTGCTGATGTGGTGGATCATCGCCACCTGCTTGCCGGCGATCTCACGCTTCACCGGCTCCTTGTTGGTGGCGACCAGGATGTGCCGGCCGGCGCGCAGCTTGGGCAGGGTCACCTGGCCGTTGGCATCGGAGGTCAGCGTCTTCTGCCACTTCTGCGGGTCGATCACCGTCACCTCGACCTTGGGCAGCGGCTTGTTGCGATAGAGCACGGTCAGCGTATTGCTGTTGGCAGCGGTGGGTACCAGCTCGAAATCGAGCTTGGCCGACGGCGTGGCGCGCCCGGCGCGTGCGTAGTAGCTCACCGTCTCGAAGCCGCCGGCTTCGCCCTTCCACGGCTCGAACACGCTGTCGTCGCTCAGCCACGCATCGCCGGTGCCGGACAGCGGCGCGGTGAGGAACGCGCTGCCGCGCTGCAGCGCGCCGGCCTTGCCGGCCGTGCCGAACACGGTCGGCTTGACCACGCGCTTGATCTCGTCTTCGCCATGGTCGAGGGTGTCCTGCGCCGGTTCGCCGAAGTAGATGCGCACCGGGCCGCTGCCGTCGCGCTCGATCCAGATCTCGTGGGCCTGGGCAGACAGGCTGATGCTGGCCAAGGCCAGGCAGGACAGCAGGAAGGACTTCATCGCGGCGACTCCTCGTAGGCGGGACCGGGCGAGGCGAGAACCGCGTCACCGTGGATTGATGGGAATGATACGCAATTCCCCTGGACGAGACCAACGTGTCATGCGGCATTGCGGCAATTCATCGGGCTGCGCAGACCGGCGTGCCTGCAGGACCCATAGCGCGCCAGGGCGCAGCGCACACCGCTGCAATCACTGTCATACACAGTGGCCAGACGGGCGCGAACTGTGCTCTATACTCCGGCGCTAGCAGAGGTCTTCGACCAACAGCCAGGGGTGAGCGCGTGCGGAATTACGACCTCGAGTTCCTGAAGAAATTCTCGATGGTGATCGGACTACTGGTGGTGATCACCCTGGGCCTGATTGCCCTGGCAGCCTATTTGCAACGCGCCATTCCCGACGAAGTCTCGCCCACCGCGGCCAAACGCGTGCAGCAACGCATCGCCCCGGCCGGCGCGGTCTATGCCGGCACCACCGGTGCGTCCGCACAGGCCGCGGCCCAGGCCGCAGCGCTGGCCAAGGCCGCCTCGCAGTCCGCCTACGGTGGCAGCACCGACGGCAAGACCATCTTCGACAACCTGTGCACGGCCTGCCACACCACCGGCGTGGGCAAGGCGCCGACGCTGGACCATGCGCATTGGGACGCGCGCATCGCCCAGGGCAAGGACACCTTGTACAAGCACGCGATCGAGGGCTACACCGGTCCGGACGGCGGCATCATGCCGCCCAAGGGTGGCAACCCGGCGCTGACCGAGGAGCAGGTGCGGGCCACGGTCGATTGGATGCTGAGCAATCTGAAGTAAGCCTCTAAAGCAGCAAGCGCCTGGAACACGTGGCTGACACAGGCAGTCGGTGTGTGGCCAGGTGGCCGCATGCCGTGCGCGGGTGCGTCGACTGGCAACCGCGAGGCCTGCGCGCACGGGAGCAAGCTTTTTCTTATAGGCGGCAGGCATTGCGCGCGCGTTTGCGCTCGCTGCGCGACGTGTTTGCACGACGACGCCAGCCTTGCGCGACCGCCTCAGCGCCGTTGCTTTAGGGGAATGCCGCAATTGCCGGCAGCTGTGCACCGGCCGGGTCATCCACGCAGCAGCTGGTCGCCACTTGCAACGTTTTGCTAGCCTGTCACGGTTCTCACGCGCCGCCTTCAAGGCGGCGCCTGCAGGTGGTCCAGGTCTTTCCGGAGTGTGTCGATGTCGCGTTGCTCGCTGGTTGTGCTCGGTGTGATCGGTCTGTTGGCGCCACTGCTGGGCAGTGCCGCCGAGGGCGCGCCGCAACGTCTGTCCATCGCCGACGTCCAGGGCGAAGACACCCGTAGCCCCCACGACGGCCGTGTGGTCGACGTGGAGGGCATCGTCACCGCCGATACGCGCGTCGGCCTGGGCGGGCTGTTCGTGCAGCAGCCCGGCTTCGAGCCGCGGCGCTCGCATGGCCTGTTCGTCACCGGTGCCGGCAATGCCGAGGTGGCGGTGGGCGACCGCGTGCGCATCGTCGGTACGGTGCGCGAGGTGTCGGCAGGCGGCGAGGCGAGTCTGACCACGCTGGATGCCAGCAGCATCGAGCGGCTCGCCAGCGGCCAGCCGGTACCGGTGCGCATGCTCAGCGGGCCGCCGGCCAGCTGGGAAGCGCTGGAAGGCGAGCACGTGCGCATCGCCGCGCTGACGCTCAACGGCAGCGATCGCCTGGACGCCGACGGCGAGCTGGTCGCCGCCTTCGGCGGGCGCCTGTGGCAGCCCAGCGAAGTGGCCGCCGCCGGCACCCCGGCCTTTGCGCAGGTGGAGGCTGACAACGCCCGTCGCCGGGTGGTGCTGGACGATGCACGCAACGGCCGCAGCCCCAAGACGGTGGCCTATCTGCCGGCCGATCCTGCGCTGCGCACCGGCAGCCTGCTCAAGTCGGTCGATGGCATTGTCGACCAGCGCTACGACGGCAACTACCGCATCCAGGTGCTGACTCCGTTGACGCTGCCGGCCATACCGACCGCGGTGGCGCCGCAGGTGGGCGGCGATCTACGGATCGCCTCGTTCAATCTGGAGAACTTCTTCAACGGCAATGGCCGCGGCGGCGGCTTCCCGACCAAGCGCGGTGCGCGCACGCATGAGCAGTTCCAGGCCCAGCTGACCAAGCTGGTGTCCACCATCGTGCCGTTGCGCGCCGATGTGGCCGCGTTGATGGAGCTGGAAAACGACGGCAATGGCGCCGATGCGGCCGTGGCGCAACTGGTCGCCGCGCTCAACGCGGCCGGCACCGACAAGGACTGGCAGTTCGTGGACACCGGCAGCGGCCCGGGCGATGACGACATCCGGGTCGGCATCGTGTATCGCAGTTCCCAGGTCACCCCGGTCGGCAAGCCGGCCACGCTGACCGGCGGCCCGTTCGACAGCCATAGCCGGGTGCCGCTGGCGCAAGCCTTCCGCAGCACCCGCGGGGCAACCTTCGTGGTGGTCGCCAACCACTTCAAGTCCAAGGGCTGCGGTAGCGCCAGCGGCGCCGATGCCGACCAGCGCGATGGCCAGGCCTGCTGGAACGCCACCCGTACCGAGTCGGCCAAGCGCCTGCACCAGTGGCTGCAGACCGACCCCACC
Organism: Xanthomonas sp. BRIP62411; assembly: GCF_003993525.1. Classification (NCBI taxonomy): domain Bacteria; kingdom Pseudomonadati; phylum Pseudomonadota; class Gammaproteobacteria; order Lysobacterales; family Lysobacteraceae; genus Xanthomonas; species Xanthomonas sp. BRIP62411. The sequence goes on from NZ_QEZI01000027.1 coordinate 118,738, forward strand.
GGCGCGCAGACCAAACTGGCCGTGCTGTTGGGTGACTTCAACGCCTACGCCATGGAAACCCCGATGCGCAGCCTGCGCGCCAGCGGCTGGCAGGACGCCTTCGCGGTGGCCGGCGTGAAGCAGCCCTACAGCTACGTCTACGACGGCATGAGCGGACGGCTGGATCATGCGTTGTTGAGCCCGGCGATGGCCAAGCAGCTGCGCGGCGCGGTGGAATGGCATATCAACGCCGATGCCAGCGACGACGCCGGCTACGCCAAGCGCAACCTGCCCGGCCCGTGGCGCAGTTCCGACCACGACCCGGTGTTGCTGGGCTTTTCGCTGTAGCAGCGCCGGTGGTCGGCCGTGCTCCTAGCGCGCGCACTTTCCATGCCGGCGACGTAGCCGCAGATTGACCAGGTGTGTGCTGGCCAGCAGCAGGCTGCCGGTTACCGTGACCGGGGTTTCCAGCGCCGCGCCGGCCACGCCGCTTGCGCCCAGGACCAGACCGGCCAGCCCGAAGACCGCCAGTGCCCATACCGGCGCTGGCAGTGCATGCCGGCGATGGCTGCTCCATAGCGCATAACCGCTCAGCGGCACGGCTGCCGCGGCGAACACCACATGCACCCATTCGGCCCGGCTCCACGCGCCCAGCAGCGGCAGCGCGGCGGCCAGCAATGGTAAGGCCAGGCAGTGCAGCAGGCACAGACTGGAAAGAGCGATGGCCGAGTTGTCCAGCACAGAAGCGGTAACGCGCATGGAGCGGGGTCCTGTCGAGTAAGTGTTATATAGTAACACTTCACTCCAGCCAGGCTCTCAGGATGTCCCTGTCCCCCAAGCGCGATCCACGCCTCCCCGTCACCGTGTTGTCCGGCTTTCTTGGCGCAGGCAAGACCACCTTGCTCAATCGCCTCCTGCACAACCGCGCCGGCCTGCGCGTGGCGGTGATCGTCAACGACATGAGCGAGATCAACATCGACGCGCAACTGGTGCGCGATGGCGGTGCGGCCTTGCGACGCACCGAAGAGACGCTGGTGGAATTCAGCAATGGCTGCATCTGCTGCACGTTGCGCGATGATCTGCTGCAGGAAGTGCGGCGGCTGGCCGAGCAGAAGCGCTACGACTATCTGCTGATCGAATCGACCGGCATTGCCGAACCGATGCCGGTGGCGGCCACCTTTGCGGTGCGCGATGCCGACGGCTTCAGCCTGGCCGACATCGCCCGGCTCGACACCATGGTGACGGTGGTGGACGGCAGCCGCTTCCTGCAGGATTTCGGCTCGGCCGCCACGCTGGCCGAGCTCGGCCAGCAGGCCGGCCCGGACGATACCCGCGGGCTGGTGCAGTTGCTGGGCGAACAGGTTGAGTTCGCCGACGTGCTGGTGATCAGCAAGTGCGACCAGATCGACGCACGGCAGTTGCAACGCCTGCGCGCGGTGTTGCGTGCGCTCAATCGCGAGGCGGCGATCGTGGACGCCGTGCAGGGTCAGGTACCGCTGGAACAGTTGCTCGATACCGGCCGCTTCGATTTCACCCGTGCGCAGCTGGCACCGGGCTGGATGCAGGAACTGCGCGGCCAGCACACGCCGGAGACCGAGGAATACGGCATCAGCAGTTTCGTCTATCGCGCACGCCGGCCGTTCCACCCGCAGCGCTTTGCGCGCATGGTGCAGCGCGGGCTGCCGCAGGTGATTCGCAGCAAGGGCTTTTTCTGGCTGGCCAGCCGCATGGATTGGGTCGGCGAATTGTCCAGCGTCGGCGGCGCGACCCAGACCAATGCAGCCGGCTTCTGGTTCGCCGCACGCCACCGGGTGGATGCGCACGCCATCGGCGAGCCGCTGCAGACCATCATCACGCCACTGCCGTATACCGATATCGGCTGGCAGCGTCAGCAGACGCAATGCTGGACCGCGCCACTGCCGCGCCTGCACGAAGTGGGCGATGCCGGCGAATACGCTGCGATGCGGCGGTTATGGCACCCGTTGTGGGGCGACCGCCGCCAGGAGCTGGCGGTGATCGGCGTGGACATGGATGCGCCACGCACGCGCGCTGCGCTGGATGCCTGCCTGCTCAGCGACCACGAACTGCGCCAGGGCCCGGCGCAGTGGCAACTGCTGGACGATCCGTTTCCGCACTGGGAGCGTTGATGGCTGGATTACGCTGTGGACATCCGTCGTTCGTTGTCTGGATGCGAACGGCTGCGGGCTTGCATCTTCGGTGTGGCGTGCAGATGCGCCGCTACGTGGCGACGCGTCGCATGCCTCACAGGTGGCAGCCGGGCAGCGCGCACGTGCAAGCAGCGCTGTCCGGACCCTCAGAAGTAGCCGTTGTCGATGGCCTCCTGATGGGCATCTCTTTCTTTCCTGACGGACTGCCGGCGCTCTTCGGCGGTGGTGGGGATGCCGGCCATCAGGCGTGGCGCTCCCAGCCTTTCCAACTGGTCGTCGGTGTTTTTGACGATCTGTTCCAACGCGAGCATGTTTCGGTAGCCCTGCATCATGCGTTGCAGGCGCCGTATCTGGTCGTCGGGTGCGTCGCCTTTCTTCAGGGACTCCAGGCGTCGTTCCGCGCGCGCATAGTTTTTGGCCAGGGCAGCTCTGTCGACGGATTTGCGCCGTGCCTTGAGGACTTCGCGGCGATTGTGCTGCATGACGTCCATCTGGACCATGGCCAGGCCGCTGGTCGTGGTCCGTGGTGCACGGATGTCTTCCATCGGTGCAAGCGCGACCAAGAGTGCATCGAGCTGACTGTCGCGGACCTCATTGCGCCGGGCGATCAGGACCGCACGCGTCTCGAGCAGTTGTTGCTCCTCCGGAGTGGCCTCGCGGTCCTCGATGAACAGCTGTTTTTGAATGTCGCTGCACCGCTTGGTTATCTCGGCCAATTCCCGATCCAGGCTGCGCAAGGAGGGGGACCTTCCGAGCTGGGGGCGTGGAGAGGGCACCGACGATCGCGAGGGCTTGGGCGTGATCGGCACCGAATCCGACGCCGGCATGCCGTGCTGCGGCGGTGGCCCCTCGTCACGGCGCATTCTTTCGGGGACAGGCGCTTGCATTCTCGGATCGATGGGACGTTGCTGCCCGTGCAGCTGCTGCGCACGCGATGGCTTAGACGGAATCGAAACGGACGGCCTGGTGGGCGGCGCCTGCTGCGGTCGCGGCCACTGCACCCGCTGATGATCCGTTCTATGGGGCATGGGTGGCTGCCGACGCTCATCGACGCGGGTTTGCTTCCCGTGCATCTGCTGCGTGCGACCGGGCGTCACCGGTGGCGTGCGTGCAGGTGGGCTCTCCACTGATTCAAGCGTCGGGGAGCCCATGCACGTCAACGGCAGCTGCTTGCGCAACGATGCCAGCGATCTACGCGCGGAGGCGAGCATGCCGCGATGCGAGTTCGGTGTGCCCTGTGCTGCGGCGGACTTGGGGGCTCGAGACAGCGGGTGCTGGGGTGAGGCGCCTGCAATCAACGGCGTCGTTTCGGTCGAGTTGGCGCTGTGCGGGTCCGGCGCGACACGAGGACGGCTGCCGAATAAGTGACTCAGGCGCATCACACACTCCCGTGGGTCATCTGCACGCATGATAGCCAGCGCTGCCGCGCCCTCGAGGCGAGTTGCGAACCGGAGTCGCGCCGGCCGAATGCCTTCGTCAGCCCAACCGCATCCCCCAGGCGATCGCCGCAATTGCCGGTGCCGCCAGCAACAGCCCCACCCATCCACGGCGGCCGATGTGCTCGCCAAACCCCAGTTTGCCGACGAGCGCTCCCAGGACGACCACGCCCAGGTTCATGCTGGCGAAGACGGTGGCCGGGCTATGCGGCAGCAGCTGATGGGCGCGCACGTAACACAGGATGTTGCCGAAGTTGAGCGCGCCTAGGAGTACGCCGGCGAGCAGGTTGCGCAAGCTCAGACCTGCGACACCGCCCCGGCGGATGCCTTGCAAGCCAAGCATCAGTACCCATGCCAGGGCAAAGCACAGCGTCAATGACGTCAACGACGGCGTGCCGGCCTGTGCAATGTGCTTGAGCAGCAGGTCGATCAGGGCAAAGCCCATCCACACGCCTGCCAGCCACGGCCAGCCGATGGAGGTCGGCGTTGCATCCGCGCCGGTGTGGTGACGTGGCCGTTGCAGGATGCAGACGATGGCCAGCAGGCCCAGCCCCAGTCCGGCCAGCTTCCAGGCATTGACCGGTTCACCGAAGAGCGTGAAGGCCGCCGCCAGCGAGAGCAGGAGCGAGAGCCGTTGTGCAATGTCGGTGCGTACGATGCCGGCGGTGGCGACCGCACGTGCCAGCAGCATGAAGATCGCAGGCAGCGCCACCGCCAATGCGAACAGTGCCAGCCAGGGCGTGGTCGGCGCGCGCAGCGTGTCCAGCGACGGATGCAGGGTCAGCCACGCCAGCAGCGCGGCGGTGGCGTAGTTCCAGGTGATCGCCTGCGCAGCGTCCAGGCGATAGCGCGGCAGCAGCTTGAGGACCACCGACACCAGGACACTGCAAACGACGGCAAACAACAGAAAATGCATGGGCAACGCAACGAAGTGTGCAGGCAGGGCGATGAACGCGGCCGGCGGGGCGGCTATTATGACGGTATGTCCAATCCCTTATTCCCCACCGAATCGGCTGCGTTGACGCTGGATGGGCCGGTCGGCCCGCTGGATGTCGCGGTCGATCTGCCCGAGCCGGATGCCGCCGTGCAACCGGTCACCGCCATCGTCTGCCACCCGCTCTCCACCGAGGGCGGCAGCATGCACAACAAGGTCGTCACCATGGCGGCGCGCGCGCTGCGCGAGCTGGGGATCACCGTGGTGCGCTTCAATTTCCGCAGTGTCGGCAATTCGGCCGGTGCGTTCGACCATGGCGATGGCGAGCAGGACGACCTGCGCGCGGTCGCCGCGTGGGTGCGCAGCCAGCGCCCGGGCGACACGCTGTGGCTGGCCGGTTTCAGCTTCGGTGCCTATGTGTCGTTGCGTGCTGCCGGCTCGCTCGAGCCGCAGGTGCTGATCTCGATCGCGCCGCCGGCCGGGCGCTGGGATTTCAGCGACGTGCAGCCGCCGGCGCACTGGCTGGTGATCCAGGGCGATGCCGACGAAATCGTCGACCCGCAGGCGGTGTACGACTGGTTGGAAACCCTGGAGCAGCAGCCCGAACTGGTCCGCATGCCCGACACCAGCCATTTTTTCCACCGCAAGTTGATCGACCTGCGCGGTGCGATCCAGCATGGTGTCCGGCGCTGGTTGCCGGCCGCCGTCTGACTGCGGCAGGGCCCATGCGTATCGCCCGGCGATGCGCCGTTGAGCGGGCAAGGCAGCAGCCGGCCCGCGGAGAACACGATGAGTGAGATGACCCCGTCGCAGCGCTACGCCGCCGGCGTACAACGCGGCGACTGGCGCGCCGACCCCGCGCAGCAGGCGGCCCTGGCGGAACTGGACCGCATCCACGAGGCACTGGTGGACAGCGCGCAGGACGGCTGGCTGGACCGGCTGTCGGCGTTCTGGAAGAAGCCCGAGCCGGTGCGCGGCCTGTATTTCTGGGGTGGGGTGGGGCGCGGCAAGACCTTTCTGGTCGACCTGTTCTACGACGGCCTGCCGATCAAGCAGAAATACCGCACGCATTTCCATCGCTTCATGCGCGGGGTGCACGAGCAATTGCGCGAGCACGCCGGGCAGAGCGATCCGCTGGCCAAGATCGCGCAGCAGTGGCGGGAGAATCTGCGCGTGCTGGTGCTGGACGAATTCTTCGTCACCGACATCGGCGATGCAATGCTGCTGGCGCGCCTGCTGGAACGCCTGTTCGCCGAAGGCGTGACCCTGGTGACCACCTCCAACACCGCGCCGGAAAACCTCTACGCCAACGGCCTGCAACGCGACAGCTTCATGCCGGCGATCGGCCTGCTGCAGAAGTTCTGCGTGGAACTCTATGCCGAAGGCACCGAGGATTACCGCATGCGCGCGCTGACGCGCTCGCCGGTGTATCGCGCGCCGCTGGATGCGCAGGCCGACGCGTGGCTGCTGCAGCGCTGGGGCGAACTGAGCGGAAATTCCGAGGCGCGCAGCGGCAACATCGAAATCGAGGCACGCAAGATTGCCGTGCGTGCGCGCGGCAAGAGCATCGCCTGGTTCGATTTTGCCGCGCTGTGCGAGGGCCCGCGCGGCCCGGGCGACTATATCGAGATCGCGCGTGAGTTCACCACCGTGTTGCTGGGCGGCATCCCGCACTTCGACCGCATGAACGAGGACGCCGCGCGCCGCTTCGTCAATCTGATCGACGAGTTGTACGACCGCCATGTCAACCTGGTCTGCACCGCCCAGGACGCCCCGCCGGCGTTGTACAGCGGCCAGCGCCTGGCCGGCGCATTCGAGCGCACTGCCTCGCGCCTGATCGAGATGCAGAGCGCCGACTATCTGGCCACCGCGCATCGCGCATAGGCATGCAGGCGCGTCCCGGCCCCGGACTCCACAAGATCGTCGTTGCCGACGAAGACCGCGGCCTGGGCCAGTTCGGCGGCGGTGCCTGGTTGCACGATGCCGCGCAATGGCCAACGGATCCAGCGACCGGACAGCCGATGCTGCCCATCGTCATGCTTACCGGGTCGTTCCTGCCCACGCCGTATCTGCCCGAGGAGATGGCGCTGACCGTCTTCGCCTCAATCGAACGACCTGGCGGCGGTCACAGCCGATCGTCGCTCCGCAGGCTCACCGTCAATCAGCAAGGTGAATGCGACAAGCTCGCACTGGGCCACAGCAAGGTGCTGCTGCATCGACGTGCCGCGCAGGAGGTGTGCGTCGGTGACGGTGCGTTGTTGCTGGGGCGTCATTGGATCGGTCTGCAGCCATTCAATGACGACGACATGGCCGAAGAACTGGAAGACGACGACAACGGCGCAGGGATGAGCAAGCAACTTGGGCGACCGTGTTGGGTGCACGATCCCATCCATACGAGCCCGCGCTACTACTTCCTTGCCCAGTTTGTAGAGTCGCAATTACGCCGCGTCGATCCCGGCTACGCCGGCCTGTTCGGTGATGGCACCGGTTATCTGTTTGCAGACCAGCGTGCCAGGAAGCTGGGCGACGGCGCTGGGGCGGGGCATTTCTTCATCCAGTTCACCTGAGCCGTGGCTCAAGGTGGTGGCGCGGCAGTGGCGCAGCCGCTTACCCGCGACAACGGCACGCCGGAAATCGCTTGCTATTAAATAGCGTGCGATGTAGATTGTAGGCATGGACACCGCCACAGCCCCCACCGCCCGGACCGACGCGCTGCTACAGCTCGACAACCAGCTGTGCTTTGCGCTGTATTCGGCCAACCTGGCGATGCACAAGCTCTACCGCGGGCTGCTCAAGACGCTGGACCTGACCTATCCGCAATATCTGGTGCTGCTGGTGCTGTGGGAAACCGACGGCCGCAGCGTGTCGGAGATCGGCGAGCGCCTGTTCCTGGACTCGGCCACGCTGACCCCGCTGCTCAAGCGGCTGCAGGCCGCCGGACTGGTCACCCGCACGCGCGCTGCCAGCGACGAGCGTCAGGTGATCATCGCGCTGACCGATAGCGGCCGCGCGCTGCGCGCCAAGGCCGGCGCAGTACCCGAGCAGGTCTTCTGTGCCTCGGCGTGCTCCCTGGAGGAACTGCGCCACCTCAAGCAGCAGCTGGAGACATTACGCTCCAACCTCGGCGCGGGGTAAGGCGAGCCAGCAGTGCCTATGTATCATGCAACATGTCGCACACGATTCAATCGCCAACTATTCATTCACATCACGCGCTGACAGCGCTCACCTGGAGAACCACCATGGCTGTACTTGAAAAAGTCCTCTACACCGCCCACGCCACTGCCACCGGTGGCCGCGAAGGCCGCGCCGTGTCTTCCGACAAGGCCCTGGACGCCAAGCTGTCCACCCCGCGCGAGCTTGGCGGTGCCGGCGGCGATGGCACCAACCCGGAGCAGCTGTTTGCTGCCGGCTACGCTGCCTGCTTCATCGGCGCGATGAAGGCTGTCGCGGCCCAGGACAAGCTCAAGCTGCCGGGCGAAGTGAGCATCGACAGCAGCGTCGGCATCGGCCAGATTCCGGGCGGCTTCGGCATTGCCGTGGAACTGCGCATCGCAGTGCCGGGCATGGATCAGGCCGAACTGCAGGCGCTGGTCGACAAGGCTCACCAGGTCTGCCCGTACTCCAACGCGACCCGCGGCAACATCGACGTCACCCTGACCCTGGCCTGATCCACGCCAGCATCGCCACCCGCGCCATGGGGTGGCGCCAGAAACGGCCCGGCGCATGCGTCGGGCCGTTTTGTTGCAGCAGCGCGGCGCCGCTGCGCAGAACCACCGGCGACCGGCGACCGGCGACCGGCGACAGCGCAACCTGGCACGCCCGCGGGACGACACGCCATAGCAGGCGATGCGACGCGCGTCCGGGGACTTTTGCAGGCTGGCGATGTGCATCGCTGCGCGGCACACTGTGGCGATGACAGTGCCTGTTTCTGCGCCCTCGATCGGACGCTGCTGCGCATGAGCGCGACGCGTCCCACCTTGTTACTGCTTCCCGGTCTGCTCAACGATGCGCAGTTGTGGCACGCCCAGCGCGCGGCACTGGCCGACGTTGCCGACTGCGTGGTCGGCGACCTCACCCAGGGCGAGAGCATGCGCGCGCTGGCAACGCAGCTGCTGGCGCAGATGCCGCCGCGCTTTGCATTGGCGGGGTTTTCGCTGGGTGGCTATGTCGCGCAGGAAATCCTGCGTATCGCCCCTGAGCGCGTCGAGCGGCTGGCGTTGCTGGATACCTCTGCACGTGCCGACTCGCCCGAGCGCGCGGCACAACGGCGCGCACAGGAAGCGAGCGTGCGTGGCGCCAGTGCCTTCCACGGATTCGGCGAGCGGCTGCTGCGGCACTATGTGCACCCCTCGCGCTGGCACGACGAGGCCTTGCTGGAACGGGTGCGTGGCATGACCCAGCGTCTGGGCGTGGAGGTATTCCTGCGGCAGAACCGGCTGGAGCGGGAGGACGGCCGCGCACTGCTGCGCGCCTATGCCGGCCCGCTGCTGGTGCTGTGCGGTCAGGACGATGCGATCACTCCGCCTGCATTGCACGAGGAAATGGCCGCACTGGCAGCACACGCGCGGCTGGTAAAGGTGCCTGCCTGCGGGCATCTGTCGCCACTGGAGCAGCCGCAGGCGGTATCGGATGCGCTGCGCCACTGGTTGCTCACCTGACGCTGCGGCAGCCGAGCTGACGCAACCACGCCTGTGGCCGTGCGACCGCCCTGCGGCAGATGGCGTCAACCAGCGCGGACTGAGCCAGCTCCAGACCAGCGGTTCTGGCAAGACCATCAACGCGCCGTTGGCTGATACGTGATGCATGCACGCATCATGGCATGCGCACTCACCGCAACCGGACAGCCGATACGAGCCAGTGTGCTGCGAGAACCGATTTGCAGGTACGCCCATGCCGCCTGCACTGCATCGCCGCTGTCAGTGCGCCGCCGTCACCACGACGCTGTTGGACGCCGGTAGATCGGATTGGTCGTTCTGCCGGTGCGTGTCGAGTTCCAGCATCTGCAGCCGCTCGCCCCGGAAGCGATATTCCAGCGCCTGCTGCAGCCCATACAGTGCCTGCGCCTGCGTGCACAGCGTCCGTGCCTGCGCTTCCAGCGCCTGACTGCGTGCCTGCATCTGCTGCTCCATGCGTGCGTCCAGTTGTTCGCCGCGCTGCTCCAGCTGCGCAGTGCGTCCGGTCATCACCGTCCACATGACGCTGCGGGTCAGGCTACCGGCCAGGTCGTCGGCAGCGCGTTCGACACTGGCTTCGAACCGTTCGTCGAACAGTGCCTGTTCCCAGCGCCCACGCCCCAGCGTGGCATCGACCTGCGCAAGCGCGGTGCCGCGCAGGCGCTCGACCTTGCGCTCCTGGCGCGTACTGTCGGTGAGCATCTGCACCACCCCGGCCAGTGCGTCGAAGCTGATGTCGACCACCGAGCGGGCAATGGCGGTCACGGCCGGCATCAAGGCGCGGGCACCTTGCTCGAGGTCGCGCAGGCGTTGCGCATCGGCAGCGCTGACCGGTTGTGGCTGGCGGTCGATGTTGAGCTCGCCACCGTGGAAGAAAATCTCGCGCGGTATGCCTTGCTTGCGACGCAGCCAGATGCCGCCGCTGTCGGCCAGCACGTCGTAGGAGGTACTGACATCGCACTGCTCGGCGGACACCTGCGGCATGGCGTCTGTGGCCTGTGCGCTACAGGCCGCCAGCAGCAGGAGCGGGGCCAGGACGGTGGGCAAGCGCATGACGATGCCTGGGAGCGGGGATGCGGCAGCATGGCGCGCGGCTGCGCGCCTTGCCATGGGCAGGAAGTCAGGGTGCCGCGGCGGCGGCCGGGGCCGATGGCGCACCGCGTGAGCGGGGTCGAGCATCGGCGCGCCCACATCTTTCAAACGTTTGGCTCACTCGATACTCACGGTGTATGGTGTGAATTATGTTGCACAGCAGCATCGGAGCTCAGCAATGCGCGACTCACGCATCGACAAGGTTGATCTGGCACTCACCGAGATTGCCAAGGACCCATCGGAGAAGGTGGCGCTCTGGCAGTGGGCGTGCCGCGAGATGCTGCACGAGACGCTGATCGGCATGCACCAGCTCTCGCACCTGGCCGGCATTTCCCAGCAGGTTGCCAACGACTGGCGCGCACCGGTGGACGTGATTGCACCGGAAAAGCCGTACCTGGCCGCTTCCGCACTGGCCGACCGCCGTCTGCCGCAGGTGCTCGATGGCCTGGGCAATACCCACGACGACAACGCCCGCGCCACGCTGTGGCGGCTGCGCTATGCCAGCCTGATCGCCGCCACGCTGCAGGGCATGCAGGCACTGGCCGACAAGCACCGCATCGATCGCCAGGCGATGGCGCTGGGGCAGTGAGCTGAAACGCTGCGCGGCCGCACGGGCTGCGCAGTGGTCGCAGTGGTCACGTTAGGTCAGGACGCTCGCTTCAATGCCGGACCGCGGCTTCTTCCAGATGGCGCCAGGCATGTCGCACGATCCAGCGCGCCTGGTCCCAGGGCACCGACAGCATCGGTCGATAGTGGTAATAGCCGTCCTGCAGCACGCGGTACAGCTGCGCTTCGGTCGCGCGCGGATAGGCCAGATAGATGTCGTAGCCGAGCGTCAGTAACCGGGCGTAATCGGCAAAGGCGTAGCCACCCAGATGGCCTTCGGCGTGGACATTGCGCCAGTAGGCGATCTCTGTATCGAGATTGACGGTGCGGCGGGTCAAGACGGATGCGCTGTGCATGGGTAGGACTCGGTTGCCGAGGCTACCCCCCTGTGCCTGGCACCGTAGCAGCGCCTGCCGTGTGCAACCAGCACGCGACGACGAGCGGTCGCCGCGGTGGCGGTGCCACGGACCGGACAGCGCCGATCCGTGGCACCGCCGGGACCTCAATCCCAGTCGGGTGCGATGGCCTTCGGATTGGCCAGGCGCTGGCCGCGGTCCAGGGCGGCGATCTCGGTCATGTCCTGCTCGCTCAACCGCAGCGTTTGCGCCTTGAGATTGCTTTCGAGATTGTCGCGCTTGGTCGAGGACGGAATCACCGAATACCCCTGCTGCAAGGCCCAGGCCAGCGTGACCTGCGCCGCAGTGGCGTCATGGCGCGCAGCGATTGCCTGGATCACCGGATCCTTCAGCACCTCGCCCACGGCCAGCGTCATGTACGAGGTGACATGGATGCCCTGCTCGCGCAAGAACGCGATCAGGGTGCGGTTCTGCAGGTAGGGATGCACTTCGATCTGATTGGTGGCGATGGCATCGGCGCCCAGGATCTCGATGGCCTGCCTGATCAGCGCGATGGTGAAGTTGGACACACCGATCGCACGGGTCAGGCCCTGCTGCCGAGCCTCGTTCAAGGCTTCCAGATACTCGCGCATCGGCACCTGATCCTTCGGCGAAGGCCAGTGGATCAGGGTCAGGTCGACATGGTCGGTGCCCAGTTTGCGCAGGCTGTCCTGCAGGCTGGGCAGCAAGGCGCTGCGTTCGAACTTGTCGACCCAGATCTTGGTGGTCAGGTACAGCTGGTCGCGCGGCAGCCCGGAGGCGGCGATGGCCTGGCCGACCTGCTCTTCGTTGTCGTAGATCTGCGCGGTATCGATGGCGCGGTAGCCCAACGCCAGTGCGTTGCGCACCGAGTCGATGACGACCTGGTCCTTGAGGCGAAAGGTACCGAGGCCGAATGCGGGGACTGTCATTGTGTTCCTTTGGTAATCGGGAATGGGGAATCGTAAAAGCGGGGAACGTATCTGGCGCTGCGAGTCGAGCTAGTCGAGGGCAACGACGGCCTTGCCGAAGTTCTCGCCGCGCAGCAGGCTGATCAGGCCCTGCGGGGCGCTGTCCAGGCCGTGCAGGACGTGTTCGCGGTACTGGATCTGGCCCTCGCGCAGCCACTGGCCCATCTCGCGCAGGAAGGCGGGCATCAGGCGGATGAAATCGTGCTGGATGAAGCCGCGCACGGTCAGCCGCTTGCGCAGCACCTGGCCCATGAACTCCGGCAGGCGATCCGGCCCCGGCGAGGCCTGGCCGCGGCTGTTGTAGGTGGCGATCACGCCGCAGACCGGGATGCGCGCGAAGTCGTTCAATTGCGGCAGTACCGCGTCGAAGACCTTGCCGCCGACATTCTCGAAGTAGACGTCGATCCCGTCCGGGGTGGCCGCGCGCAGCTGCTCGGCGAAGTCGTCGGCGCGGTGGTCCAGTGCCACGTCCACGCGCAGCACCTCGCGCAGGTACCGCACCTTTTCCTCGCCACCGGCAATGGCCACCACGCGCAGGCCCTGCAGGCGCGCCAGCTGGGCCACGGTGGCGCCGACCGGCCCGCTGGCCGCCGCCACCACCAGGGTTTCGCCGGCCTGCGGCTTGCCGATTTCGTGCAGGCCGGCGTAGGCGGTGAAGCCGGGCATGCCGTATACGCCCAGCGCGGTGCTGGGCGGCAGGGCATCGTCCTTGGGTAGCTTGCGCAGCGGCGTGGTGGGCGTGAGCAGGCTATGGCTCTGCCAACCGCCGGGCAGCACCAGCAGGTCGCCGGGCTGATAGCCGGCATGGTGCGACTCGAGCACCTCGCCGACGGTGCCGCCTTCCATCACTGCGTCAATCTCCACCGGTGCGGCGTAGGACGGGCCGTCGTCCATGCGTCCGCGCATGTACGGGTCCAGCGACAGGAAGCGGTTGCGCACCAGGATCTGTTCGTGCCCGGTGGGCGGCAGGGCAACCTCTTCAATGCGGAAATTGTCGGCGCTCGGCTCGCCGTGCGGGCGCGAAGCCAGCACGATGCGGCGGTTGGTGATCGATGTCATGGGGATTCCTTGCGGAAAGGGCCGCGCGTACGCGGCCGGAAGGCACAGCCGCGCTGGCGGCTGCAAGCGGGAGACGTGTGTCCGTCGCTGCGATGCGCGCGTGCTGCAAACCGATGCGTCAGGCCGCGTCGGCCGGCTCGGGGGCGCTTGCGGCATCGAGCTGTGCGATCTGATCGGCGCTCAGCGACAGCTGTGCAGCGGCCAGCACATCGTGCAACTGGGTCACGCTGGTGGCACTGACGATCGGTGCGGTCAGGCCCGGACGCGCGATCAGCCAGGCCAGTGCGATCTGGGCCGGCGTCGCAGTGTGGGTGGCCGCCAGATCGTCCAGCGCCTGCAGGATGCGCAGGCCGCGCGGATTGACGTATTGCTTGACCACCGAGGCGCCACGCGCGCTGCTCTTGCCGGCGTCGTCGGCGCTGCGGTACTTGCCGGTCAGAAAGCCGCTGGCCAGCGAGTAGTAGCTGATCACGCCGAGTTCGCGTTCGCGCACCAGCGGCTCCAGCTCGGCTTCATAGCCGGCGCGGTCGTAGAGGTTGTATTCCGGTTGCAGGCTTTCGTAACGCGGCAGCTTGTACTGCTCGGAAACATCCAGGGCGTCGCGCAGGCGGGCGGCGCTGTAGTTGGACGCGCCGATCGCGCGCACCTTGCCCTGTTCGATCAAGCGGCCGAACGCGGCCAGCGTGGCTTCCAGCGGAATCGATGCGTCGTCTTCGTGCGCCTGGTACAGATCGATCACATCGGTCTGCAGACGGCGCAGCGAATCGTCCACGGCAGCGGCGATATTCTCCGGCGACAGGCCCGGATGCTCGCTCCACTTGGCCACCTTGGTGGCGATCAATACCTTGTCGCGTTTGCCGCTGCGTGCGAGCCAGCGCCCGATGATGGTTTCCGACTCGCCACCGCGGTTGCCCGGCACCCAGCCGGAGTACGCATCGGCGGTGTCGACCAGATTGAAACCGGCATCGACGAAGGCATCGAGCAACGCAAACGAGGTCGCCTCGTCGGCGCTCCAGCCAAACACATTGCCACCGAACACGATCGGTTGAACCTGCAGGCCGGAGCGGCCTAACGCGCGGGAATGGGTCATCACGGATGCTCCTGATTCGAACTGCCGACAGCATAGTCATGCGTGTCGATGTTGCGTGTGACACCTGCGTGGATTCTGCGTTCCGCCGATCGCCCTCATCGACTCACATCATTTGAACATGTCGCTTCCCGCTGGTGCGGCGCGTCATGCGGCGCCTTGATCCATGCACATGGCAGGCTTCCGGCCGCATGCTAGGCTCGCGCTACTTTTTCCCGTAAAGGGCGCTGCGATGATCCGCAACAAGCTGGTGTGTGCATGTGTGGTGGGGATGGCAGTGGCGATGAGCGCGCCACTGGCAATGGCAATGAAACCGGCCGATAGCGCCAGCCTGCCGGCGCCCGACGCGGCGCTGCAGAAAGCCATCGACGGCAACTGGCGCGATCGTGTCTACGTGCAGCGCGATGTCTATCGTCATCCGGGCCAGACGCTGGCGTTCTTCGGCATCAAGCCGACCCAGACCGTCATCGAAATCACGCCGGGCGGCGGCTGGTACTCGGAAATCCTGGCGCCGTACCTGCGCGACAAGGGCAAGTACGTGGCGGCAGTGGTCGACCCGGCGGCGGTGCCGGAAGGCCGTGGCCGCGATTCCGCACAGCGCGGGCGCGACGAGCTGGAGAAGAAGTTTGCCGCCAAGCCGCAGGTGTACGGCAAGCCGTCGTTCGTCTCTTATGTGCCCAAGACGCCCTCGTTCGGCGTGGACAATTCGGCCGATCTGGTGCTGACCTTCCGCAACGTGCACAACTGGCGCATGGCCGGCAATGCCGAGGCGATGTTTGCCGGCTTCTACAAGGTGCTCAAGCCCGGCGGTGTGCTTGGCGTGGTCGAGCACCGAGCCAAGGCCGACGTGCCGGCCGACGACAAGAGCGGCTATGTCGGCCAGGCGCAGTTGATTGCGATGGCAGAAGCGGCCGGGTTCAAGCTGGCCGGCAAGAGCGAGGTCAATGCCAATCCGCGCGACACCAAGGACTATCCCGCTGGCGTGTGGACCTTGCCGCCAAGCAACAGCCACGACAAGGCCGACGATGCCAAGTACAAGGCGATCGGCGAGAGCGACCGCATGACCCTGAAGTTCGTCAAGCAGTGAGGCTTTGCCTGCATGCCGACGCATTGCGCGTCGGCGTGCAGGTCTCTGGCGGTCCGTCGTGGTGCGTCGCTGCTGGAATGACGTGCGCCATGCGATGACGGCGCTACCAGGCGCACAGCCATACAGATAGCGCGGCCAGCGCCGTGACGGCCAGCCAGGCCGACGCTGCGGTGGTCGCCCGCAGCAGGCCAATGCTGCAGCAGCGCCCGCGTCGCGATGCTTGCTGCGTCAGCGTTCATCGCCGTTGCAGGCAGGTGCAGCGCCTCGGCGTCGCGCGCGGCGCGATTTCTTCAACCCGGTGCACGACCCACGCGCCACGCGCGTGGCATGCAACGCTCTTGCGCAACAGGACTGGCATGTTGGTGTTGTTGAACAAACCCTATGGCGTGCTGTCGCAATTCAGCGACCGCTCGCAGCCGCCCAAACGCACGCTGGCCGAATTCGGCCTGCCGGGCGATGTGTACGCGGCGGGCCGTCTGGACCACGACAGCGAAGGCTTGTTGTTGCTGACCGACGATGGCGCATTGGCGCATCGCCTGACCGACCCGCGCCACAAGCAACCCAAGACCTATTGGGTGCAGGTGGAAGGCGACCCGGCGCCTGCGCACCTGCAGGCCTTGCGCGATGGCGTGCTGCTCAACGACGGCCCGACCCGTCCGGCCAAGGTGCGCAGGCTCGACCCGGCACCGGACCTGTGGCCCCGCGATCCGCCGGTGCGGGCCCGCAAGACCGTGCCCGATGCCTGGCTGGAACTGCAGATCACCGAAGGCCGCAATCGCCAGGTGCGGCGCATGACCGCCTCGGTCGGCCTTCCGACCCTGCGTCTGATCCGCGTGGCGATCGGCGACTGGAGACTGGATGCGCTTGCGCCCGGCCAATGGCGCGTCGAACAGCCGCATCCCGCGCGGCCGGGCAGGACGCGACGCTGAGCCTGATGCATCCGGTACCGCGGTAGCTTCACCGCACGCGACGCTGAGTTGATGCATTCAGTACACCGGTCGCTTTACTGCACCGCCCATGCAGCATTACCCGCTGGATTGGCAACGCAGGAAGGATGCGACGGTTGAGTGTGTCTGGATGGCCGATCCATTCCAACGATGCCTCGACCTGCAGTGCTTCAGGACATGCTTGCTGAGAGGGGCGCGGGTGTGGACAGGCAATGCGACCCACGTGGTCGGTGATGGTCTGGACCCGCACATGGTGTGCCGCATTCCTCGACCGCGCGAGTGGGTGTCGATGACTTAGCGAGGTGGTCGCACCGATGTCATCCGCAAACAACAACGCCACGGCGCAGGGCCGTGGCGTTGTTGTTTGTGCCTGGAAGGACGGCTTATTCGATGCCGTCGCTCGGCGTCACTGCGCCGCGGCGCTGGTAGGCCGCGCGACGTGCGCTGGCATTGCTGGCGTTTTCGCGATCCAGGCGGTGCACGTTGCCGCCGGGGAGCTGCTGGTCACGCTGGCGCTTGCGATACACGGCATAACCGATCAGGCCCAGGCCGGCGACGGCAGCAGCCACGGTGACGGCCGGGTTGCGCTTGACCGCTTTGCCAACGACCTTGCCGCCGGTCCGCACGGCACCCAGTGCTGCGCCGGTCTTCAACCATTCGCTGGCGCCCGGGCCGAAATGACGCAGGCTGCTGCCTGCATGACGGGCCTGATCACCAGCATTGGATGCGGCGTGACGCAGGTGGTCGCCAGCATTGCCAGCCAGTTCCAGGGCACGCTCCAGGGCGCGTTCGGTGATCACAGTCAGCTTGCTCATTGGAGGCGTTTCCTTTCTGAGTACGTGGGCCGCAGTGTGTGGGCTGATGCGTATAGACCGTGTTAGCGGTGGTGGAGCTTGTTTGGCTTGCGGTTAAGTAATGCGGTGGGGCGCATTGGGCGCGGGCGTCTGAGTAGCGGTAAATGACAGAGCGATGCGCATGCGCGTCGCTTCCCTTCTCCCACCGGGAAAAGGTGCCCGAAGGGCGGATGCGGGTACGGGCGAAGCCCTCGCGTTGTTCCACCGCACGTGGCTTCGCTCGTACCCTCACCCAGTCCCTCTCCCGCGGGGAGAGGGGCCTCAAGTGCCACGTGGTTTTGCTCTATGGGTTGCAGTCGCAGTCCAAGGATCGTCGGGCCACGGATGTCTGGGATACCGCCCCTTCATCTCCTTCCTGACATCCGGATAGGTCGTGACCCAGAAGCTCTTCAGATCCTGGGTGACCTGCAACGGGCGCCCGCCGGGCGAGAGCAGATGCAGGGTCAGCGGGATGCGGCCGTCGGCAATGCGCGGGGTTTCGGCCAGACCGAACAGTTCCTGCAACTTGACCGCCAGCACCGGCGGCAACGGCTGCCCGGCGTGGTCGAGGGCATAAACGATCTGCCGCTCCATGCCCGAGGGCACGCTGATGCGGTTGGGCGCGTGGCGGTCGATCAACTGGCGGCGGTCCCACGGCAGGGCGGCCTTGAGCGCTTCGCCCAGATTGGCCTCGTCCAGCGCATCCAGGCGGGTCTTGCCGGCGAAGGCCGGGCGCAGCCAGGTGTCCAGCGTGTCCAGCAGCGCCGTATCGGACAGATCGGGCAGCGCCAGCTCGGGCATCCAGGCACGCAACGACTGCAGGCGGGCACGCCATTGGCGCAGGCCGTCGGTCCAGGGCAAGGCATCCAGGCCCAGCTGACGCACAGCCTCGGTCAGGGCGCCGGCGGCTTGCGCCGGATCGACGCGGCCGGCCGGGCGGCTGTCGAGCACGATGCGGTCGAAGCTGGATTGCCGGCGCGCGACCAGGGCGCGCTTGTCCGCATCCCATTGCACCAGGTCCTGCTGCACGAAGCGCTCTGGCACGCTGCGGCGCAGATAGCCTTCGTCCACCGGCGCGGCGCGCAGCAGCAGCGCGTCCTTGGCTTCGTAACGCAGTTCGCTGGCGACCAGCCACGGCTCGCCGCGCAGGTCGCTGTGGTCGAACAGGCGCGCGCTGCGGCCGTTGGCAAGCAGGTAGCGCAGCGGGTCGTTGGGGTGGCGCGCGGCAATGCGGTCGGGGAAGGCGCGCGAGAGCAGGTCGCCCAGTGCATGCGCCTCCACGCTGGCGGGCGGGGCGCTGTCGCAGCGCAGCCGGCGTCGCCATTGCCTGGCGGCGCTGTCGATCGCGGCCAGGCCGCCGCGGTTGGCATCGTGCGCGCTGCGGCCTTGCCGGAAGGCAGCCAGTGCGCGCCAGCGCGCGGCCAGCCCATCGCCGCCCTGACGCAGCGGGTCGCGTGCTTCCAGCAAGGCGGCCAGGTCGCAGGCCAGCGCCACGCGGGTCGCATCGCCGGCCTGCACCAGCATCGCGGCCAGGCGCGGATGGGTGCCCAGCGCGAGCATGCGCCGGCCCAGCGCGGTGATGCCGCCGCTGCCGGTGAGTGCGCCCAGTCGCTGCAGCAACTCGTGCGCGGCGGCCAGCGCGCCGGCCGGCGGTGCATCGACGAAACGCAGCGCGGCGCTGCCCCAGGCGGCGAGCTCCAGCGCCAGGCCGGCCAGTTCCACCTGGGTGATCTCCGCGCGCCGCTGCGGTTCCAGCCGTTGCGACTGCGGCCACAGCCGGTACGCCCAGCCGCTGGCCACGCGCCCCGCGCGGCCGGCGCGCTGGTCGGCCGAGGCCTGCGCAATGGTGGTGATGTCCAGCCGCGAGAAACCGCTGTTGGGGTCGTAGTGCGGCTCGCGCGCCAGCCCGCTGTCGATGACCACGCGCACGCCGGGCAGGGTCACCGAGGACTCGGCCACATTGGTTGCCAGCACCACGCGGCGGCGCCCCGACGGGTCCGGCTGCAGCACCTGGCTTTGCGCCTCGACCGACAGCTCGCCATGCAGCGGCAGCACCTGCACCGCCGGGTCCAGCACGTCCTGCAGGGCGCCGTGCACGCGTGCGATCTCGCGTTGGCCGGGCAGGAACACCAGCACATCGCCCGGATGGGCGGCCAGGGCGTGTTCCACCGCGCGCCGGGTCTGCGGCTCCAGCGCTTCGTCGCGGCGTGCGGGGAAGTGCGCGACCTCCACCGGGAAGCTGCGCCCGGCGCTGCTCAGGCGCGGCGCGTCGAGAAAGCCGGCCAGGCGCTCGCCATCGAGCGTGGCCGACATCGCCACGATGCGCAGGTCTTCGCGCACCTGCGCCTGCACGTCCAGCGCCAGCGCCAGGCCGAGGTCGCCGGCCAGATGGCGTTCGTGGAATTCGTCGAACAGCAGCGCGCCGACGTGCTCCAGCATCGGGTCGTCCTGGATCATGCGGGTCAGGATGCCCTCGGTGACGACCTCGATGCGGGTGCGCGCGGAGGTCTTGTTCTCGAAGCGGATGCGGTAGCCCACGGTCTCGCCGACCGGCTCGCCCAGCTGGCGCGCCATGAACACGGCGGCGCTGCGGGCGGCCACGCGGCGCGGTTCGAGCATCACGATCTTGCGACCGGCCAGCCACGGCGCGTCCAGCAAGGCCAGCGGCACCTGGGTGGTCTTGCCGGCGCCGGGCGGGGCTTCCAGCACCAGCCGCGGATGGGTGGCCAGGCTGTCGCACAGCTGCGGCAGCAGGGGGGAGATCGGAAAAGCAGGCTCGGTCATGCGCGGGAAGGATACGGGGCCGCCACAGATGGCGCGATGGTCGGGCGGACGGGTGAAGCCTGTCGGGGAATCCGGAAGTGCTCACCTCTTTGGGCATTCAAGGCAGATTCTGGCGCCGGGCGCTGCTTCAGATCGGTAATACACCTGTCGATAACCGGTGCAATTCCCACTCTGGATGCCCCATGTCTGTTGCCACACCGAAATTCGTCAGCCTGCAAAGCAAGCTGCTCGGCGCGCTCGCGCTGGGTCTGTCGGTCATCCTGCTGTGTGCCCTCGGTGGTTTGGGCACGGCGTGGCTGAGCCTGTCGGGCAAGGTACCGCCGGAGGTGGCGCAGGCCTCCAGCAGCGAGGAGATCACCCGCGACTTCCGCCTGCAGGTGCAGGAGTGGAAGAATGTCCTGATCCGCGGACGCGACCCGGCGCAGCTGGACAAGCACCTGGGCGCCTTCCGCGAGCAGGGCAGGAAGGTGCAGGCAGGCACCGAAGCGCTGGCCAAGGCCACCCGGGATCCGCAGGTGCGAACGCTGGCGCAGGACTTTGCCAAGGCGCATCTGGGCCTGCAGCGCCACTATGAAGCAGCGCTGGGCAGGTTTGCCGAAGCCGGTTACGACACCCAGGTCGGCGACCAGCTGGTCAAGGGCCAGGACCGCGCGCCTAGCCAGACGCTGGAAGCGCTGGTGACGCGCAGCAAGACCCTGGCCGATGCCGCGGTGCTGGCCGGTTCGCAATCGGCGCAGCACAAGCTGGTGCTGTCGGCGGTGGCCACCATCGTGGCGGCGTTGTGCCTGGTAGCGGTGCTGGGCTGGTGGATCCGTCGCTCGATCGTGCGCCCGATCGAACACGTCGCACGCGCGGCGCGCCAGGTGGCAGCCGGCGATCTGTCGGTGCGTGCGGCGGTCAGCAATCGCGATGAAATCGGTCTGCTCGGCCAGGCCATGGGCCAGGTGGTCAACACGCTCAGCGATGTCTCCACCGCGCAGGCCGACATGGCGCAGCGCCACGAAGCCGGGCAGATGAGTTACCGCATGGACGCGCAGGCCTTCCCGGGCGCGTACGGCCGCATGGTCGACGACACCAATGGCCTGATCGGCGCACAGGTCGGTCTGATCGGCGACATGCTGCAGGTGATGCAGCATTACGCCGTGGGCGACATGTCGGTGGACATGCCGCGCCTGCCGGGCGAGAAGGCGCAGATCACCGAGGCGATGGACACCACCAAGCGCAACCTGGCGGCGATCAACGGCGAAATCCGTGGCCTGGTCGACGCGGCTGCGGCCGGCGACTTCGCCACGCGCGGCAACGCTGAGGCCTACCAGTTCGAATTCCGCGCCATGGTCAGCGGCGTCAACGGTCTGATGCAGAACGTGGACCAGAACCTGGCCGAGCTGTCGCAGCTGCTCAAGGCGATTGCCGATGGCGACCTGACCGCGCGCATGCACGGCAACCAGCAAGGCGTGTTCGCGCGCATGCGCGACGATGCCAACGCCACCGTGCAGCGCCTGACCGATATCGTCGGCGACATCACCCTGGCCGCGCAGACCATCCGCACCGCCTCGGCGGAGATTGCTGCCGGCAACAACGACCTGGCGCAGCGCACCGAACAGCAGGCCGCCAACCTGGAAGAAACCGCCGCCTCGATGGAAGAACTCACCTCCACCGTGCGCCAGAACGCCGACACCGCGCAGCAGGCCAGCCGCGGCGCGCAGGCGGCCGCGGAGATCGCCGGCCGCGGCGGCGAGATGGTGGCCAGTGTGGTCGACACCATGGGCGAGATCGAGGTCTCGTCGAAGAAGATCGCCGAGATCATCAGCGTCATCGACGGCATCGCGTTCCAGACCAACATCCTGGCCTTGAACGCGGCGGTGGAAGCCGCACGGGCGGGCGAACAGGGCCGTGGTTTCGCCGTGGTCGCCTCGGAAGTGCGCGCGCTGGCGCAGCGTTCGGCCGGCGCGGCCAAGGAGATCAAGCACCTGATCGATGCCTCGGTGGACAGCGTGGAGCGGGGCAGCGCGCGCGTGGATCAGGCCGGGCAGACGATGCAGCAGATCGTGCAGTCGGTGCAGCAGGTCACCACCTTGATCGCGGAAATTTCCGCGGCATCGCGCGAGCAGTCGTCCGGCATCGAGCAGGTCGCCCGCACGGTCAACGACATGGACGAAACCACCCAGCGCAATGCCGCACTGGTGGAAGAGGCCTCCGCCGCGGCACGTGCAATGCAAGAGCAGGCGGTGGAACTGAGCGAAGCGGTAGCGGTGTTCCGTCTGGATGCACGCCGGCCGCGCCTGGCGGCTGCGGCGTGACACAGGACCACGAACAAAGGCGCCCGGCACACGCCTAGCTGCAGTCAACAGCTAGGTCAAACGCCTGGTCGGTCGAGCGTGCGGTGCCCTCACCGCTCGCGGGACACGCCGTGAATCCATCCGTGAGGCTCGGTGGCGGCATCGATGCCGCCACACGGTCCCGCAATCGACGAGGACACCGCACCAGAGCGTTGGTCGGTGGCCGGGTCAAAACCTGTTTTGCTTTGGAACGCAGAGGAGTTTGAGATCGCCTTGTTCAACGCTTGCCTGTTGCTCGGCTTCGATTGAGGGGCTCACTGGGCTCCCACAATCCGAACAACGCACGTCGTGCATTGCTTGCACCAAGCACACCGACCATCTCGACTGGTCCTTGCCTGCCCACCGTCGCGGGACCTTGAGCGGCATGGATGCCGCGCCAGAGCCTCCATGGACGGATTCACGGCGTGTCCTGCGATGGTGGGCGGGCAAGGGCCGTGCAGCCAAGCAACAGATCGACCGCTCCACGATCGATCCATCGACACTATCCAGCCACTTCGAGATACACGAAAACTGCGCTAAAAACCTGCGAATTCAAGTCGCGGCGTCGTCGCACGATCAGGCCAAACCAGGCCGACCTCGGTATCAGGTCGTCAACCCGCTTCGCGCATCCGGGCGGTCAGGCCCTTGAGGAAGGCGCGCAACAGCTGGTCGCCGCAGGGGCGGAAATTCTTGTGGCCGGGCTGGCGGAACAGCGCGGACAGTTCCGGCTTGGACAGCGGGAAGCCGGCGCTGGCGAAGATGGCGTGCATGTCCACGTCTTTCAGCTCGAAGGCCACGCGCAGTTTCTTCAGCACCAGGTTGTTGCCGACACGGGTTTCCAGCGGACGTACCGGCTGGCTTTCGTCGCGGCCGCGGAAACGCAGCACCAGGCCGTCGAGGAAGCGCGCCAGCATCGCGTCGGTGCAGGGCTCGAAGCCGGGCTCGTCCTCCTTCTTCAGCCAGGCCTGTACCTGCGGCTTGTCGAGCGCGAACTCCGGGTCGGCCAGGTGGGTGATCTCCACTACCTTGTCGTCGCTGAGGTCGAGCATGTAGCGGATGCTGCGCAGTACATCGTTGTGGATCATGACAATTCCGGGGCCCCGGCCTGTCGCCGGAAAGGCGCCATTCTACGGGGCCGATGCGCAACGCGGCGTATGCCCCGCCGGTCCGTTGCCGAAGCGGCGGACGCTCAGCTGCCGCGGTAGGTGGAATACCCGTACGGCGAAAGCAGCAGCGGCACGTGGTAATGGCCGTCGTCGGCGATGCCGAACGCGATCGGGATTTGCTCCAGGAATGGCGGGTCCGGCAGTGCGGTGCCGGTGGCACGCCAATAGCCGGCCACCTCGAACTCCAGCCGGTAGCGGCCGGGTTGCAGCGTGAGCGCGGCCAGTTCGGGGCAACGCCCGTCCTGGTTGGTGACCCCGGCAAAGTGCAGGCCGGCGTCGGCGTACAGGCGCAAGGCGATGCCGGCGGCGGGGCGGCCGGTGGCGGTATCCAGCACATGGGTGGACAGCGTGCTCATGCCACCGCCTGGGTCGGTTGCGGCCATTGGCCGACGAATTCGGGCTGGTCGTAGGCCAGGTAGCAGTCGACGATGGCCTGGCGGTCGTCCAGGAACAGCTGATCGGCCACCGCGCGGGCCAGCCGCGGCAGCGCGACCTTGAGCCCGGACAGCGCTGCCGCCGACGGGCCGTGGTTGATCAGCGCCGAATAGTTGAAGGCGAACACCCCATGCAGCAGCGCGGCATCCTCGGGCGTGCGCGGCAGCAGTTCGAAGCCCGGCCCCAGGTAGGGATGTGCATCCAATACCGGATTGGCCTGGCCCGGCGGCGGCTGGTAGCGGTCGGCCCAGCAGGCGATGCGCCCGGACAGCGCGGCCAGTTCCGGGCGCAGCTGCGGGTCGGTGACCAGGCCGGTGGCAACGGCGAGGAAGTCGAAGCGATGCTCGCCCTGCGGCGTACGGACCACTACTTCGCCATCGCGCTCGGCCACCTCCAGCCACGGCGCGCCCAGGTGCAGCGCAAAGCCGGCATGCGCGCAGGCGCGTTGGAAGGTGTCGTTGGTCGGCGGCTGGTTGTGTGCGAAGAAGCTGGCCATCATCCGGTACTTGTCCGCATCCGGCAGCGTGAGAAAGCGCGGAATGATGCCGGCCTGTTCCATGTGGCGGAACGGATTGATGCGCGGCAATGCGCTGCGGCGCACGAACACCTCCGCACTGGCGACGCCTTGATCCAGCGCGAAACAGGCATTGTCGAATGCCGAGGCGCCGCCGCCCAGGATGCCCACGCGCTTGCCGGCCAGCGCGGCGAAGTCGATGTGGCCGGAGGTGTGCGCGTAGCGCTCTGCGGGCAGGGCGCGGCTGATCCAGTCCGGCACCATCCATTGGCCGCCGCCCTGGATGCCGGTGGCCAGGATCAGCTTGCGCGTGAGCAGCGGCGCGCCCATGGCCAGATGCAGGCGGTGGATGCCCGGCGCCACGTCCGGCTCCACGCGTGCCAGCTGGGTGGCATTGCGCACCGGCAGGCGCAGCACCGCGCGGTACCAACGCAGATAGTCCATCCAGCTGCCGCGTGGAATCTTGTCCAGCGCGTCCCAGCCGGCGCTGCCGTGCTGGGCTTCCCACCAGGCGCGGAAGGTCAGCGACGGCACGCCCAGGTCGATCGAGGTGATCTGCTTGGGCGTGCGCAGGGTCTGCATGCGCGCATAGGTCACCCACGGACCTTCCTGCCCCGCGGCGTTTTCATCGATGACCAGCACGTTGTGCACGCGCTCGCGTTGCAGTGCGAACGCCGCGCCCAGGCCGCTCTGGCCGGCGCCGACGATCACCACGTCATACACGTGCCCGGCCGGATGCACGCGCGGCTGCGTCCATGCATCGCCGCCGTGGGCCAGGCGTTGCAGATCGTGGTGGAGCTCGCGTTCGAGTTGGGCCAGGCTCATGGCAGTGCCTCCAGGCGCAGGGATACGATCTTGGCGATCTCGGCGAGGGCGGTGGACAGTTCTTCGCTGCGCGATGCATCCAGCCGGCGTTCCAGTGCGGCCAGGATGCCGGCCTTGTCGTGCAGCCGCACGCAGATCACGAACGGAAATCCGAACCGGTGGCGATAGGCCTGATTGAGCGCGTGGAAGCGCTTGAACTCGGCGTCGCTGAGCCTGTCCAATCCGGCCGCGGCCTGCTCGGCCGCCGACGCGGCGGTGAGCGTGCGGTCGATTGCCGCCTTGCCGGCCAGCTCCGGATGGGCGCGGATCAACGCAACCTGGTCCTCCTGCGACGCGTCGAACACCACCTGCATCAGCCCGCGGTACACATCGGCGAACGGGCGCCGCCGTGCAGCGCGTTCGACCACCCACGGCGAATGCTCGAACAGCTCGCGGTAGCGCGCCACGAAGGCGGCATCGTCCAGCATGTTGTCGTCGAGCGCGCTCATGCATGCGTCCCCTGCAGCGAGACATGCGCGGCGACCACCTTCCAGCCGTCGGAGAACCGCACCCAGCTCTGGCTCTGGCGGCCGCGCGCGCTGCTGCCGGCACGAACGAATTCCGCATGTGTGGTGGCGAAGTCGTGACCGAAGCCGTGCACCTGCACCTGCACGAGCTGGCGTTGCGGCGAGCCGCCGCGCCCGATGCGAAAGGCGCGGATCGCCTCGATGCCGTACAGCACTTCGCCCACGCCGTAGCGCACCGTGCTGGGTGCGGGGTGGAACAGCGCATCCATCGCGGCGATGTCGTCGTCCATCAGCGCCTGTTCGTAGGCATGGAAGGCCGCGGTCACTTGCGCGATCACCTCGGGCAGGTCGATGTCGGTGGTGTCGATGCTCATGCCGGATGGACCTGCAGCCAATGCCGCGCGATATCGATGCGGCGCGCAATCCAGGCATCGCCGCTGGCCAGCACGTGATCGACAAACCGCGCCAGGGCCGCGGCGCGCGCCGGCTTGCCGACGATGCGCCCGTGCAGGCCGACCGACAGCATGCGGCCCCCCTCGCTGCGCAGTTGCTCGAAGCCATCGCGCAGGTAGCGGAAGAATGGCTCGCCATCGGCAAAGCCGTTGTAGGCGACGAACTTCATGTCGTTGGCGTCCAGTGTGTACGGCACGATCAACTGCGCGCGGCCGTGGCGCGTGTCGTAATACGGCACATCGTCGGCATAGCTGTCGGCGTCGTAGACAAAGCCGCCTTCTTCGGCGACCAGGCGCGCGGTGTTGGGGCTGGTGCGGCCCTGGTACCAGCCCAGTGGGCGGCTGCCGGTGACACGGGTGTGCACGGCGATGGCCTGCGCGATATGCGCGCGCTCGGTGGCCTCGTCCACCTGCTGGTAATCGATCCAGCG
Source organism: Xanthomonas sp. BRIP62411 (assembly GCF_003993525.1). Classification (NCBI taxonomy): domain Bacteria; kingdom Pseudomonadati; phylum Pseudomonadota; class Gammaproteobacteria; order Lysobacterales; family Lysobacteraceae; genus Xanthomonas; species Xanthomonas sp. BRIP62411. The sequence continues at coordinate 145,415 of NZ_QEZI01000027.1, forward strand.
CAGGCCGTGGCTGGCGATTTCCCAGTCGGCCGCCTGCATCGCGGCCACCGCCTCGGGGTTGGAGGCCAGTGCCTGCGCCACGCCGAACACGGTCACCGGCACGTTGCGCGTGGTGAACAGCCGATGCAGCCGCCAGAAGCCGGCGCGGCTGCCGTATTCGTACAGGCTTTCCATCGCCATGGCGCGCGCGCCGGGCTGCGACTGGGCGCCGACCATTTCCGACAGGAAGGCTTCCGAGCCGGCATCGCCGTTGAGCACGCAGTTCTCCGCGCCCTCTTCGTAGTTGATGACGAACTGCACCGCGATGCGTGCGCCCCCGGGCCACTGCACCGCAGGTGGGGTGGCGCCATAGCCGACCAGGTCGCGCGCGGTGTTCATGCATGCGGCTCCGCGTGCCAGGCCGCAAGGGCGGCGTCCACCGCCAGCCCCGGTGTGCAGGCGTAGCCTTCGGCGCGCAGCACCGCTTCCAGCGCGGCCAGGGTGATCAGCACCTTGTGCTTCATCGCGTTGTAGCCCATTGCGCCGATGCGCCAGATCCTGCCCTGCAGCGGGCCGAACGCGGTGCCGATCTCGATTTCGAAATCCTCGCGCATGCGTCGGCGTACCGCATCGCTGTCGATGCCGGGTGGAATCACCACGCCGGTGACATTGCTCATGCGGTGCGCATCGCCGCCGAACACCTCCAGCCCCAACGCGCGGATGCCCGCGCTCACCGCACGTCCGGCGGCGGCGTGGCGGGCGAAGCGGGCATCCAGGCCTTCCTGCAGCGCCACGCGCGCGCATTCGCGGGCGCCGTACAACATGGTGGTGGCTTCGGTGTGGTGATTGAGGCGCTTGTCGGACCAGTAATCCATGATCATCGCCAGATCGAAATAATTGGAGGCGATGCGCGGCCCGCTGCCGTTGACGATGTCGGCGCGCACGATGCCGCGTTCGACATGGCGGCGCGCGAAGATCGCCTCGGCCGCCGCGTTGGAGACGGTGATCGGTGCCGAGCCGGACGGCCCGCCCAGGCATTTCTGCAGGCCGCCGGTGACCACGTCCACGTCCCAGCGATCGCTGGCGATCTCCATGCCGCCGATGGTGGCAGTGGCATCCACGTAACTCAGCGCGCCGGCCGCGCGGCACAGCGCGCCTACGCCATCCAGCGGCTGGGCCATGGTGGTGGAGGTGTCGCCGTGCACGGTAGCGACCAGCTTGGGGGCCACGCGCTCGATCGCCTCGGCGATTGCAGCAAGCGGCACCACTTCGCCCCAGGGCGCATCCACGGTGTGCACGTCGGCACCGAGCCGGCCGAGGATTTCGGTGAGCAGCAGGCCGAAACGGCCGAAGTTGATCACCAGCACGCGGTCGCCCGGTCTGACCAGCGATACCAGCGCCGCTTCGATACCGGCGCGCGCGGTGCCATCGACCAGAAACGTCCAGCGATTCTCGGTGCCGAACAGCGGCCGGTACAGCGCCATCACCTCGTTCATGTAGGTGGTCATTTCCGGGTCGAACTGGCCGAGCAGGTCGGCCGCCATCGCGCGCAGCACACGCGGATGCGCATTGACCGGGCCCGGGCCCATCAACAGCCGTTGCGGGGGATCGAGTTCGCCGAAGGTGTGCAGGTGACGCAGATCAGGTGACAAGGGGATCTCCCAGGTGTTCGATGAAGTGGCGCATGACTGCCAGTGCGAGCTCGGCATCGGCCGGAGCCACGTGTTCGTCCGGATGATGGCTGATGCCGCTGGCGCAGCGCACGAACAGCATCGCGGTGGGGCAGAGCGCGGCCATCACCATCGCATCGTGGCCGGCGCCGGACACCAGCTGGCGTGGCGCGATGCCTTGTGCGGCGACTGCGTGTTGCAGACGGGTCATCAGCGCCGGTGCGCAGGGGCTGGCGGCCAAGGTCTGCAGTGGATCGAGGGCGATGGCGATGCCGCGGCTGGCGCTGATCCGTGCAAGCGCCTGTTCGATCTCCTGCACTGCTACATCGCGCGTTGCGTCGTCGCCGGCGCGCACGTCCAGCGTGCAGTCCACCCGGCCCGGCACCACGTTGGTGGCACCGGGTGCGACCTGCAGCTTGCCGACCGTGGCGACCAGGTCGTCGCTGCCGGCGCATGCAATCCCTTCGATCGCCAGCAGGGCCTCGGCAGCGGCGCTCAATGCATCGCGACGCAGGGCCATGGTGGTGGTGCCGGCGTGGCCGGCGCGGCCGTCGAAGCGCAGCGCAAAGCGCCGCTGCGCCGCGATCGCGGTGACGATGCCGACCGGCAGGCCTGCCGCTTCCAGCACCGGGCCTTGTTCGATATGGGTTTCCAGATAGGCCAGCACGCTGCCGGGCGCGCGTGCGGCCTGCTGGATCTGGGCGATATCCAGGTCCCAGTCCGCCAGCGCTTTGGCCACGTCGATGCCGGCCGCATCGGTGACCGCCAACGTGGCGGGGTCGAGCGTGCCGGCGACTGCACGGCTGCAGAACATCGAGGCAGGAAAGCGCGACCCTTCCTCGTCGCCGAAGGCGATCACCTCGATCGCGAATGGCAGGCGCCGCTCCTGCGCATGCAGCGCGGCGACGCATTCGATGCCGAGCAGGATACCGAGCGGGCCGTCGTAACGCCCGGCATCGCGCACGCTGTCCAGATGGCTGCCGATCAGCAGCGCCGGTGCGTCGGCGCGTGCGCCTTCGTAGCGCCCGACCAGATTGGCCGCTGCATCCAGCCGCACCTGCATGCCGGCCTGGCGCATCCATTCGCCCACCTGTGCGACGGCGGCGCGATGCGCCGGGCTGAGCCAGGCGCGGAACAGCCCGGCGGGGGTGTCGCTGTAGGGCGCCAGTCCCAGGGCATCGCAGCGGGCAACCGCGCGTGCGCCCGAGCAGGGGGCGGATGAGGTGCGTTGCGCGCTCAGCATGGGGTGCCGTGCGAATGTGGTGTTCTACCGCCGCTGCCAGGACCGCGATGCCACAGGAACTGGTGCATGAGGCCTCCGCAGGCGGCGTGGAAAGGGGGAGCACGCTGGGCGGTCCATTGCCCGGCGATTGCCCGGTGACATCGTGGCGACAGGCGCGCGTGGCAGGCGGCGCCTGTCGATTCGACTATACGAACCGGCCCTGTCACCCCAAAGCGGTTTTTTTAGGGGTGCGCGTTGCAAAAAAAGCGACAGGCAGCTGGTATAGCGTTGTGCACCTTCTCCCGCCGGGAGAAGGTGCCCGCAGGGCGGATGAGGGGGCGCCGCACAGGGCTGTCAGCCCTTGCAATGACAAACGCGCCGCCACGCGGCTTCAGAAGTGACACATCGCCTGCTTGGCCACGTACCCTCCACCCGAACCTTTGCGCAGCGCCCCGGTCCGCGCTGGGCAGCCGACCGCATCGGGCTGGAGTTCCTGACCGGCTACCTGGTCGAGAAATCGCTGGCGCGGTCGCACCACTGCAAGCACGCTCGTCGCGTGCAGGCGCTGCATCAGCGTCCCCAGCGGGAGAAGCGCAGTCCACGCGGTCTCCATGGCACCAGCTGCTACAGTTTCCCGTATTCCATGAAAGAGATTCACCAATGGCGCGCGACAACTTCAAGGACCTGTTGGCGCTGATCGCCATCGTTCGCGAGGGCAGCTTCACCCGTGCTGCCGCCAAGCTGGGGGTTTCGCAGTCTGCGCTGAGTCACACCATCCGCGGGCTGGAAGCGACGCTGGGTGTGCGCCTGCTGACCCGCACCACCCGCAGCGTGGCGCCGACCGAAGCCGGCGAGCGGCTGATCCAGACGGTGGCGCCGCGCTTTGCGGAAATCGAGGAGGCGCTGGCTGCGCTCGGCGACATGCGTGACACCCCCGCAGGCATCGTGCGCATCACCGCCACCGACTACGCCGCGCGCGCGATCCTGTGGCCCAAGCTGTCCGGGCTGCTGCGCGACTACCCCGAAATCAAGGTCGAAATCGTGGTCGACAACGGCTTGACCGACATCGTCGCCGACCGTTACGACCTGGGTGTGCGGCTGGGCGATCAGGTCGAGAAGGACATGATCGCCGCGCGCATCGCGCCGGACATGCGCATGGCCATCGTCGCCGCGCCGTCCTATCTCGCGCGCCGCCCCGTTCCCAGGACGCCGCAGGACCTCACCGCGCACAGCTGCATCAACCTGCGCATGAAAACCGCCGGCGGCATCTATGCCTGGGAGCTGGAAAAGGACGGCCGCGAAGTCATCGTGCGCGTGGACGGCCAGCTGACCTTCAACGGCACTTACGAAGCACTGGACGCGGCGGTGGACGGCTTCGGTATCGCGTTCGTGCAGGAGGATCTGGCACGCCCGCACATCAAGGCCGGGCGGCTGCGCTGGGTGATGAAGGACTGGTCGCCGACCTGGCCGGGCTTGCACGCGTTCTACCCCAGCCGCCGACATTCCTCCTCCGCCTTCAACCTGGTGGTCGACGCCTTGCGCTACAAAGGCTAATGGATCTGCCGCGTTGCCGGCAGCACCGATGCGCGCAGCCGGCACAGCTGGCACCGACCGATCGTTCCGGTGCGATCGCAGCATGGGCGCACGCCTGCGCTGCACTCGCGCAAACCGAAGTCGGTGTCGAACGATGGTGACGCATCACGTTGCACGATCACCTACGGATGCGCGGTTGATGAGCCGGCTTCATAGGCCTGTGCCAATCCACCAGCTTTATCGCCGCCCGCTGCCTGCGTAAGCTGCGGCACCTCCAGACACATGCACGCACTAGCCGCAGCATCCGTTGCTGCATTGCGCCCGTCGTGCGTCGCTGCGGTGGCAGGTCGATGCAGTGCATCGCTGCCTGCAGCGCATTCCTTCCGGACACCACGTTCGCCATCGAGCGCCGCGTCAGCGCGTTTGCGGCGTGGCGTTCGTTTCGCACACCACTTCGCACAAGGGCCCACTATGCAAGCCAGTTCGCTCGCTACCGATCCATCTTCGCGCGCCGCACCTGTCGCAACACGCCGTTCCTGGAGCGCGGTCGGCTCGATGTCGCTCTGCGTTGCGCTGCTGATCGCCTCCGAGTTCATGCCGGTCAGCCTGCTCACGCCAATTGCTGCCGATCTGCACGCCAGTGCCGGCATGGCCGGCCAGGCGATTTCGATCTCCGGCCTGTTCGCGGTGGCCGCCAGCCTGCTGATCGCACCGTTGTCGTCGCGCTTCAACCGGCGCCATGTGTTGCTCGCCCTGACCGGGGTGATGTTGGTGTCGCTGCTGTTGATCGCCAACGCGCACAGCTTTGGCATGTTGATGGTGGCACGCGCGCTGCTCGGCATCACCATCGGCGGGTTCTGGGCGTTGTCCACTGCCACGGTGATGCGCATCATGCCCGAGCATGCGGTGCCCAAGGCCTTGGGCATCATATTCATCGGTAACGCGGTTGCTGCCGCATTCGCCGCGCCCCTGGGCAGCTACCTGGGCGCGGCCACCGGCTGGCGCGGGGTGTTCTGGGGCATGGTGCCGCTGGTGGCGCTGACCATTTTCTGGCAATGGCGCAGCCTGCCATCGATGCCCGCGCAGGGCGCCACTTCGCTGGGTGGCATCGTCACCTTGTTGAAGCGTGGGTATGTGGCGCGCGCCATGCTGGCGATAATGCTCGGGTTTGCCGGCGCGTTTTCTGCGTTCACCTACTTCCGCCCGTTTCTGGAAACCGTCGCGCAGGTCGATGTGTCGCAGCTGTCGTTGCTGCTGCTCGGCCTGGGCCTGGCCGGATTCGTCGGGACCTATGCCGCCACCGCGCTGGTGCCCAAGCGCTTGTTCACCCTGCTCAGCGTGCTGCCGGTTGCGTTGGGTGTGGCGACCATCAGCATGCTGCTGGCCGGCCATCTGGTGTGGGCCGTGGCCGTGGCGATGATTGCCTGGGGCACGCTCAATTCGGCGATGCCGGTGGCCTGGTCCACCTGGCTGAGCCGCTGCGTCAAGGACGCACCGGAAAGCGGTGGCGGCCTGATGGTGGCCGCAATCCAGCTCTCGATCCTGCTGGGCGGCGCCGCAGGCGGCGTGCTGCTGGATCATGTGTCGATCGGCGCCACCTTCGTCGGTGCCAGCGTGTTGCTGCTGGCCTCGTCCCTGGTTGCAGGGCGGGGCGATCGTTTGCAGCCGTGAGTGCCGGCGGTTGCGCGATGCAGCGCGCAGTGCGTGGAGGCCAGTTCGTGCCACGCAACGACGCGAGGGCGGCAGCGGATTTTCTGAAGCGCATCACGAAGCCACGAGCGCGCGTGCCTTGCGCGGCAGTGACGTTTGCCATCGGCCACAGCCCGCGGCCCACGCTCAAGCTGTCTGCGTCGGCATTGCTGCGCGGCGCTGCTGCCATTCGAGCAGCGCCGGTCTGATGCCGAGAGCCAACGGAAGGCGTTGGCGAGCGCACCGTTGTCAGCAAGCGCAAGCACGCTTGGCTGCTGTGCAGCCGTGAGCGTGCTCCTGGCGTTATTTCCAACAGTCCACTGTGAGGTGACAGGCACCTCACACCAAAACGGAGCTTGCCAGGCTCAATCCGCCGACAGCGATCCCAGCGTGAAGCCGGACACGGCATTGAGCTTGCCGCGCCAGAGCACGCCACGGTTGCTGGGCAGGGGCTGGCCGCCGGGCGAGAAGCAACGCGAGTCGATCAGGTGGAGGAACTGCGGCGGCGTGCTGCTCTGCTCGGCATCTTCCTCGGTGTCGTAGATGCTGGCGTGGCTGGCAAACGCACGACGGATATCCTCTTTTTCCTCGGCATCGCCGGGATAGGCGGCAGAGAATTCATGCGCAAACGCCTCGAAGTACTGCTTCCCGCTGACCAGCTGGCCCGACACGATGATGCCTTCGACAAACAGCGTGATGCCGAACTGCACGTTCGAGGTGTTGACGGTGGCAACCAGCTTCTGCAGATACCAATCCACGCTCTGGCCGTCGAACGCCAGCTTGACGTCCTCCAGGTTCGGTTGATTGTCGTCTTGCTCTGTCATGTGGCTCTCCTTGGTGGAAGGGTTGATGCGTGTGTCGAATAAGCGCGGCGACATCCCTCTTCATCGCCCCGCATGCCCAAGAAAGCAGGTACGTCCTGTTCAGTGAACGGCGTGGTTGAGTCCGCCATCATCGCCTTGGAGAGCATGCCCGGAGTCTATGCCATGTTCCGCCCTGGCTGGAGTCCTGATCGCTAGCGCTCGCCTCTGCCAGCGTACAAGCCGCCGCTCCGGCGCGATGGCGCAGCTGGCTACCAACAACGTCCACCCCTCACCGAGGCAGATGCAGGAAGCGCCGACAAGCCCCGACCATCACCACCCGGCCGCCGCACCATCGGAGCGCGGATCGCTTGCCCCGCTGAGCACGCCGTTCACTTCGCGCACCAGTGCGCCGGCGTGTCCCATCACCGAGGTGTAGGCGGGCAACAGCTCCACCGCATGCCCGGCATCGCACAGTGCCTGCACCAGTGCCGGATCAAAGCGGTCTTCCAGCTTCAGTGACGTGCTGTCTTCGCCCCAGGTGCGGCCGAGCAGCCAGCGTGGCGCGGTGATGGCCTGTTGCAGCGGCATGCCGAAGCGCGCGTAGCGGGAGAAGATCGCGGCCTGGGTTTGTGGCTGGCCTTCGCCGCCCATGGTGCCGTAGGCCATGACGCGGCCGTCGTCGAAGGTGGCCAGGGCAGGGTTGAGGGTGTGGAAGGGTTTGCGGCCCGGGGCGAGCGCGTTCCAGCCGTCGGCGGCGAGGCGGAAGCTGCAGCCACGGTTCTGCCAGGTGATGCCGGTGCGCGGCAGCACCAGGCCGGAGCCGAATTCGAAATAGGTGGACTGGATGCAACTGACCGCGCGGCCGTGCGCATCGATGGCGCCGAACCAGACGGTGTCGCCGGCCTGCGAGGGCTGCGGCCAGGGCAGCGCGCTGCGCATGTCGATGCGTGCGGCGAGCGCGTCGAGCGCGGCGCTGTCGTCGAGCAGCGCCTGTGCGTCCAGCGTCATCCAGGCGGGGTCGCCGAGGTGCGCGTCGCGGATCAGGAAGGCCTGTTTGGTGGCTTCGATCAGGCCGTGCAGGTGCGCATAGCTGTCGGGGTGTTCGGCCTGCAGGCGATCGAACAGGGCAAGGATCAGCAGCGAGGCCAGGCCTTGCGTGGGCGGTGCGTGGTTGTAGAGGCGTGCGCCGTGGATGGCGACCGAGAGCGGTACGCTGGGCTCGGCGCGATGACTTGCGAGATCGTGCGCGCGCAGCGGGCTGCCGAGCGCCTGCAGGTCGGCGGCGATGTCCTCGGCCAGTGCGCCGCGATAGAAACTGTCCAGGCCCTGGTCGGCCAGCCGCTGCAGGGTGTGTGCGAGTTGCGGTTGTTGCAGCAGTGCGCCTTCGTGCAGCGGCGCGCCGTGCGGTTCGAAGATGCTGGCGTAGGCACCGGGTTGGACGCGCAGTTCGGCACTCTTGCTGGCGGCGATGTGCGCGCCGCCCAGCGTGACCGGCACGCCATCGCCGGCGTGGTGGATGGCGTCCTGCAACAGGCGCTGCAGCGACAGGCCGCCGCCTGCCTGTTGCAGGGCCAGCGCCCAGCCGGAGACGGTGCCGGCGACGGTATTGGCCGCGCCCGGGCCGCGCCACGGAATGCTGGCGTGGCCGCGATAGAAGTCCAGGGTCGCGGCCTGTGCCGCACGGCCGCAGGCGTCGATGGCATGCACGCGGCCGTCGGGGTCGTGGATCAGCCAGAAGCCGTCGCCACCGATGCCGGTCATGTGCGGGTAGACCACGGCCAGGCAGGCGGCGGTGGCGACGGCGGCTTCGATGGCGTTGCCGCCGTCGCGCAGCACATCGCGCCCGGCCTGCGCGGCAAGGTGATGCGGGGCCACGACCATGCCGCGGCGTGCGCGCAAGGTATGCAGCATCAGCGTGTCTCCGCTGGCGGGCTGAAGGCGAGCAGGCCGTCGCGTTCGAGGTGCGCGGCGAGCGCGAACAGGCGGTCTTCGCGGCCGGGTGCGGCAATCAGCTGCACGCCCAGCGGCAGGCGACCGGGGCGCGGCAACGGCGCGGCCAGCACCGGGCACGCGGCCAGGCCGAGCGGCTGGGTGAAGATGCCCAGGTTGGCGCGTGCGGATACCGGCAGGCCGTCGATCTGGATGCTGTCCTGGTCGATGCGCGGTGCCACGCAGGGTGTGGCCGGCGCGATCAATACATCCACCGTGTCCCAGAGGCGCTGCATGGCCGCGCCAAACCACTGCGCGAAGCGGTGCGCATCGGCCACCGCGCTGGCGGGCAGTTGCAGGCCGGCGAGCAGGCGGTCGCGGGTGGCCGGGTCGAACTGCTCGGCGTGCGTGCCCAGGCCGGCGCGATGGCGGTGGCCGCCCTCGGCGGCGGTGAGCACGAAGGCGGCGGCGCGGGCGCGCTCTGCGTCGGGGAGTTCGATTAGGGCGGTGCTATTGCAGGCGGTGAGCAGTTCGCCCAGGCCGGCGTCCAGCGCGGGATCCAGGTTGCGCTGGAACCAGCCGCCCAGGCGGGCGATGCGCAAGTTGCCGGCAGTGCAGTGGGCCAGTGGCTGCCCCAGCATCACTTCGTAGACGCGGCGCAGGTCGGCGATGGAGGTGGCGAACGGGCCCACCACATCCAGCGCATCGACGAAGCCGAACACGCCCTCCAGTGGCAGCGTGCCGTGCGTGGGACGCAGCCCGTACACACCGCACAGCGCGGCCGGCACGCGGATGGAGCCATTGGTGTCCGAGCCCAGCGCGAACGGCACCAGTCCGGCGGCGACCGCGGCGGCCGAGCCGCCCGACGAACCGCCGGCCAGATGGCGGTGATCGTGGGGGTTGGCGGTGGTGCCGTAGTGCGCGTTGACGGTGGCAAAGCCGTAGGCGAACTCGTCCATGTTGGCGGTGCCGACCAGTAACGCGCCGGCATCGCTCAGCCGTTGCACCACGGCCGCATCGCGGCTGGCGGGCGCGCAGTGCGCGCGCACGGCGGCGCCAGCGGTGGTGACCTGGCCGGCGACGTCGAACAGATCCTTGACCACGAACGGCACGCCGGCCAACGCACCGCCGTCGCTGCCGCCGGCCAGCGCGGCCTGCACGCGCGCGGCATCGGCGGCGGCGCGTGCGGGCAGCAGGCGGGTGATCGCGCGCAGGCTGTCGTTGGCCTGGTTGATGCGCGTCAGCGTCTGGGTGGCATGGCGTGCAGCCAGGGTGGGCTGGCTGCGGGTGGTGCTGACGATGGAGCCGATCAGCCCGCGCGGCGTGGTGGTGTCCGGCGCTGCGGGGCGAGGCGCGTTGAAGCTGGCGAGCAGCTGCGCGTGGCCACGCAGCACCTCGGTATTGCGATCGATGCCGGCCTGCCACTGCGCTGGGAGTTGCATGGGGTCACCTGATTGAGGGCTGGGAGTCGGGATTCGATGTCGCGGCCTGCGGTGGTGCGAATGCGCCGCTGCTGGACCGGCTGCTGGGCTGCGGCGGATGGTGCAGGATGCACAGATGCGTCAAGTGAGCTGCGGTTGCTGCCACGACCAAGGTGGATGACAGGCGCGGCGTTTCAGCATTGCCAGTCAATCGCCACGGCTCGGGGGCGCAGCCTCATCCGCGCCTCGGGCATCTTCTCCCGAGGGGAGACTGGGGAGCGGCAAGCCGACTGCCGGTGGTTGCGGCGCAGTGAGGTGGTCGACCAGCAATTGCTCGAACGCCGGTACATCCACCGCGTGCACCACGGTCTGCGCCTGCTCGCCCAGGCCCGGTTGATAGCCCGGCGCCCACGACAGGATATCGCCGTAGCCCGCGTCGAAGGCGGTGTTGGTATCGACATAGAGCGTCTCGGTCCGCGTCGCCAGCTCCGGGCGCAGCCACACCGCGGTGGCCAGCTCGTCCCACATCGGAAAGCCCGGTTCGCGGCGCCGCAATGCGTGGCCGATGCTGGTCTCGGCAGCGCTCATGCGCGCAAGCAGGTCGGGGGTGAGTTCGGTTGCGGTCGATGGGTCCACCGGCACCATGGTGATCTTGCGCCAGGGCGCGCGCATGACGATGCTGGCCGCCTCCGGATCCCAGCGGATATTGAATTCGCGGCGTGGCGAGTTGACGAACTCGCGTGCGAACTGTTGCGCGCTGATGCTGTTGCGTTGCTGCCGCGGGTTGAGGCTGCCACCCATGTAGACCAGTTCGCGCGCCAGCGTGGCGAAGGCCGGATCCAGCGATTGCGCAAGCGCCAGGTTGGTCAACGGGCCGGTGGCGATGATGCTCACCTCGCCCGGATACTGGCGCACCATGCGCAGCATGAACAACGCGGCCGGCTCCTCATGCGCGCGCACCACGCTGGGATTGCCCAGTGCCAGCTCCGGCACCACGTCGTGGGCGTGATAGCGCGGCGCGCTCTGCACGGTGTCGCCATCCACCCAATGCCTGGTCCAGGCCCCTTTCCAGACCAGCTTGCCGTAGAGCGCTTCCCAGCGCTCGGTGGCCAGTTCGCTGTTGAGCAGCGGATGCACCGGGCCGGGCAGCACGGGGATGTCGGGATGGCCAGCCAGTTCCAGCAGGCGGCAGGTATGCGCCAGCACCTCGTCGCGCCAGATGTTGCCGCTGACCGCGCTGATGCCCAGCACCTCGACCTCGGGCGACTGCAACAGCAACAGCTGCGCGGGTGTAAAGCCGTCGATGTCGTCTTCGAGAATGACGCGGCGTTTGGAGGAGGGGGTGTGCGGGTCGGTCATTGCGTTTTTGTCGTGGAAGGTGGGATGCATTGCAGCGGCGATGGATCGGAAGGCGCGTTGGCAGGAGCGTGCCTGCGCGCGATGTGGCGTTACTGGGAAAGCCCGTTCGCGCTCGGGCGCGCTCCTCCATGCAACAGCGTGCGTTCGTACTGGGCCAGGTCGGTTTCCAGCTGCCATTGCAGCCGAGCCTTCTCGCTGCCCTGGCGGAATGCTCGACAGGCCGCATCATCGGTGTCGCGCTGCAATGCGGTGGCGCAGGCCTGCGCAGCGTTACCGTCGGCATCCCACAGGCTGGCGCCCGACAGGAAGCTGTAGGTCAGGCCGTTGCGGGCCAGCTGCTTGAGCGTGGGGTAATCGATGCCTTGTTCCTGCATCGCGCGTTGATATTCGTGGGTCATGTCCGCGCGGGAGACGCCGGCATCGTCGGTGGACAGCACCACCGGCACACCGGCGCGCAGATACATCGCCAGCGGATGCGCGGCGCCTTTGACGCCAAGGATCACATCGTTGCTGGTGAGGTTGATCTCTACCGCAACCTGTTGGTCGCGCATGCGCTGCAGCAGTCCATCGACGTCGTCTTCGTAGGGCAGGTCCACGCCGTGCCCGATGCGGCGTGCACCGACATCCACCGCCTGGCGGATGTGCGAGCGCAGTTGCGCCGGCGGCACCAGGCCCAGTGCCAGCTCGCCGGCATGCAGGGACAGCGGCACGTCGGGATAGCGCGCGGCGAAGAAGCGGAACATCGCCATGTGGCGGGTGTAATCGGCCAGCGCCACCGGGTTGTCTTCGGGCGCGACGATGTTCAGCGCCACCGCGCGGCTGCCGCCGGCGGCGATCAGCGCGTGCGCCAGCGCCATCTGCCCGAACACCATCGGCTGCGGCAACACGCGCAGCACATAAGGCACGTAGCGGTACGTCACCTGGCAGCCGGGACGCGCAGTGGGCTGGTCGCAGTGCAGCACACGGCGCACCTGCGCGTCGGTGTCGGCAAGCGCGGCTTGTGCGGCCTGCACCAGGGGCGGCAAGGCATCCTGCAGGGCGCGCAGGTTGGCCGCGTCGTCGTCGCCCTGCCAGGGCAGGGACTGCATCTGTGTTGCCGCCTGGTCCATCTGTGGCGGGTTGGCGATGATTTCCACATACGGCACGCGGTCGCGCGCGGCCTGTTCCAGCACCGCGGCCACGGTGTCGGCAACGCGCATGCGCACCACCGCGTCGAACTTGCCGAAGGTGCTGAAGAACTGGTCGTGTCCGGTGGGCTGCGACGGGCTGGGCAGGAACTTGCGCATCGACAGGGCATCCACCAGCTGGCCATACAGCGCGGCATTGCGCGTGGCCAGGTCGCGTGCGGGCTCCTGACCCTTGGCGCATGGCGGCGCACGCAGGCTTAGGTCGTCCAGTTGCACGCAGGCGCCATCGTCGCTGGCCCACTGCAGGTAGTCCTCGGCATACACCGAGCCGGACAGATGATTGTGCAGGTCGCCGCCCTTGGGCATCGCCTGCAGCCAGGCACGCAGTTGTGCAGGGTGATCGGCGGCGGTGCGCAACAGCTGCGCCACCTGCTGCTCGCGTTGCTGTGCAGGCGAGGCTTGGTTGCGTGCCTGCGCGGCGGTGGGCAACAGGACGCATAACGCCAAAAGCAGGCTGCGATGAACGATGGACATGCGTTGGAGAACTCGGAAAGAAAAAACAATGGCGCAATCACGCCGCCGGTAGACGCAAAGCATGCCTTGCAGCGCGGTGGACGGCCAGCGGTTGAGGTGGTTTAGGTCGGTACGGGAGATCACGCCGGCCGCACGTTGCACGGGTGAGGCTGCAAGACACCTCCGCGTTGCATGACGTAACGCGTGAGCAGCTGCGCATGTCGCCCGCCAGATGCGGAGCCTTGCTTCCAGCGCTGCGGCTTGCGGACACGCTGTATTGCATGCTGCGCGCCCGCATAGTTGGCGTGACACGCACAGCGGCGATTGCAAACAATCGCGCTGCATGGACGGAGTGCTCTCCGACGTCGGGCACACGATACGTGCGGGAGCCTGCGCGGTGCGCATTGCATCGCTGTCTCGGACGGACACAGTGCCCTTGCGATGCTGGGCAGCGTGTCGGGCCCATCGTCATCGCGGGTTGTCATGCGCCGTGGTCGCCGGCTGCGTCGGTCAGTGCGGTCGTCACGCGTGCACAGCCGTGGTGGCAATGTCAGTGCTTAGGCAGTCACGACAGACAGGCACCTTCAAAGATCCAGCACCAGCCGCGGCGTGCGGCTACGCGAACAGCACAGCGTGATCTGCCGGTTCTGCGCGTGCTCGCTGTCGCTGAGCACACTGTCGCGGTGGTCGGGCGTTCCGGCAATCACGCCTGTCAGGCAGGCGCCGCACATGCCTTGCTCGCAGGACAGCGGTACCTCGATGCCGGCATCCAGCAGGGCGCTGGCGATGCTGCACTCGGCCGGCACCTGCACCACGCGGCCGCTGGCGGCCAGCTCCACTTCGAAGGCGCTGTCGGCATCGTGGGCCAGGCTGGTTTCGGCAGCGGCGAAGTGTTCGCGGTGCAGTTGCTCGGACGTCCAGCCGTGTGCCTTGGCGAGCGCCGTGAAATGGTCCATGAAGGCGGCCGGCCCGCACAGGTACAGCTGGTCGCGCGCACGTGCCTGTGCCAGTTCGTCGGGCACATGCACGCGCGGGCTTTCGCCGCCGTCGCTCAGATGCACCTGCACCTGGCCGTGCGTGAAGCCCTGCTGCAGCCGCTGCCCGAACGCCACATCGGCGTGCCGGCGCGCGTAGTAATGCAGCACGAAGGGCTCGCCACGCGCTTCCAGCGCTTCGGCCATCGACAGCAGCGGGGTGATGCCGATGCCGGCGGCCAGCAGGACATGGCGCTCGCCCGGATGCAGGGGAAACAGGTTGCGCGGTGTGGAGATGCGCAGGCGGTCGCCGGTGCTCAGCTGCTCGCACAGATGCCGCGAGCCGCCGCGCGAGGCGTCGGCCAGCTTCACGCACAGCACATAGTGGTCACGCACATGCGGCGCGCTGGCGATCGAATACTGGCGGATCATGCCGTCCGGCAGATGCAAATCCACATGCGCGCCGGCCTCGAAGGCCGGCAATTGCGCGCCGACCGGCTCCAGCCGGATCGCGCGTTGGCGATGGCCCTGGTCGACGACCTCGGCAACGCGCACCTCGTGCAACTGCATGGCGTGCTCCTTGGCTTTCAGCGCAGGAAGAAGTCGCTATAGCCCTGGCTGCGCAGGCCACGGCGATAGGCGATGGAACTGCGGTCGGCCGGGATATGCACTTCCAGCAGCGGGTCCAGCGGCAGGTATTCGGGGCGTTGCGCCTCGACCATGGCGCGGTCTTCCTCGAACACGCGCAGGTTGAAGGCATGCACGTCCTCCACCGGCAGATGGGTGTCGAAGTTGCGCGCAATCGGCACCAGCAGGCGCGTCTTGTGCTTGGACACCGGGCTGGCCGCGTTCATGATCACCAGCCGCTTGCCCGGCACCGGGAAGTGGATGGTGAGGGTGGCGGTGAACGGCAGGTGCACCTCGAAATGGCGTAGCCACTGGAAGTTGGGGTCCACGTCCGGCAGCGGCATGTCCACCGAATAATTGGCCACCGAGCTCAGATAGTCGGCATTGAAGCCGGTCGGCGTTTCGGTGGTGGTGTAGGCCGGCACCTCGCGCTTGTCCGGCTGGGCAAAGGTGGCGGTGTGCACGAAGGCGAAATGCGCCACGTCGATGAAGCCTTCCAGCTGGCGCGCGGCACTGCCGCCGATATCGAACGCCGGGCAGACGATCTGCTGGAAACCCTCCTCGTCCCAGCCCGGCATCGGCGGGATCTGCACCTCGGCCTCGCTGACGCCGGCCGGCTTGGCCAGGCAGACCCAGATCAGGCCATATCGCTCGGCCACCGCATAGGTGTGCAGGCGCATCTTGGCCGGGATGTTCTGATTGGGACTGGCCGGGATGTGGTTGCAGCGCCCGCCCGCGCCGAAGCGCAGCCCGTGATAGGCGCAGACCACGCCGCCGCCATCGGCGGTGCCCATGCTCAGCGGCACGCCCCGGTGCGGGCAGACATCGCGCGCGGCCACCAGCTCCTGGCCCAGCCGGTACAGCACCAGCGGCTCGTCCAGCAGGGTGGCCTTGAATGGCGCCTCGCCCACTTCGCTGCTCAGCGCCACCGCGTGCCAGTGCTGGGCCAGGCGTTGCCAATCGGCGGCGGCGAAGGTGCAGTGCAGCGGCAGGGCGGGGACGGCGACATCCATGGGTCCAGTCTCTGGCGGAGGGCGGGAGCGGTGCCGGATTGACTCTAGGAAGCCGGGGGTGTGTTATCAAACATCGATTTTCAGCCAAGCCATTGCAAAAAATGCAACACCAACCGGGCCCCGCCGCATGCTGACCTTTTCCCGCTTCACCCGTTACTTCATCGAGGTGGCCCGCTGCGGCAGCATCCGCAAGGCCTCGGAGGTGCTGCACGTGTCGGCCTCGGCGATCGACCGGCAGATCCTCAAGGCCGAGGAGGAGCTGGGCGCGCAGCTGTTCGAGCGCCTGCCCGGGCGGCTGCGGCTGACCGCCGCCGGCGAGCTGCTGCTGGTGGACGTGCGCGGCTGGGAGAAGGCCTACGCCCGCACGTTAGAGCGCTTCGATGAGCTCAAGGGGCTGCGCCGCGGGCATGTGGAGATCGCCATGATCGACGCGCTCAGCGAGGGCGTGGTGCCGGCGGCGGTGGCCGCGCTGGTGCAGGAGTACCCCGGCATCACCTTCAACCTGTCCACCGCGCGCAACCAGCGGGTGATGGAAATGGTGACCTCGGCCGATGTGGACATCGGCCTGCTGCTGGACCCGGTGAGCAGTGTGGACCTGGAAGTGCGCGCCTTTGCCGACATCCCGCTGGGCATCGCGATGCCGGTCGGCCACCCGCTCAGCACCCGCACCGAGCTGCAGCTGAGCGAAACGCTGGAGCATCGCCTGCTGCTGCCGGCCGCGCCGTTGATCGTCGGCGAGCATGCCAAGGTGCTGTACCAGCGCCAGCACATCGACGTGAAGCGGCTGACTCACTGCAACGACGTGCGCACCTTGCGCGGGCTGGTGCGCGCCGGTGCCGGCGTGGGCCTGATGTCGTGGCTGGATGCCGCACCGGATGTGGCCGACGGCCGGCTGGCGTTCGTGCCGTTCCGCCGCCACCTGACCAAGCCGATGACGCTGGCGCTGTGCGTGGCCCCGCAGCGGCAACTCTCGCGCTCGGCGCAACTGGCGATCCAGGCGCTGGCGGCGAAGATCGATGCGATGGTGGTGCCGGTGGTGGGGTGAGTGTGCTGCGCAAGCGGCCCTCGCCCCTGCCCCTCTCCCGCAGGCGGGAGAGGGGAAAGGCCGTGCGTTCGTGCAGGCCGATGGCATGCAGGTACTGCCACTCGCATGCAGGTACGCCGATAAAACGCAGCTGGCGCCGTGCGTTTCCCTTCTCCCGCCCGCGGGAGAAGGTGCCCGCAGGGCGGATGAGGGCATACAGGTACTGCCACTCGCATGCAGGTACCGCCGATACACGCAGCTGGCGCAGTGCGTTTCCCTTCTCCCGCCTGCGGGAGAAGGTGCCCGCAGGGCGGATGAGGGCATACAGGTACCGCCACTCGCATGCAGGCACCGCCGATAACACGCAGCTGACGCCGTGTGTCTCCCTTCTCCCGCTTGCGGGAGAAGGTGCCCGCAGGGCGGATGAGGGCATACAGGTACCGCCATTCGCATGCAGGTATGCCGATGACACGCAGCTGACGCAGTGCGTTTCCCTTCTCCCGCTTGCGGGAGAAGGTGCCCGCAGGGCGGATGAGGGCAACGTCCACCCAGTACAATCACATCTGCTCTTTCAGGCGACACCGCAGCATGCAGTTGATCGATATCGGCGCCAACCTCACCCACGACTCCTTCGACCGCGACCGCGACGCAGTGCTGCAACGCGCACGCGAGGCAGGCGTTGCGCAACTGGTGATCACTGGCGCCAGCCGGGAACATTCGCCGCTGGCCTTGCAGCTGGCCCAGCAGCACCCCGGATTCCTCTACGCCACCGCCGGTGTGCACCCGCACCACGCAGTGGAATTCACCGCCGAATGCGAGGCTGAAATGCGCACGCTGCAGGCGCATCCGCAGGTGGTGGCGGTGGGCGAATGCGGGCTGGATTATTTTCGCGATTTCGCCCCGCGCCCGGCGCAGCACAAGGCCTTCGAGCGCCAGCTGCAATTGGCCGCCGACAACGGCAAACCGCTGTTCCTGCACCAGCGCGAGGCGCACGACGATTTCCTGTCGATCATGCGCAGCTTCGATGGCCGGCTCGGCCCGGCCGTGGTGCATTGCTTCACCGGCACCCGCGAAGAACTGTTCGACTACCTGGACCGCGATTACTACATCGGCATCACCGGCTGGCTGTGCGACGAGCGGCGCGGTGCGCATCTGCGTGAGCTGGTGCGCAATATCCCGGCCAACCGGTTGATGATCGAAACCGATGCGCCCTACCTGCTGCCGCGCACGCTCAAGCCGATGCCCAAGGACCGCCGCAACGAGCCAAGGTTCCTGTCGCATATCGTCGAAGAACTCGCGCGCGATCGTGGCGAGGACGTGGCGCTGACCGCGGCCAACAGCACGGCCGCCGCGCGGGCATTCTTCCGTCTGCCCGCGCCTGCAGCCGCGGCATGACGTGCGCGGCGTGGGCAATCACGCCGCCAGCAACTCCCAGCCCTGCGCATCGCGCAGGCGCAGCCCCGGTTGCGGTGCATCCACGCTGACCCGCACACCGCTGGCCCATGGCAGCTGCCGCTGCTGTGGAAACCAGCGGCGTGCCTGATCGACCACGATCAACAAGCCATCATCGTCGCCCAGCGCGGCAAAGCCCTCGACCGCCGGCGCAAATGGCCGCACGCCGAAGTGATGGGCGACGCTGCTGGTCACCACCGCGACATCGTTGCTGGGCAGCCCGATCTCGCTCAGGCACAGCAGTTCTTCGCCGTGGAACGCGCCGTCGCCGGTGAGCACGTCCTGCACCGCCTGGCGCGCGATCAACTCCAGCACCGCGCCATCGGGGCCGGCGAAATACACCGAGTGCGATTGCCATACGCCATCCAGTCGAAACTCCCGGCGGCCGTGCGGATCGGCAAGTAGGTTGCTGCGTGCGCCAATCCACTGCGCAGCGGCGTCGAAGCGCGAGGGCGCCACGTTGAACGCCAGATGCACACTGCCCACCGGCTGCTGCGCCTGTACGCATTCCAGCGTGCTCCAGCCAATGCGAACGCTGTTGCCGTGTTGCGGCAGCTGCAGCACGTCGCGATAGAAGCGCAGGCTGAGGTCGGGGTCGAGGCAGGGCAGCAACAGGTGACGAAGATGCATGGCAGGCGCAGGTGGTGGAAGAAGCGGGCATTGAACGACCTCAATCGCGGTTGAGGTCAAGCCATGTGTTCGAATTCTGTAGAGCATCTGCCAGCGATAGCGAGGCGCGTGATGTCTGTGGCAGAGGCTTCAGTCGCGATGATGTCTGCAGGCCAGCCGCATCGTGCGCATGCGCACTTCTACAAGATCAGCGGTCGCTTGTGTGGCTGACAGGGTGTGTTAGTCAGATGTCGGCTCAAAAAAGCCAGCGCTAGAGCTGGTGGTGAGGAACGCGACCCAGCAACGTAAGCCTGCCTGCGGGTAGGAGCGCACTCGTGCGC
Source organism: Xanthomonas sp. BRIP62411 (assembly GCF_003993525.1). Lineage (NCBI taxonomy): Bacteria > Pseudomonadati > Pseudomonadota > Gammaproteobacteria > Lysobacterales > Lysobacteraceae > Xanthomonas > Xanthomonas sp. BRIP62411. Next base: position 164,700 of record NZ_QEZI01000027.1, read on the forward strand.
GAGGGCGTTACCGGGACAGCCACATCGCGCCCAGGTGCGCTCCTACAACAGCCGCGGTGCGTTCGCTGTTACTGGCGCAACGCAACCTCGCTTAAAGCACTTCCGCCAGCGCCCACAGATGCCGGACCAGCGGCGCCGTCTCCAGGGCGCCCGGCGACACCGCCAGGGCCAGCCGGGCCAGCGGCATCTGGCCTTCGATCTCCAGATAGCGCACGCCGGGCAGCTGCAGCTGCGCGGTGGAGGCGGGCACCACCGACACGCCCAGTTCGGCGGCGACCAGATTGACGATGGACGACATCTGTGGCGCTTCCTGGGTGATGCGCAAGGTCACGCCGGATTGCCGGCAGGCGGCGAGGATCTCGTCGTACAGGCTGGAACCGAAGCTGCGCGGAAACAGGATGAACGGCTCGCCCGCCAGCGCCGCCAACGGCGCGCTGTTGCGGGCGGCCAGCCGATGCGCGGTGGGCACGGCGATCTTCATCGGCTCGTCGGCAAAGCGCAGCAATTGCAGGTCGGGCGGCGTGCTCAGGCCGTAGCGCACGAAGGCCGCGTCCAGGCGGCCTTCGGCCAGGGCCACCAGCAGTCCGGCGGTATTGGTTTCTTCCAGCAACAGCTCCACCCGCGGCCATTGCCGGCGAAAGTCGCGGATCAAATGCGGCACCACCGGATTGAAGGCGGCCGAGGCGGTGAAGCCCAGGCGCAGCCGGCCGGATTCGCCACGCGCCACCCGCCGCGCGGTTTCTGCGGCGCGCTCCACGTCGGCGAGCACGCGGCGTACCTCGACCAGGAAGGCCTCGCCGGCCGGGGTCAGCTCGGCGCCGCTGTGGGTGCGCCGGAACAGCGGCGTGCCCAGATCGCGCTCCAGCGCCTGGATCTGCTGGCTCAACGGCGGCTGGCCGATCCCCACCCGCGTTGCGGCCCGGGTGAAGTTGCCCTCTTCGGCGACGGCCAGGAAATAGCGTAAGTGGCGAAGTTCCATGCTATCTGTCCTGCATATGGCAACTGCCAGCATCATATATTGGACAGGGGGTCGTAGCGGGCGAATACTCGCCGTCCCTGTCTCGATGCTGCGCCCGTGTCCTCTCCTGATCGCCGCGCCGGCAGCTCGCCGGGCACGCACGCCGGCCTTGCCGACGCACCCGCCGCCGACGCGCCCGCCAGCGGCCGCATCCGGCTGGCCTTGTTCCTGGCCGGCTTTGCCACCTTCTCGCTGCTGTACAGCGTGCAGCCGGTGCTGCCCGAGTTTGCGCGCGCCTTCGGCGTGGACGCGGCCACCGCCTCGCTGCCGTTGTCGCTGGCCACCGGCGCGCTGGCCCTGGCGATCTTCTGCGCCGGCGCGGTGTCGGAGAACCTGGGCCGGCGCGGGCTGATGTTCGTGTCGATCGCGCTGGCCGCGCTGCTCAACCTGCTCGCCGCGTTTCTGCCGCACTGGGGCGCGCTGGTGCTGGTGCGCACCTTGTCCGGTATCGCGCTGGGCGGGGTGCCGGCGGTGGCGATGGTGTACCTGGGCGAAGAGCTGCCGGCCAACAAGATGGGCGCGGCCACCGGCCTGTATGTGGCCGGCAATGCCTTTGGCGGCATGAGCGGACGCATCGTGATGAGCGTGCTGACCGATCACTACGACTGGCGCACCGCACTGGCGATGTTGAGCGTGTTCGACCTGCTGTGTGCGCTGGCGTTCTTCTGGTTGCTGCCGCCGTCGCGCAACTTCGTGCGCCGGCACGGCATCAATCTGCGCTTCCATCTGCGCGCCTGGGCCGGGCATCTGCGCGACCGCAACCTGCCGTTCCTGTTCGCGCTGCCGTTCCTGCTGATGGGGGTGTTCGTGTGCCTCTACAACTACGCCGGCTTCCGGCTGGGCGGGCCGGAATTCGGCCTGAGCCAGAGCCAGATCGGCATGATCTTCAGCGCCTATGTGTTCGGCATCGTCAGTTCGTCGGTGGCCGGCGCGGCGTCGGATCGTTTCGGGCGCGGCCCTGTGGTCAGCACCGGTATCGTGCTGTGCGTGCTCGGCGTGGCACTGACCCTGGCGCATGTGCTGGCGCTGGTGGTGGCCGGCATCGTGCTGCTGACGATCGGCTTCTTTATTGCGCATTCGGCCGCCAGCGCGTGGGTGAGCCGGCTCGGCGGTGCGCACCGCAGCCATGCCGCATCGCTGTATCTGCTGGCGTATTACGCCGGCTCCAGCGTAATCGGTGCGCTCGGCGGCTGGTTCTGGCAGCACGGTGGCTGGGGCGCCCTGGTCGGCATGTGCCTGACCTTGCTGGCGCTCGCCTTCGCGGCGGCCTACGTGCTGCGCCAGCGCGCCGACGACGCGCGGCCGTACGGGCGCTTTGCGCCGCATCCCGCACGCGGCGAGTGATGAGCGACCGGCGCGAGCATCCGGGAACCACCGAGGCCGATATGGACGCCAGCTGCGCGTCGCATGGGCATGCCCGGCATGCGGGTGGCTGGCTTGGTGGAATCGGGAATCGGGAATCGTAAAAGCTGGCGCGCGCGGTTGCCGGTGGCAGCGCTTGTCAATCAGGATCTGCTGCGCTTTGTCCAACAGCTCAACAAGGTCCATTGACGCCGCGTGACGGCAGGCCCGAGCCGCAGGGCCCGCTGCGCCGTCCTGCCGACAGGCGCGCAGCGAGCGGTGCCGGCGCGCGGGTCGGCACGCCGCTGGCGGCAGCCGATGTCGCCAACGGCGGTCATGCGGTGGGCGATCTACCGGCAGGTGCAGATCCGGTGGCCGGGTCGTACTGCGGATGGCTGGGGTCCATGCTGCGCGGCAGCGTGGATGTTTCTGGTTGCAGCGCGCTTTCGCGCCAGGCGCGCACCAGCAGGTCGCGCAGCATCGCCGCGCCATCGCCGGCAGTGCGATAGACCATCGCGCGGCCGTCGCTGCTGGAGGCATCGTCGAACGCGCCGGCCTTTTCCAGGCGATAGACCTGCTCGACACGGCCGGTGCCCACGTCGAGAAAGTCCAGGATCTGCTCGAACACATCGCCCTGCTGATGCGCCAGGGCCGGCATGCGGCGCAACAGGTCCTGCGGGGTCAGCGCAATCTTGTCCACGTAATCGCTCTCGAACTTGCCGTGCACCTTCGGGTCGGTGCTGTAGCCGTTCGGGTTCGGCCCCTGCCAGCCGTCGTGGTGGATGCTGTCGTGCTGCGGCTGCGCGCCATCGCCAATGTAGTGCGCGAACCAGCTGACATAGAACGCGCAGGTACGTTCGAGCTCGCGGGTGTCCTGGCCCTTGGCACGCAGCGTGCGCAGTTGCCGCATGGTTGCCACGATGCGTTGGTAGCCTTCGGTGGCCGCATACGGCAAGGTGCCGGCCCAGCGTACGTTCATGTGCTGCGCCCGTTGCGGGTCGCTGCTGGCGATGCGTCGCTGTTCGTCATACAGCGCCAGCACGAAGGCATAACGCGAGCGCGGCGGGTGTTGCATGAAGGCGAACTGCTCGCGGAACCAGCCGTGGTTGGGGTCTTCTTCGATCTTGAGAAATGGCTCGCTCTCGCTGCGCCAGCCGTCCGGCAGCGTGGCGCCGTCGGCAATCACCTGCACATATTGTTTGAGGAAGACCGGGCCGTCGTCGGGCAGTGCCTGCACGGCGGCGCTGTCGATGGCCGCGTGCGCACGGTGGCCCCAGGCGGCGGCATTGCCGGAACAGGTCGCTGCCGCAAACAGCAGCGCACAGGCAAGAGGGGAAGGTGTCATGGCAGTCCTTGTGGCCTGCAGCGCGTACGCCACGCTGCAGGCGATGGATCGGGAAGTGGAGCGCTGGTAGCGAGGCTGCGACACCCCGGACGTCGGTGCACTCAGAAGTGGTAAGTCACTACCAGCCGCGAGTTGCGCTCGTAGATCGGGCGGCCGTAGATCGGCTCGCGCGTGCCCTGGCCGGAGATGGTGTCGGTGCGCGGGTTGCCTTCGGTCAGCGCAAAGGTGTTGGTCAGGTTGTCGACCGACAGCTGCACATCCCACGGCCCGTTGCGCATCAGGATGTTGGCCGCCAGGGTGTCGTAGGCGGCCAGCTCGGTGGTGTTCTCCAGGTCGGCGTAGCGCTTGCCGACGTAGGCGTAGCGCAACGAGGTTTCCCAGTCGAACGCACCGGTGGTGAAGTACAGCGTCGGGCCCGCATTGCCGTACAGCTTCGGCTGGCGGTTGGGCATGTTGCCGTCCACATCGACCACCGCCACCGCGCCATTGGCCACCACTTCGGTGAGGTCGGAGACCTTGGTGTCGTTGTAGGTCAGGTTGGCATCCAAACGCAGCCACTGCGCCGGCGTCCACACCGCTGCCAGTTCGATGCCGGGGTTGGTGACGCTGCCGCGGTAGTCTTTGGATTCGGCCGCGCCGGTCTGCGGGTTCACCGCGCTGGTGCCGATGTTGTATGGGTCGTACTTGGTGTAGAAGGCGGTGGCGAACACGTCCAGGGTGTCGAAGTTGAGCTTGGTGCCGAGCTCGAACTGGTCGGCGGTGGGGATGTTGACGTTGCCTTCGTTGGCGCCCTCGCTGGGCGCGCGGTGCGCACGCGAGGCGCGGCCATAGATGCCGACCGTCGGGTTGATGTCGTAGTTGAAACCCGCGGTCCAGTTGGTCACGCCCACGTCCAGCGCGGTGTGCGCGCGGGCCCCGGTGAACAGGCGCGCGGCATCGTCGGCCAGGGTGTCGGCCATGCCCAGGTTGCCGGTGCTGCGCAACATGCTCCAGGCGCGGTAGCGGTAGCGCTCGTGACGCACGCCGCCTTCCAGGCGCAGCTTGTCGGTCACCTGCCAGGTGTCGGCGATGTAGTGCGCCAGCATGCTGGTGTAGGCCTTGCCCTGGGTGCGGTCGGCGCCGTAGATCACCACGCCGTCCTTGGTCACGCCGCCGACCACGTTGCCGGCCGCGTCGTAGCCGAGCAGGTCGATGGTGCGCGGGTTCTGCCGCATCTCCAACAGATAGCTCTGGTAACGCGAATTGTAGGAACGCGCGTAGTAGGCGCCGTACACGCCCAACGTGATGTCGTGGGTGTCGCCGCCCCAGTCGAAGCGGCGATGCAGGCGCAGGTCGTCGGCAAACGAATCGGCACGCACGTTCATGGCGCGGTACTGGCCCTGGATCACCAGGCCGTCGGTGCTGGCCGGATCGAAGCGGCTGCCATCGTCGGTGTAGACGTAGCCCAGCGATGTCAGGCCGGGAAACGCGGCGCTGGCGGCGGCACGGCGGCTGTTGGCATACGCGCTGGCGTCCTGCGGCGCATTGCTGGAATACAGCGCGTCGAAGGTCATGTCCAGGCGATTGACGATGGCCTTGTTGGACAGGCTCCAGCCATTGTCGAAGGCCAGGTCCAGGTTCGCGCCCAGATGGTTGAATTTCATGTGGCGGCCATCGGACAGGTCGCGCAATTCGCGCTGTGGCGCGCCGTTGGCATCGCTGGACACGATGCTGGCGCGCTTCAGTTGCGCAGTGCTCAAGGTGCCGGTGAAGCGGTCGATCAACGGGTCCAGCGAACGCGTGGTGTCGCGCGGGTCGTACAGCGGGATCGGCATGTAGAACGCATTCTTGTCGTCCAGATGCTTGGCAGTGAAGGTGATCTTGCCGTGGTCCAGCGTGTGCGTGAGGTTCATGCGGAACTGCCCGCCCTCGTCGGCCGGAAAGTCCACGTCGCGGTAGCCGTCGTTGCGGCGCACGAAGCCGCCGGCAGCCAGATACCAGCCGTCGGCCAGCTTGCCCGACCAATAGCCGTCGAGCCGGTACAGCCCGGTGTCGCCGACGGTGGTGCGCACCGCGCCTTCGGGTGTGTCGCCGCCCTGGCGGGTGACGAAGTTGACGATGGCCGCGGCATTGGAGGCGAAGATCGGCGAGGGCCCGCCGCGCACGGTCTCCACCGATTCGACCATCAGGTCCGGGCGCACCAGGCCTTCGGTCTTGTAGAAGTAGCCGTTGTTGTCCGGGTAGGGGCTGATGCCGTCTTCCTGGATCACCGCAAACGAGCCTTCGTCGGGAATGCCGCGGATGCGGTAGACGTTCTGCACTTCGCCGCCGGTGGATTCGGCATAGATGCCCGGCATCGAGCCGATCAGGCTGGCGAGGTTGAGCGGGGCCAGCTTGTCGATCTGCTCGGCGGTCAGCGCGGTGATCGCGTACGAGGCGTCGAACTGGTTCTGGGCCTGGCCGGCGCCAGTGACGATCATCCGGTCCAGCGAGAAGATGCCGTCCTCGCCCTTGCGGGTGGCAGGCGTGGCGGGCGCGGCTTCCTGCGCGAGCGCGGGGGTGGCCAGGGTCAGTGCCAGCGCGACGACGAGCGGACGACGCGACACGGCACGACGCACTCCGGAGCGCGTCCGGGTGTGGGTGTAGGGCATGGCAGGGATGGGGGGTAGCGGGGGAGCTGCCCACTGTCGCTTTGCCATGTTTCCGCAGCGTTGCGTGTGCACCGGATCACGCTAACTGCGTGATCCGGCACCACGATTTGTGACGTGGCGCCTGTTTTCAAGCGGTTTCAACCGTACGTGGCGGGCGGTGAAGGCATCGAGCGCGGCCGGCGTCGGTGCTCAGCGCCCACCGGGGCGGAGCTGGACGAGGCGCTTCCTTGGAATCAGGCAGAAGGCCCCCAGACTATGTGCCATCCATCCGTGTGGACATTCGCATTCGTGAGCACCTCCCTGCCCCTGCCCGCACCGCGTAAAGCCCCGCAGCAAGCGCGCTCGCGCGCCACCGTGGAGGTCATTCGCCAGGCCAGCATCCAGGTGTTGGTGGCCGACGGCCTGCAGGGCTGCACCACCACGCGGGTAGCCGAGCGCGCCGGCGTGTCGGTCGGCAGCGTGTACCAGTACTACCCCAATCGTCAGGCGATGTTGATCGCGCTGCTGCAGTGGCATCTGCAGACGGTGATCGATGCAGTGGAGCTGGCCTGCGCGCAACAGCACGGGCGCACGCTTGCGCAGCAGTGCCAGGCGCTGGTGCGTGCCTTTGTGCAGGCCAAGCTGCAGCACGTGGATGTCTCGCGTGCGCTGTACGCCATTGCCGAGCTGCATGGTGGCGCCATCCTGGGCGCGCAGGCGCGCCGGCGCTCGCAGCAGGCGTTCGCCGCCGCGCTCGCCACCGCCTCGGATGTGCGCTTCGACGATTGCCAGGCGGTGGCCGAGATCGGCATGGCGGCCATCACCGGGCCGTTGAAGAGCCTGCTCGAGGATGGCGCGCCGGCTGCGCGGATTGCGCCGCTTCAGGCGCAACTGGTGGTGCTGCTGCACAGTTACCTCATGGCCACCGGAGTTGCACGATGACGGCGTCACCGGTGCAGGACGGTAACGCGTTGCAGGACTTCATCGAACGCCACCGGCGCCTGTTCGTGCTCACCGGCGCCGGGTGCAGCACCGATTCGGGCATCCCCGATTACCGCGATCTGCAAGGCGGCTGGAAGCGCCCGCAACCGGTGACGTTCCAGGCCTTCATGGGCGAGCTGTCCACGCGGCAGCGCTACTGGGCGCGCAGCCTGGTCGGCTGGCCGCGCTTCGGCCTGGCGCGGCCCAACGCCACCCATCACGCACTGGCCGCACTGGAAGCGCGTGGCCAGCTGAAAGTGCTGCTGACGCAAAACGTCGACCGCCTGCACCAGGCGGCCGGCAGCCAGGCGGTGATCGACCTGCATGGCCGGCTCGATGTGGTGCGCTGCATGGGCTGCGAGCGGCGCATGCCACGTACCGACTTCCAGCTGCTGCTCGAACAGGCCAACCCCGGCTGGGCCGACCTGGACGCGGCGCAGGCGCCCGATGGCGATGCGGACCTGGACGATGTGGCCTTCGACCATTTTGCGGTGCCGCCGTGCCCGGCGTGCGGCGGCGTGCTGAAGCCGGATGTGGTGTTCTTTGGCGAGAACGTGCCGCGCGAGCGCGTGGAGCGCGCATTTGCGCATCTGCAGGCGGCCGATGCTGTGCTGGTGGTGGGCTCCTCGCTGATGGTGTATTCGGGCTTTCGTTTCGTGCAGACCGCTGCACGCGACGGCCTGCCGATCGCCGCGCTCAACTTCGGGCGCACCCGCGCGGACGAACTGCTCAGCCTGAAGGTCGAACAGTCGTGCGCGCAGGCGTTGGCATTCCTGCACGCGCCGTTCGATCCGTTGCTTGCACGCAGCGTCGATGACGCCAGTGCGCGCTCGGCATGACGCAGTGATCCATCGCAGCGGTTGTGCCCACGCGCGCGGCGCAGTGCAATGGGCACCCCCGTGTCATCTGTGGATGCCCTCTTGAGCCAGCTGTTCTCCCCCATCCGCTTCGGTCCGCTTGCGCTCGCCAACCGGATCGTCATCGCCCCGATGTGCCAGTACTCCGCGCAGGACGGCCGCGCCAGCGACTGGCACCGCATCCATCTGGGCACCTTGTCGCAATCCGGTGCCGGCCTGCTGATCCTGGAAGCGGCCGCGGTGCAGCCGCAGGGGCGCATCTCCTATGCGGACCTTGGCCTGTACGACGATGCCACCGAGCAGGCGCTGGATGAGGTACTGCGATCGGTGCGGCGCTGGTCGCCGATGCCGATCGGCATCCAACTGGCGCACGCCGGGCGCAAGGCCTCCACCGATCTGCCGTGGAACGGCGGCGCGGCGATCGCGCCGGATCACGCGCATGGCTGGCAGACCGTGTCCGCATCGGCGCTGGCGTTCGGTGACGGCCAGCCGTTGCCGCAGGCATTGGACGATGCCGGCATCGATGCGGTGGTGCAGGCCTTTGCCGATGCAGCGCAGCGCGCCGAACGCCTGGGTCTCGAGTTGATCGAGCTGCATGCCGCGCACGGGTATCTGATGCATCAGTTCCTGTCGCCGCTGAGCAACCAGCGCAGCGATGCCTATGGCGGTTCGCTGGAAAACCGCATGCGGCTGACGTTGCGCATCTTCGATGCGGTGCGCGCGGCGGTGTCGGACAAGATCGCCATCGGCGTGCGCATCTCGGCCACCGATTGGGTGGAGGGCGGCTGGGATGTCGAGCAGAGCATCGCCTTGTCCAAGGCGCTGGATGCGCGCGGTGCGCACTACATCCATGTCTCCAGCGGCGGGCTGGATCCGCGCCAGCAGATTCCGGTGCAGGCGGGCTACCAGATTCCGTTTGCGCAACAGATCAAGGCGCAGGTCGACACGCCGGTGATCGGCGTGGGCCTGATCACCGAGCCGGCGCAGGCCGAGGCGATCCTGCAGGACGGCCAGGCCGATGCGATCGCGCTGGCGCGCGGCATCCTGTACGACCCGCGCTGGCCGTGGCATGCCGCCGCTGCACTGGGCGCCTCGGTCACACCCGCGCCGCAATACCTGCGCTGCGAGCCACGCGATGCGCGTGGCGTGTTCGCCAGCTGATTAACGCGGGGAGTGGTAAAGAAGCAGAGCGTGCGGTGTCTGGATTGCCGCTCTTGACGCAAGATCGAATAAGGAAAACAGATGCCGATAGGATTTCTGGGCTTGGGCACGATGGGCCTGCCGATGGCGCACAACCTGCTGCGCGGCGGGTTCGAACTGAGTGTGTGGAACCGTTCGCCCGGGCGCGCGCAATCGCTGCGCGAGGCCGGCGCCACGGTGGTGGATGCACCGCGCGACGCCGCGCATGGCCCGCTGCTGTTTTCGATGCTGGCCGACGACAACGCGGTGCGCGCGACCCTGCTGGAGCATGGTGTGCTGGACGCGCTGCCGGCCGGCAGCGTGCACGTCAACATGGCCACCATCTCGGTGGCATTGGCGCACGAGTTGACCGCCCTGCATGCCGAGCGCGGCGTGGCCTACGTGGCCGCACCGGTGCTTGGCCGCGTCGATGTGGCCGAAGCCGGCAAGCTCAACATCCTGGCCGCCGGCGACGAGGCAGCGTTGGCGCGCGTGCAGCCGATGTTCGACGTGCTCGGTCAACGCACCTGGGAGATCGGCCGCACCCCCGAGCAGGCCAATGCGGTCAAGCTGGCGGCCAACTTCTGCCTTGCCAGCGCGATCGGCGCCATGGCCGAAGCCAGCGCGCTGGCACGCGGCCACGGCGTGGACGCCACCCAGTTCCTGGGCATGCTCACCAGCACCCTGTTCGCCGCACCCGCGTACCAGGGCTATGGCCGCCTGATCATGCAGCGCGCCTATCTGCCGGCCGGCTTCACCGCCACCCTGGGGCGCAAGGACGTGGACCTGGCGATCCAGGCCGGCGCCGACAAGCAGGTGCCGATGCCGCTGGGCGAGTTGCTGCGCGCCGGCCTGGACGAGGCGATCGCCCATGGCGACGGCAACGCCGACTGGGCCGTGCTGGCAGAGGTATCGGCGCGGCGGGCAGGGCAGGCCTGATCGCCGCATCCGCAAGGCGGAGCTAGCCCCGCTCTCGGCGAGGCGGGAAGGCACCGCTTGCGCGTCACTGGCGTGCGTGCCTTGAAGCGCCCGCGCTCCGGCGCGGGCAGGGGGCGCGGAGCGGGGGTCAAGGTGAGGGTACGGGGCGAAGCCCATGCAGCAGATGTCGCATGCTGTCAGCGACATCTGCCGCCCACGCTCAGGCCGCGTCGCTTCGAAGCAGCACAGCCCATCTCTCACTCACCTAAACATGCAGCAGACCTTCTAAAATGCCGGCTCGTGACAGCCGCCGCTCCAGGGAGGATGCGATGCGACACCTGCATATCACGCTCGGTTCGACCGGGCGCACACCGCGCGCACTGCGCTGCGCCGGTGGTAGACGATGACCGCCGCACCGGTCGTCGACCAGGGCCCGGTGGGCCCGGACCATCCCGAGCATCCGGACCACTATCTGTTTGCGCAGATCCGCGAAGCGGTGGCCGTGCTCGATGCCGAGTTGGACAAACCCACCGACGAGGCCAGTGTGCGCATGGCCGCGCGCCTGCTGCCGCTGGCCAAGCAGCATGGCTTCGACCAGGTGGATTACGTGGTGCTCAGCCGGCACGTCGGCGAGGTGGGCGAGAACGTGTTCCTGGTGCGTGGCGAACTGGCCGACCCTGCGCATCTGCGTGCGCACATCACCACCCAGGAAGCGATGGAGACCTCGGTGGAGGCATCGATGGCGCAACTGGATGACATCAATCGGCGACTGATGCTGCGCCTGCCGCCGCGCTGAGCCGCACGGGAAAGTTACGGGCGCAAGCACTGCGCCCGCAGCCGGGTGCATTGGCTATCATTGTGCCGATGCGCTCCGACTACATCCTCACCCTGTCCTGCCCCGACCGCACCGGCATCGTCTATCGCGTGACCGGCCTGCTGTTCGACCTGGCCTGCAACATCCTCGACGCACAGCAGTTCGGCGACGACGAGAGTGGCCGCTTCTTCCTGCGCGTGCACTTCGACAAGCCGCCGGGCACCGAGATTGCGGGGCTGGAACGCCGCTTTGCGCAGCTGGCCGAGGAATTCCAGATGGACTGGCAGCTGCACGATGCGCGCCGTCGCGCGCGGCTGCTGGTGCTGGTGAGCAAGCAGGGGCATTGCCTCAACGATCTGCTGTTCCGCATGCACAGCCGGCAATTGCCGGTGGATATCGCCGCCGTGGTGTCCAACCACGCCGACTTCGCGCCGCTGGCCGCCTCCTACGGCATCGCCTTCCACCATCTGCCGGTGAGCGCCGACACCCGCGCTGCGCAGGAAGCGCAGCTGCTTGCCCTCATCGAAGCGCTGCAGATCGATCTGGTGGTGCTGGCGCGCTACATGCAGATCCTGTCGCCGGCGTTGTGCCGCGCATTGGCGGGGCGCGCGATCAATATCCATCACAGCTTCCTGCCCAGCTTCAAGGGCGCGCAGCCGTATCACCAGGCGCACGCACGCGGGGTCAAGATCATCGGTGCCACCGCGCACTACGTCACCGAAGACCTGGACGAAGGCCCGATCATCGAACAGGACGTGGCGCGCGTGGATCACGCGATGACGCCGCGCGACCTGGTGCGGCTGGGGAGCGACACCGAATCGCTGGTGCTTGCGCGTGCGGTGCGTCGCCATGTCGAACACCGCATCGTGCTCAATGGCCATCGCACGGTGGTGTTTCGCTAGCGCACCGTTGCGCATGGCGCGGGGACGCCTGCAGCACGCATGGTGGCGTGGTGCTCGGGCCACACCCGGCCCGCGAACGCGCCGGCCTGGCGCCCACCGTCGCACTCGGTTCGCCGCTCCCTTCTGGAATTGCCTGCATGTCGCTTGTCCCCGGCTCCAGCGCTCGCGCGCAACAGCACGCCACCCGCGCGGCGTTCTTCATTCCCGGCTTTGCTGCCGCGATCTGGGCGGTGCTGGTGCCGTTTGCCAAAGCCAGGACCGGCGTGGACGATGGCGCGCTCGGCCTGATCCTGTTGTGCCTGGGGGCAGGCTCGTTTCTGGCGATGCCGCTGGCCGGTGCCTTGTCGGCCCGCTTCGGCTTCCGTGCGGTCATGGCGGTGACGGCGGCGCTGATCTGCATCAGCCTGCCGCTGCTGGCCGTTGTCGCCAATCCGTGGATGCTGGGCGCGGTGCTGTTCGTGTTCGGTGCCGGCGTGGGCGCGATGGATTGCGCGATGAACATGCAGGCGGTGGTGGTCGAGCGCGATGCCCGGCGCGCGATGATGTCCGGATTCCATGCGTTCTTCAGCATCGGCGGTTTCGTCGGTGCCGGCGCGATGACCTTGCTGCTGTCGGCGCGGGTTTCCCCGCTGAGCGCGGCGCTCGCCGGGGTGATCGCCATGCTCGTGGTCGGCGTGCTGTCGGTGCGCCACTGGCGGACCGAGCGCGTGGCGCAGCAGGGGCCGTTGCTGGCCCTGCCCAGGGGCATCGTATTGTTCATCGGCATCCTGGCGTTTGTGGTGTTTCTGGCCGAAGGCACCATCCTGGACTGGAGCTCGGTGTTCCTGGCCGATGTGCACCAGGTTGCCCCGAGCACCGCCGGCGTGGGCTATGTGGCGTTTGCATTGACCATGACAGTGACGCGCCTGCTCGGCGATGCGGTGGTGGAGCGCCTGGGGCGCATCCGCTCGATCGTGGCGGGCGCGCTGCTGGCCAGCGCCGGCTTCCTGGTGCTCACGCTGGTGAGCCCGTGGCAGGTCTCGCTGACCGGTTACGTGCTGGTCGGCCTGGGCTGCGCCAATATCGTGCCGGCCCTGTTCTCGCTGGCCGGCAACCAGACGCGCATGCCGGAGAGCATCGCCATCACCGCGGTCACCACCCTGGGCTACGCCGGCATCCTGGCCGGGCCGGCGCTGATCGGTTTCGCCGCGCATGGCATCGGCCTGGTCGGCGCCCTGCTCGGTGTCGCGGTGTTGATGGTGGGCGTGGCGGTGTCGACGCGTTGGTTGAGGGTGTGAGTGTGCTGGGTCACCGACCTGCAGTCGGTGACTCTTCGGCAATGCGTGTCGCGCGCAGGCACGCTTCTACGAAGGGCGGGGTGCAGGTTCGTCAATGTCGTCGTCGGGACCGTGCAGCCCGTGCAGCCCGTGCAGGCGGTGGATGGCGGGCAGCGCGGTGTGCGCTGCCCGCATCACGCGGACCTCGTCGCAGCGCGGGCTTGTCCGCCTACCTTCGCGGGAGCCGAGGCGGCAGGCCGCATCGGAACCACCACGCACGCATGTACGGCGTGCGTGGTGGGCGGCCACGGACCCTGCAATGGATGCCGCATCACTTCGCGGCGTTGGCGTTCATCACTGCATTGCGGCTTGCGTCCAGATACTGCGCCGGGTCGCGCATGCCGGTGGTGTGGCATTGCCCGGTGGTGTGGCCACGGTTCACGCCGCCCGGCAGCTGCGCGTTGACCTGCTCCACGGTGCCATCTTCCGGGTCGTTCAGTACCAGGTCCGAGGCCGCGTTGCAGTAGTCGTTGGTGTACCAGTTGGTCTTGGCGAACGAGGTGGTGTAGTAGTTCACCTTGGCGCGCGCATCGGCCGGAATGCCGGCCAGCCAGGCTTTGGCGCCGTCGTAGGTCATGTCGGTATTGGTGCCGCAGCCCACGCCGAACCACGAGCCCACCGCCGCCAGGATGCCGGACAGATTGGTGCCCTGGTACGGCGTGCCGACCGACTGCATCACCCGCCCACCGGTGGCGTTATCCAGCCCGCTCCAGTAGTAGGTGTACAGATGCAGCGCGGCCATGCCGCCCTGGCTGTGCGCCACCGTCGCGAACGAGGACCACTGACTGGCAAACTGCGCCAGCCGCTGTGCGAACTGGTCGTTGCTGCGGTTCTGTTTGGCATCGATGAACGAGGACGCGTTGGTGAACTGCGCCTGCGGCCACACGCCGTTGGAGCAATAGCCGTGCACCAGCACCAATTGCGAGCCGGCTGCCTGCGGTTGCGCCACTGCGCTGGCACTGGCCAGCGTTGTCGGGCGCGGCCCCATGCGCATGCTCTCGTCGATCGCGGCGGCAGAGCGCGCGATGCTGGCGCGGCGCAACGCGGGCAGCTGCAACGGCAGCGTGTCGGCCTGTACCAGCGGGATGTAATGGTCCGGGTCTTCGATGCGCAGCCCGCGCAGCGTGAACGGCGCACGCGCGCCGGCACGCGCGACCCAGCGTTCGTCCAGGCTCAACGGCAGCTGGCCTTGCTGCGGCGTCAGCATGCCGCCGATCCATGCCACCGGCACCTGCCTGCCCTTGGCATCGGTGCCCCAGACCTGGCCGAACACGCGGTAATGCGACGGGGCCTTGCCGCGCGCGGCGACCGGCAAGGCAATGCTGAGCCGGGTGCCGTCGGCAGCGCGTGCGCTGAGCGCGTTGCCGAGCAGGCGCAGGGAGGTATCCAGCACCGGCAACACATGCTCGCTGGTGCGCACGAACGGCTGCCCGGCCTGGTCGCGACCGCGCACGATCACCTGTGCGATCCAGGTGCCTTCGGCTGTCGGTTGGAACGTGCCGCCATACACGCCATCGCCGGCAGCACCGTCGTCGTGCTGCCCGTCGTCTGCCATCGGCAGCGTGCGGATGCCGCCTTGCGGGTCGATCACACGCAGGCTCGCTGTCTCGATCTGCCCCGCCTGCGCGGCCAGCAAGCTCGCACCGGCTGCATCGTTGCCGCTGAGCAGTGCGTTGAGCGTCAGCGTCTGGCCGACCTGCTGCCGGCGATGGCGCGGGTACGAGGCCAGCTGCGTGCGTGCATCGCCTTCCATCAGCACATAGCCGCGTTGCGCCACCGGCGTTGCCGATTGCAGGGTCAGCGACCACGCTCCGTTCTGCGCCGATTCCACCGCATAGCGCATGCCGCTGGTGCCGCTTTCTGCGGTGCCCAGCAGCGTGCGCTGCGCCTGCAGTTGCGGAGCAACGGCGGCCGCGCGCGCGCCGGCAATGCGTGGTGCAGTCACCGCCGCCTCCCACGGCTGGTCACCGGCCAGCACCATGAAACGCAGATGGCCGTTTTCCACCGGCAGCGTGCCTTGCCAGCGTGCGGACTTGCCGGCCGGCGTCAACTCCACCGGCAGCAAGGCGCTCTTGGACAGAATCGCCGACTCGGCCGGGTCGGGTGCGCGCATCTGCGCGAACTCCTCCGGCGGGCCAGCCAGTTGTTTGGGCTGCAGCTCGGCCGCGGCAAGCGGCAGGGAAACCAGCGACAGGGTGCACAGCAAGGACAACAGCGACGGCTTCGGCATGGCGACATCTCTCCTTGAACGTTGCAGAAGCGATGCCGTCGCGCAGTGCAACGACACCGGATGCAGCGCCCCCTCGCCGCGATTCGCCGATGGTTATACCGCGCCCGTGTGACAGGTCCGCTGTGCGCTGCAGCACCCGGCGCGCCGCAAGCACAGCCACAGAAATGAAGCAGTCCAGACTGTGATCCAGGTCGTGGACAGCTCGCCACCCGCACGTTCGTGCTCGCCCATTCGAGGTCTGCGGCCGATGACGCGCGGCGTGCCCGGCAGGTGTCAGTCGGCGCGGTGCGGCGCGGTGCGGGCGCGGTACTGCTCCACCCACGCGACCGTCTGCGCGATGCCGCCGAACGGGAAGAAGTGCAGGCTGACCTCTCCATGCGCTCCGGTGAGGCCGGTGGCCAGGCGATCGACAAACCGATCCGGCCCGGCGGTGCCCAACAGCTTGCCCAGCGAGATGCCGTACTTGGACAGCATCGCGGTGCAGGCACCGACACCGCAGCGTGCGGCATAGCGTGCAAGCACCGCCACGCCGGCGGGACCAGGCACGCCCACCCGCACGGGGTGTGCGATGCCACACGCGCGCAGCGCATGCAACCACGTCAGCACGAGGTCGGCATCGAAGGCGAACTGGGTGACGATCAGCGGTGCCATGCCGCGCTCGGCGATGCTGCGACACTTGCGTTCCAGCACATCCCAGCGCTCGCTTGCAGGCATGCCCGGATGTCCTTCCGGATGCCCTGCCACGGCGATGGTCCGGATGCCGCAGCGCTCGAAGACCCCGGTATCGATCAGCGACACGCTGTCCGGAAATGGCCCGATCGGCGACGGTGGATCGCCCGCGATCACCAGGCAACGCTCGACGCCAGCCTCATCGACGGCGCGCCTGACGAAGGCGTGCAGTGCGTCGCGCGAGCCGATGCGGCGCGCGGACAGGTGCGGCATGGGCGCAAAGCCGAGCTTGCGCACCATGCATGCGGCGGCCAGCCGCGCGGCGTCGTCCTGGTTGGGCAGGTAGGGGATGGCAATGGTCGCACCACGCATGATCGCGGGCGCCGCTGCGCTCAGCCCGGCAATGTCGGTTGCGCTGACCTCCAGGGAATAGGCATCGGTGATGGTGCTGGCCAGGCGGTGCGTAACCGGATGAGTCAAACGATCTTGCCGTGCGTTGGTGGTCATTGGGTGGCGCCGCTACGTGGGCCCTGGGCGAGCGGGAAGGGCGCCATGACACAGACTGAAATCCCGGCCAGCGTCGTTGCCCTGGCGAGGCGCTTAGTCTTGCTGTTCCCCATCGCCATAGAATTTCACGCCCAGTTGTATGCGATTGCGACCGCTTTCGGCGCGGTGCCGGTTGGTGTCGCGCAGCGAGTAGACGCAGCCGCAGTATTCCTGCTGATAGAAGTTCTCGCGCTTGCTGATCTCGACCATGCGCGAGGAACCGCCGCCCTTGCGCCAGTTGTACTCCCAGTACATCAGGCCGGGATACCTGGCCGCAGCGCGAACGCCGCAGTCGTTGATCTGCTGCATGTTCTTCCAGCGCGAGATGCCCAG
The DNA here is from genome assembly GCF_003993525.1 of Xanthomonas sp. BRIP62411. Taxonomy (NCBI): domain Bacteria; kingdom Pseudomonadati; phylum Pseudomonadota; class Gammaproteobacteria; order Lysobacterales; family Lysobacteraceae; genus Xanthomonas; species Xanthomonas sp. BRIP62411. The sequence goes on from NZ_QEZI01000027.1 coordinate 181,758, forward strand.
GGAGCTGGTGATCACCGGAAAGCCGTGTTCGTGCGCATACAGCGCGGTGCGTTCGAACCGCATGTCGAAGCACATCGTGCACCGGATGCCGCGTTCGGGTTCGTTCTCCATCCCGCGGGCCCGCTCGAACCAGTTGTCCCGATCGTAGTCGGCATCGACGAAGGGCACGCCGCACTGCTGCGCAAAGCGGATGTTCTCGTCCTTGCGCAGCTCGTATTCCTTGCGCGGATGAATGTTGGGGTTGTAGAAGAAGATGGTGTAGTCGACGCCGGACGCCAGCATGGCCTCCATCACCTCACCCGAGCATGGCGCGCAGCAGGAATGCAGCAAGACCTTGTCGTGGCCGGCAGGCAGTGGAAGTGGCGTGCGCGTGGCGATGCTGTCCATCAGTGGGCTCCCGGCGGAGTGGTCGTTGTGTCGGCGGTGGTGTTGGCGGTGCCATTGGCGGGCTGGCGCGCCAGTTCAATGAAGGCACGCAGGTAGTCGACGGCAATATCCGCCTCGCGTGCGCCCAGGAAGATCTGCTTGGGGATGCCGCGCGCGCCCAGCCGCACCGGCACCACGTCCATCCTGGACGCATATTCCTCCACCAGCCAGCGTGGCATCGCGGCCACGCCGCGGCCACTGGCGACCATCTGCATCATGATGTCGGTGGTCTCGATGGCCTTGTGGCGCCGGGGCGTGACCCCGGCCGGCAACAGGAACTGGCTGTAGATGTCCAGGCGCTCCAGGTCCACCGGATAGCTGATCAGCACCTCCCGGGTCAGCTGCTGGGGCTTGACGTAGGCCGCCGACGCCAGCGCATGGCCCTTGGCCACGACCAGCACCTGCTCGTAGTCGAACACCGGCTCGAACCGCAGCCCGGGCTTGTACAGCGGGTCGGGCGTGACCAGCAGATCGATTTCGTAGCCGAACAGCGCGCCGATGCCGCCGAACTGGAACTTCTGCTTCACGTCCACATCCACGTCCGGCCAGGTGGCCAGGTAGGGCGCCACCAGCTTGAGCAGCCACTGGTAGCAGGGATGGCACTCCATGCCGATGCGCAGCGCGCCGCGTTCGCCCTGCGCGAACTGCCCCAGGCGCTCTTCGGCCAGGTCCAGTTGCGGCAGCACCCGGTTGGCCACCGCCAGCAGGTACTGGCCCGCCTGCGTCAGGCGCAGGTTGCGGCCTTCGCGCAGCCACACGTCGGTGCCCAGCTGCTGCTCCAGCTTCTTCATGCTGTGGCTCAGCGCCGACTGGGTCAGGTTCAGCACACCTGCGGCGGCGGTCAGCGAGCCTTGCTGCTCGACCTGCTGGACGATGGTGAGATGGATGCGCTCAAGCATTCAGATGATCCGAATTCATGGATTGTTGAAATAACACCATTTTACTTCATTGAATGCGAGCCCTAGCATCGGGGTTCGTCGTTTCAGGTCAACCCCGCATGACTGTCAACGTGCCACATCCCCTCCGCGTCGTCGCCGTCTCCGGCGGGCTGCAGCGCCCCTCCAAGGCCGTCGCCCTGGCCGAGCACCTGCTGGGCCTGATCGCCGAGGCCGTGCCGTGCGAGCAACAGCTGGTCGAACTCGGGGCGTTGGCACCGCAGTTTGCCGGTGCGGTGTGGCGCTCGCAGCTGCCGGCAACGGTGGAGCAGGCACTGTCGGCCGTGGAGCAGGCCGACGTCGTGGTGGTGACCACGCCGGTCTATCGCGGCTCCTTCACCGGGTTGTTCAAGCACTTCTTCGACTTCATCCACCAGGATGCCTTGATCGACACGCCGGTGCTGCTGGCGGCAACCGGTGGCAGCGAGCGCCATGCATTGGTGATCGACCACCAGTTGCGGCCGCTTTTCAGCTTCTTCCAGGCACGCACTTTGCCACTGGGCGTCTATGCCACCGACCGCGACTTCCTGGACTACCGCGTGCACAACGAGGCCCTGGCCGAGCGGGCCAGGCTGGCGGTGCAGCGGGCATTGCCGCTGATCGCATTGACGCGGCAGGCACGTGCCATCGCTGCAGAAGACGTGGCTGCGGCCTGAGGCCATCCAGCCCACGGCTGCTCGGCGGGCCGCCATACCCGTGCCGGCCACAGGATCGGTGGGTGATTGCCCGCCGGTCCGGAGTGGCGGCATCCACCCGGCGGGTATCCATACCTGCGCCGAGACCTGCGCTCGTATTCAACTCGGAAACAAGGCGTCAGCTTGCAATGACTCAAGAATTCACCTTCAGCATCAACAGCGTCCGGTTTGACGAGGACTACCGTCCCGCGGCCAATACGCGCAACACGACCAACTTTGCCAACCTGGCCAGAGGGCAGCGTCGGCAGGAAAACCTGCGCAACACGCTTGCGATGATCGACAACCGCTGCAACGACCTGGCGCATTGGGATAACCCCGGGCGCGACCGCTACGCTGTCGAGCTGGACATCATCTCGGTCCAGATGCACATCGATGCGCGCGAACACAGCGATGCCTTTCCGCTGATCGAGATCCTGAAGCCCAGCATCCTCGACAAGACCACCGGCGCGCGCATCGAGGGCATTGCAGGGAACAATTTTTCCTCCTACGTGCGCGACTACGATTTCAGCGTGCTGCTGCCAGCGCACAATCAGGATGCGTCCGGCTTCAGCATCCCGGACGATTTCGGCAGCCTGCACGGAACGCTGTTCAAGCACTTCGTGGACTCGGACGCCTACACGGCGCGCTTCACCAAACCGCCGGTCATCTGCATCAGCGTCTCCACCAGCAGGGTCTACCATCGAACCGGAAACCGGCACCCCATCCTGGGCATCGAATACCGGCAGGACGACTTCTCCTTGACCGATCGGTATTTCGCCAAGATGGGCCTGCAGGTGCGCTATTTCATGCCGCCGAACAGCGTTGCCCCGCTGGCTTTTTACTTTATCGGCGACCTGCTCAACGACTACACCAATCTGGAGCTGATCGGCACCATCAGCACCATGGAGACGTTCCAGAAGATCTACCGCCCGGAGATCTACAACGCCAATTCCGCGGCAGGGGCCATCTACCAGCCGAGCCTGAAGCACCAGGATTATTCCGCTACCCAGATCGTCTACGACCGCGAAGAGCGCAGCCAGCTCGCGGTGACGCAGGGGAAATTCACCGAGGAGCACTTCATCAGGCCCTACGGGACGATGCTCGCGCAGTGGGCCTCCAGCCACGCTGTCTAATCAACAGGAACGCAAGACACCACTCATCATGAAAAAGCTGCTCCCCACGTCTACCGCCGGTAGCCTGCCCAAGCCTTCCTGGCTCGCGCAGCCGGAAAAACTCTGGTCTCCCTGGAAGCTGCAGGACGCCGAACTGATCGAAGGCAAGCAGGACGCATTGCGCCTGTCGCTGCAGGAACAGCAGCATGCCGGCATCGATATCGTCAGTGATGGCGAGCAGACCCGCCAGCATTTCGTCACCACCTTCATCGAACACCTCAGCGGCGTCGATTTCGAAAAGCGCGAAACCGTCAGGATTCGCAATCGCTACGACGCCAGCGTGCCGACCGTGGTTGGCGCGGTCAGCCGCCCCAAGCCCGTCTTCGTGGACGATGCCAGGTTCCTGCGCCAGCAGACCCGGCAGCCGATCAAATGGGCGCTGCCTGGCCCCATGACGATGATCGACACCCTGTTTGATGCGCACTACAAAAGCCGCGAAAAGCTGGCATGGGAATTTGCCAAGATCCTCAATGAGGAAGCCAGGGAACTCGAAGCGGCCGGCGTGGATATCATCCAGTTCGATGAGCCGGCCTTCAATGTCTTCTTCGACGAGGTCAACGACTGGGGAGTGGCCACCCTCGAACGCGCGGTCGAAGGGCTCAAGTGCGAGACCGCCGTCCATATCTGCTATGGCTACGGCATCAAGGCCAATACCGACTGGAAACAGACCCTGGGCTCGGAGTGGCGTCAGTACGAAGAGTCGTTTCCCAAGCTGCAGACATCGTCGATCGACATCATCTCGCTGGAGTGCCACAACTCGCACGTGCCGATCGATCTGATCGAACTGGTGCGCGGCAAGAAGGTGATGGTCGGGGCCATCGACGTGGCGAGCAATACCGTCGAAACACCGCAGGAGGTGGCCGAGACGCTGCGCAAGGCGCTTCGCTTTGTCGATGCCGACAAACTCTACCCGTCCACCAACTGCGGGATGGCGCCGCTTGCCCGGGACGTCGCAAGAGGCAAGCTCAAGGCGCTCAGTGCAGGCGCAGAGATCATTCGTGGAGAGCTGGCAGCCCACTAGCACGCCGGTGCCGGCACTGGATCGGCGGTCAAGGCACCAGGGCCTAGGCGAGTACCATCCTGCCAGCGTAACGGCCAGCCACGACCGGTGAAGCAACAACGAACAAGCCCCCGCATGCGGGGGCTTGTTTGTTTTCCATCGGCGGGCAGGGGTCAGTAATTGACCTGCAGCTGCAGCCGCAGCAGGTCGCCTTCCACCACCGGGTACGGCGCGGTGGTGACGTCGGTGCGCTTCATCTTCGAATAGGCGAACACCAGTTCCAGCGCATCCATCGGCTGCCACTCGACACCGGCTTCCACTTCGTCCAGGCGCATGCGCGGCGCATTGGTATCGAACTTGGAGCCGCCGCGGTAGGTCTGCCACTTCAGGTACGGCAGCAAGGTGCCGTAGCTGCCATCGTGCTTGTACATCGCCTGCACATAGCCGCCGCTCAGCGAGCGGGTGCGGATGCGCCGCTGTTCCACATCCAGCTCCGGGCCGCGGCCCACCGTCCACTCGGCCTGCAGGCCGAACGGCTGTGGGTAGTAGATGATGTGCGCGGCCACGCGCTGGTCGGTGTAGCCGTTCGGGTCGGTGATGGCCGGGGTGAAGCTGCGGCCACCGATGTTGACTGCTGCCGCCGTTGGCACGAAGCGACCGCTGTAGGCGTCGGCACCCACTTCCAAATACTGGCCATTGGCGAACTTGAACGGGTAGGTGGCGTGCACCACTGCATGCATGCTGTCGTTGCGCTCGGCGCGGTTGGCGCCCTGGCCGTTGTACACGCCGGCACCGATCACGCCGTAGTCGCCCGAGCCCTTCAAGCCTGACTTGACCAGGTCCTGGAAGCGGCCCTTGGCCACGGTGGGGCTGTAGTAGAACACCGCACCGATATCGCGTTCGTCGCGCAGGCCGGAGTTGAGTGCGTCGGCGCGGTCCAGCGTGAGACGGTTCTGGCTGGACTGCAGGTTCTCCCAGCCATACGGCATCTTCGACTGGCCCACGCGCACGCGGTACTCGCGCTTCTTGTCGAAGTAGATGTCGGCATACGCATCGCGCAGCTGCGCGAAGTTGGAGGTGGTCGACCCGGTCGGCGTGCTCGCAAAGTCCGGCTGGAAGTACAGCGACACGTGCTCGTTGAGATCGCCGCTGAGCACCAGGCGCGCGCGGCGGATGCCCAGGCTCTGGTCGTTGCCGATAAAGCGGTCGCCCGGCGCGCGCAGATCCTGCGCGTCGCCGCCGATGCCCTGGTTGTAGCGGATCTGCGTGTAGCCGCGCAGGCTCAGCTTGTCGTACCACTTCTTGCCGGCTTCGCTGGCCTTGGCCGGCGCTGGTGCGGGCACGGGCGCAGGTGCGGCCTGGGCGATGGCGGTATCGGCTGGCACTGGCGCTGCAGGGGCGGGCGGCAATGCCGGGGCGGCCGGCATCGCCGACGCCGGCAGCTTGCCATTCTCGTCCACCTGCACGAACTTGCCCAGCTTGTCGCGGCCCGGGGCCGGCTCGGCGAAGATCTGCTTGGTCTTGCGGTCCACGTACAGCTCCAGCTCGGCAGCCAGCGTGCTGCCACTGGCGGTTGCGCTGAGGGCGCACAGGACGGTGGCGAGATTGCGTTTTTTCATGGGTCCGGCTCGTGCAAGGGAAACGGGTCGGCGGCAGCATCAGGCCGGCGCTGCCCGGCGGGGCGGCGAACACGGCACCAGCACGCCACCAGGGCGACCGGTCGTCCTGACGGTGCGGCAATGCGTGCAGTTATATTTAGATTTGATGTCAGTTTGGTGACATCGGCAGCCTGCAAGGCGCAAGGCTGTGTCAGCTGCGTGTGCGGCGCGTGTCAGTTGTGCGACGCACGGAAGGCGGGCCCATCGGCGCGCAGGTCGGGCGCCGGGCGCCTGTGGTGCCATGCTGGCACCAGGCCACGCAGGGCCACGCGGAGACGGTGAAGCAGGATGCGGGTGCCCGTGCAAGGCCGTAGCCGCACGCCGTACAGGGCCGCGGCGCGGCGGTTGCCTCTCTCGCGAGCGGGCGAGGGGGCGGTGAATCAGAGCGGGGCGAAGGCGGGTCGTCGCCCACCTTCGCCGGATCACTCAATGCCTGGCAGGTTGCCGGGCCAGTGCTGCTGCAGGGTGTCGAGCAGCGCGATGCCAGGGCTCGCCTCAGCCGGCCGGCGCCGCCTGCAACGCCGCCGCCACCGCATCGGGCAGCGACGTGGTCGGGCGGCCGATCAGCTGGCTCAGCGTGTGGCTGTCGTCGAACAGGCTGCCGCCACGCGAGGACGCCGAGCATTGCGCCAGCACCTGTGCGAAGGCGGCCGGCAGGCCGATCTGCACCAACGCCGCCGCGTAGTCGGCTTCGGGCAGGTCGTGGTAGGCCACCGGCTTGCCGGACTGCCGCGCCACCTCGGCGGCGTACTCGGCCATCGTGAAGGCGGTATCGCCGGCCAGCTCGTAGACCTTGCCGGCCTGCGGCGTGTCGGCGGCCAGCACCGCTGCGGCGGCCTCGGCATAGTCGGCGCGCGTGGCCGCGCTGATCCGGCCCTCGCCGGCGCTGCCGATCACCGCGCCATGCGCCACTTCAGCCGCGATCGAACCGGTGTAGTTCTCGGTGTACCAGCCATTGCGCAGCAGCACATGCGGCACGCCGCTGTCGCGCAGCAGCGCTTCGGTGGTGACATGCTCGGGTGCCAGCGACAGCGTGCTGGTATCGGCGTGCAGCACGCTGGTGTAGGCCAGCAGGTCCACGCCGGCGCGCTTGGCCGCCGCGATCACGTTGCGGTGCTGCGGCACGCGCTCGCCCACCGCGTTGGACGACACCAGCAGCACCCGGCCCACGCCCGCGAAGGCCTGGTCCAGGCTCTGCGGGTCCGCATAGTCGGCGCGACGCACGTTGATGTCGCGTTTTGCGAACTGCGCGAGTGACGCTGTATCGCGGGCCGTTGCTACGATCCGATCGGCCGGGACACGCGCCAGCAGTGCTTCGACCACCAATGCGCCCAGCTGCCCGCTGGCGCCGGTGACGAGGATCAGGGGGGAGGTGTGTGCCATGGTGAACTCCAGTAGGTATTGATAAGAGGTGTGGTCTACTATCTAGACTCTTGGTCCGCGCACCTATTGTCAGTGCCGTTCAAACCTCCGCAAGGAGGCAGTTTTCCACCCCCTGGTTACCGTGAGATATCCCAGTGAACGCGATTGCTCTGTTTCCACCGCCGCCGTCCCTGCAAGGCATGCCGTTCGACGCCACCAAGTGCCCGGTGCGCGACGTGCTCGATCAGATCGGCGACAAATGGACCATGTTGATCCTGCTGACGCTGATCCCCGGTCCCTCCCGCTTCAGCGCCATCCAGCGCGCCGTGCCGGACATCTCCAAGCGGATGCTGACCCAGACCCTGCGCAACCTCGAGCGCAACGGCATGATCACCCGCAAGGTCTACGCAACCAAGCCGCCCAGCGTGGAATATGCCTTGTCCAAGCTCGGCGTGGCGCTGCTCGACCCGATCTCGCAGCTGCTCAACTGGGCAGGCGAAAACCATGCCGCCATCCGCTCCGCACGCGAACGCTTCGATCGTGCCCAGCAGGCGGCGGTTGCGCTGGATGCCGACGAAGCGATGGCATAGGCATCCGCCTGCCGTAATGAAGAGGAAGCTGGTGGCGCTGACTGCCGGGTGGGCCAGTCGGCGCGCTGGTTGATCGTCGGTGTGCGGAACAGGGATGCAGCAGTGGGCCGATGCCACGTTTGCCAAGGGCTGCCGTGCATTGGTGGCGCATCGGTCTCCGGTCCCCTCAAGCGCGGGCCAGCCCCCGCGAGGGCGCGTCGTGCGCCGCTGCTGTCGACAGGCGCAGTCCGGCGCGTGATCCACACCAGGGGTGAGGACATCACGGCCGCCTTACGCCAACAGCGAGCTGCCGCGTTGGCCGCTGCGCACGTTGCCGCCGCCGTCTCTGCGGCACCGCCGGCACGCCGGTGCACCAATGGCACTGTGAAATGGTGCTCACAAAATCCCGCGCCGGATAAACGCCCGATGGCGCCACCATCAGGGCCGCAGCCCGCAAACCCTTGCGGCATCAAGGGCCGGCCGCGCGCTATCACCGCCATCGCTAATTTCAATCGCACGCCTGCTCAAGCGCATGCACCGGTATCCGATAAGGGCTCACCTGATCTCGTGAATCCGCCGCGCCATGCCTGTCTTCGGCACCTTGTCCGCCTCAACGCGACGCACCCTGGGCGCTGCCCTGCTCGCGCTATGGTGCGGCTGGATCGCCGTGGCCTGGACCACGCCACCTGCGCACGCCAACGACGTGGCAAGTGCGTGGACGCAGGTCCAGGCCAGCCTGCCGGCCGCGCAGCAGACGCCGATGCTGATCGGCGTCGCAGGCGCCTGTGCGTGTAGCGATCTGGCCGCCGATCGCGCCTGGGCCGTGCTCAGCAGCGCGGTGCGCGCGCGTGGCGGGCAGGTGCGCATGCTCGACACCCCTGCATTGCGTGGCAGCGGCTATGCCGTGTGGCTGCTCGGCGCCGACGGCCAACCGCGCTATGCCGGCCCTGCAGATGGTGGCGCCGTGTGCGGCACGGCCGGCGCGGCGGAGTGGTCGCGCTGGTTACCCGATGTCCTGGCGCGCACCCCCGGTGCCGCGCTGGTGTCCCCTTGTCCTTGTGCCATGGAGTCGCTGTCATGATGGAACTGTCCGCATCGGCACCGCCGACCTCCACCTACGCCACCCGCCTGGCGATCAAGGCCGACCGGCTGTTCCTGTGGCTGGCCGTGCTGCAGGGCATTGGCTCGCTGGGCCTGGCCTGGTACCAGGGCCAATGGACCACGTTTGTCGCCGTCACGCTGCCCAGCCTGTTGCTGATGGCCTGGCAAGTGCAGGCCAATCCCGGTACGCGCCTGACCCGCATCACCAATGCGCTGGTGCTGATGGCGCTGGTCGCGGCCACCATCCAGCAGGCGCATGGCCTGGTGGAAATGCACTTCGGTGTATTCGTGATCCTGGCGCTGCTGCTGTACTACCGCGACTGGCTGCCGGTGGTGGTCGCCGCAGGCGCCATCGCCGTGCATCACCTGGCGTTCTACTGGCTGCAGTCGCGTGGCATGCCGGTGCAGGCGTTCACTGTCGGCAGCGGGTTTGGCATCGTGGTGCTGCACGCCGGTTATGTGATCGTCGAAACCGCCTTCGTCTGCGTGATGGCGATTCAACTGCGCCGCCAGGTCGACGCCCTCGACCACGAGGCCGAGGCACTGGTCGAACTGGCCGACACCCTGGCCACCGGCGCGACCTTGCCGCCAGCCATCCTGCAGCAGCCCTTCCGCAGCGGCTCGCTGGCGCAGGCGCTGGTGCGCATGAGCGTGCAGGTGGAAGAGCGCATCGCCCAACAGCAGCAACTGCTGCTGGAAAATCGCCGTATCCGCCTGGCGCTGGATGCATCGGCAATGGCCGTGGCCATCGTCGACGGGCAGGGCGCTGCCATCTATCGCAACCAGTCGTTCCAGCAACTGAGCACGCAGGTCGACCCACAGGTGCTGCACAGCGCACTGGCCGATGCGGTGCAGGCCGGGCATGACGCCGGCACCAGCAGGACGCGCGCGCTGGCGGCGCTGCAGCTGCAGGAAAACATCACCCCCGTTCGCGATCACGACGGCGCCTCGCTGGGCGTGGTGGTGGAGTGGCAGGACCGCACGCAGGACCTGGCATTGGAAGAACAGCTGGCCACCGTCATTGCACAGGCGACGCGTGGCGAGCTCGGCGCCCGTCTGCAGGGGCACGCCAGCAGCGGCACGCTCGGGCAGCTGGCCGAGGGCGTCAACCAGTTCCTCGCCATCACCGACGACAGCCTGCGGGACATGCGCCGCATGCTGGCGGCGATGTCGCGTGGTGATTTGTCGCAGCGCATCGACCGTCACTGCGAAGGCGTGTTCGAGCAGATGAAGCGCGACGCCAATGCCACCGCCGACGAGCTGGCGCGCATCATTGCGCAGATCCGCAGCTCCAGCACCGCGATCAATCACGCCGCCGGCCAGATCCTCACCCGCAACGATGCGCTGGAGCAGCAGGTGCAGCGGCAGTCGGCCACCCTGGGCCGCACCGCCACCCAGATGCAGGCCGTGCTCGGCACCATGCAGCAGCACACCGCGCAGGCGGCCGACGCCGACAAGCTCACCGCCGCCGCCTCCGAGGCCGCACGCAGTGGCGGCGACACCATGCACCAGGCGATGGGCACCATGCAGCAGATGGAACAGGCCTCGCGCCGCATCCAGGACATCGTCTCGGTCATCGACGGCATCGCCTTCCAGACCAATATCCTCGCCCTCAATGCCGCGGTCGAAGCCGCACGCGCCGGCGAAGAAGGCCGCGGCTTTGCCGTGGTCGCCGGCGAGGTGCGCGCGCTGGCATTGCGCTCGTCCACCGCCGCCAGCCAGATCAAGACCCTGATCGGCGAATCGGTCACGCATATGCAGGCCGGCGTGCAACAGGTGCGCCACGCAGGCGAAGGCATGCAGCACATCGTCGCCACCATCGGCCAGGTCAGCAGCACGCTCAGCAGGATCGCCACCGCCTCACAACAAGAGGCGGGCAGCATCGCGCAGGTGCATCACACCCTCGCCGGTGTGGATACGGACATGCGCGACGGCGTCACCCGCATGCAGGACGCCAGCGCCGCCGCACGCGCCATGGGCGACCATGCCGCGCAGCTGCAGGATGCAGTGAGTGCGTTTGCGGCCGACGAGCGCGATGGCAGCGCTGGTGCAGTGCAGCGGCTGCGCGTTGCCTGATCTACATCAGCGTATCTTCGGCGCGCGATAGCACCACGCGTCATCTTGCCTGATCGCCTGAGCTGACGCCGGGTTTTTCCAAGGCCGATGGTGCAACCATCGCCTTCGGCCTGCCGGTCCACAGAAACTGTCCAGCGGCGTTGCCAGCGCCTACAACAGGCGGCGCTGCAAGGCAGATGCCGCAGCGCAGGGCCTGATGCTGACGCCTGCCGACTACTTGCGCAGCTCCCGCAGCTTGCCGGTGAACCAGGATTGGCTCGATACCGGCGTAGCATTGCCGCAACGCACCTGATACGGCTTGCCCGACATGCTGCTCTTGGTGGCGGCAAGTTCGATAAAGGACTCGGTGGACGTCACCAGCCCCTTCTTCTGCAAGTAGTCGTACTTGCGCTGCAGATGTTCGCTGGCTTTCGGCGCCGCGTACCACGACCCATTGCGCGAAAATTCGCAGTTGGATTGTTCAAGGACCCTGAAAAGCTGACCGACCTCGCGCGTGGTGGCGGGCGAAATCCCTTGGGCTGAAACCGATGCACAGACACCGAGCAGGAACACTGCAAGACACGATCTAATATTCATCGGCGAATGGTAGCGCATGAAAGTGCCTTGCCGACCGGCATCGAGGGGCGGTATCGAAACAGCTGCGGATCCGCTGCCAAGGCCGCATTTCACAGCGGTTACCAGACGGTATCAAGGTCGGCCCCAGCGGCACAGCGCCATCGGCCTAGCGACATGCCCCTGTCAACTCATGCAGGCGTCAGATGGCCCCACGCCGGCGCGCCAAGGCAATGCCGAACACGGAGCCAAGCGAGAGACCCAGGCCGATGCCTTGAGCTAGGTTGCCCATTGCTCCCCCGAGGGCCGCCCCAAGGCCTGCGCCGATGGCAATGCTGGCGCCGACCAATTTGGAATAGAGCTTGGTATCTGCTGGTTTCAACATGAGCATTCCTTCGTTGATGGTTGAACCGATCCGCCTGGCGATGGCCCTGCACTGCGCAGGCGGTCACTGACACACACCACGGCCTTGATTTTAATGCCTTGGACTCGCGTTGCAACACAGGAGCCTGCGCGCTGGGTCAGCGGCAGCGTGACGTCACGACATCCAAAAGGCCGATGTTTTACAGCAAGCGACGCGTCATTAGACGCCCGCTCAAGCGGGTGCAGAACCGTTAGGGAAGCGTTATCTAGCGAGCAAGGCCAGACCAGCAGCAACGCAACAATGGAGTTATCAGGAAGGATGCTAGACATCCGCCGGCGCGTATCGCAACAGCGTCGAACCCTCGAAGTAATTCCCGTAATACTCGCCCGCCCGCAAACCCGGGTTCGCCTCAAAATCGATGTAAGGCTCGGAGCAATGCGGGCAGCGGAAGGGATTGAGGTAGGCGTAGCGCGACCCATCCGGCGCCAACGGCAGTGCATCTTCCAGCGCAGCAAGCGCTTCGGTATCCGGATCGGACAGCGCTGCAGGGCTGCCAGGCAGATGGCTGCCGACCGTGATGGTGTAGTTGCCAGACCCCGAGTAGAAGTATCCCGCGTTGCTAAAGCCGGCGTGGTAGGAGCGGATCAGGAACGAACGCTTGCAATGGTCGCATTCGCAGGAAAGCACCACGTTGCTATTTGTGACCAAGCCGTTGAAGTGCAGCCCCCTGGCAAACAGCCCCTTGCCTGCAAGGGCGGAACTGTTGACGCTGGCACCCGGCAGGAAGAACGGCTGAAACCTGATCCCGGATGCCTTGCCGGTCGCAAATGCGTCCGGATCGAGCTGCTCGGTCTGCGAAATGACGCAGTCCGCCTGGCACCCGAGGTTGGGATGTACGCGAACCGAGAAGTGGAACCACCCGGTCGCAGTACCAAGTTCATGCCGGTGCACCTCCCCCGCCGAGTCGGCAAACTCCAGGATGCTGTCGGCCTTCAACCACGCAGAAGGCTTGATCTCGCACGGAACATCGTTCTGGTCAACGCGACACAACTCCTGTCCATTGGCTCGAACGATCAGTAATGGAGCAGCTTTCTTCTTGAAGATGGAGAACATGCTTTCCTTGGCGGTAATGCGTGAGTAGGAGATCGGATCGCTGGGCGACTGGACAGATTTTAAGGCTTTAGCTTCGCCTGCGGCGAGTCAAGGACCATGCCCATGAGAAGAGCAAGCAGACGCCGAAGAGCGTAAGCAGAAAAGCGGCAAGCCCCGCCCAGGACATGCCGAACAGCCAAAGGCCAGAATGACACGCGACCGGGTCTCTTGCGGTGGAGGCAAAAGTGGCGCAGGGCGAGAGAGTTTTGGTGTGATGCCACCAGGTGAGCGTAACGGAAGCACCGAAGACCACCAGTAGCGCAGCCAATCGCCGAAGCGCGCGATATCCAACTGACGTCTTTGTTGATTTCGGATGTGTGCACATGTGCAGAGCGGCCTAACGCCTAAATGAGGTGTTGGGCCCTACCACCCCTGAGCCTGCGCAAATGATTCAAGTTGTTGCTGAACCTTGGCAGCTAGCTCCGGTGACGTATAGAACGCAAGGTCAGGGGCGTCCACGTCATCCTTGAACGCAACCACTACCAAGCGCTCGCGTTTACCATTCAATATGGCCGAGAACTCCCAACTGCCCATTGTCTCAACCGGCAACGCATCGATTGATTCTTTGAGTGCGTCGGCGTCTAGATTGGTACTGACAGAGCCAGACAACTCATGCAGGAATGGTCCAACCCCATCCTGATCGAAGCTCATGGAAGCTTCGGAGAGACTAGAGACGTCAATTTTTGGAGTGGATGCCGAGCAGGCTACGCCTGATGCGAAGAGGAGAAAAGCAAGGGCTGCAATGATCTTTCTCATAGGGCCTAATCGCCAGGTCAAGCCGACCCGCGACGTGGTTCCGGCTTGAATGAATTGTCAAGCCGCATGCCGATACGTCACGGCTGCAAACCAAATGATTGCTGCAAGGACAAGCATGACGACCCATCCTGATCTTTGATGTAACGGCACGGGATTGCACCCGATCTGCGCTTCTGCCGCCGAAGCGCTAACTATCCAGCCGTGGGAGCAAACAGGACAAATGAGCTGGTACTGCTTGGAGATGACCCACCCGAAGAGATGATAGAAGTGTCCGTACTTGTACTTGAGACGCAGTGTGAAGTCTTGCTTCTGCTCGCACCTCTGGCAGTACTCATGTTCTGCCAGGTCGAAGGTCAGCACTCGCTCGCCCCATCCCCAAAGAATCATCTGTCTCTCTCGAAATATCTCTAGCGGTCTGATAACTGGATTAAGCCAGCCCGCGAGGTGGATCCGGCTTGAATGAATTGCCAGGCGTCGCCACTAGTCACTGCTCCCGGCGCAGCCAGAGTCCCCCGCATCGCAACCGGAAAAACCAATGTCCTGACCACCCGATGCGCCACCATCGGATGACAGATAGAACGGGTCACTTGTATCGGACGATGTGGAGCCAGCTGCCTGAGAAGAAGCAAATGCCGCACAAACGACCGCGCCAATGACTGGAACAAGCCAGATGAGGGAAAGTTGCAATGCGCGTTGTGATGGAGACAGCACCGAAACGCGAAGCATCGCAACCGATGCGACGATATTGCCAAGCGCAAGTACCACACCCAATAGAAGCATCAACTTCATCCAAACCTCCAAGTCGCCTGACTATTACCGGGGCTGCCCGTGTGGCGTAAAACGATCCTCGCCGAGTCGTCCATGGACGTCAATCGCTGCAAGCCTCCGCAACAAACGCTCGTTATGCCAGCGCGGCTGCCCATGACCGTATGCTATGCCGTAGTCGAGTTGTTCCAACGTGAGATGCAGGACCATGGTTTGGTGCTCCATCTTTGTCCTGCACGAGGAGCGGCGAGCGCGCCCGGCGTGGTAATAAAATGCATTGCGCTCGATGCAGGCGTGGCGTGCATGCTGCATGGCTCACCCGCTTAGTTCTTGGGCGCCACGGTCACGACCAGCTCACCGTTGCGCATGCGAATGTCGAGCTTGCTGCCGATGGTGAAGCCCAGTTGTTCCAACCAGCGGCCGCGTAGGCGCAGCGTGGGGATGCGCTGGTGGCTGTCGGGGTAGTAGCCGTAGCCGACAGTGCAGCGTTGTGGGGCGCGTGGGTGGCCCGGGCGGCGCGGCTTGGTGGGATCGGGGCGGGGCTCGGGGA
>NZ_QEZI01000003.1:0-60438 GCF_003993525.1 Xanthomonas sp. BRIP62411
CGCGGTGTCCGGCGGCAGGCTGGCATGGAGTGCGCGCAGCAGGCGGCCGACCGGCGGCGCGGTGCCGGCGGGCGTGGCGGGTGGGCGTGCCGCATCGGCAGCGATCGGCGGGAAGCCTGGCGCCAGCCAGACCCACTGCGCGTTGGCCGCGTGGGTGAGTGCCCGGGCGGCGGCCAGATCCACGCCGGGGCTGACCGCGATGCGCGGGCGCGCCTGCCGGTGCTCGCGCAACGCCGGCTCGGCCAGCAGCAGCGCCACGGCGGCCAGCAATAGCAGGCGCACCAGCAGCAGCGGCCATTCGTCGAAACGCACGCGGTGCCGGGGGCGCGGCAGCGCGCGCAGCCAGCGCAGTGCGGCAAAGTCGGTGGGGCGGTGTTCGCTGCGTCGGGCCAGATGGATCAGCAACGGCAGCAGCAACGCGGCCAACGCGGCCAGGCCGGCGGGGAACAGCAGGAGCAGGTTCACCGCTGCGCCCCCTCAGCCGCGGCGGTCGCGTCGGTGCGCCGGCTCATCGCCGCGCACCGTGCGCAAACAACGCGCGCAATGCCGCATCCGGTGGCGCATCCAGATAATGCACCGCGTGCGCAATGCCGGCGGCCTGCCAGCGCGCCTGCAGCGCGCGCTGGGCCGCGCCGAAGCGTTGCAGATACGCCGCGCGCATCGCAGCGCCATCGCCAAGCAGTTCTTCGCCGGTTTCCGGGTCGCAGAAGCGATGCCCGCCGTTGAAAGGGAAATCGCGTTCGTCGCAGGTCAGCACCTGCAGCTGCATCACCTCGCGGCGTGCGGCGGCGAGTTTTTCCAGGGCGCCGAGCAGTTCTTCGTCGAAGCCGTCGCCAATCGACAGCACCAGGGTGTGTGCGGCAATGCGTTCCCATAGCGGACGCACTGCGTCCATGCCCGGCCAGCGCCCACCGGCGCGCAGCCCGTGCAGGGCCAGCCAGAGCCGGTCGCGCTGGCGCGGCCCGCCAGCGGCCGGCACGGCGACCAGGCCGCCGCCATGCACGGCGAACAGGCCGACCTGGTCGCCCTGGCGCAGCGCGACGTCGGCAGCGCACGCGGCCAGGGTCGCCATCGCCTGCAGGCGCGTGTAGTGCGGGCGCGCCTGATCGGCCTGGCCGGCGGAGGCGGTGGCATCGAGCAACACCCACAGCGTCAGCGGACTTTCGCGCTCTGCTTCGCGCACGAAGAAGCGGTCCGAGCGGGCGTAGAGCTTCCAGTCGATCTGGCGCAGTGCATCGCCGGGTTCGTACGCGCGGTATTGCGAGAATTCCAGCCCGGCGCCGCGGCTGCGGCTGGCGTGCTGGCCGATGCCCTGCGCGCCCTGCGCATGCCGCGCGCGCAGCTGCAGGCCACGCAGGCGGCTGCGCAATTCGGCAGGAAGCAGTGCCGGCACGTCCTCGCTCACGTTGCCGCGCGCCTCACGCCGGGAACGGCACGGCGCGTAGCAGCGCGGCGACCACATCGTCAGCGCTGCGTTGTTCGGCCTCGGCCGCGAACGACAGCAACAGGCGATGGCGCATCACCGGCGCGGCCAGCGCGGTGACGTCCTCGCGGGTGGCGGCAAGGCGGCCGTGCAACAACGCACGCGCCTTGGCCGCCAGCACCAGCGATTGCCCGGCGCGCGGGCCGGCGCCCCATTTGATCCACTGGCGCACCTCCTCGCTGGCCTGCGGGCCGGGGCGGCTGGCCCGCACCAGGCGATTGATCCAGGTCAGCAGGTCCGCGCCCACATGCACGTGCCGCACCTGTTGCTGCAGCGCCAGCACGCTGTCGGCATCCATCACCCTGGGCACCTGCGCGCTGCTGGTGCCGGTGGTCTGGCTGAGGATGTCGCGCTCTTCCTGCTCGCTGGGGTAATCCACCCGCACATGCAGCAGGAAGCGGTCCAGCTGCGCTTCCGGCAATGGATAGGTGCCGGCCTGTTCGATCGGGTTCTGCGTGGCCAGCACGAAGAACGGCGCCGGCAACGCATAGGTGGTGCCGGCATAACTCACCGTGCGCTCGCTCATCGCCTCCAGCAGCGCGGCCTGGGTCTTGGGCGGGGTGCGATTGAGCTCG
The DNA here is from genome assembly GCF_003993525.1 of Xanthomonas sp. BRIP62411. Classification (NCBI taxonomy): domain Bacteria; kingdom Pseudomonadati; phylum Pseudomonadota; class Gammaproteobacteria; order Lysobacterales; family Lysobacteraceae; genus Xanthomonas; species Xanthomonas sp. BRIP62411. The sequence goes on from NZ_QEZI01000003.1 coordinate 2,059, forward strand.
TCGGCCAGCAGCAGGTTGGTGAAGATCGGGCCCTGCTGGAACCGGAACTGTCGATGCCCGGTGCCATGCTCCTCTTCCAGCAACTCGGTGCCGAGGATGTCGCTGGGCATCAGGTCGGGGGTGAACTGCACGCGGCGGAACTGCAGCTCCAGCGCCTGCCCCAGCGAGCGCACCAGCAGCGTCTTGCCCAGGCCGGGCGCGCCTTCCAGCAGGCAGTGGCCGCCGGCCAGCAGGCCGATCAGCAATTGCTCCACCACCGCGTCCTGGCCCACCACCGCCTGGGCCAGGGCCGCACGCAGCGCGCCGAGTTGGGAGAGCTGCCGGGTGAGGATGTCGTCGCTGGGGGAAGTCATGGGGGATGTCTCGTTGTCTGGCTGCTGGCGTAGGAGCGCGCCTGCGCGCGATGCGTTACCGGTCAATCTTCATCGTGCGCAAGCGCGCTCCTACAAAGGCGTGCGCGGCTTGCGTATGCGACGGCGGGCGGTTGGCGGTGGTGTCATGCCTGGAAAAATCTCGCGTGATTCCTGCAGGAGCGCGCTGGCGCGCGATGTGGCGTTACCGATAAAGCCTCATCGCGCGCAAGCGCGCTCCTGCGGATCGATTTCAGTTGGTCAATGCATACATCACGATGTTCACTGCGAACTTGGTGTTGTCTTCGGCCAGAAACCGCTTGTTGCGCCAGTCGTAATCCCATTCGCAGCCGTAGTCCTTGTTGCTGTACAACACGCCGAGCCGGCCATCGATGCTGATGCCCCTGAGATAATCGTGCACCAGGTCGTCGCCCCAGCCATTGAGCTCGAAACTGGTGGCCGGCGGGCCGTCGGGGAACTTGAAGAATGCGCTGTAGAGACGGTGGTTTTTGGGCAGCTTCTGCAATGCGCTCTTGCCGAAGATCGTTGCCATCTGCGCCTCGAACGAGGTGGCGAACAGGCCGTCGATATCGTGATTGCAATCGTCCACGAACACGAACCCGCCATTGCGCACATAGCGCTCGAAGTTGCGCCGCTCGGCCGGATTGAACTCCACCAGCTTGTGCCCGGACAGGTAGCAGAACGGTGCCTGCAGCATGCGCGGATCGGCCAGGTCCAGCACGTGCTCCTGCGGGTCCACGCGCAGCTGGGTGTAGTCGATCAGCGAGGTGATCAGGTTGGACGGCATGCGCGCATCCACATCCCAATCGCCCGAATCGTAACGCAGCCGGGTAAACCAGAAATCGTAGTTGCCCGCCGCCCGCGCCTGCAGCGGCAGTGCCAGCGTTGCGGCACTACCGAGCAGCAGACCGAGGAAATGGCGTCGCGATGTCGTGGCCGGGAGGGAACCGGGAACCGGAATCGCTTGTAAACAATCAGGTTGGGAGGAGCGGCGCTTGCTCTCCCATTCCCGAATCCCGAATCCCGATTCCCGGCTCCGACTCACACCGCATCCGACAACGAGGTAAACGTAAAGTCGCGCAGCCGCATCGGTGGAATCATCATCACGTAGCTGGATTCATCGCCGGCCACGCGCACCGGCCTGCCCAGCTCGTCGATGTTGTTGAGCATGATGATCGGCGATTCGTTGAAGCGGAAATTCTTCACCGGGTACTTGATCTGCCCGTTCTCGATGTAGAAGGTGCCGTCGCGGGTCAGCCCGGTCAGCAGCACGGTCTGCGGGTCGACCATGCGGATGTACCAGGTGCGCGTGACCAGGATGCCCTTCTCGGTGCCGCGCACCAGTTCGGCGATGTTCTTCTCGCCACCGGCCATCAGCAGGTTGCCCGGTTCACCGACCGCGCGCTTGCCGTTCTTCTGCGCCCAGAACCGCGAATACTGCAGGTTGGCGATCTTGCCGTTTTCCACGATGGCCATCTTCTCGCGCGGCAGGCCTTCCTCGTCCCACGGCAGCACCGCGGCACGCGCATCCCACGGGTCGGCGGTGATGTTCACGCGCGGGTCGTAGACCTGCTCGCCCAGCTTGTTGCCGCCACCCTTCTTGGACAGGAAGCTGCGGCCCTCGTCGGCCATGCGCGCATCGAAGTAGCGCATCATGAAGGAGATCAAGCCTGCCGCCGCCGCCGGCTCCAGGATCACCGTGTACTTGCCTGGCTCCAGCGCCTTGGCTTCGGACGAATCGCTGGCCTTGCGCATGGCGATGCGGATGTCCTGCTCGGCCTTGAAGTCGGCGGCATCCTTCAGGTTACGCCCCACCCAGCCCGAGCCGCGGCCGTCTTCGGTGCGCACGGTGCAGGTGTAGTCGAACCGCGCGCCGCGCTGGTAGCCGAAGTTGCCCTTGCTGTTGGCGAACGCGGTAAAGCTCTGGCCATCTTCCAGGAAGCCGGCCGCGATCAGGCCCTTGCCCTTGCACGGCGCGATCGAATCGGCAGCCACCTGCGCGCGAAACGCCGGGTCGATGGCGGCGGTGGAGTCGCTGAAGGTGGGGCTGGGCCGGTAGGTCTGCTTGTCCACCGCCGGCATGAATTCCGGGTTTTCCGGCGCCAGCCGTGCCAGGTCTTCGGCGCGCCGCACCACGCGCTCCAGCGCGGCATCGTCGAACTCGTTGATGGTGGCGACGCCCACGCGCTTGCCGAACGCCACCTGCACCTGCAGGTCGGTGTTGTCGACGATGCCGCTGGTGGACACGTTATTCAGTGCGAAACGGATGTTGCCGTCGATCGAGCCGCTGAGCGTGGCGGTGCACTCGTCGGCCTTGGACAGCTTGATGACCTTGTCCAGGATGGCCTTGGCCTGCGCTTCGGTAAGGATGCTCATGTGGGTTTCTCCTGTCAGCCGAGCGAGCGGGCGGTATTGATGACGTTGATGCCGTCGAAACGGGCGGTGGACGAGCCATGCGAGACCGCCGAGGACTGGCTCGGCTGGCCCTTGCCGTCGAAGAACGAGCCGCCCAGGCGGTAGTCGCGTTGATCGGCCACGGCGCTGCAGGCATTCCAGAATTCCGGCGTGCGGATCTGGTAGGCCACGTCCTCGAGCATGCGGGTGATGGCGCCGTTCTTGATCTCGTAGAACAGCTGGCCGCCGAACTGCGCGTTGTAGCGCTGCTGGTCGATGGAGAACGAGCCGTCGCCGATGATGTAGATGCCGTTTTCCACGTCCTTGATCAACTCGCTCACGCTCAGCGGTGTCTTGCCGGCGGCCAGCGACACATTGGCCATGCGCTGGAACTGCACGCTGGACCACGAGTCGGCATAGCAGCAGCCATCGGAGGCGGTCTTGCCGAGGATATGCGCCTGGTCGCGGATGGCCTGGTAGTCCACCAGCTTGCCGTCGCGGATCAGGTCCCACTGCTTGGTCTTGACGCCTTCATCGTCGTAGCCCACCGCGCCCAGGCTGCCGGGCTGGAGCTTGTCGGCGAGGATATGCACCTTGTCGCTGCCGTACTGGAAGCCGGCCTTGAGCTTGTCTAGCGTGGCGAAGCTGGTGCCGGCGTAGTTGGCCTCGTAGCCAAGTACGCGGTCCAGCTCCAGCGGATGGCCGACCGACTCGTGGATGGTCAGCCAGGTGTGCGAGGGGTCCAGCACCAGGTCGTACTTGCCCGGCTTGACCGAGGGCGCCTTGAGCTTTTCCTGCGCCTGTTTGGCCGCGGCAATGGCGTCTTCCTTCATGTCGTAGGACAGGCCGTAATTGACCACGCCGTTGGGCGAGACGAACTTGCCCGAGGCGGCGCCATCCAGATACTCGTAGCCCAGCCCCATCGGCGCGGACAAGCCGTCGCGGGTGCGGAACTTGCCGCTGGCCTTGTCGATGGCGGTCACGCTCAGCGGCGCCCAGATGCGGTGCACGTCCTGGTCGATGTACGAGCCATCGGTGCTGGCAAAGTACTTCTGTTCGTTGACCACGAACAGCATCGAGTTGACGAAGCTGGCGCCGGCCGCGGTGGCGGCCGCGTTGACGCCCAGCAGCAGGTCCACCTTGTCCTTGATCGGCACTTCCATCGCGTTCTTGCTGATCGGCGTCTTCCAGCTGACCTCGCCCACGCCCGGCGTCGGCGCCAGCTGCACCGGCGTGCCCTGCACCTTGGCATTGGCCTTGGCGATCGCGGCGGCTTGCGACGCGGCCTTGGCCACGCCCTGCTCGGTGAGCACGTTGGTGGCGGCAAAGCCCCAGGCGCCGGCCACCAGAACGCGCACGCCGGCACCGATGGATTCGGTGTTGACCACGTTCTGCACCTTGTCCTCGCGGGTGATGACGAACTGGCGCAGATAACGGCCGATGCGGACATCGCAATAGCTCGCACCGGCCTGGCGCGCGGCGTTGAGGCCGGCATCGGCCAGGCGCTTCTTGCGGCCCACATCCAGTTGCGTCACCAACTGCTCGGCGGCGATCGCCTTGCCGAAGTAGGCCGGCACCACCAGCCCGCCCATGGTCAGCCCGGTCAGGGCCAGGAAATCACGTCGCTGCACGGCAACTCCCCAATGATCCCGCGCGGCGCGCAGGTAGTGTGGTGACGCACAGATCGCTATCTGCACGGTATCGCCGATTCTTGCCGGGCGATGAACGCTGCGTCAAATGACTTTCGGCAGGGGTAGGTCTGCAAACGCAACACGTGCATGAACCCGGTGGCGTAGCAGGCCTGCACGTGTGGCGAGCGCGGCTGGCTGCGTGTGGTGCTGCCTCATCGCGTTGCCCTCGGTGCGATCGATACCACGCGTGCCTTTCTCGCTGGCGATCGTGGCATGCACGCGCGTGTGCCATCGCGCGCAGTCGCTGTTCACACGGGCCACGGCCGCTGAAAACGAAACGATGGTCTGCGGGGTTGCTGCGGGGCCCTTGCCCGCCCACCATCGCAGGACACGCCGCAAGTACGTCCATGTAGGCTCTTACGCGGCATCCATGCCGCGTAAGGTCCCGCGACGGTGGGCGGGCAAGGACCTGTCGGGATGGTCGGTGTGCGTTTGCAAGCAGTGCATGACGAGCGCTGGTTGGATCACGGGGCGTTCGCTCAACCTCTCACCATTTTTCCATCGCAAGCCGAGCGACAGACCGGCCCCAACACCCAATCTACAAACGTCTCGCCTGCGCACCGCAAGCCGAGTGACACGCTTTCGAAAGAACAGCCGATCAACTGTCTGGTGCGGTGTCCTCGCCGATTGCGGGACCGTGTGGCGGCATGGATGCCGCCACCGAGCCTACATGGACGTACTTGCGGCGTGTCCCGCGAGCGGCGAGGGCACCGCGCACTCGACTAACCAAGCTTTTGATCGCACCCAACAACGCTAAGAATCGACATCACTATTAGCCGCTCTCAGCCCAACGCACGCGCGGTGTTGATCACGTTGATGCCATCGAAGCGCGCCGTGGACGACCCGTGCGAGACCGCCGACACCTGGCTGGGTTGGCCCTTGCCATCGAAGAACGAGCCGCCCAGGCGGAAGTCGCGTTGGTCGCAGACCGCGCTGCAGGCGTTCCAGAATTCCGGCGTGCGGATCTGGTAGGCGCCGTCTTCCACAAGGCGCGTGACCTGGCCATTCTCGATTTCGTAGAACAACTGCCCGCCGAACTGCGCGTTGTAGCGCTGCTGATCGATCGAATACGAGCCACGCCCGTGGATGTACAACCCGCGCTCGACATTCTTGATCATGTCGGCAACCGCCAGCGGCGTCTTGCCTGCCGCCAGCGAGACGTTGGGCATGCGCTGGAACTGCACACTGGACCACGAGTCGGCATAGCTGCAGCCATCGGACGCGGTCTTGCCGAGCAGATGCGCCTGATCGCGCGTGCACTGGTAGTCGACCAGGATGCCGTCCTTCACCAGCTCCCATTGCTTGCTCTTGACGCCCTCGTCGTCGTACCCCACCGCGCCCAGGCTGCCGGGCTGGGTGCGGTCGGCGACGAAGGTCACCGCATCGCTGCCCCAGCGATAGCCGGCATCGCGCTTGTCCAGCGTGGCGAAGCTGGTACCGGCGTAGTTGGCCTCGTAGCCGAGCACACGATCGAGCTCGAGCGGGTGGCCCACCGACTCGTGGATGGTGAGGAACAGGTTGCTCGGGTCGATCACCAGATCGTACTTGCCGGCCTTCACCGACGGTGCGGTGAGTTTGGCGCGTGCCTGCTTGGCGGCGGCGATCGCATCCTCGCGCGCATCGTAGCTGTGGCCGTAGCCGATCAGCCCGCCTGGCAGCTGGTGCTTCTGGCTGGCATCGCCGTCGAGATATTCGTAGCCCATGCCCATCGGCGCCGACAGCCCGTCGCGGGTGCGGAACTTGCCGCTGGCCTTGTCCACCGCGGTAACGGTGAACGGCAGCCACAGCCGGTGCACGTCCTGGTCGATGTAGGAGCCATCGCTGCTGGCGAAATACTTCTGCTCGTTGATCGCGAACAGGCGCGAGGCCACGAAGGTCGCACCGGCATTCAACGCCGCCGCGTTGACGTCCATCAGCAGCGCCACCTTGTCGCCCAGCGGCACTTCCATCGCGTTCTTCTTGATCGGCGTGCGCCATCGCACCTGCCCGGCCGGCGTCACCGGCGCCAGCTGCACCGGCGCACCGCCCAGCCGCGCGTTGGCCTTGGCGATCGCCACCGCCTGGCGCGTGGCGGTGGCCACGCCATCGCTGGTCAGCGTATTGGTGGCCGCAAACCCCCACGCGCCATCGGCCAGCACGCGCACGCCAACGCCACTGGATTCGGCATTGACCACGTTCTCCACCTGCGCCTCGCGGGTGATCACGAACTGGCGCAGATAACGGCCCACGCGCACATCGCAATAACTGGCGCCGGCCGCCTTGGCCGTGCTCAGCGCGGTATCGGACAAGCGACGGCTGCGCGCGGCATCGTTGGGAGCGAGCAACTGCTCGGCCGCGATCAGGCGCGTGTGCGGCAGCAGCAGCCCGGCAGCACCGATGCCGGACAAGGTGAGGAAGGTACGACGGTCCACGGCGGTTCTCCGTTGAAGGCCAGCGGCACGACTCCCCGCCGTGCCAGCCCCCGAGACTGGCCGGTGTGGGCGCTGGCGGTCAAGGGGGCAATGCCGGCATGGCCCCCGGCAGCTCCGCCTGCAATGCGGAGACGTTGGCGCCGTCAGCATGGCCGTGGCCCGAAGGAAGTGCCGGCACGCAAGGCGCGGTCGCCGTCACCGAAGGGACTGGAAGGTCGTTCGCAGATGATCGACAAAGACCGGCGGATTCTCCATCGCCGCAAAATGTCCGCCCCGCTGCGCTTGCCCAAAAAAACGGAGATCCGCAAAGCGGCGCTCTGCCCAGCGCTGGGAAAGGCGCACCTGCTCGCCGGGAAACATGCTGATGCCAGTTGGCGTGGGCATTGGATGCGAAGGCATCTGCGCCCTGGCTTCCTGCGCGGCTTCCCAATACAGACGCACCGAGCTGGGCCCTGCGTTCGGGAGCCAGTACAGCATGATGTCATCGATGAGGTGGTCCAAGGCGAACACCTTCTCCGGTTCGAAGCCGCTCTGGGAGACGTCCTGGAAGAGTGCATAGATCCATGCAGCCAGGCCCACCGGAGAGTCCGCCAAGCTGAAGCCCACCGATTGCGGCCGGCTGCTTTGCAGCTTCATGTAGCCGGAAAATTCCGTGTAGTAGCGTTGGGCGTCCTCCAGCATCTTCTGCTCGGCCGGTGTGGCTTCGGCGATTTCCTGCGTGCTGGGTTCGAACATCGCCATGTTCAGATGGATGCCCACCAGGCCCGGTGGCTGCATGAATCCAAGCGCGGTGGTGATCGCACTGCCCCAATCGCCGCCCTGTGCGGCCCAGCGCTCGCCATACCCCAAGCGGCGCATCAGTTCGACCCATGCCGCAGCCGTGCGCCCGATTCCCCAGCCACGGGCGGTCGGCTTTGCAGAGAACCCAAAGCCAGGCAAGGATGGAATGATGAGATGAAAGGCATCCGACGCCTGCCCGCCATGGGCCACCGGGTCACTCAAGGGGCCGATCACCTCGCGGAATTCGAGCACCGAACCGGGCCACCCGTGCGTCAGCAGTAAAGCAAGCGCATCGGGCTCGGGCGAGCGTACATGCAGGAACTGGATCTCCAGTCCATCGATCGTCGTACGACTGCTGTTCCAGCCGTTCAACAACCGCTCTGTCGCACGCCAGTCGTAACCGGACTGCCAGCGGTCCACCAGGCGCCGGATGCGCTCGCTCTGTGGGCCCTGGCTGTGGTCCGCCACGGTTTCCCTACTCGGCCAACGCGTTTGCCTCAGCCGGTGTGCCAGGTCATCCAGCTCCGCTTGTGCAACCTGGATGTGGAACGGTGCAATGCCATCGCGCATCTCAAGACTCCCGTACATAGGTGTTGGCCAGTGTCTGGCGTGCTGTCTGCCAGGAGCGCGCACCGTAGCGATCGTTATCCAGCGGGACCAACTTGCCGCGCCCGCTCATCATGTCGCGCAGATATTGCATGCCCTGCCAGGGAGGGAAGGGATCATCGCTGGCGGGTGTGAGTGCACGCACCGCACGGATGATTGCCGACATGGTCCCGAGCCCGCCGGGCCTGAGCGTGCGATAGCGCTGCCCGGTGAGTTCGGTGAGCAGTTGCGCGATGTCGTTGGGCGAAATGCTGTTGCCGGCAATGCGCAGGTCCCGCGGGGCCATGGCATCCTGTGCGGCCGCGGCCGTGTAGCTGGCAACGTCATCTTTGGCGGTGAAATCGAGCTGCTGGTGTGCGTCGCCAAAATGCATGACCCGACGGCCGGGGACCACCAGGCGCGCGCTGCCCTCAAGCAGCTCCAGAAAGCCGCCGCACAACACCGAGGTGGCCGCGATCGGCGTGGCATCCAGCCGGTCTCTGAACCGGCGCCGCAGATCCAGGTTTCGATTGTCGCCCGGCCGTGTCTTCGTATAGTCCAGCGAGAAATCAGACGGGATGAAGCGAGGCACGCCGGCGCTGACCGCTGCATGCAACAGCTTTCCCTGCTGATCCAGCATGACGTCTTCCAAACCGTTGAGCGCGGACACGACACAGGCTGCATTCCCGACCGCTTCACGCAACGATTTGGCGTCTTCCATCTCGACGTAGCGGACCTCGATGTTCCTGCGTTGCAGAGCGGCAACACGGTCCTTCCCGGCACCTTGGCGAACAAGGGCAACGACAGCGGCTCCCTGGTCCTTCAGCGCAAAGGCGATCCGGCCACCCAGGTCGCCGGTGGCGCCTGCAACAACGATTCGGGATGTCGCATCTGTCTCCACAATTGCCTCGTGCCTGGGTCTTTTTGCGCCAACAATGGCAATGAGAACTGCGACAGCGCAGCAAGCTCTGCGCCACTCAGCAGCTCCGCCATTCGCCGGCCTGGAAGACCACGCAGCGAACAACTGAACGATATCGTTCAGTTGATGGGAATGCAAGCGACGTGTAACTTTTCGTCGATGAAAGCAGTCAAGCAAAAGTCAAAAGGCGGAAGGCCGCCACTCGATAAAGCGGGCGATGTGGAACGGCGCTTACTCGATGCGGCACTGCACCTCTTCCTGGAGCGCGGATTCGAGGACACCTCGTGTGAGGACATCGCGCGGCTGGCCGGTGCAGGCAAGGCAAGCTTTTACGCGCGCTACGCCAATAAGGACGCCATTTTTGAAGCGGTGGTCCGTCGCGATGTCGACACCCAGCCCGTGCCTGCCGCAGCCAGCGTCCCGATGGATCTGGAGGGGCGCTTGAGACACGCAGGACAAGGGATGCTTGCGCATGCGTTGCAGCCCCAGACGGTGGCGATGATGCGCCTGGTCGTCGGCACCTCCATTCGCGCGCCAGCGCTTGCCGCTGAAGTCAACCGCATCGGCTGGGAGGGCGGGCTGCGGCGCGTGCAGGCGGCGATCCAGGACGGCCCGGATCAACCGGCCAATCCGGCTGCGCTGGCAAGCCACTTCGTCGACCTGGTTTTTGCCCCGCATCAACTGCGCGCCCTGCTGGGCGAGGATCCAGGCAGCCTGGTCGCCACCGCATCGGACCGTGTGGAGTGGGCGCTTGCACTTCTGGGCGGTGCCGGTCAGCTGAATGCCGCAGGTGTTGAATGACACCTTGAGTCGTCATCTGCCGTTGTCACACACAAAGACACCCGCACGGGGCGGGTGTCTGGCAGGCGTCAGCGCGGCGTGTGGCTCGCGCCGAAAGTTCAGCCCTGCGCCTTGTCGAACTCCACGTGATAGCGCGTGGCCTCATTCACTTCGTTCTTCGAACCCAGGAACACCGGCACGCGCTGATGCAGCTGTGTCGGTTGGAGGTCCAGGATGCGCTCGCGCCCGGTGGTGGCCGCGCCGCCGGCCTGTTCCACCAGCATGCTCATCGGGTTGGCTTCGTACATCAGGCGCAGCTTGCCGGGCTTGGACGCGTCCTTCTTGTCCCAGGGGTAGATGAAGATGCCGCCGCGGGTGAGGATGCGGTGCACGTCGGCGACCATGCTGGCGATCCAGCGCATGTTGAAGTCCTTGCCGCGGCTGCCGTCCTTGCCGGCCAGCAGGTCGCCCACGTAGGCCTGCATCGCCGGCTCCCAGTGACGCTGGTTGGACATGTTGATGGCGTATTCGGCGGTGTCGTCGGGCACGCGCATGTCGGCCTGGGTCAGCAGGAAGCTGCCTTCCTCGCGCTCCAGGGTGAAGGCGTGGGTGCCATGGCCGAGCGTGAGCACCAGCATCGTGCTGGGGCCGTAGATGCAGTAGCCGGCGGCCACCTGTTGCGTGCCCGGCTGCAGGAAGTGCTCATCGCCGGGCTTTTCGGTGCCCTTGGGCGCGCGCAGCACCGAGAAGATGGTGCCGACCGAGACGTTGACGTCGATGTTGGAGCTGCCGTCCAGCGGATCGAACAGCAGCAGGAAATCGCCGCTGGGGTACTGGTCGGGCACCGGCTGGCTGTGATCCATTTCTTCCGACGCGCACGCGGCCAGGTGGCCGCCCCAGGCGTTGGCTTCGAGCAGGATGTCGTTGCTGAGCACGTCGAGCTTCTTCTGTGCCTCGCCCTGCACGTTGCCGGTGCCGGCATCGCCGAGCACGCCGCCCAGGGCGCCCTTGCTCACGGCGATGGAAATGCGCTTGCAGGCGCGCGAGACGATGGTGATCAGCTGGCGCAATTCCGGGTCGATACGGCCGGCGTGTTGCTCTTCGATCAGGAAGCGGGTCAGCGAGGGACGCGACATGGGGGCGGGCAGCCTGTGTAGGAAGTGGTCCGCCATTGTCGCCATTGCGCCGTTAGATTTCGATCACTGCATGCGCGTTTTGCCGCGTTGTTGATCGAACATGCGCGAATGGGGGGAGCGATGGTCGCGCTGCGCTTGCCCCATCCGCCCTTCGGGCACCTTCGCCCGCCGGCGGGGGAGGGACGCGGCGAGGGCTGGCAAGGGGAGCGTTTGCGGGCACAAAAAAACCGGGAGGCTGGCGCGCTCCCGGTTTGCTGGCATTGGCCGGTGTGGCCGATTGCGATGCGGTTGCTTACATCCGGCTGACGGTCGCCACGGCCTGTGCCACGTAGTCCAGGTTGCGCTGGCTCAGCGCGGCCACGCAGATACGGCCGGTGCCGACGGCGTAGATCGCGAACTCCTCGCGCAGGCGATCGACCTGGGTCCGGGTCAGGCCCGAGTACGAGAACATGCCGGCCTGGCGCTGGATGAAGTCGAACTCCGGCGCGCCCAGCGTGGCCAGCTTGGCCACCAGGCCCGCACGCAGGGCGTGGATGCGCTCGCGCATTTCGGTGAGCTCCTGCTCCCACACATCGCGCAGCTCCGGGCTGGTCAGCACGCCGGCCACCAGGGCGGCGCCGTGCGTGGACGGGCTGGAGTAGATGGTGCGGATGATGCGCTTGACCTGCGACTGCACGGCCTTGGCTTCAGCCGCGGTGGCCGAGACCACCGACAGCGCGCCCACGCGCTCGCCATACAGCGAGAACGACTTGGAGTACGAGCTGGCGACCACGTAGCTGTCGATGCCTTCGGCAGCGAGCAGGCGCACCGCGTACGCATCGGCCTCGATGCCCTTGTCGAAGCCCTGGTAGGCGATGTCGACGAACGGGAACAGCTTGCGTTCCTTCAACAGCCCGGCGACCTGCTTCCATTGCTCCTTGGTCAGGTCGGCGCCGGTCGGGTTGTGGCAGCAGGCGTGCAGCAGCACCACGGTGCCCGGCTCCAGCTTTGCCAGGTCGGCGAGCATGCCGTCGAAGTTCAGCCCATGGCTGGCGGCATCGAAATAGGTGTAATCCACGACCTCAAAGCCGGCCGCGCCGAACACGGCGCGATGGTTTTCCCAGCTCGGGTTGCTGATGGCGATGGTGGCCGTGGGCAGCAGCTTCTTGAGCAGGTCCGCGCCCACGCGCAGGGCGCCGCTGCCGCCGACGGTCTGCGAGGTCGCCACGCGGCCGGAGGCCAGCAGCGCCGACTCGGTGCCGAACAGCAGCTCCTGGGTGGCCTTGTCGTAGGCGGCCAGGCCGTCGATGGGCAGGTAGCCGCGCGGTTTGGCATCCAGCGCAAGCTGCTGCTCGATCTTGTGCACGGCGCGCAACAGCGGGATGCGCCCGTTCTCGTCGTAATAGATGCCCACGCCCAGGTTGACCTTGTTGGGGCGGCTGTCGGCGTTGTAGGCCTCGGTCAGGCCCAGGATGGGGTCGCCTGGAACCTGTTCCACGTTTGCAAAGAAGGACACGGCATGACTCGCTGAAGGACGAAAGAGTGAGGGACTTCCGGATGCTCGGCCGCGGCTGGGCCAAACCACTTCATCGTAGCAGCCCATGGCCGGCGTAGCATGCTTCGTTCCGTACGCAACGATGCGGCCACAGTACGGATGAGGGACACTACGCCCATGCCCAGACTGACCTTGTTGGCCGCCGCCTGCGGCCTGTTCGCCACGGGCGCCGCGTCGCCCGTCCTGGCCGCCGATCCGGCGCCGCCCGCCTCCCCACCGATCCAGCGCTTGCCCACCGTGCAGGTGGACGCCGCGCGCGTGCACGGCGTGGACGACTTCGACCTGCCGGCCTCGTTCACCGTGGTGGCAGCCGATGCCGACAACCGCCGCGGCGCGCAGGTGTCCGAGCTGCTGGACGGCATCCCCGGCCTGGTGGCGCGCGACCGCCAGAACTACGCGCAGGACACCCAGCTGTCGATCCGCGGCTTCGGTGCGCGCTCCACCTTCGGCGTGCGCGGCGTGCGGCTGCTGGTCGACGGCATTCCGGCCAGCATGCCCGACGGCCAGGGCCAGCTGTCGCACTTCAACGTGCTGGGCGCGCAGCGGGTGGAAGTGCTGCGCGGGCCGTTCTCGGCGCTGTACGGCAACTCCTCCGGCGGCGTGCTGCAGCTGTGGAGCGCCGACGGCGCCCCAAACGACCCGTGGCGGCTGCGCGCCACCTACGGCAGCAATGCCACCGTCAACGTGGGTGCGCAGTTGCTCGGCCAGCAGGGCGCGGTGCACTACAACCTGGCTGCCAATCATTTCGAAACCGACGGCTTCCGCGCCCATAGCCGCGCCAGGCGCGAGTCGGTCAACGCCAAGCTCGGCTTCGATCTGGCCGAGGGCCGCCGGCTGGACCTGGTGCTCAACTACCTGGACGCACCCGACGCGCAGGACCCGCTCGGCCTGACCCGCGCGCAGTTCAGGGCCGATCCGGCGCAGGCCACGGCGGTGGCCACCCAGTTCAACACCCGCAAATCGGTGCGGCAGTCGCAAGCGGGGGCCATCTTCACCCAGCAGCTGGACAGCCAGACGCTGCGGCTGATGGCCTACGGCGGGCAGCGCAGCGTGGAGCAGTTCCTGGCGATCCCGGTGGCGGTGCAGCGCAATCCGCTGCACTCGGGCGGGGTGATCGATCTGGACAGCAATTACGAAGGCGCCGACGCGCGTTGGGCCTGGCAGGGGCAGGCCCTGGGCCGGCCCCTGCAGCTGACCGTGGGCGCGAACGTCGATCGCCAGCGTCAGCACCGCACCGGCTATGAAAACTTCGTCGGCGACACGCTGGGCGTGCAGGGCGCGCTGCGCCGCAACCAGCGCGACCAGGTCGAGAACGTGGACCAGTTTGCGCAGGCGTGGTGGCAGTGGAGCGACCGCTGGTCGGCCTTGCTGGGCGTGCGGCATAGCCAGGTGCGCTTCGACTCGGACGACCACTACATTCTCGGGCGCAATCCCGACGACAGCGGCCAGCGCGAGTATTCGGCGACCACGCCGGTGGCCGGCATCGTGTTCCGTGCTGCCGAGGATCTGCGTTTCTACGCCTCGGTCGGGCGCGGTTTCGAAACGCCCACCTTCAACGAGCTGGGCTATCGCAGCGATGGCGGCGCCGGGCTGGCGCTGGATCTGGGCGCGGCGACCAGCCGCAATTACGAGATCGGCAGCAAGTGGCGCGCGCAGAGCGGCGCAGCGGTGGAAGTGGCGCTGTTCCGCGCCGACACCGACGACGAACTGGCCGTGGCCAGCAACACCAATGGCCGCAGCACCTACCGCAACATCGGCGCCACCCGCCGCCAGGGTGCGGAGCTGAGCTGGAACCAGCCGGTGGGCGACACCCAGCAACTGCAGCTGGCCTACACCTTTGTCGATGCCACCGTGCGCGATGGCTACCTCACCTGCGCCAGCAGCGGCTGCGCCACGCCCACTGCGCCGGTGGCCAGCGGCGCGCGCCTGCCGGGCGTGCCGCGCCAGCAACTGTTCGCGCGCTGGCAGTGGCAGCCATTGCAATGGCAGTTCGCCGCCGAAACGGTGGCCTCCGACGCCACCGTGGTCAACGACCTGGCCACCGAGCGCGCACCCGGCTACGCGCTGGTCAACCTGGAAGCCTCCCGGCGCTGGACCACCACGCTGGGCGGGCTGCGCACCTTCGCCCGCATCGACAATGCGCTGGACCGGCACTACGTCGGCTCGGTCATCGTCAACGACGGCAACGGGCGCTATTACGAACCGGGCCCGGACCGCACCTACACGGTCGGCCTGCAGTGGGACTTTGGCGGCTGAGCTACCGCAGGCGGCGCGCGCTCAACAACGCGCCCGCCACCCGTAGGAGCGCACCCGGGCGCGACAAAAGCCGTCCCGCCAATGCACGCGCCGCCACGCAACGGCACAACAGCATGCGGATGTCTCTCCAACAACCGGTCGGCCTGCAATGGAAGTCCGGCGGCCAATCCGGCCGCAGGCGGCGCGCGCTCAACAACACGCACGTCACCGTAGGAGCGCACCCGGGCGCGACGAAGCCGTCCCGCTGACCCACGGTGTGCCATCGACACTCCACACCTGTGCCCACCACCCAAGGCCAGCCATGATTGTCATCGATCACGCCCCCGCAGACTGGTTTCTCCTGCGCGAGGACAACCGTGACTGGCTGGACATCAACTGCACGATCTCGGCCACCGGCTTTTCGCTCTTGCTGGCGTTGGACGCAACCGAGCAGGCCGACGTGCTGGCAGACGGGCATGTCGCCTGCGCACGGCTGGCCGCGCAGGTGCAATGGCGGCCGCACGCCTTTGCCGCGCGCGATGTCAGCGCCAGCCACGGGGCGCAGGTGAGCGCAGCCGTGCAAGCGTGGCGTGCGGCAGACATCCGCACCGCTGGTACCTAAGCGCGCACTGCGTTCGGCAAGCCGCTCGCATTGCTTGCCGGGCGTCACGGCAGGGCGCCGCGTTTCTGCAGCAGTGACTGCGCGCAATGCGATGCACTAAGCTTGCACGCGCATTCCGCCACAAGGATGTTTCCGTTGAACACGCGCTACGCCCCGATCGATTTCAGCGACAAGCTCGCCCTGCTGTCGCAGCACTGGTCCCCGCGTGTCGTGGCGGAAATGAACGACTACCAGTTCAAACTGGTCAAGCTGCAAGGTGCGTTCGTGTGGCACCAGCATGCGGACACGGACGAGGTGTTCATCGTGCTGGACGGCAGCATGACCATCGAATTTCGCGATGGCGTGGTGGCGCTGTCGGCCGGGCAGATGCACGTGGTGCCCAAGGGTGTCGAACACCGGCCGGCGGCGGAGCACGAATGCAGCGTGCTGCTGGTCGAGCCGCGCGGCGTGGTCAATACCGGCGATGCGGGCGGCGCCTACACCGCGGACAACGACGTCTGGATCTGATCGCTGCGCTCGGTGCGCGGGTGCCGGCGGCATCGGTTTGCATCCACGCAGCCACCCCTGCGTGGCAGGTTATTTCAGTCGCTGAAATGGCGCACCTGGTCCTGCACGGCATCGCTGCAGCCCCTGCGGCCAGCCGGTCGTGGGGTGCGTGCTAGGCTCGTTGTTCCGCACACAGCGCATGGAGCATGGGATGACATTCCTGCAAGTGGTGTCGGTTGCGGCGCTCGGCGCGACCAGTCTGTTGAGCGGCACCATCGCCAGTGCCGCTGCACCCTCGGAACCAGGCACGCTGCAGGTAACGCGGACCTTTCCGGCCGATAGCCCAGCCGTGGCGCAGGTGCATCGCTGGTTGCTGGCGCAGCCGTCCAGGCAACAGCGGCCGGCACGCGCCGCCGAGCTAGGCCAGCTACGCACCAGTTACCGCACGCACGCGCCAGCTGCCGGCGGGCGTGCAGACCTGACCAGTCCCGAGGTGGCCTTCCCGGAGCATGGTCAGCCTGGGGATGCAGTCGCCATCGACGCATGTGGCGCGGGGATGCGCTACCACTGGACGTATCGGTGGACTGCGGCATCGGGCACAGCGGGTTGGCAGTTGCAGTCCTACCACCTGAAAAACGTGCAGGACTGCGCTGCTGCCATGGCCGATCCCGACGTCTTCAAGCCGACTGCAGCGCGCGGCTGAGGTGCGTGCGCACGGCGTGCAAGTCACCCGTGGCGATCCACGGCGGCACTGCGGTCGCCGTCTGCAGCGATCGCGATGGCGGGCGGAAGTCCAGGCACGTTGAGAGGCATGGCGGGTAAGGTTTCGTACCCGCAGGACGCCCCCTTGATGCGCAACGTGAGACGGCGTTGGTCAGCGGCGGCAATGCGCCGAGCTGGCTCGCGTCGTCGTTCCTGTGCCCACACGCCGCCGTTTGCGTCGAGGAATTCAGCATGACGCACGCCGGCATCGATGGCGGCCGCGAGGGGGGTCTTGGTGGTGGGCATGCGCATCCGCGCGCTCCCGGGCCGCGTCGGCGGGCGCTGCGTCAGGCCCGTTGCGGGCCGAGCCGGCGATACAGCGTGCTGCGGCTGATGCCGAGCCGGCGTGCCGCCTGCGCGACGTTGCCGCCGCAGGCGTCCAGCGCCTGCCGCATCGCCGCCTGTGCCAGCTGCTCCAGGCTATCGGCCGGTGCCGGTGTCGGTGCGGCAGCGGCGACCGCCGACACTGCGGTCCGGGTGGCGAGGTAGCCCGGCAGCGCGTCGCGGTCGATGCGCTCGCCGGGTTCGCTCAGCGCCACCAGCGTGCGCAGGCAGGCCGAGAGCTGGCGCAGGTTGCCCGGCCAGTCGTAGTCGGCCAGGACCCGCAGTGCGTCGGCGCCGAGCCGGCGGCCCTGGCCCAGGCGCTGCCACAGCTCTTGCACCAGCAGCGGGCGGTCGGCGTGCGCGCGCAGCGCCGGCAGCGCCACGACATGATGGGCGATGCGGTAGTACAGGTCGGCGCGGAAGCGGCCGTCGGCGATTGCCGCTTGCAGGTCCTGGTGGGTGGCGCAAACCAGCGCGAAATCCAGCCGCACCGGCTTGCCGCCACCCAGCGGCGACAGTTCGCGCTCCTGCAGCACGCGCAGCAGCCGCGGTTGCAGCGCCAGCGGCATGTCGCCGATTTCGTCGAGAAACAGCACCCCGCCCTCGGCCTGGCGCAGCAGCCCCGGGCTGCCGTGCTTGCGCGCTCCGGTGAAGGCGCCGTCCTCGTAGCCGAACAGCTCGGCCTCGATCAGACCCTCGGGCAGCGCGGCGCAGTTCACCGCGACGAACGGGCGGGCGGCGCGCGTGCAGCGGCGGTGCAGCTCGCGCGCGAACACCTCCTTGCCGGTGCCGGTCTCGCCCTGCACCAGCACTGGGAGCTCGGCATCCAGCACCCGGCAGGCGCGCCCGAGCAGGCGCGCGATCTCGGCCTCGAACAGCGGTGCGTCGCGGTCACCGTCCTGGCGGGCGGCCGAGACCGTGATCGGTGGTTGCGTGGCGCGCCGGCGCGGCCGCGCGTCGCCGCGCTCGTCCACGCGCCCGTACAGGGCGCGGCCCTGGCGATCGAACAGGGCGCCGTCGTGGCGCAGCCGGGTCAGCGGCTCCTCGAACAGCGCGTCGTAGCGCGCGCGCCCCAGTTCGTGGCGCTCCAGCCCGAACAGCTGCAGGCCGGCGCGGTTGGCTGCCACCAGGCGCCCGCCGCGGAATGCCAGCAGGCCCTCGTGCGCGGTGCCGAGCAGGGCCGGGTCGTGGTGTACGCGCAGCAGTTCGCAATCGGCGATGCCGTCGTCGAAGTAGCGGTGCTCGATGCTGGCGACCGCGCGCCGCGCCAGTCCCAGCGCGTGGATGTGCTGCAGACGCGCGTCGCCGGAGATGTCGAGCACGCCCACCAACTGCCCGTAAGGGTCGAAGATCGGCGCCGCGGCACAGCTGAGGATGCCGTGCGGGGCGAGGTAGTGCTCGCCGCCGCGGACCTCGATCGAGCGGCTCTCCACGATCGCGGTGCCGATGGCATTGGTGCCGAGCACGCTCTCGCTCCAACAGGCGCCGGGCATCAGCGCCACCCGCCCGGCGCGCTCAAGGAAGCCGGTGCTGCCCTCGGCATCGAGTATCCAGCCAGCCTCGTCGGTGAGCAGCACGACGCTGCCGGTGGCCGCTGCGTCGGCCGACAGCCCTTCCAGCTCGGCGCGCGCGCGCCGCCACAGGGTCTCGTGGCGTTCGCGCATCTCGCGCAGGCGTGCGGCGCTGACCGGTTCGATCGCCGGGGTCGCCTCGGCGGCCAGGCCCTGGCGCTGGCAGCGTCGCCACGACTGCAGGATCGCGTCCGGTACCTGCCCGGCCGGCATCGCGCCGTGCTCGAAGAACGAGCGCCGCGCGCGGCCCAGCTGCTGCTCCGTCGACATCGCCATCCGCCACCTCGTGTCGCAATTTGCGACAGTCCAGAAGATCACTGTCGCGATAAACACCATGTTTGCGGACACAGCGCAAGCGCCGCGCGTGATGCGCCGCAGCGAAGACCTCCACTATCGGCCTCACCCGCGGCGCGATCGGGCGTGACGCAATGCAGCAGGAAAAACCTGGCATCACCCTTGCGTGATAGCGGAGACGCCCGTCACGGGCTTCTTCCCATGTACCGCAGGAGACACCGATGAACGCCGTCACATCCGCCAAGCCGCTGAACACCGACCCGCAGTCCATCTTCAAGCCGCGCTACGACAACTTCATCGGCGGCAAGTGGGTGGCGCCGCACAGTGGCCAGTACTTCGACAACACCACGCCGATCAACGGCAAGGTGTTCACCGCGATCGCGCGCTCCAACGCGCAGGACATCGAAGCGGCGCTGGATGCGGCGCATGCGGCCAGGGACGCCTGGGGCAAGACCTCCACCACCGACCGCGCCAACGTGCTGCTCAGGATCGCCGACCGCATCGAGCAGAATCTGGAACTGCTCGCCCATGCCGAGACCTGGGACAACGGCAAGCCGGTGCGCGAGACGCTCAATGCCGACGTGCCGTTGTGCGTGGATCACTTCCGCTATTTCGCCGGTGCCATCCGCGCGCAGGAAGGCGGCATCTCCGAGATCGACAGCGACACCATCGCCTATCACTTCCACGAACCGCTCGGCGTGGTCGGGCAGATCATCCCGTGGAACTTCCCGCTGCTGATGGCGTGCTGGAAACTGGCACCGGCGCTGGCCGCCGGCAATTGCGTGGTGATGAAGCCGGCCGAGCAGACCCCGGCCTCGATCCTGGTATTGATGGAAGTCATCGGCGACCTGCTGCCGCCGGGTGTGCTCAACGTGGTCAACGGCTTTGGCCTGGAGGCCGGCAAGCCGCTGGCCAGCAACCCGCGCATTGCCAAGATCGCCTTCACCGGCGAAACCACCACCGGCCGGCTGATCATGCAATACGCCAGCCAGAACCTGATCCCGGTGACGCTGGAGCTGGGCGGCAAGTCGCCCAACATCTTCTTCGCCGATGTGATGGCCGAAGACGACGATTTTCTCGACAAGGCGGTGGAAGGCTTCGTGCTGTTCGCCTTCAACCAGGGCGAGGTGTGCACCTGCCCCTCGCGCGCGCTGATCCAGGAATCGATCTACGAGAAGTTCATGGAAAAGGCGCTGGCGCGCGTGGCCGCGATCAAGCAGGGCAACCCGCTCGATCCCAACACCATGGTCGGCGCGCAGGCCTCCAGCGAGCAGCTGGAAAAGATCCTGTCCTACATCGATATCGGCAAGCAGGAAGGCGCGCAGGTGCTGATCGGTGGCGAGCGCAACACGCTCGACGGCGAGCTGTCCGGGGGCTTCTACGTCAAGCCGACGGTGTTCAAGGGCCATAACAAGATGCGCGTGTTCCAGGAAGAGATCTTCGGCCCGGTGGTGTCGGTGACCACCTTCAAGGACGAGGCCGAGGCGCTGGCGATCGCCAACGACACGCTGTACGGCCTGGGTGCCGGCGTGTGGAGCCGCGATGCCTCCCGGCTGTACCGCATGGGCCGCGCAATCCAGGCCGGGCGCGTGTGGACCAACTGCTACCACGCCTATCCGGCGCATGCTGCGTTCGGCGGTTACAAGCAGTCGGGCATCGGCCGCGAGAATCACAAGATGATGCTCGACCATTACCAGCAGACCAAGAACCTGCTGGTGAGCTATTCGCCCAAGGCGCTGGGCTTCTTCTGACACCCATGCCGGTCGCGCGCGTGCGCGGCGACGATCGGCTGGCGCCGCGCGTCCGCACCGCGGCTTTGACCTCGATCAAGGCCCCGGTTGCGGCCCGGGGCTAAGGTTCCTCAACGACAGCGACAGGAGTGCAATGTGGACAAGACGATGAAAGCTGCAGTGGTACGTGAGTTCGGCAAGCCTCTGGTGATCGAGGAAGTGGAGGTGCCGCGCCCGGCCGCCGGCGACATCCTGGTCAAGATCGAAGCCTGTGGCGTCTGCCACACCGACCTGCACGCCGCTGAAGGCGACTGGCCGGTCAAGCCGAATCCGCCGTTCATTCCCGGCCACGAAGGCGTTGGCCACGTGGTGGCGGTCGGCGAAGGCGTCAAGCACATCAAGGAAGGCGACCGCGTCGGCATCCCGTGGCTGTACTCGGCCTGCGGGCATTGCGAGCACTGCCTGGGTGGCTGGGAAACCCTGTGTGAGGCGCAGCAGAACAGTGGCTACTCGGTCAACGGCGGCTTCGCGCAGTACGCGCTGGCCAACGCGGACTACGTCGGGCATCTGCCCAAGGGCATCGGCTTCGTCGAGGTCGCGCCGATCCTTTGCGCGGGCGTCACCGTCTACAAGGGGCTGAAGGTCACCGAGACCAAGCCGGGTCAGTGGGTGGTGATTTCCGGCATCGGCGGGCTCGGCCACATGGCAGTGCAATATGCCAAGGCGATGGGACTGAACGTGGCCGCCGTGGATGTGGACGACGCCAAGCTGGCACTGGCCAGGCGCCTGGGCGCCACGGTGACGGTCAATGCGCGCACCACCGATCCGGTGGCCTACCTCAAGAAGGAAATCGGTGGCGCACACGGCGCGTTGGTCACCGCGGTATCGCCCAAGGCGTTCGAGCAGGCGATCGGCATGGTGCGGCGTGGCGGCACGGTGTCGCTCAACGGCCTGCCACCGGGCCAGTTCCCTCTGGACATCTTCGGCATGGTGCTCAATGGCGTGACCGTGCGCGGCTCGATCGTCGGAACCCGGCTGGACCTGCAGGAGTCGCTTGCCTTCGCCGAGCAGGGCAAAGTTGCGGCGACCGTGGCCACTGACACCCTGGACAACATCAACGAGGTGTTCGCGCGCATGCACGCCGGAACGATCGAGGGGCGTATCGTGCTCGACATGGCGGCCTGACCGCGCCGCAGGAGGCAGACGATGCAGGGCACCACCACGCAGACAGACCCGCCGTTGCAGGTAATGGCCACGCTGGCGGCGTTGCAGCTGATCGACACGCTGCGCGCGCGCCACGGCGATGTGCTGTTCCATCAATCCGGCGGCTGCTGCGATGGCTCCTCGCCGATGTGTTTTCCGGTGGGCGATTTCATCGTTGGCGACCGCGACGTGCTGCTGGGCGAGATCGGCGGCGCGCCGTTCTACATCAGCCCCTCGCAGTTCGAATACTGGAAGCACACCCAGCTGATCATCGACGTGGTGCCGGGGCGCGGCGGCATGTTCTCACTGGAAAACGGCGAGGGCGTGCGCTTTCTGGTGCGCTCGCGCCTGTTTGCCGATGAGGAATTTGCCCGGCTGCAGCAGGCAGGGCGGGCGTAAACCGCACCCGCCCGGCTGCTGCGGCCGGGCGGGTGTTTCGGCCGGCGGTCGTCAGCGGTCTGCCACCGTCGACGGCGCGGTGCCCGGCTTCTTGGCCGGGGTGTCGCCATTGGCCGGAATCAGCGTGTCGGGCGCATCGCCGGCCCCGCGGTCTTCGTAGTGCTCGGCATCGCGCTTGCCGTGCTGTTCGCCCGGCTGGGCCGGTTGCTCGCGTAGCGGGTCACGGGACATGCGGTTCTCCTAGAAGTCGAGAGGGATGCGCAGTTCACCGCGTACCGGGTGAAGGGGGCGCAGTGGCAGCGGCAGACACATGGCTCACGCATGGATCACGGTGGCCGCGCTACAGCTATGGGCTACCCCAAACAGCACCCGGAGTCACACGCCGATGGCACGACCGATCTGGACCGGAACCCTGTCGTTCGGCTTGCTCAATGTGCCGGTGTCGTTGATGTCGGGCGAGCGCAAGGTGGACCTGCATTTCCGCATGCTCGATTCGCGCGACAAGAAGCCGATCCGCTTCGAGCGCGTCAACGCCGACACCGGCGACGAGGTGCCGTGGAAGGAGATCGTCAAGGCGTTCGAGTACGACAAGGGCAGCTATGTCATCGTCGAGGAGCAGGACATCCGCTCGGCCTCGCCGGAGAGCCACGAGACGGTGGAGGTGGAAACCTTCGTCGATGCCGCCGACATCGACCCGCGCTATTTCGAGAAGCCCTACATCCTGGTGCCCGGCAAGAAGGCCGAAAAGGGCTACGTGCTGCTGCGCGAGACGCTGCGCGACACCGGCAAGGTGGGCATCGCCAAGGTGGTGATCCGCACGCGCGAATACCTGGCCGCGGTGATGCCGCAGGGCGATGCGTTGATCCTGCTGCTGCTGCGCTACCAGCAGGAAGTGGTGGACCCGCAGGACTTCAAGTTGCCGGCCGGCGCGGTGGGCGAGTACCGCATCACGCCCAAGGAACAGGAGATGGCCAGACAGCTGATCGAGTCGATGTCCGGCACCTGGCAGCCGGAGGACTACCACGACGAATTCCGCGGCAAGCTCGAGCAGATCCTGCGCAAGCGCATCCAGGCCAAGGGCGGCACCACCACCGTGGATGTCGAGCCGCCGCAGCACGAGGACGCCACCACCAACGTGGTCGATTTCATGTCGCTGCTGCAAAAGAGCCTGCAGGCCAACACGCGCACGCCGGCCAAGAAGAGCAGCGCCCCGGCAACCGCGCCAGCCAAGAAGACCGCCAAGACCGCCGCCAAGAAAGTGGCCAAGAAGGCCACCAAGAAGACTGCGGGCAAGGCCACCAAGGCCACGGCCAGCAAGGCAGCGCCGCGCCGCAAGGCCGGGTAGGCCCAGTCCATGTCACTGCGCGACTACAACGCCAAACGCCGCTTCGACCAGACCCCGGAGCCGGCCGGCGACACGCCCGCACGCGCCAGCAAGCAGCCGATCTTCGTGGTGCAGCTGCATCACGCCAGCTCGCGTCATTACGACTTCCGTCTGGAACTCGACGGCGTGCTCAAGAGCTGGGCCGTGCCCAAGGGGCCCTCGTTGCGCGTGGGCGAAAAACGCCTGGCGGTGGAGGTGGAAGACCACCCGCTGTCGTACGCCAGCTTCGCCGGCGATATCCCGCAAGGCCATTACGGCGCCGGGCATGTGGAGGTGTTCGACCACGGGCATTGGCAGTGCGAAGGCGATGCGTTGGCGGCGCTGGACGCGGGCAAGCTGGAATTCGAGCTGCAGGGCTCATTGCTGCGCGGTGGCTTCGCATTGGTGCGCACGCAGATGCGTGGCGGCAAACCGCAGTGGCTGTTGTTCAAGCGCAGTGATGCGTCTGCGGCCGACCTGGATGCCGATGCGCTGGTGGCGCAGCAGGCGGCCGGCGCATCGGCAGCGGCCGCCCCGGCGACGCGTGCCAAGGCCAGCCGGGCTCGGCGTGCACCAGCGGCAAAAACGAGCGCCGCATCGTCGCCTGCGGCCAGCAAGCGCGCACGCCCAGCGCGTGCACGTTCCGCGCAATGGCATACCCGTGCCCTGGCGCTGGACGGCGCCCGCGATGCGCCATGCCCCACCGAGCTGCGCGCGCAACTGACCTTGCTGCGCGAGCAGGCACCCGATGGCGAGCGCTGGTTGCACGAGATCAAGTGGGACGGCTACCGCCTGCTGGCCGACCTGGTCGATGGGCAGGTGCAGCTGCGCTCGCGCAACGACCAGGCCTGGACGCAGCGCTTCCCGGAGGTGGTGCGCGCAGTGCAGGCCTTGCCGGTGCGCGATGCGCGCCTGGATGGCGAGCTGGTGGTGCTGGATGCCAAGGGGCGCACCGATTTCTCGGCGCTGCAGCGTGCGCTCGATGGCAGCGCCGTGCAGCCGCTGCGCTACATCGTGTTCGACCTGCTGGGCGTGGCCGGGGTGGACCTGCGCGATACCCCGTTGCTGCAACGCAAGCAGTTGCTGCGCGAGTTGCTGGGCGATGCGCCGGGCACGCTGGCGTTTAGCGACCATGTGATCGGCCATGGCCCGGAGGTCTTCGCGGCCAGCGCCGGCACCGGCTGGGAAGGCATCGTCAGCAAGCTCGCCGATGCGCCCTACCGTGCAGGACGCAGCGCCGATTGGGTCAAGACCAAGCACGAGGACAGCGACGAGTTCGTGGTGGTGGGCTACACCGATCCCAAGGGCGCACGCAGCGGCTTTGGCGCCTTGCTGATGGCGCAGCGCGACGGCAAGACGCTGCGTTATGTCGGGCGTGTGGGCACCGGATTCGACGATGCCTTGCTCGGCAAGATCACCGCGCTGCTGCAGGCGCTGCACAGCGACACCGCCACGCTGGAATTGCCCACGCACATCCCGGGGCGGCCACGCGATGTGCATTGGGTCCGGCCGGTGCTGATCGCCGAGGTCGCCTTCCGCGGCTGGGCGAAGGAAGGCCTGTTGCGGCAGGCCGCGTTCAAGCGTCTACGTGAGGACAAACCCATGAGCGAGTTGGGCGGCGACCGCGCCGCGCCGGGCAAGGCGCGTGCTGCGGGCCAACGTGGTGCGGCAACGGCCGCTGCGCCGGCGCGCACGACGGCGACCACGAAAACATCCAGAACGACAGTCGACGCATCCACCAGCACCACCAGCAAACGCACGCGTTCGACGGCATCGAAAACGACCGCGACCACGACATCCAAAAAGGCGGCGGCGGCCACGTCCACGGCCTCCAAATCCACGGCGTCCAAGTCCACAACATCCAAATCCAAATCTACGTCCACGTCCACGTCGACAGACGGCATCACCATCACCCATCCCGAGCGGGTGGTGTTCCCCGCAGCGGGCATCAGCAAGGGCGAGGTGGCCGACTACTACCGGGCAGTGGCGCCGCTGGTGCTGGCGGAGATCGCACGCCGGCCGCTGTCGCTGCTGCGCTGCCCCGATGGCGCCGGTGGCGATTGCTTCTTCCAGAAGCACGAAGGCCGCCACCTGGGTACGCACATCAAGGCGATCCCGCTGCAGCAAAAAAGCGGCACCGAGGATTACATCTATGTCGAAGATGCCGCCGGCCTGCTCGAGCTGGTGCAGATGAACACGCTGGAGCTGCATCCCTGGGGCGCGCAGGTCGACGATCCGGAGCATCCGGATCGGCTGGTGTTCGACCTGGACCCCGGCGAGGCGGTGTCCTGGCCCGACGTGGTGGCTGCCGCGCGCGATATCCGCGCCAAGCTGCGCAGCGCGGGGTTGGAAAGCGCGGTGCGCCTGTCCGGCGGCAAGGGCCTGCACGTGGTGGTGCCGATCGTGCCGGAAGCGGACTGGGAGCAGGCGCGCGATTTCTGCGAGGCATTCGCCCAGGCGCTGGCAACGCATGCGCCGGACCGCTACGTGGCCACCATGAGCAAGGCCAAGCGCCACGGCGTGATCTTCGTCGACTGGCTGCGCAACGGGCGCGGCAACACCAGCGTCTGTTCGTGGTCGCTGCGCGCGCGCGAAAAAGCCACCGTCGCCGTCCCGCTACGCTGGGAAGAACTCGGCAAGATCAGCGGCCCGGACGCCTTCCCGATGGACAAGGCGCTGGAACGCGCCAGGCGCCAACGCGCAGATCCCTGGGCCTCGGTGCTGGCGTTGCGGCAATCCTTGCCCACCGGCGGCGATGAGAACTAAGCGTGTCTAACAAACCTGCTGCCTAGCCGCGAGGCGGGCGCGGCCTGTGCTCGGAATCGGCATGGAGTACTCGCAGCTTCAGATTCTGAGTGCGGCGTCCACGCGTGCATGACGATCGCTTGCAACGCGTCGTTATTCGAATTATCCAATAGGTGCGCATCACACCCAGAGCTTGACCATGCGTACCGACCATCTTGACTGGCCCTTGCCCGCCCACCGTCGCGGGACCTTACGCGGCATGGATGCCGCGTAAGAGCCTACAGGGACGTACTTGCGGCGTGTCCCGCGATGGTGGGCGGGCAAGGGCCCTGCAGCCAAGCCGCAGATCATCCGCTCTTCTACCGACGTATCTCGATTCCCCGATTCCCGATTCCCGTCAAGGCGAAACCGCACGCTCCCGCGTCACCCGGCTCAACGCATCGCTGCTGATCTCGGCAATCGAATGGGTGCCGGTCAAGGTCATCGCCACGCGCATTTCCTTTTCGATCAGGCTCAGCAGGTTCTCCACGCCGGCCTGCCCGCCAGCGGCCAGCGCGTAGACGAACGCCCGCCCCAGCAGCACCGCATCGGCGCCCAGCGCCAGCATGCGCACCACGTCCAGCCCGCTGCGGATGCCCGAATCGGCCAGGATCTTCAGCTGCCCCTTCACCGCATCGGCAATGGCCGGCAACGCGCGCGCGCTGGACAGCACGCCGTCGAGCTGGCGCCCGCCGTGATTGGACACCACGATGCCGTCGGCGCCGAAGCGCACCGCATCGCGCGCGTCGTCCGGGTCCAGGATGCCCTTGATTACCATCGGCCCGGTCCAGAACTCGCGGATCCATTCCAGGTCCTTCCATGCGATGGACGGGTCGAAATTGGCGCCCAGCCAGCCGATGTAGTCCTGCAGGCCGGTCGGGCTGCCGCGGTACGCCGAGATGTTGCCCAGATCATGCGGCTTGCCGAGCAGGCCCACGTCCCAGGCCCAGCGCGGATGGGTGACGGCCTGCAGCATGCGCCGCAGCCCCGCGTTGGGCCCGCTCATGCCCGAGTGCGCATCTCGGTAGCGCGCGCCGGGCGTGGGCATGTCCACGGTGAACACCAGCGTGGTCACCCCGGCGGCCTTGGCGCGCTCCAGCGCGTTGCGCATGAAGCCGCGGTCCTTGAGCACGTACAGCTGGAACCACATCGGGCGCGTAATCGCCGGCGCCACTTCCTCGATCGGGCACACCGACACCGTGGACAACGTGAACGGGATCCCGCGCGCCGCCGCCGCGCGCGCGGCCTGCACTTCGCCTCGGCGCGCGTACATGCCGGTCAGCCCGACCGGCGCCAGTGCCACCGGCATCGCCAGCGTCTCGCCGAACAACTCGGTGCCCAGGCTCAGGTCCGACATGTTGCGCAGCACCCGCTGGCGCAGCGCGATATCGGCCAGATCGGTGACGTTGCGCCGCAAGGTGTGCTCGGCATACGCGCCGCCATCGATGTAGTGGAACAGGAAGGGCGGCAGGCGCGCCTGCGCAGCGGCACGGTAGTCGGAAGCGGCGGAAATGATCATCGAAGACGCACGGCAGCTGCGGGTAGCCGCTGAGTGTAAGACCATCGGCGGGGCGGGTGGACGGCTGCGCGCCCGGCCGGCTGCAAGCGGGCAGGGCGTGCTTCCGTGACGATGGGGCGGCGTGCCAAGGTGCGGCCGCGCCGCAGCGACGACAGCGGCGACAGGGCAGCGCCCACCTGCCGGAAGTCACTTTCTGCCTCCGTGCCATTGCCGCGCGGCCGCGCGGCCGTCAGCATCGCCGCATGACCTCGTCCCTGTTTCATTGCTTGCAACCGCTGCGTCTGGCCGGCGCGTTCACCATTGCCGCGGTGGCCTTGTCGTTCGTGCCCGACGCCTCACCGCAGGGCGCCTGGCGCTGGGGCGTGCTGGCCGGCTTCACCGCCTTGTTTCTGCTGCATACCGTGTTGCCGCCGCTGCATGCGCTGCGCACTGTCGCCACGCTGCTGCAGGCGGCCATGGCCCTGCTGCTGGTCTGGATGGAGCCGCGTGCCGGCACCGCCCCGGTGTTGCTGGTCATGCTGGTGGCGCAGGCGGGCATGACCTGGCCGCCGGCGCGCGTGCTGCTGCTGGCGCTGGCGTTGAACGCGGGCATGTATGCGCTGCTGGTGCAGGCCGGGTTCGAGCGCCCGTGGTTGATCGTCGGCATCTACGCCGGTTTCCAGGCCTTCGCCGCGCTGACCGCGCATTACGCACGCACTGCCGAGCGCACCCGCGACGCGCTGGCCTACGTCAATGCCGACCTGCTGGCCACCCGCGCGCTGCTGGCCGACAGCGCGCGCGACGCCGAACGCCTGCGCCTGGCGCGCGAGCTGCACGATGTGGCCGGGCACAAGCTCACCGCCATGCGCATCAATCTGCGCCTGCTCGGCGCCGACCCGGCATTGGCACGGCGCGAGGAGATCGCGGTGGTGGAGCGGTTGTCGGCCGACCTGCTGGCGGACATCCGCAACGTGGTGCAGTCGCTGCGCGACGACCAGGGCCTGGATCTGCAGACCGCCTTGCGCGCGCTGGCCGCACCGTTCCCGCGCCCGGCGCTGCGCCTGCAGATCGACCCGGCGGTGCGCATCACCGATGCCCGCGTGGCCGAGCTGCTGTTGCGGCTGGTGCAGGAGGCGCTGACCAACGCCGTGCGGCATGCCGACGCCAACGAGGTGGCCGTGCACCTGCACTGCGAGGGCGCGCAGCTGCACGTGGACATCCGCGACGATGGCCGCCGCGCCGAGCGCATCCGCGAAGGCAACGGCATCACCGGCATGCGCGAACGCCTGGCCGCCCTGCACGGGCGGCTTGAGCTCGGCCGCACCGCCCAGGGCGGCATGCACCTGATGGCGAGGCTGCCGGCATGAGTCCACGTCGCATCGCGCTGGCCGATGACCAGGTCCTGGTCCGCGCCGGCCTGCGCGCGCTGTTGCAGCAGCAGGGCGTGGAGGTGGCCTGCGAGGCCGACGACGGCCAGGGCCTGCTGGACGCGCTCGCCAGCACCACCGTGGACGTGGTGCTCAGCGACATCCGCATGCCCGGCCTGGACGGCATCCAGGCGCTGCAGCAACTGCGCGCCCGCGGCGACCGCACCCCGGTGCTGCTGCTCACCACCTTCGACGACAGCGACCTGCTGCTGCGTGCCACCGAGGCCGGCGCGCAGGGCTTCCTGCTCAAGGACGCCGCCCCGGAAGACCTGCGCGAGGCGATCGAGCGGGTCGCCAACGGCGAGACCCTGCTGCAGCCGGTCAGCACCGACCCGGTGCGCGCACGTTACCAGTTCCGCGACCAGCAGCCCCCGCGCGAGACCTTCAGCGAGCGCGAGGTGGCGATCCTGCGCCTGCTCGCCGGCGGCTATTCCAACAAGGAGATCGCCCGCACCCTGTTCCTGGCCGAGGGCACGGTGAAGAACTACGTCTCCACCATCCTGGAAAAGCTCGGCACTCGCGACCGCACAAGGGCGGTGTTGAAGGCGATCACGTTGCGGGTGATTTGAGGGCGGGGAATCGGGAATCGGGATTGGGGAATCGTAAGAGCGGGGCTCTGCAGCGCTGCCGCCGCCGCGCGCGGGAACTGGCTCGACGCGCGGGCACATCGCCACCCGCCGCACGACGCTGTCTCGCCAGGTTGCATGGCATTGTTTTATAAGGAATTTCCAGGATTCGGCAGGATGGGGCAGCAACCGTAAGGTTGCCGTCAGGTCGTGTGGGCGGCCAAACACCAAGGTTGTCCGGCGGCCACCGAGGTCGCCTGGGGACGCGCCGCGCTCCGGTCCGCTGCGGAGTCCGTCATGCGCCTGGTCCGGTACCTGTGGGTGTTGAGCGTCGTGCTGTCCACCAGCGCCTGGGCGGCGCCCACCCAGGCCGACTTGCCGGTCGCCTGGGCCCAGGCCGCGCTGCATGTCCAGCCGCCAACCGAGCGCGACCTGCGGGTCAGCGTGGCGGCCTG
Organism: Xanthomonas sp. BRIP62411; assembly: GCF_003993525.1. Lineage (NCBI taxonomy): Bacteria > Pseudomonadati > Pseudomonadota > Gammaproteobacteria > Lysobacterales > Lysobacteraceae > Xanthomonas > Xanthomonas sp. BRIP62411. The sequence goes on from NZ_QEZI01000003.1 coordinate 32,379, forward strand.
CGCCGGGGCGGTGCGGGGCGCAGTGGCCCGCACCTGCGACGGCTGGTCCGCCCGCATCGATGCGCACGGGTGCGACCCGGGGCTGGGCTGTCGGCCATGGGCAGGGCGTGGTGCTGGCGACCTCCGCGCGGGCATGCCCGGCGCGTGGTCCACCCGCGGCCAGCTCAAGGTGGCCTTCAGCAACGGAGCCGAGCGGGATGACCGGCAGCAGGCGGTGGCGAGCCACTGCGCCGCGCGCCTGGCGGATGTCCCGGCCGGCACCCAACCGCACCCGCGGGACTGCGTGGGATGAGATGGCCTCGCCAGGCGCTGTTGGCTTCAGCGCGGCAGGCTGGCTGTCGCCATCCACGGCTGGCCGGAGCACCCGGCAACACGCCCGCCAGCCAGGGCGCAGCGAGCTCCATCGGGACCGCACGCAGGGTCCTCCCGTGGCAACGGGTGCGTGCGCAAGTCGACATCAGGAGCCAGCGGCTGTGGTGTATCCACCACCGGCGGAGCCCTTGGGCATGCGCACGCTGTGCCCTGCCCACGCATTGCGGCAACACACCGCCTGGTGGCGAACCGCCAGGCCGGTGGCCAGCAGGGCTTACTGCAGGGGCGGGGTTTCCTGCGGGTTGATCTGCGGATCGTTGCCAACCTGGGGATCGCAGCTGAACCAGGTCTTCTTGTCCTTGCGGCTTTCGTCTTCGACGATGATGGTCAGGAAGATCAGTGTCGGCACGCTATTGGCATTGCTGACCTGCACGCTGCGGCCGTCGGGGCTGATCGTGGGTTCTCCGATCTGTTTCAAGGCATCGGAACTCAACAGGCTCTTGATCTTGAAATGCCTGGGGACGACGTCTTCATCGAAGTAATACAGCAGGGTCGATGCCTTGTCGTGCTTATCCACGATCAGCAGGTCCGGGGCGAAGCTGTAGAAATATTCGCCGGCACCGGTGTTGCCGCCGAATCCCACCCGTGCCACGGTGAGTTTGATCTTGAAATCCGTCATGAGCTGTCCTGTTCCTTGAAAAGCGGGGCATAGAGGGAGACGAACCCCGGGTGGCGGTAGCCCGCCTGATACAGCCATCCGAGCTGTTGCGTAACGGCACTGCGCTGGCCCAGATGCACCTGCGCGCGAATCCAGGGGTCCAGCAGGGTCTTGTCGCGGCTGTTGCCGATGTCCTTGCCCAGCACGGCCACCGCGCGCTGCCATGCCGCGCGTGCACCGTCGTCGTCGCCGACGGCGGTGCGTTGTTCGCCATGCCACACCAGCGCTTGCGACAAGGCGGAGATGCCAAGCGGATCGTCGGGTCTGGCGCGATGCAGGGCATCCAGCCGCGCAACGATCTGATCAAGGTCGCCTGCGTGTGCGCCTGCGCGTCCGGTCTGTACGCGGTGCAGGCGCAGCGCAATGATGGCATCCAGCCATTGCCATTCGGGCAGCGGCTGGGCCTGTTGCAGCAGGTCAGCCATGGTCTGACGGGCCTGGCCAAGTTGCTGTTCGGCTTGACCGGGACGCCCATCCAACGCGGCCACCCAGCCAGCCTGCGCGTAGGCATGCGCCAGATCGCGTTGCCATGTGTTGTTGTCCGGCTGCAGCGCCACCAGCGGTTGCAACATCCGCACGCTGTCCTGCGCATCGGTCTGCGCCTGTGCCAGGTGACCCCGCGCCACCGCCAGGTTGGAGGTGCGGATCAACGAACCCGCCAGACGCCGTCGCCAGGCATTGGCATCGGGGTCGTTCTCGACCAGCACGCGCAACATCGCGATTTGATCGCGGTAGCCCTGCTCGGCAGGCGCCAGCAGGCCCTGGTTCTCCTGTGCCAAGCTGAGCCATGACAAACTGTCGATCAACTCGTAGCGCAACGACGGGTTGTCCGGAGCACGCGCGATCAGCATGCGCTTGAGCGAGATGTCGCGCGCGAAAAAACCGATCGCCGTCGTGGTATCGCCGCGTGTGGTGGCCAGCGTGCCGAGATTGTTGAGCGCGTACGACAGCTCCAGCTGCCAGCGTTGGTCATCCGGCGCCGTGCGCACCAGCCATTCACTGGCCGCCAGATACTGCGACCAGTAAGTCTGCGCCAACGGGAACTGCTTGCTGCGGTAGGCCATGTTTCCCAGCCAATACGCCGCCTGGCCCATTTCGGCGCGCGCCTCCAAGGTATCTGGCGCTCGCATGCGTGCCTGCTCGGCAGTGGCGGCCGAACGCGTGAATGCCGCCTGCGCCTGGTCCAGCTTGCCCTGGTTCATCAGCACCTCGCCGGTGGTGCGCAGCGCGCGCGCGTGGTTGATCAGATCGCCTGGCTGCATGCTCGTGCTGGGCAGGTCTTCCAGGTAGCGCAGCGCGCGGCTGCCCACGCTGTTGAGCAGTTTCAGATTGCCCACCGTGCGCAATTGCTCGGCCAGGTCGCCCAGCATGTAGCTCACCAGTTGCTGGGCCTGGTCGCGCCGTTCTTCAGCCACCTGCTGCGCCTGCCGCGCCTGCCAGCCCAGCAGCAGCGAGGCGCTTGCCAGCACCACCAGCATGCTTGCCGCTGCCGCATACAGGCCGCGGCGGCGGCGCTGCGAGCGCTCGCAGGCATGCAGGAACGCGTGATCCAGCGCGTCCAGGTCCTGCGGCATGCGCCGCGCCGCCTCGCGCGCCTCGCTCAACGGGCGCCCGCTGTTGAGCAGGTGATCGCTGCGCCGGCCCTCGGCGGCCCAGCGTTGCGCAGCCAGTTGCAGCCGCTTGCGCGCCTGCAGCAGGCGGCGGTTTTCATGGATCCACTCGGCCGCGCGCGGCCATTGCCGCAGCAAGGCCTCGTGCGCGACCGCAAAGCCGGGCTCGCCGGCCACCAGCTCGCTGACGAACAGGCGCGCATGCACGAAGCCCTCCACCAGCACGCGCGCTGCGCCGTGCCCCGGCAGGGCCGACCACAGCGCCCGCCGCGCGGTCACCGCATCGCTGTCGGGGTGGATCACGCTCAGCACGCTCAGCACCTGGCCCAATGCCGCCTGCGCGGCAGCCGGCAAGGCACGGAAGGTGTGCTCGGCATGGTGCGCCAAGGCGCCTTCCAGCCCGCCCAATGCGCGGTAGGCGGCGAAGGTCAGCAGGCCGTCGTCGCTGCGTTGCGCGTGCAAGGCATGCAACAGGTGCTGCAGCAACGGCAGGGCATCGGGCTGGCGCGCGGTGGCATCGCGCAGCACATCGTCCAGCCGGCTGGCGCTGTCGCGCTCTTCTTCGAAGCGCAGCCCGGCCATCGCCGCCGGCACGCGGATGATCTGGCCGATCTCGCCGTCGCGTGGCGCCAGCAGATCCACGTGTCCGTCGCCGCGCTTGCGCTCCACGATCTGCGGCAAGGCGTCGATCAGGCGCGGGTAGAAATCGCTGCGGGTGAGCATCAGCACCGCCACCTGCGCGCTGTCGCACAGCGCCTGCAAGGCGGCGGCCAGTGCGGCGCGGTCGGCATCGGTGATCCCCGGCGTGGCCACCAGCGCTTCTGCGTGATCGATCACCAGCAGCAGATGGCGCTGGGTCTGTGCGCTGTCGCGCGCTGGCGTGCCTTGACGCATCGCTTCGGCAATGGCCGCATGCAGCGGTGCAGGGCGTTGCAGCCACTCGGGCAATGCCGCCATCTGCGCCGGCGAAAACACCGCGCGCCCGCCCGGTGCCCACTCGCCAAGCGCCCGCGCCAGCGTGTCGAGCACATCGCCGCCACGGCATTGGGCCAGGTTGCAATACGCCACCGCGAGGGCTTGCAGGCCATCCAGCCCGCCGGGCTGCGCCAGCAACGGCACCACGCCGGCGCGCAGCAACGAGGTCTTGCCGCAACCGCTGGCACCGCTCACCAGCACCAGCCCGCGCTGGCTGTGCAATTGCGCGCGCAGCGCGCCCAGCACCTGCGCAATCGCATGGCTACGCCCGAAGAAGACCTCCGCATGCGCGGGATCGAAGGCCTGCAGCCCCACATACGGGTTGCCGTGTCCCCACACCTGCGCGCCCAGTACCGCACCGCGATAATCGTCGGGAAACACCACCTTGGGCAGCAGCCGGTAACCGCGCTTGCGGATGGTTTCGATGTAGCGCGGTTGGCGGCTGTCGTCGCCCAGCTTGCGGCGCAGTTGGGCGATGGTCTTGTGCACCGGGTTGTCGCCGTAAAAGCTGCCGTGCCACACCTCGATCAGCAGCTGCTCGGCGCTGACCACTTCGCCGGCCCGCTCGGCCAGCGCGATCAGCACTTCCATCATGCGCGGTTCCAGCGCGATGGCCTGGCCGTCGTCGATCAGCACCAGCCGTTCCGGCGCGACCAGCAATGGCCCAAGCCGAAATCGCGGGACAGAGCCCAGCTGCGTGACGCGCTCGCTTCGAAGAGACATTCGCTCGGATACCGGTCGCACGGTGGGAGGAGCCTCGACGATCGCCATCAGGCGCGGCCAGGCACGGCACGGCAGGCGCAAACGTAGCACAGGCGCTCGGGCAGGAAATCGAGGGTGATCGTGGTTCGTTCGCGCCCGTGTATGGACGATGCCGGCCGCGGCAACGCGGCGTGCCGGGCGATGACGGGCGTCTTCACGCATGGCGATGCAGCCGCGTGTGGCGTGCCGCGGGCTGTCTCGCCGGCAAGCCGACGATGTACGCGTGTTCGGTGCCTTGGCCTCACCATGCCGGTGCCACGCAGCACCCGCTCCGCACCACCGGTGGCCAACGCCGCTCGCCCCAAAGTCCGTCACACGCACTAAAATGCCGCCAGCATCTTGCTGACCAGGAGTCCACGTTGATCATCCATCCCAAAGTGCGCGGCTTTATCTGCACCACCACGCATCCGCTTGGCTGCGAGCGCAATGTGCTCGAGCAGATCGCCGCCACGCGTGCGCGCGGCGTGCGCAATGACGGCCCGAAGAAGGTACTGGTGATCGGCGCATCCAGCGGTTACGGCCTGGCCTCGCGCATCACCGCTGCGTTCGGCTTCGGCGCCGACACGCTGGGTGTGTTCTTCGAAAAACCCGGCAGCGCCAGCAAGGCCGGCACCGCCGGCTGGTACAACTCCGCTGCGTTCGACAAGCATGCCAAGGCCGCGGGCCTGTACAGCAAGTCGATCAACGGCGATGCGTTTTCCGATGCCGCGCGCGAAAAGGTCATCGAGCTGATCAAGACCGAGATGGGCGGCCAGGTCGACCTGGTGGTGTATTCGCTGGCCTCACCGGTGCGCAAGCTGCCCGGCAGCGGCGAAGTGAAGCGCTCGGCGCTCAAGCCGATCGGCCAGACCTATACCGCCACCGCCATCGACACCAACAAGGACACCATCATCCAGGCCTCGATCGAGCCGGCCAGCGCGCAGGAGATCGACGACACCGTCACCGTGATGGGCGGGCAGGACTGGGAGCTGTGGATCGATGCGCTGGACGGCGCCGGCGTGCTTGCCGATGGCGCACGCAGCGTGGCCTTCAGCTATATCGGCACCGAGATCACCTGGCCGATCTACTGGCACGGCGCGCTGGGCAAGGCCAAGGTCGACCTGGACCACACCGCGCAGCGCTTGAACGCGCGCCTGGCCAAGCGCGGCGGCAGCGCCAACGTGGCGGTGCTCAAGTCGGTGGTGACCCAGGCCAGCGCCGCGATCCCGGTGATGCCGCTGTACATCTCCATGGTCTACAAGATCATGAAGGAAAAGGGCCTGCACGAAGGCACCATCGAGCAGCTCGACCGCCTGTTCCGCGAGCGCCTGTACCGCGAGGACGGCCAGCCCGCCGAGGTGGACGACGAAAACCGCCTGCGCCTGGACGACTGGGAACTGCGCGACGACGTGCAGGACGCCTGCAAGGCGCTCTGGCCGCAGGTCACCACCGAGAACCTGTTCCAGCTCACCGACTACGCCGGCTACAAGCACGAGTTCCTCAAGCTGTTCGGCTTCGAGCGTGACGATGTGGATTACGATGCCGATGTGGAGACGGACGTGACCTTCGATTGCATCGAGTTGGCTTGATTGCCGGGATTGGGGATTGGGGATTCGCAAGAGCGGTGCGCTACGCATCGCTGATCCTTGCCGGACCCGAACGGGGTGTATCACGGACGACCGACATGTAATGCCGGTTGTCCTTGCTGTTACGAATCCCCACTCCCGACTCCCCAATCCCGGCGCGTCAGCGCCTCACATCAAACCGTGCATCCCCCACGCAGGCCTGCACCTCGGCCACCGAGAGCGGATTGAAATCGCCGGGAATCGAGTGCTTCAGGCAGCCTGCTGCCAGGCCGAAGCGCACCGTGTCATCCAGTGACCAGCCTGCGATCAGGCCGTGCAGCACGCCGGCGGCGAACGCATCGCCGCCGCCGATGCGGTCGATGATCGGCGTGAGTTCCTCACTCGGCGCGCGCGCCACCGCACCACTGCGCGGCACCAGCAGTGCGCCCAGGCTGTGGTGGTCCACGTTGTGCGTCACGCGCTGGGTGCAGGCCATCAACTGCAGCTGCGGGAATGCGGCAAACGCCTGCTGCGCCGCCGCTTCCACCCGCGCTTCCAGCGTGTCCTGCGGAAACTCGCCGCCCAGCACCACGCCGATGTCGCGGTAGTCGGCAAACACCACATCCGCACAGGCGAACAGCTGGTGCAGGATGCCGCGCGCATCGCCCTGCCAGCGTTGCCATAGCTTGGGCCGGTAGTTGCCGTCGAACGAGACCTTGACCCCGGCCGCCCGCGCCGCGCGTGCCGCCGCCAGCGTGGCCTGCGCCACGTCCGCGCCCAGCGCCGGGCTGACCCCGGACAGGTGCAGCCACTGCACGCCCTCCAGCAGGGCCGGCCAGTCGTAGGCATCGGCCGGGGCCAGCGCAAACGCCGAATCGGCGCGGTCGTAGACCACCTCGCTGGGGCGGTGGATCGCGCCGGTGGTCAGGAAGTACAGCCCCATGCGGCCGTCCACCCGCCGTACGTGGCGCGTGTCCACGTCGTGGCGGCGCAGTTCCCCCAGCACCGCCGCGCCCAGCGGGTTGTCGGCCACCGTGCTGACCATGGCCACGTCATGGCCGAAATGCGCCAGCGATACGCCGACATTGGCCTCGGCCCCGCCGCAATGCACGTCCAGCCGCGGCTGCTGCAGCAGCAGCTCGTGACCAGGCGCCCCCAGGCGCAGCAACAACTCTCCAAAGCACAGGATACGGGCACGACTCATGCGGCAATTACCTCGGCTGTGTGGTGCGTCACGGTGTGGGGGAACCGCTGCGCGTCAGGATGACCATCGGTGTCATTCTAGCCGGCGCCAAACGCGCCGGGCGAGGCCCATGATGCGACGCGTAGTGACCGCTTGCACCCCTTTTGGGCAAATTCGGTGACGTTTTCTGCTGCGCTGCAAGATGTTACGGGAGGATTCAGCTGGTAACGTCGTTTTGACCAGCGGTGTCATTACCGCTCACAACCAGACTTTCATGTTGTTCATGGACCCTTGGGAGGGGAGGACATGCAATTTCGGACCACCAGCCGGAAGACACCGGTTACCTTGCTGGCGTTGTCGATCGGCCTTGCGCTGAGCGGCCACCTGGCAGCACAAGACACCACCCAAGCGCCTGCAGAACCGGCCGTCGACCTGGACACCGTCACGGTGACCGGCTATCGCGCCTCGGTGGAAAAGGCCCTGGACATCAAGCGCGGTGAAGCCGGCGTGGTCGATGCGATTGTGGCCGAGGACATCGGCAAGTTCCCCGACCTCAACCTGGCCGAATCGCTGCAGCGCATCCCCGGCGTGGTGATCACCCGTGAGGCCGGCGAAGGCCGCGCCATCTCGGTGCGTGGCCTGGGCCCGGAGTTCACCCGCGTGCGCATCAACGGCATGGAAGCGCTCACCACCGTCGGTGCCGGCGACCAGAGCGGCGGCACCAACCGCGGCCGCGGCTTCGACTTCAACGTGTTCGCCTCGGACCTGTTCTCGCAGCTGATCGCGCGCAAGACGGCCTCGGCCGATGTGGAAGAAGGCTCGCTCGGCGCCACCGTCGACCTGCGCACCGCGCGTCCGTTCGACTACAACGGCTTCACCTTCGCCGCCAGCGGCCAGGCCGCCTACAACGCCATGGCCGAGAAGGCCAACCCGCGCGTGGCCGCGCTGATCGCCAACACCTGGGCCGACAACACCTTCGGCGCCCTGCTGTCGGTGGCCTACACCGAGCGCGAGGTGCTGGAAGAGGGCTCCAACACCGGCCGCTGGGCCAATGGTCCGAGCAACGGCGGCTTCAGCGCCACCTCGCCGTTCGCCGCGGCGCGCTCGGCCGATGTCTACCACCCGCGCTTCCCGCGCTATACCCAGCAGATCCACGACCAGCAGCGCCTGGGCGTCACCGGCGCGTTGCAGTGGAAGCCGACCGACCGCACCACGCTGTCGCTGGACATGCTGTATTCCAAGATCGACGCCAAGCGCGACGAGCGTTACATCGAAGCGATTTCCTTCAGCCGCGGTGGCAATGCACGCCCGGTGCTGGTCGGCAAGCCGGCCACGGTCGTGCGTAACGGCGAGGTCCGCAACAACGCCCTGGTGTACGGCGAATTCGACAATGTCGATATCCGTACCGAAAACCGCCACGACGAGTGGAACACCGAGTTCAGGCAGGTCAGCCTGGACCTGGAGCATCGTTTCAACGACGACTTCAGCATCAATGCCCGGGTCGGTACCTCGCGCTCGGCGCACGAGAACCCGGTGCAGACCACCATCATCATGGACAAGTACGACGTCGACGGCTACAGCTACGACTACCGTGGCAACAGCCGCGCGCCGGTGCTGAACTACGGCATCAACCCGACCGATCCCACTGGCTGGGAACTGGCCGAAATCCGCCTGCGTCCGCAGACGGTGGACAACGACTTCGACACCGGCCAGATCGACTTCAACTGGAACATCAGCCCCGGCTTCCGCCTCAAGGGCGGCGTGCTGGCCAAGAACTACACCTTCAGCACCGTGGAGCTGCGCCGCGCCAACGAACTGGCCGTGCCCACCTTCGCCAATGGCACGCGCATCGTGCCGGCCGATCTCACCGAGCAGGCCGGGCTCAAGGGCATCAACGGCAGCCCCTCCAACTGGGTCGTGCCCAACCTGGATGCGGTGGCCGACCTGTTCGGCATCTACAGCAACAGCGGCAGCTTCGCCGTGGCCCCGCGCGTCAACAACAGCCGCAGCGTCGAGGAAAAGGACCGCGGCGTCTGGTTGATGGGCGAGTTCTCCACCGACCTGGGGTCGATTCCGTTCTCCGGTAACTTCGGTGTGCGCTATGTGGAGACCGAGCAGGAATCCACCGGCTATGCCTTGATCAACAACGCACCGGCGCTGACCACCGTGGGCCGCAAGTACAGCAACACGCTGCCCTCGTTCAACCTGGTCGCCGAGCTGGCGCCTGACCTGCTGCTGCGTCTTGGCGCGGCCAAGGTCATGAGCCGTCCCGGCCTGGGCAGCCTCACCCCCGGCGTGACCGTGGCGGTGGCCGGCGGCGCGCGCACCGTGGCCGGCGGCAATCCGGACCTGGACCCGATCGAGGCCACCAACGTCGACCTCGGCCTGGAGTGGTACTTCAACGAAGGCGCCATGCTCGGTGTCGGCCTGTTCTACAAGGACATCGAGAGCTTCATCCAGACCGCGCGCGAAGTGCGCCCGTATTCCAGCAGCGGCCTGCCGGCTTCCCTGCTGGAAGGCACCGGCGCCACCGTCAACGACGACTTCGCCTTCAGCATCCCGCTCAACACCCCGGGCGGCGAATTGAAGGGCGTGGAAGCCAACTACACCCAGCCCTTCACCTTCCTGCCGGGCAAGTGGGCCAACCTGGGCGTGCAGCTCAACTACACCTGGGTCGATTCGAAGATCCAGTACCTGGCCAGCAGCGGCGCGCCGGTGATGAAGAACGACCTGCTCGGACTGTCGCGCTCGTCGTGGAACGCCACGCTGTTCTACGAAGGTGAGTCCTTCGCCGGGCGCGTGTCGGCCACCAACCGCGACGACTACCTCACCCAGGCACCGGGTGCGGAAACCGGCTTCAACGTCGACGGCGTGCACGGCATGACCGGCACCACCATCCTCGACGCCTCGCTGCGCTACAAGATCAGCAAGCAGCTGGAGCTGAGCCTGGAAGGCATCAACCTCACCAACGAGGCCTCCGACGAGTGGGTGTCCTCGCCACGCACCGGCCAGCTGCCGCTGCAGTACGCCGAAACCGGCCGCCAGTACCTGCTGGGCCTGCGCTACAAGTTCTGACCCGCTGCCTGCCCGCTGCGCACACGCGCAGCGGGCCCTTATTCCAACGCTTGATCGTCGTGGATGCGGTGCCCTGGCGCACGCATGCAACGCGGTGGGCGTGATGTTCGAAACGTTCAGCAAGAACGCAGCGCGCTTGCGCAGCGGTGTTGCTGGTCGCCCATTGCGACGCCATGGCCTTGGGGGGCTGAGCGCGTCATTGCAGCCAGTGCCATGGAGAGAGCCGCATCATGCATGTCCGTTCGCGTCGTTCCGCCTCCGTGGCGGCCGCTCGCCTGCCCACCGCGCGTCTGTCGGTGGCCATCGTCCTGGCACTGCATGCGGCCGCTGCCGTCGCGCAGACCGCGCCGGCCACACCGCCCACCGATGCGGTGGACCTGGACCGCGTACAGGTCAAGGCCACCTACCGCGAAAGCCTGCAGCAATCGCTCGATGCCAAGCGCTACAGCGTGGAACAGGTGGATGCCATCTACGCCGAAGACATCGGCAAGTTTCCCGATCTGAACCTGGCCGAATCGATGCAGCGCATCGCCGGCGTCTCCATCGACCGCGAAGGCGGCGAGGGCAAGCAGATCTCGGTGCGCGGCCTGGGCTCGGACTTCACCCGCGTGCGCATCAACGGGCTGGAAGCGCTGGCCACTGCCGGCAGCGGCAGCGATGGCGTCAACCGCAGCCGCGGTTTCGACTTCAATACCTTCGCGTCCGAACTCTTCAGCCGCGTCACCATCAGCAAGACCCAGTCGGCGCAGATGGACGAAGGCTCATTGGGTGCCACGGTCGACCTGCGCGGCTCGCGCCCGTTCGACTTCGACGGCTTCGAAGCGGCCGCCTCCACGCAATACGGCTACAACGACCTCTCGCGCGAAAAGGACCCGCGTTTTTCCGGCCTGATCAGCAACATCTGGGCCGATGGCCGGGTCGGCGCGCTGATGTCGGTGTCCTACAGCGAGCGCCACCTGCGCGAGGAAGGCTACAACCCGGTGCGCTGGGAGCACGGCAACTACCGCAACTCCAACCAGAGCACCGCCACCAACAACGGCACCTATGGCTTCTGTTCGCCGGTGGGCTACAACCCGCAGACCCCGCGCAACCCGCTGGCCAACGAAACCCCTGCCGGGGTCGGCTCGCAGGCCAACCAGGACCGCAACAACGGCTGGGGCAGCTACGGCATCAGCGCCACAAGCTGCGGCACCGGCATCGCGCGCCCGGCCAATACGCCGGAGAACATCCAGGCCTACGAAACCGCCACCAACGCCTGGATTCCGCGCTACCCGCGCTACATCCGCACCGATCACGAGATCAAACGCCTGGGCGTCACCGGCGCGCTGCAATTCAAGCTCAGCGACGACACGCTGCTGAATTTCGACATGCTGTATTCCAAGCTGGACAAGGACCAGCGCGAAGACTCGGTCGGCGCCAACCTGCACCGCACCGCCAACTTCGGCGGCAAGACCCAGATCGCCGTGCGCGAAGCGCAGGTGGACGACCAGAACCGCCTCACCTATGGCGTGTTCGACAACGTCGACTTCCGCACCGAATCCAGCAACATCGAAGAATCCACCGAGTTCAAGCAGTTCAGCCTGGACCTGCAGCACCGCTTCAACGACCAGGTGCGCGTCAATGCATTGGTCGGCCACTCGACCTCGGACTACGAACGCCCCGAGTTCTCGATGGTGAGCTTCGACAACACCAATCTCGATGGCTTTGTGCTCGACCGCCGCAATGGTGGCGATTACCCGAGCATGAGCTTCCCGTTCGATGCGGGTAACCCGAATAACTGGCAGTGGCTGGGCTATGGCGCAGTGCCGGTCAACAGCAACGGCACCGCGCGCGGCACCAACATCAGCGAGGTGCGGCTCAACCCGCAATCGGTGAACAACACCTTCGACACCGCCAAGGTGGATCTGGAATTCAACATCAGCCCCACCTTCACCTTTCGCACCGGGCTGGCCTACAAGAACTACGACATGGACACGTCGGAGTCGCGCAACATTTCCTACGGGCGCCTGGCACAGGCATTGCCGGCCGGTGTGGGCGTGGGCGATTTGAGCACCAACCTGGACGGCTTCGGCCGCAGCTTGAACGGCAGCTTCCCCACCACCTGGGTGATTCCGGATTTCCAGAAGGTCGCCGACCTGCTCAACATCAATTGCGACTGCGACACCGGCGTGCCCGGTGGCGACTACCGCCTGGCCGATGTCGGCCACTTCGGTTCGTCCAACAACAACTTCGCCGTCAACGAAAAGAGCCTGGGCACCTACCTGCAGCTGGACTTCAACACCGACCTGTGGGGCCGCGCGCTGCGTGGCAACCTGGGCGTGCGTTATGTGCAGACGCAGATCGCCGCCAGCGGCTATGCGCCGTGCACGGCCACCGCGGCCGGCGCCATCTCGCCCAACTGCGAATCGTTCTTCGGCGTGGCCAGCGCCACCGCCGCGGCCGGCGAGCGCCTGCTGGTGCCCACCACGGTCAACCACAACTACCGCGACATCCTGCCCTCGTTGAATCTCTCGTGGGATGTCAGCGACGAGGTGGTGCTGCGCTTCGGCGCGGCCAAGACCATGGCGCGCCCCACGCTGGCGTATCTGTCGCCCAGCGTCAGCGGCGGGCCCACCCAGTATTTCGACGACGGGCGCTTCTTCTCGATCAACCTGGGCAACCCCAAGCTGGACCCGTTCCGTTCCACCAACTACGACCTCAGCGCCGAGTGGTATTTCCGCGAGGGTTCGCTGTTGTCGGCAGCGGTGTTCTACAAGGACATCGACAGCTACGTGCAGCGCACCCGCGTGCTCAGCACCTGGGAAGCGATGGGCTACTCGCTGGACCTGCTGCCGGCAGGCTTCACGCCGGACACCATCTTCAACGTGCAGAGCTACTTCAACACGCCCGGCGGCCCGCTCAAGGGCTTCGAGCTGACCTACCAGCAGGCCTTCGACTTCTTGCCCGGCTTCTGGCGCAACTTCGGCATCCAGCTCAACTACACCCAAGTCGATTCCAAGATCAATTACCTGTTCAGTACCGCCGGCAGCAGCAATACCAGCATCACCACCACCGCCACCGAGCGCGACCTGCTCAACCTCTCGCCGCAGTCCTACAACGCCACCGTCTATTACGACGACGGCCGCTTCAGTGCGCGCGTGTCCACCAGTTATCGCGATGGCTACATCAACAACATCCTGGCCCAGGAAGACGTCTACGACCTGGATGGCAAGCGCCTGGTCACGGCCGACGTGACCGGTAAATACAGCGTGGAAAACGTGGATTTCAACATGTCCTACAAGCTCAACGACCGGCTGTCGCTGACGTTTGAGGCCATCAACCTGCTCGACACACCCGACCGCCGCTACGTCGATTCCACGCTGGAGCTGCCCGACAAGTACACCGTCACCGGGCGCCAGTACTACATCGGCGCGCGCTACAAGTTCTGACAGGAGCAACGCATGCAACTGCATCGCAGGATCGTGTTACGTACTCTCGCCGCCACCGCCCTGCTGGCCGGGCTGTCGCTCGGCAGCACCGCTGCCATCGCCGCCGACCCGGTCTACACCGTGGCCAAGCAGGGCAGCGCCGGCTACCGCACCGTGCAGGCCGCCATCGACGCCGCCGTGCAGGGCGGCAAACGCGCGCAGATCAACATCGGCGCCGGCACGTACCAGGAACTGATCGTGGTGCCGGCCAACGCCCCGGCACTCAGGCTCATCGGCGCCGGCCCCACCCAGACCATCATCACCTACGACAACTACGCCTCGCGCATCAATCCGGCCACCGGCACCGAATACGGCACCTCCGGCTCGTCCAGCGTCATCATCGCCGGCAACGACTTCACTGCAGAAAAACTCGCCTTCGGCAATCACGCCGGCCCGGTGGGGCAGGCGGTGGCGGTGCGCGTGGATGGCGACCGCGCCGCGTTCCGCAACGTGCGCTTTCTCGGTTACCAGGACACGCTGTACCTGCGCGGCGCCAAGCTCTCGTATTTCCTCGACTGCTACGTCGAAGGCACCGTGGACTTCGTGTTCGGCGCCGGCACCGCGCTGTTCGAAAACGTGCAGCTGCACTCGCTGGGCGATGGCTATCTCACTGCCGCCTCCACCCCGCAGGAGAGCGCACACGGCTTCGTGTTCCGCAATGCACGCGTCACCGCTGCCAGCGGCGTGTCGCGCGTGTTCCTGGGCCGGCCGTGGCGGCCTTACGCCAGCGTGAGCTTCATCAGCAGCCAGCTCGGCGCGCACATCGTGCCCGAGGGCTGGAACAACTGGGGCAACACCGCCAACGAAGCCACCGCCCGCTACAGCGAATACCAGAGCAGCGGCGCCGGCGCCAACCCGTCGCGTCGCGTGAAGTGGTCGCGTCAGCTCAGCGCCGCGCAGGCCGCCGCGCTGGATCGCAACACCATCCTCGGCACCTGGAGGCCGTTCTGATGATCCGTTCGCACCTGCTCCGTTTCCGCACGCTCGCCGTCGCTGGCGCCTTGCTGCTGGCACCGCTGTCGGCACTGGCCGACAAGATCGCCGACAACATGCTGTTGCTGCAGACCGCCTCAGGCGGCTGGTCCAAGCAATACAAGGGCGTTGCCGTGGACTACACCCGCACCTTCACCGCTGCGGAAATCGCCGAGCTGCAGCAACCCGGGCGCAAGGACGACGCCACCATCGACAACAAGGCCACCACCTACGAGATCGGCTATCTCTCCACCATTTACAAGACCGAGAAGAACGCCAAGTACGTGGCCGCCGCCAAGCGCGGCGTGGACTATCTGCTCATCGCGCAATACGCCAACGGCGGCTGGCCGCAGTTCTACCCGGACCTGTCGTCCTACCACCACCAGATCACCTACAACGACGATGCGATGGTGCGCGTGCTCAACCTGCTGCAGGACATCAGCGAGGGCAAGGGCGACACCGGCGCGCTGCTGCGTGCCAGCCACGGTGCACGCGCCCGCCAGGCGGTGACCAAGGGCCTGGAGTGCGTGCTCGCCACCCAGGTCAAGATCGGCGGCACGCTCACCATCTGGGGCGCGCAGTACGACGAGGTCACGCTCAAGCCGGCCAAGGCGCGCGCGTACGAGCTGGCGTCGCTGGCCTCCAGCGAGTCGGTGAGCATCGTGCGTTTCCTGATGCGCCAGCCCAACCCGTCCGCGCAGATCAAGACCTCGGTCGAGGCCGCTGCGCGCTGGTTCGACACCCACCGCATGCGCGACCTGGCCACCAAGAAGATCGACGACCCCACCCAGGAAACCGGCCAGGACGTGATCCTCATCGCGCAACCAGGTGCGTCACTATGGGCGCGCTTCTACGACCTGCAGAATCAACGCCCGCTCTATGCCAACCGCGAGGGCAAGGCCTTGACCGAGTACATGCAGGTGCCCAACGAGCGCCGCGTCGGGTATGCCTGGCACGGCACCTGGCCGGACAAGCTGTTGAAGGACGACATTCCCAAGTGGAAGTCCGCAAACGGGCTGTAGTGGACGCAGCCATCGCACCACCGCACGCGGCGCATGCTGGCGCGCGCAGCACGCAGGCACGGCATGTACGCTCGTACGTGCCGGCCCGCGTGCCCGCCGCCAAGCGTGCGCCGCGCGCTGCGTTGCGGTGGCAGGTTGCAGTGTCTGTCGCCCGTGCGGGGCGGCAGTGGTTTTGCAGCAGTGGTTTTGAAGAGTGGTTTTGAACCAGACGAGGTGCGTGTGCTGAAGGTTTGGATGGGTTTGTTGTGTCTGATCGCGCTGCCGGCAAGTGCGGCCACCCCCACGGCCCCGGAGTTGCTGTTCCGGGTCTCGGCCGACCGCGACCTGCAGGCCGATGTCGCCCGCGGCGACGGCGTGCCCAACTTCCGCGACAAGATCACGCTGGTGCCCACCGGCAAACGCGGCAACGCCATCGAATGGGCCGACGACGGCGTGCTGTCGTGGAATGCGCCCGGCAACCTCTACACCCAGCGCGGCACGCTCGGCTTCTTCTGGCGCTCGCGTTATCCGGTCGGCGAAGCGCCGTTCGTGATCTTCCGTGTCGGCTACGCCGACCACACCAGCTGGGACATGGCCTGGCTGCGCATCGACTGGAACGGCCACGGCTTCGATGCCTTCGTCACCGACGCCAACCTGGCGCGCACCCGCGTCTCCTTCAAGCTCGACAAGAACCCGGCCGCCAGCGACTGGACCCACATTGCGTTTGCCTGGGACGAAACCCGCGGCGTGCGCCTGTATGTGGATGGCAAGGAAGCCGCACGCGTGGACTGCGGTGCGCCCTGCGCGAACGGCGGCGCGCTCGACTTCGACGCCGCGCTCGACCAGTTCGGCCTGGCCGGCCGCGTGATGTCGCCGCACCAGGTGCAGAGCCGCTACAACTTTTTGCGCGGCAGCGACTTCGACGAGATTCGCATCTACGACCGCATGCTCGACGCCAGCGGTGCCGCCGCACTGGCACGCCTGCAGGAGCCCACCACTGCGGAAGCACCCACCGGCGACGCGCAACACGCCGCCTTCCTGCACCGCTACGGCTGGGACAACGGCCACGCACCGCCGCTGCTGAGCGCACCGGTCACCCGCATCCGCAAGGTGGAGTTCGCCGACGCGCGCGACCTCAAGCAATGGATGTGGAAGGCCACCGACGGCATCGCCGAAACCACCTGGCCCGGCGTCTACAACCGCTCGCGCCTGCCCGGGCGCGACGATTACTTCCAGCTGCCGGACTGGAACACCTATGTCGAAGGCGGCAAGGCGCTGGACCTCACCCTGCCGGACGAGCCGGTCAACCGCATCGAGCTGCGCGGCGCCGCCTACGGCCAGGCCAGCTACACCGCGCCCACTGCCACCGGTGCCACCACCGCGCAGGGGCAGCCGCTGTTCGCGCGCAGCCAGGGCGTGGTGCGCAGCGTGGACCAGTTCCCCGAGCGCCGCGGCGGCACCCTGCGCTTTGCCAACACCGCGCAGGAAACCCCCATCCAGGAGATTTGGGCCTACAACGTGCAGCCGGGCGCCGTGCCCAAAGGCAGCGCGCAACTCAGCTACACCGTGCGCAGCGACATCCAGCCCGACTACGACAACCTCGCGCCCTTGCGCGATGTCATCGCCGGCCGCTACCCGCCGGGCGAGCGCCAGACCGTCATCGCGCTGCCCACCAAGGCGCCGGCGCGCAAGCGCCCCAGCGACAAGGCCGCAGCAAGCGCGCAGCAGCCCATCGTGCACATCCTGGTGCCCTCCAGCCTGGGCAACCCGCCGCCGGACCAGGCGCTGATGCGCAGCTGGTCCTACGGCTGGGAGAACATGCACGACGGCCTGGACGGCATCGCCATCACCCTGCCGGCGCTCACCCTGCCGGCCACCCACAACGGCAGCATCCCGCTCAACATCCGCATCAAGGACCCCATCTGGCCCGCACGCGACATGATCGATGTCTCGGTCGCGGTTACCCCCGGCCAGGCCCGCACGCTGTGGCTGGACCTGCGTGACCGCATCTTGAGCAACGACAGCCTGATGCTCAGCATCGCCGCCGCCGCGCCCGGCTTCGATGCCAACGCGCTCGACGGCACCCAGCTGCAACTGGTGTTCAAGCCGCGCGCCGAGGCCATCACAGAACACGTGGCCGACCGCTTCAACCAGGTCAAGGACAACTGGGGCTTTCTGGTCGAGGAGCACACCACCTCCAAGCGCCAGCTGCTCTACAAGCGGCTGGATGCCGACATCACCGACCTGCTGCGCGTGGACCCGGACCACGCGCTTGGGCGCGAATACTGGAACGACATCAGCTACGCCAACCAGGGCGCGTTGCCGGTCGAGATGCCCAGCGTGCCCAAGGGCGTGCCCGCCTGGGCGTTCTGGCAGCTGCAGGACCTCAGCGCCACCCGCCGCTACATCCGCTGGTGGATCGAGCAGCGCCAGGTGGCCTACGGCGATTTCGGCGGCGGCATCTCCGACGACTCGGACCTGGTGCAGCAATGGCCCGGTGTCGCCCTGATGGGCGTGGACCCGGACATGCTCAACGCCTCCATGCTGGCGCTGTCCGATGCCAACTACCGCAACGGCATGTTCACCAACGGCCTGTCCACCATCGAAACCGACGAGCTGCACTCGTATGAGGAGGGCATCAACCTCAACAGCGCCCTGCTGTACCTCAACTGGGGCGACCCGCGCACCGTCGAGCGCCTGATGGAAACGGTGAAAGCCTTCGACACCATCATCCAGGTCAACCCGCAAGGCCACCTGCTGTTTGCCAGCAACTGGTTCGGCGGCCGCAAGATCTACCGCGAGCCCAACTGGCAATGGCAAAAGCCGTACTCCTTCCCCATCGTGCACCCGGCCATCCTGCTGGGCGGCTATAACGCCGACCCCAACAGCCGCCGCATCGTCACCGGGTTAGCGGATGGCTACCTCGCCCACGCCTACACCAACGCCAAGGGCAACTGGGCCCTGCCCAACGAGATCAACTGGCAAACCGGCAAAACCCGCGGCGGCGAACTGTTCGAAGGCAGCGGCGGCGCCGACACCTTGCACACCTTCTGGGCCGCCTACCGTTTCACCGGCGAGCAGCGTTATCTCAAGCCAATCGACTACCGCGTCGCCAACAGCGGCCCCAACGGCCTCTCGCTGCTCAACGAAAACTTCCTGGATGTCATGGGCAAGCGCAGCGACTGGAGCGGCAAGCTCATCGATGCCGCAAATAAAGACGACGGCAGCGCCCCGGACTTCCCGCACCACGTGGCCTGGGAACAAACCGGCAACCTCGAGTATCTCGCCGCCATTTACCGCAGCGAGGCAAGAGAGAAACTGCAGAACTTCTACATGAACACCGAAGGCCACTGGTGGAGCGACCGCGTGGAATCCCCCACGGTCAACCTGCAACGCGCACGCTTAGGCGGCGTGGCACTCAAGCGCAACCAGACCTACCCCGGCCACACCGTCAGCTGGCGCTTCGCCGATCCAGAGGCCGCCACCCAAGTGGCCATCGCCATCCCCGCACCCCAGCAAGACCGCTTCACCGTCATCGCCTACAACACCTCCAGTAAACCTCAGCGCGCCAGCATGACCGGCTGGAACGTCGCCCCGGGCCAATGGCGCATCACCCAGGGCGTGAGCAAAGCCAATGACGGCAAGCTCGACAGCAACGCCAAGACGCAAGAGCGCGCTTTCGAAAAAAGCGCGTCCATTGACATCGACTTCCCCGCAGGCCGCACCACCGTTCTGCAGCTCGAACGCATAGCAGCCACCACCCCGGTTGAACTACGCCCGGACCTGGGCATTGGTCATGGCGACGTGCGCGTGACTGCCGATGCCATCGAGGTGACCGTGCATAGCCTCGGTCATGCCGATGCCCCGGCCGGGTTTGTGGTGTTGGAGGATGTGCGTGGCAAGGAGTTGGCGCGGAGCGCGTTTCCGGCACTCGCGGCACCACGCAATCTGCAGCCAATCACCACCCAGGTACGCCTGCCACTAACCAACGCGGCAAATCTAAAAACCGCGCAATTGCGTGTGGTGACCGAAAGCAACGCCGCAGAGATTACCGACCTCAACAATAATCTCGCTTTACCCACCCCAGCCAAGCCGGCAACCGCACAAAACAGCCAATAACCCAACACACCAATCCCTTCTCCCGCACGCGGGAGAAGGTGCCCGAAGGGCGGATGAGGGCAAAGCCGATAAAGCCAGCGATCAATCGCGCAAGCGCATTGACGCAATCCAAAAACTCGGCGAGGATCAAGTCACGCAGTACTTAATGCAGCCGCAAAGCCACACATTTCTTCAGGGGGAAGAAACAATGTTGAGCAAGGCATGGAGCATCGTGGCACTGACTGTGGCCGCACTGGGATTGTGTACTGCATCCGCGCAAGCGCGCGTCAGAGCCGCCGGCACGCACCACACCACCAGTCACGGCGGTCACTACAGCGCAGGCCACGGCGCCTCGCACAAAGGTGGCAGCTACCGCAGCACAAGTACCAACAACCACTATCGGCGTCACAAGTCCTAGCAGGCCTCAAGCTAACGCCACTCGGAAGTGCAGCGTAATGCAAGAACTAGGACGCAAAGAATGCGCTATCAAAAACTCCTGAAGCTGCTCGCCGGTCTTGCCGGCGTCATGCTCGCAGCGACGGGCGCTTTGCTGGTGGCACTGGTTGCAGCAGGCCAGGTACGTGAAGGACAGACGGGCGCATTGATCAGCGGCATTGGATTTCTGGTGATGGCCGCTCCCGCGCTGGCAACTCCGTTTTCCTTACGCGCTGCCAAGCGATTGCTGATGCTGACACTGTGCTGCCTCGCTGCACTCGCGATCTGGCTTTCGTTCTGGCCAAAAGAAGGTGTGACACCGACGCTCCAACTGCGAATCGCCGTCCTTGCGTTCCCGGCACTTCTGATACTCCGCATGCTGCTGGCTCGCCATCGTAAGGTGAAGAAGCTAAGCGCTGACAATTGATGCAAGCAGAAGCCACGATGTGGTACGACTTATATTCAAACGCTAGGAGAATCGATGGACATGATTTGCGTCACCTCGTCAGCCATCAGCGCAATTGGCTACGACCCGGGCAGCATGCGTATGAAAATTCAATTCGTCCAGAGCCACACATACGACTTCTGTGGTATGCCCTCGCTCGTTTTTCAAGGGCTTTTCAATGCGGGTTCAAAACGCCGTTATTGCAAAGATCACATCAGTGACCGCTATCAGTGCTAACCGCTTGTCTTTGGGAATTGTCGTAACAAATCATTCAAGCCGACCACCACTTCGTGGCGGGGGCTTAACTCAAGCTTTAGCCAATAGCCAAAAATTCTAGCATCCTCATAATATGAACTGTTACATCGTCACTTTTCAGGCTGCACAACGCACCACGCGCGACGCATTACGCGAGCGCATGAAGGCGTACGATGCATATTGCCCGATCAATGCTACATGTTGGGCACTCATGAGTGACAAGAAGGCTGCTGAAATACGCGATGATTTAAAAGCCGCTTTAGCTAACGGGGATAGGATTTTTATAATTCGCTCGGGCACAGAAGCTGCCTGGAAGAACGCTATTAGCCAAAAGCATTCAGATTGGCTAAAGAAGAACTTATGAACGCCCTCAATCCATAACCGCTTGACGGTGAAAAACCACTTCGAGTGCGGAGGGGTCGGGTTGAGTCCGTCGATCTGTATGAAATCAAAGACACTGAACTGGATCACTTTGAGTATGGTGCCCCGGATCTTCAGTTCAATTTTGCGATTTTTTTGCTTTCAACCGCGTTTTCATCAGTTTGTGCATTAGCTACCGCCACGTTTGACAACAAGACCATAGAAAGCGCGTTTTTATTTGTTGCCGTCATCGGTATCACCCTTGGAGCCTATCTGGTTATTTCATGGTGGCGATCACGCACGCCAACGAAGGCGTTGTGCAAGAAAATTCGTGATCGCATTCAACCAGAACAAGGTGGCCGATCAGCGATCGGCGCGGCTGACCCAGACCCGGACCCGGACCCGGATGAGCCTCCTCCCCCCGTTGGCTAACAATTCATTAAAGCCGACGCCGCTTCGCGGCGCGGATTAACTTAGGTGTTAGGCGTCATGGCAAATTCTGTACCAACCGAAAGAAAAGTCCTTCGCTGCATCTTCGACATGTATGAGGCATCGTTCCCCGTCGAAGGACCAAGCGTAGGTAAGACGATGATCGCCATCAATGTCGAGGCGGTAGCTCAGAAGCTCGGGTGCGACAAGAACATCCTGTTTGGGTATCTGCACTACCACTTGGACCACAAGTACCGATACAAGACTGGCGAGAACACTTTTGTACACTTGTTTACGCCTATAGTTGGCGAGTTACGAAACGCAGTCAACCTTCCATATCTGACGGCGGTTCTTGCCGCCCAAGAGCAAGAGCACTCCAAGTTCGCATGGTCCTTCGGTGTATCGCTAGTCGCGTTGGCTTTATCGGTCGGTGCAATAATCGCGCAGTTGGTAACTGCGAAATGACGGCTAACATTCGACCAAACCGATGCCCCTTCGCGGCGCGTCTTAACTTAAGCGTTAGGCTAATGACTAGACAATTTCGACACTTCTTACAATCATTCCGCTCGTACAAATCAAGAGTCGAGGCCGCGAAAAGGTTTACGCTTGAGATGAAACTCGAGCTCGATAGCCCTATCAGCACCATTTTTGCCCAAAAGGCGCGCCAAGTTGCTGACGAGGTTGCTCTTGCCGTTCCATCGCACTTGAAACTATATAACGGCACGAACGAAGAAAAGCTACACCAATTCGGGGGGAATTGTGGGAATGTCCACCTTCTGGTATTGAATTTTCTCAAGAAAAATTATCCAACAGTACCGGTAAACATAACGATTGGCAGCTTTACACCTGCCAGATCAAATGAGTTAGATTTTTCCCAAAAACGGTTCAAGGCATGGCTGAAAGAAAAGCCTGACGTCCTTGACTGCCACGTTTGGCTAACGATTGGCACGGGCTTCGTGCTTGACCTTACTCTTGCTACCTACATAAATACTCGACGATCTAAATGCCAGCAATGGGGCGGAACGTTGGCGGGAGATCACGACTCTATAGAGGTAGTAGGCCATCCAGAGATGCAGACGGCTTGTCCAAAGTTTGGGGGAAGGCTTTGCTATCACCCGGTTGCACTAGGACAAGATGCGCTCCGTAAGATTGGGCCTGCACCGGCCTAACAATTCATCTAACCCGACGCCGCTTCAGGGGCGAGGCCTAATTCAGGCGTTAGGCTGTGATAGAGAAAGTCAGTTGGTGGGTCCGGCTTCGGTAACCTCATAGGCGCGCATGCGGCCGAGAATAACTGAGTCATGTTCACTTAAGAAATCAACAGACCCCGTTCCCATCCATCGACATCGACTTCCCCGCAGAACGCACCACCACCCTGTAGCTCGAACGCATCGCAGCCACCACCCCGGTTGCATTGCGTCCGGATCTGGACATCGGTTACGGCGACGTACGTGTGACCGCAGACGCTATCGAAGTGACCGTGCACAGCCTTGTCCATGCCGATGCACCGGTCGGGTTTGTGGTGCTGGAGGATGCATTAGGAAAAGAGCTGGCCAGAACCGCGTTACCGGCGTCGGAGGCTCAGAGTGATTTAATGCCTAGGATTGCGGTTGTGGGGTTGGCAGTGCAGATTGGTCGCACCGGTACGGGGCGCGGCTGAGTCTGGTTACGGAAGGCGAGGTTGCTGAGGTGACGCAGAGTAATAACGCGCGGACGATGCCGTAAAAGCAGATAGCGAGCTCAAGCTTTGAATTCGCTAGATCTCTGCGTTAGGCCCGAAGGACGCCGGCGTATTAGGATTGGCGCGCAAGGACGCTGCCTAACACCTGTCGGCAGAGTCAGGAACACAGCTAAAGACGATGAGCTTGAAATGCTTGTGACGATTGACCGCGGTTAGGCAGTCGGCGAGGATAAGGTTATGCCGCGCTTAGGCGGTCCAATACCACTTATGCCACACGATCTCGCCATAGAAATATCCAACTGGAGATTACATGTCAGTTTTTAAGAAAGTTGTAGAGGCGCACGCCAACGCCAAGACCGAGGCAGAACACGCTGCTGCTGCTGCCGCAGCAGCGCGAAATACGAAAGAAGCCGAGTTCGTTGCCGACTTCAAGTCACATGTTCAATCTGTCGCCAAACCCATTTTTGAAGAATTTGCTGCTGACGCCATTGCTCATGGGTTTCCAGCCTCTGTCGAAGACGGTGAAGATGGAAAAGCCAATCCTTTTTATTCCTTGAGGCTTATCCCAGAGATGGACGCGAAATTTGGGACTAATAGAAGCGCCGAGTGCGTTTACGTCATTAAGGGATTAGTGGCAGAGCAGAAAGTTGAGCACGCTTCATATTTTGACCAGCGCCCGAACAAGAACGGTATCACAAAGGGTGCTTTCGGTATTCAGTCCATTAACAAGTCTGTGTTGGAGAGAGAACTTGGAGAATTCTTGTCCTTAGCGCTCAAAGCACGCTCCGCATAACCCGGCGGTCAAGCCGATCCGCCTTCGGCGGCCGGCTTACCTTTTCGTGTTAAGCCTTTTGGGTAAGATCATCGAATGTTATAGCAAGGACATCAAACTTTTTGGGGCCGAGCAGGAAACCGCTGTTCAAAGTGCCGTTGCGAGCTATCGCAAGATGCCGCCGCTACTAGTGCCGCGTGCACGTTGGGCGAGCAAGCTCACATTGTTGGGGGAAAGAAGGTGCTGACCGCTGGTAGGACGCACTGACGCTCGATGAGCGCAACAGCTACCACAACTTGATTTTGCTCTACCCAATGCACCACACAGAAATTGACAAGAACGAAGCCGATTGGCCGGTTCAAATAACGGGGTCAGGTTAGCTTTAAAAAGTAAACCTAGTCCCGGTAGTCGCGAAGCGCGGAATACTACTGTAGTCAATCAACGATGCTCTAGAAGGATTGAGACATATGAGCCGATCGATCATTGCCTTTTTTGTCTTCAGTCTCGTGCTTGCCGCGGGGCCATTGCATGGTCAGAACATCACAGAAAATGCCAACCAGACAGCAGTTGCCAGCAGTGCGTTACCCCACGAACTTGATCAAATGCTCCGCGACTATGAGAGCGCATGGCGTAAGGGCGACGCAAGCGCGCTTGCTGCGTTATTTGCGGAAGATGGCTTTTTGCTGCAGAGCGATCGGCCTCCAATCCGGGGCAGGGCAGCTATTGAAGCGGCCTATGAAGGTAGCAGCGGAGGTCCGCTACGTTTGCGCTCACTCGGGTTTTCCGCAGAAGGTAATGTCGCCTACATCATCGGTGCGTACGGCTACGGAGAAGCACCTGGTGATATAGGAAAGTTCACTCTCACACTGCATCGGGATTCCGGCAAGCGGTGGTTGATCTTCTCGGACATGGACAATCTCAATGCTTCGGCCAAACGGTAGTCCGCTACATGGTACGAAGCTAGCAAGAAGGGGAGCGATCTACATGTTCTTCGTAGTGGCCGCACTCAAAAAAATCACCATCACTTTGTAGCTCGAAGCAGTTGACATCCCAACAAACCCGCAGCAATCTCTACCACAAGGAGCGTAGAAACTCCTCAGAGAGCGGTACCCACCTCCGTCAAACCGGTGGGTTTTTTGTGCCTGCAGCATCTTGCGGGTGCAACCGACGCGATGCCTGCGTCGGGAGGGCGGCTAATACAACACCCTTCGGGGAAATACGCCCGCCGGCTCTCTGCGGTTTCTAACCTCCCGACATCCCGTTGCCAGCCGGCGGCGGGGCCTGTTCGTCAAGGAGGGCTTTGCCATGCGTCGATCCACGTCCCGTCCCAAGCCAGCGCGCAAGCGCGCCACGGTGCCGCCGCCCACCGAGGTCGTCTGGCGTTCGCTCGACCCAACGATCACGCCGCGGCCCTACCTCGACCGCCCCGCCATCCCCGAGCCCCGCCCCGATCCCAACAAGCCGCGCCGCCCAGGCCGCCCGCGCGCGCCGCAACACTGCACCGTCGGCTATGGCTACTACCCCGACAGCCACCAACGCATCCCCACGCTGCGCCTACGCGGCCGCTGGCTGGAACAACTCGGCTTCACCATCGGCAGCAAACTCCACATCCGCATGCGCAACGGCGAGCTGGTCGTCACCGTGGCACCTCCGGAATAACGCTGGCGCGCCGCGTACACAAACGCGTACACAAATTCGTTGGGTTTGGCCTGGTATGCCGCCGGTGAGCGGGGTTGCGACCTCACACCATTCGATGAGGTGGAGTGATCGAAGGTTCCTGTTGCTGTTCTTGCTGTTGCGCTTGTTGCTGTTGCTGTTGCGTCTCGCCAAGCGCCTGCAACTGACTCAGTGACTGCTCTACTGGACGTGCGATGGCATCGCTTGTTTTCATGTGCGCCGTCAGGTGGGCAAGGTTGTCGAGCGCCCCTTGAACAACAAATACGTTCCCGCCCTGCCGCACAGAACTTGTCTCGGTACTCAGCACGATGTGATCGATCCTTGATAGCCCGTTATCTCTGGCCAGATACGCGCTGCTTGCTGCTAGCCGGGCACTGTTGTCGTCATAGTCACGGCCCAGTCCCTGTTCCAGGCGGCGCACGGCATCTTCTGCCTGGCGATGGAGTGGGTCTTGTGATTGCACGGCCCCCTGGATGTTTTGATACGTCGGCGCAGTGTTGTAATCGTCCTTGTTCACCTCTGGCGGGAACGTGAGCGGAGAAATCTGCTGCAACGTTGCAGGGTCGATGTCTCCGGTCTGGGAGAGGCCATGCGCTTGCTGGTAATTGATAACGGCAGCCTGCATCGAAAGGCGGTAGACGCCATCTACTTGCAGCGGCTGATTGTCAGCACCTCGAAAGCCTTCGGCATTCAATGTCTGCTGCACCTGCCGCACCATCTCCGACGACTCACCGATACGGATTGTCCCGTCATCCACGAATAGCCTGGGCTCGATGCCGTGTTCCCGTCTTGCTGCATCGATGGACAGACGGCCACTTACGAGGTCGCCGACATAGTTTTCGTAATGTTGGTAGTGACGGCTATCCACTTCCATGTGCACGTGGATTGCGCCTGTCGCCTGCTTGCCTTGTACTCCCAACGCCTGGCCATACTCGACCTGGTCACCCTCCTGCACAAGGAGAGGGGACATGTGACGGACACGCAGGATGACATCGCCCCCTTCCCGATCCAGCACATCGACCAGGCCGGTTTTCGCGTTGACCGTTCCCACTACACCAGCAACAGGCGATGGAACATCCTGTGCCCTTGACGCAGGTCCAGAGGGCATTGCGGAGTCTTCAAGGATGAAGTCTTTCTTCAGCAATACCTGGCCTGGGCGAAGGCCATAGTCGTTCCCGACTTTGGCAACCTCGATTTCTTGGACCCCACCGCCAACCAGCGCCAGCGTGCGTCCAGGTTGCCCGCCAACCACTGTGCCATTGACCAGATGCGCACCGCTGTTGCTGTTGGGATGGTGCGTGACCAGGCCATCGAAGTTCTCGACAGCTTCGTTGTGATAACCCTTCTCCGCGTCCCACTCAAGTTGAATGACGCGATAAGAGACCTGCTGTGTTGCATCCTGTGCGGCCATGTGCCCACTCCCTGGTTAGTCCCTCAGGTTGATTGCGCGAGCCAGGTACCAACAGCCCTGGCTCCGTCTGAAAACGTAGGTATCTACTTCGTACTCCATGCCGAAGTCCACACTGCGGCCGTCACCGGCCATCGTCTGGATAGAGACCGGGTATCCCACCTTACTTTGGCGCTCTGGCTTCATCTCCCCTGGAACGACTCGATCAAAGACCTTCGCGTCCTTGAAATAACGATACGGGAATAGCTCCAGGCGGGAGCGACCTGTTCGCTTGGAGAGATGCGTGGCGGGTGACGTATCCGTTTCTTTTTCGACCGTGTGAGTTGGCACCTCATATTCCAGCGGATCGTCGGTGAAGCCGCGACGCACGCTCTCGTCGGCAGAGTCCGCATAGCGTTGCAGAAACGTGCCGAAATCTTTGGAGGGGCAAGACACAACCGGAGCCTTTGCAGCGTGTTGACTTGCATGCTCGCGCGGTGACGCGGTGGCGGGTGCAGGTGAGGTACACCCCGCTACTGCGGCGCAAAGCAATCCAACGAATGCTACATAGGCCTTTCGGTGATTAGCACCCATACCTATCGTTCCCTCTGCGCTTTTGGCTGTTGGCGATGCAGGTCGCCAGAATGGTCTGTTACGTGCATCTGCTTCCGCACGACCGCTGGAATTCTGATGAGGGTATCTGACCGCTGGACGTTGTGCGAATCCCTCCAAGGCGGCATGGCTTGTTCGCCAAGGAGAAGTCTGCCATGCGTCGATCACTTTCCGTTCAAGCCAACGCGCGAGCGCGCCACGGTGCCGCCGCCCACCGAGATCGGCTGGCACTCGCTCGATCCCTCGATCACGCCGCGGCGCTACCTCGAGCGCACCCCATCCCCGATTAG
>NZ_QEZI01000028.1:0-420 GCF_003993525.1 Xanthomonas sp. BRIP62411
GCCTACGTGAGCGTGGACGCCGTGCTCGCGCTGGCGGGCGGATCCGAGGCGCGCCCGAGCACCACGGGCATCGTCCTCGCGGCACTGAGCCTCGCCGTGATGCCGGCCCTGAGCCTGCTCGAGCGCCGCACGGGCACCGAGCTCGGCTCCGCGAGCGCGGTCGCCGACTCCCGGCAGACCCTCGTGTGCGCGTGGCTGTCGGCCGCGCTCCTCGTCGGGCTGCTGCTCGACGCCGGGCTGGGCTGGTGGTGGGCGGATCCCGTCGCAGGGCTCGCGATCGCCGCGTTCGCCGTCCGCGAGGGCCTCGAGGCGTGGCGCGGCGACGCGTGCACCGTGCCCGTCGGCGCGCTCACGGGCGAGCGGGAGGCCGACGCGGACGCCGACGCCCACCGCGACGCCTGCTGCTGACACCCGAGCCCA
>NZ_QEZI01000029.1:0-18991 GCF_003993525.1 Xanthomonas sp. BRIP62411
CCCTGCAGCCAAGTTGCAGATCAGCAGACCAGGGCCCTGCAGCCAAGTTGCAGATCAGCAGACCAGGGCCCTGCAGCCAAGTTGCAGATCAGCAGACCAGGGCCCTGCAGCCAAGTTGCAGATCAGCAGATCAGGGCCCTGCAGCCAAGTTGCAGATCAGCGGATCAGGGTCCTGCAACTAGGTCACAGATCAGCCGCCCAGCAGCCGAAGACCTGTCGCCCTCTCTGCCATACACCGGCGGGCGGTCGTTCGTCAGTGGCTGCTGGCGTGCGCGCGTGCTCAGCGACCGTCGCGCAGACGGCTGTGGCGGTAGCCGTAGCCGAAATAGACCACCAGCCCGACCAGCGTCCACACCCCCATCAACATCCAGTTGTGCAGGGTCATCGCCGACAGCAGCGCCAGGCAGCTCAATACGCCGGCGCTGCAGATCAGCCAGGCCACCGGCATGCGGAATGGGCGCGGCAGTTCCGGGTGGGTACGGCGCAGGATCAGCACGCCGGCGCATACCGCTGCGAAGGCGATCAGCGTCCCCATCGAGGTCAGCTCGCCCAGCACGTCCAATGGGAACACCGCCGCCAGCAGGGCGATGCCTACGCCGGTGATCACGGTGTTGACGTGCGGGGTGCGGTACTTGGGATGGATGCGGGTGAAGATCGACGGCAGCAGGCCGTCGCGCGCGATGATCATGAAGATGCGCGGCTGGCCGATGATCATCACCAGCACCACCGACGACAGCCCGATCAGTGCACCCACTTCCACCACCACGCGCAGCCAGGCCAGTTGCGGATGCGCCGCTACCGCGGTCACCACCGGCTCGTCGGTGCCGAGCAGGGTGTAGGGCACCAGGCCGGTCATCACCGCCGCCATGGCGATGTAGAGCACGGTGCAGATGACCAGCGACAGGATCATGCCGATCGGCAGATCGCGTTGCGGGCGATGCGATTCCTGCGCCGCCACCGACACTGCCTCGAAGCCGATGTAGGCGAAGAACACCATTGCCGCGCCGCGCAGCACGCCTTCCATGCCGTACTTGCCCGGGCCTTCGTTGGCCGGGATGAACGGGTGCCAGTTGGCGGTATCGACGTACTTCCAGCCCACTGCGATCACCAGCAGGATCAAGCCGGTCTTGAGGATCACCATCGCCATGTTCATTGCCGACGACTTGCGGATGCCCACGTAGCACAGCCAGGTCAGCAGCAGCACGATACCGGCCGCAGGCAGGTTGGCGATCGCGCCGGTGCGCTGCAGCTTGCCGTCCAGCGGCGCGCTGACCAGGGCGGCCGGCAGGTGGATGTTGAAATGTTCCAGCAGGCTGAGGAAGTAGCCGGTCCAGCTGACCGCCACCGCCGAGGCGGAGACGCCGTATTCCAGCACCAGCATCCAGCCGATGAACCAGGCCGCCAGTTCGCCGAAGGTGGCGTAGGTATAGGTGTAGGCACTACCGGACACCGGCACCATCGCGGCAAATTCGGCGTAGGCCATCGCGCAGAACGCGCAGCACACCGCGGCCAGCACGAATGACAGCATGATCGCCGGGCCGGCATGGTCGGCCGCGGCCTGGCCGGTGATGACGAAGATGCCGCCGCCGATCACCGCGCCAATGCCCAGGGCAGTCAGCCCCCAGGGCCCGAGTGCACGTTGCAGGCCCAGCCCGTCGGCCGCCTCATGGCTGGCGTGCGGGTGTTTGGTGGCCCAGAGTTGCTTGAACATGCAGCGGTTCCTGTTGAATCCCTGCACATGGAGGTGCGGGCGTGTGCGAGATGTGCGGGCTCTTGCGAGGGACTTGCAGTCAAACCCTGTGGGCCAGCCGGCTATGGCGAATGCCATACCCGAAATAGATGACCAGGCCGATCACGGTCCAGCCCACGAACACCTTCCAGTGTTCCTGGAAAGCCTGGAAGAACAGGAACAGGCAGGCCAGCGCGCCGAGCGGGCAGATCAGCATCGCCAGCGGCACCCGGAACGGCCGTGGCAGATCCGGCTTGGTGAAACGCAGCACCATGACCCCGGCGCACACGGTGGCGAAGGCGAGCAGGGTGCCCATCGACACCAGTTCGCCCAGCACGCTGAGCGGGATCAGCCCGGCCAGCAGCGCCGCGACCACGCCGACGAAGATCGTTCCGACGTAGGGCGTGTGGAACTTCGGGTGCACCTTGCCGAACAGTCTGGGCATCAACCCGTCCTTGGCCATGGTGTAGAAGATGCGCGGCTGCGCCATCAGCATCACCAGCACCACCGAGGACAGGCCGGCGATTGCACCGATCTCCACTGCGGTCTTGAGCCAGGTCAGCTGCGGGTGCGCTTCCAGCGCCGTGGCCACCGGCTTGGCGGTGCCAAGCTGGGTGTAGGGCAACAGGCCGGTCAGCACCGCGCAGACGATGATGTAGATGACGGTGCAGACCGCCAGCGACACCAGAATGCCGATCGGCATGTTCTTCTGCGGATCCTTGGTCTCGCCGGCGGAGGTGGAGACTGCGTCGAAGCCGATGTAGGAGAAGAACACGATGGACGCCGCACGGAACACGCCGTCCCAGCCGAACTGGCCCGGCCCGGTGTTTTCCGGAATGAAAGGGTGCCAGTTGGCCGGATCGATGTAGGCGATGCCGAAGCCGACGAACAGGCAGATCACCACCACCTTGATCGCCACCACGATGGCATTGGCAAACGCCGACTGGGTGACGCCCACGTAGCACAGCATGCTCACCGCAGCCACGATCAGCACGGCCGGCAGGTTGATGAGGTTGCCGGAGCTGACAAAGTTGTGGCCGTCCCAGGCCAGTGGTGCACCGGCCAGCTCCGCCGGGAACGGTAATCCGAGCGTGCCGGTCAGGAAACTGATCAGGTAGGCCGACCAGCCGACCGCCACGCTGGAGCCGGCAAACAGGTATTCCAGCACCAGGCACCAGCCGATGAACCAGGCGATGCCTTCGCCAAGGGTGGCGTATGAATACGAGTAGGCGCTGCCGGAGACCGGCATCATCGCCGCGAACTCTGCGTAGCACAGGCCGGCAAACGCACAGGCGATGCCCGCAAACACGAAGGACAGCATCACCGCCGGGCCGGCATGGTTGGCAGCGGCCTGGCCGGTCAGCACGAAGATGCCGGCGCCGATCACCGCGCCGATGCCGAGCATGATCAGGTGCTTGGCGGTGAGGGTGCGTTGCAGGGTGGCTTCGCCTTGCAGGCTGCCTTCGACCGGTTCGCCCCCATCCACATGTCCAGCGGGCTCGATCGGTTTGACCCTCAACAGAGACTTCAGCATTCGGTACATCCCTAAGTGGCAAGGCTAAGGCGCTGGCGCCCGGGCGAAGGTGTGCGCCGCGTCCCCAACGGACAGGCAAGCGGCCTACCTTGCCAAAGCTACACGCTCACGACAAGCACGTACGCAGCATGAATGGCGATAATGGCCACCTTGCCCGCGACGGGCGACCGAGAACGACAGATGGTGGATGCAACCCTGCAACAGCGATTGGCCGACTACCGCGCACGCTGGCCCGACGAAGCCGGGCTGGCCGAGCAGTTCGCACAGCTGCTGGACGATGCCACCAACCCGTTCCTGCGCGAGCGTGTCGAAGGTCATTTCACCGGTTCGGCCTGGGTGGTCAGCGCCGATGGCGCGCGCACGCTGCTGACCCACCACCGCAAGCTGCAGCGCTGGCTGCAGCTGGGCGGGCACGCCGACGGCGACCGCGACCTGGCGCAGGTGGCCCTGCGCGAGGCGCAGGAGGAATCCGGATTGAGCGGCTTGCGCCTGGCGGATGCGGCCATCTTCGACCTGGACCGCCACTGGATTCCCGCACGCGGCGAGGTGGCCGGGCACTGGCACTACGACGCGCGCTATGTGGTGGTGGCTGGAACGGACGAGGCGTCCGAGGTCAGCGAGGAGTCACTGGCCCTGGCGTGGCGGCCGATCGCCGAGCTGCTTGCCGATCCGCAGCTGGATCCGTCGATGCGGCGCATGGCCGAGAAGTGGGTGGCGCGAGGCGTGTAAGGGGGATTGAGGGCGTGTGCCCTCATCCGCCCTTCGGGCACCTTCTCCCGCAAGCGGGAGAAGGGAGCGCGCTGGAGAAAGAAGTACGCGGGGGAAGGGCGCCAGCGGGAAGACAAGGGCGCGCGGAAGAAAGGAGCACGCGCGAGAGGGGCGCGAGCGGGAGAAGGGAGCTGGCGGGAGAAGGGAGCTGGCGGGAGAAGAGGGCGCGCGGAAGAGGGGAGCGCGCGAGAGGGACGCGAGCGGGACAAGGGAGCACGCGAGAGAAGGGAGGGAGCACCCGGGAGGGGAGAGCACCCGGGAGAAGGGGGGGCACCCGGGAGAAGGGTGACCTGCACTTGCTTCTCCCGCTTGCGGGAGAAGGTGGCGCAAAGCGCCGGATGAGGGCCGCGGATGAGGGCCGCGCGTGCATCAACAGCTCAATACAAGATCCGCGTCCGCAAGGTCCCCTCGATCAACGCCAGGCCTTCCTTCAGCGCGGTGGCCTGCGCCTCGCTGGCGCTGACGTCGATCACCACGTAGCCCACCTTGGCATCGGTGCGCAGGAACTGGCCGTCGATGTTGACGTTGCGGCGCGAGAACAGTTCGTTGATCTTGGACAGCACGCCCGGCACGTTGCGGTGGATGTGCAGCAGGCGCAGGCTGTCGGGATGCTCGGGCAGGGTGACCTCGGGGAAGTTCACTGCCGACAGGGTGCTGCCGTTGTCGCTGTAGCGCACCAGCTTGGCGGCCACTTCGACACCGATATTGTCCTGCGCTTCCAGCGTGCTGCCGCCCACGTGCGGGGTCAGGATCACGTTGTCGTGTGCGGTCAACGGGGATTCGAACGCGTCGCCATTGCCCTTGGGCTCGATCGGGAACACGTCCACCGCCGCGCCGCCGATCTGGCCGGAGCTCAGCGCCGCGTCCAGTGCATCGATGTCGATTACCGTGCCACGCGAGGCGTTGATCAAGTGCGCGCCGTGTTTCATGCGCGCGATTTCCGCCGCGCCGATCATGTCCTTGGTCGACGGCGTCTCCGGCACATGCAGGGTCACCACGTCCGCGCGTGCCAGCAGGTCGTCCAGGTCGATCGCCGCGCGCGCGTTGCCCAGCGACAGCTTGGTTTCGATGTCGTGGAAGATCACCTGCATGCCCAGCGACTCGGCCAGCACGCCGACCTGGGTGCCGATATGCCCGTAACCGACGATGCCCAGCACCTTGCCGCGCGTTTCGTGGCTGCCGGCGGCCGACTTGGACCAGCCGCCGCGATGGCATTGGGCGTTCTTCTGCGGGATGCCGCGCAACAGCAGGATCGCCTCGGCGATGACCAGCTCGGCCACGCTGCGGGTGTTGGAGTAGGGCGCGTTGAACACCGGGATGCCGGCCAGTTCGGCCGCGTCCAGATCGACCTGGTTGGTGCCGATGCAGAAGCAGCCCACCGCGATCAACCGCTTGGCATGTGCCAGCACCTGCGCGCTCAGCTGCGTGCGCGAGCGGATGCCGACGATATGCGCCTCGGCGATGCGGGCGATCAACTCGTCTTCCGGCAACGATTTGGCGTGCAGCTCGATCTGCGAATAACCGGCGGCGCGGAACACATCCACGGCAGTCTGGCTGATGCCTTCCAGCAACAGGACGCGGATGTCCTGCTTGGGAAACGAGGTTCTCTTCGGCGACATGGGGGAGCGCAATGCAGCAATCGGGCCGGCAACTATGCCAGATGGGCTACGCGATGGGGCGGTCGCAACGCAGTGTTTGCGTAGGCAAAGTCCTTGCGGTGCAACGGTTTCAGCTGAATCCAACACCGCCTCGGCCGTACGCCGTGCAGCTGGACGAGGGTGGCGTGCACTGGCACGCTGTGCGGTTCCTACCGCAGCGCCGTGTGCCATGACCGATTCCCGCATCCTTTCGTTGCAACAGGCCGTGCCGGCGTTGCGTTTGAAGACCGAGCCGGCCGACCTGGAACACTACGGCCGCGACTGGACGCGGCGCTGGACGCCCAACCCGCTCGCGATCGCCTTGCCCAGCTCGGTGGACGAGGTGCAGGCGGTGCTGCGCTGGGCAAATGCGCATGCGGTGGCGGTAGTGCCTTCGGGCGGGCGCACCGGCCTGTCCGGCGGCGCGGTGGCCGCCAACGGTGAGCTGGTGCTGAGCCTGGAGCGCCTGAACAAGCCGCTGGAGTTCAACGCGGTGGATCGCACGCTCACCGTCCAGGCCGGCATGCCGCTGGAGGCGGTGCACAACGCCGCGCGCGAGCACGGGCTGGTGTATCCGGTGGACTTTGCCGCACGTGGCTCGTGCTCGATCGGCGGCAATATCGCCACCAACGCCGGCGGTATCCGCGTGATCCGCTACGGCAACACCCGCGAATGGGTGGCCGGCCTGAAGGTGGTCACCGGTGCCGGCGAGCTGCTCGAACTCAACAACGCGCTGGTGAAGAACTCCAGCGGCTACGATTTCCGCCATCTGCTGATCGGCTCCGAAGGCACGCTCGGTGTGGTGGTCGAAGCGACGCTGCGATTGACCGACCCGCCGCCGCCCAGCAACGTGATGCTGCTGGCGCTGCCTTCGTTCGAGGTGCT
Source organism: Xanthomonas sp. BRIP62411 (assembly GCF_003993525.1). NCBI lineage: Bacteria > Pseudomonadati > Pseudomonadota > Gammaproteobacteria > Lysobacterales > Lysobacteraceae > Xanthomonas > Xanthomonas sp. BRIP62411. The sequence continues at coordinate 6,554 of NZ_QEZI01000029.1, forward strand.
GATGCAGGTGTTCGCCGCGTTCCGCGCGCAGCTGCGGCTGGAGGCATTCGAATTCTTCACCGACCGCGCACTGGAGCACGTGCTGGCGCACGGCGCGCAGGCGCCGTTTGCGCAGGTGCATCCGTACTACGTGGTCACCGAGTTCGCCGCCGGCGACGCGGCGCAGGAAGCCGCGGCGATGGCGGCATTCGAGACCTGCATGGAGCAGGGCTGGGTCAGCGACGGGGTGATCAGCCAGAGCGATGCGCAGGCCGCGCAACTGTGGCGACTGCGCGAAGGCATCACCGAGGCGCTGGCGCGCTACACGCCCTACAAGAACGACGTGTCGGTGCGCATCTCGGTGATGCCGGCATTCCTGGCCGAAACCCAGGCGCTGCTGCACGATGCGTATCCGCATTTCGATGTGGTGTGGTTCGGCCATATCGGCGATGGCAACCTGCATATCAACGTGCTCAAGCCCGATGGCACCAGCCAGGCCGATTTCGTCGCGGCCTGCGACCAGGTGACCAAGTTGCTGGCGCAGGCCTTGCAGCGTTTTGGCGGCAGCATCTCTGCCGAACACGGCATCGGCCTGGTCAAGAAGGCCTACCTGTGGAGCACGCGCTCGGCCGAGGAGATCGCCTTGATGCGCGGGATCAAGCATGTGTTCGATCCTCATCTTTTGCTGAATCCCGGCAAGCTGTTCGAGATCGACGACGCGCCTGCCGCTGCACGTGCCGGTTAGTCTTTCACCACCTTCACATGGAATCGATACGCCAATGATGCGCTCCCTCGTGTTTTGCGCCCTGACGCTGCTGCCGCTGGCAGCCGTTGCCTCCAGCCTGGCCGGGACCTCGGCCGGCGCATCGTCGGCCGGTTCGTCCAATTCCTCCGGCAGCAGTTCCGGCGACGACAAGGTGGTGGCCGACGCACGCGAAGATGCGGCCGGCTTTGTCGCCAGCAATGGCGCGATCCGCGGCGTGCGTCTGGAAGCGGCGCTGCTGCGGCTGCGTAGTCGTAGCGATGCGGCGCGGCTGTCCAGCGACCTGGAACTGGCGCAGTCCATCCTGGCCCAGTGAGTTCTCCACGCCGGTGCTGGTGGCTGTGGCTGGCCGCAGTGATCGCACCGGCGGCGCACGCCGAGCCACGCGTCGATGTCGATCCGCAGGGCCTGTCGGCGGCGCAGATCGAGGCTTCGCATGCCTTGGTGCAGCAGGTTGCGCAGCGCCTGCCGCCGGCCTGGATGCAGCGTATCGACGCACCGATCCAGCTGCAGTGGCGTACGGATTTGCCGGCACACGTGCATGGCCGCGCGATCGGCCGGCGCATCCTGCTCGATCGTGCGCTGCTGGATGCCTGGAGCGCGCAGGCGACAGCTGCGCAGGCCGACTCCGGTGCACCGGCCACGCGCGCGGCGATGGCGGCGGTGGTGCACGAACTGGCGCACGTGCTGGACCGCGGTGCGCATGGTGGCCTGTCGCATTCCCCGCGCCTGCGCGACCTGGCTGGCTGGCAGGTGCGTCCCTGGCGGATCGGGCGTGGCGCAAACCGGTTCAGCGATCGCAGCCCCGACGATTACGAACGCCGCAGCCCGGCCGAATTCGTCGCGGTGAATCTCGAACACTACGTGCTCGATGCCGATTACCACTGCCGGCGTCCGGCGCTGGCGGCCTGGTTTGCCGAGCAGGTTGGCGCCATGCCCGATGCAACGCGCTGCGAGGCGGCGCTGCCGTATCTGCAGGCCGACAACGATGCCGGCGCAATGTCATTGCTGGCACTGGATCCATCGCGGGTGTATTCGGTGGATTACCTGCTGGCCGAGGGCAATGCGCAGCCGATGAGCCGCTGGGGCCACAGCATGCTGCGTCTGGTGATCTGCGCCCCTGGTCGTGCGCCCGGCCCCGATTGCCGTCTGGATCTGCAGTATCACCGCGTGCTGTCGTTCCGCGCCTTCGTCGGCGATGTGCAGATTTCCAGCTGGCGCGGGCTGACCGGCGCGTATCCTTCGCGGCTGTTCGTATTGCCCTTGAATCAGGTGGTCGACGAATACACCAAGGTGGAGCTGCGTGCCCTGTCGTCGGTGCCGCTGAAGCTCACGCCCGAGGAGATCGCCGCGCTGCTCGCACGCGCCGCGCAGGTGCACTGGAGTTACGACGGGCGCTACTACTTCATTGGCAACAATTGCGCGGTGGAGACTTTCAAGCTCCTGCACGACGGCGTGCCGCGGCTGGCCGCGGCCGGGCTGTCGTCGATCACCCCGCGCGGCGTGCGCCAGCGGCTGCACCGTGCCGGCATCGCCGACCTGCAGGTGCTGGACGACCGTGCGCAGGCGACTCGCCAAGGCTATTACTTCGAGTCGGCGGCGGCGCATTACCAGGCCATGTTCGAGGTGATCCGGCGCGGCCTGCCGCTGCCGCAGACCAGCGTGGAGCAATGGCTGGACGCGCGGCCGGACGCACGTGCGCAATGGTTCGAGCGCGGCGGTCTGCGCGAGACGGCTGCAGCGTTGTTGCTGGAACAGGCCGCGTTGCGCCGCCAGGAGTTGCTGGCACGCGATGCGCTCAAGCGCCTGCTGACACCCGGCGCAGCCGGGCGTGACTCGGTGCAGGGTCAACTGCAATCACTATTTGCGCGGCAGGCCCAGCTCAGTCACCCGGCCACGCTGTTGGGCAGCGCCGGCTACGGACTGCCGCAAGCAGACGAGCAGCTGGACCTGAGCGCGCGCGTGGCGCAGGAAGCCGGCGTACTGGTCGACGGCTGGAAACAGCTGCAGGCACTGGGGCGGCAGCAACTGCCGGCCGAGGTCCGCACTGGATTGGAGCAGGGCGAGGCAAATGTGCAACGCCTGCGCGCGCGCCTGCGCGCGCGCCTGCGCGGGCTAGCGCGGGGTGATGCGGCTGCCGACAAGCTGCGGTCAGGGATGGGGATACTTCCGCAGGCGCAATAACGGTTCGGACCACGCGGGGGAGGGCGGTACCGGCCCCTCTCCCTGCGGGGCGAGAAGGCGCGGCGTGCACGCCACTGGCGCGCGGAGCGGGGATTGGGGGCAAGGGACGGGCCGAAGCTCTCGTAGAGGTCCAACTGCATGAGGCTTCGCCCGTTCCCTCATCCGGCGCTTTGCGCCACCTTCTCCCGATGGGGGAAGGGATGCGCTGTCGTCTGCAGCTGCAAGTCCCAGTTTCCCGTGCTCCGGCCAGGGACGACGCATGCGCCAGCTGGCACCTGTCACACCAGCCGGCGCACCTCAGCCAGTCGGTTGCAGATCCGCCTGCACCGAATACTTACGCAGCCAGTCGCTGACCTGCGCGTTGTTGCGGTACTGCTGCATCAGCCTTGCAAGCCGTGCCGGTGCCGGCGTGCAGAACTGCGCGATCGCCACGTCGATTTCGTGGCGACGATCGGCGTCGTACGGCTCCTCGCCCGCGAAGTGCTCGCAGGTGTCGTAGTCCTCCACCAGCGTGCGCACATCCTCCGGCATGCCGCACAGGCCGGGCGGATGTTGCAGCCACTCCTCGTCCACCTTGGCGTCGGTGCAGGCCACCGGCGCGGGCTTGGCTGCGGACGTCGGCGCCGTAGCCGGTTGCCCCGTGCAGGCGGCCAACAGCCCCAGCGCAAGGACCACGACCGGCGTGCGCATCAGTCGGCGCGGCCCGCGAATTCGCCGGTGGTGGTGTTGACCAGCACGCGCTCACCGTTGGTGATGTACTCGGGCACCATGATTTCCAGGCCGGTGTTGAGCTTGGCCGGCTTGGGCCGCTTGGTGGCGGTGCCGCCCTTGAGTTCGGGCGGGGTTTCGATCACTTCCAGCGTCACCGTCTGCGGCAGTTGCACGGCCACCGGCTGGTCGTCGATCACCTGCACGTAGATGCCGGTCAGCCCGTCGGTGATGTAGCCGGCGTCGGTGCCGATCACCTCCGCATCCAGCGTGTACGGCGTGAAGTCTTCGTCGTCCATGAACACGAACGCCTCGCCATCCTTGTACGAGAACGTGGACAGGCGACGCAGCAGTTCCACTTCCGGCAGGTTGTCGTCGGCGTCGAAGCTGGCGTCGGTTTTCACACCGCCCGGCACGCTGTACATGATGAAGCGGAAGCGCACATTGCCGCCGCGGCCCTGCGGCGAGCTGCGCTCGATGTCGCGGATCTGGTAAATGCCGCCGTTGTATTCGACGACGTTGCCTTTCTTGATGTCGTTGGCTTTCATGGGAATCGGGAGTTGGGAATGGGGAATCGAAAAAGCCGGGGGGCCGGGACACTGAGAGCAGGGCGTCGTTACGATTCCCCATTCCCAACTCCCGATTCCCGCTACTTGGGTGCCAGGCGCACGCCGCCGTCCAGGCGAATCACCTCGCCATTGAGATAGCGATTGCGCAGGATGAAGGCGACGGTGTCGGCATATTCGTCGGGTTGGCCCAGGCGCGAGGGGAACGGGATCGCTGCGGCCAGCGATTGCTGCACCGCCTCGGGCATGCCGTCCACCATCGGGGTCCAGAACACGCCCGGAGCGATCGTCATCACGCGGATGCCGAAGCGCGCCAGTTCGCGTGCCATCGGCAAGGTCATGCCGACCACGCCGCCCTTGCTGGCGGCATAGGCGGCCTGGCCGATCTGGCCTTCGTAGGCGGCCACCGAGGCGGTGTTGATGATCACGCCGCGCTCGCCGTCGTCGCCGGCATGGTTGTGTTGCATCACGTCGGCCGCGGCCTTGGCCACGTTGAAGCTGCCGACCAGGTTGACCAGCACGGTGGTGCGGAAGGTCGCCAGCGGCATCGGCGCTTCCTTGCCGAGCACCCGGCCCGAGCCCAGGATGCCGGCGCAATTCACCACCAGGTTGAGCCCGCCCAGCGCCTGCGCGGCCCGCGCAACGTTGGCGGCAACCTGCGCCTCGTCGGTGACATCGGTGGCGACGTACAGTGCGTTGCCCGCACCGAGCAGCGCCAGCGCCGCGTCGGCCTTGTCGGCGTTGACGTCGAACAGCGCGACCTTGCCGCCATCGGCCACGATGCGCTGCGCCACGGCCAGGCCCAGGCCGGAGACGCCGCCGGTGACGATGGCAAGAACAGAAGAAGGCTGCATGCGGTGGTTCCTCGGAGATCCTGGAGGCCGGGGATGCCGGCCGGCGAACGGGTGACGACGCAGCCGGCGATTCTAGCCGAAGCGTTAGCGCGACCGATCCTGGAACGGAGCGGGCGCGGCGATGGGGGCGTGCGGGCCTGGCGCCTCAGTCGGCGGCCGCCAGGGCCTTGCCGACCTTGCTGCCGGTCTGGCGGCCGAGCAACTGCGCCAGCCAGCGGCCGGTGTCGGCGAGGGCAGGCAGGTCGATGCCGGTCGGCATGCCCAGCCCGTGCAGCAGGTACACCACGTCTTCGCTGGCGACATTGCCGCTGGCGCCCTTGGCGTAGGGGCAGCCGCCGGCCCCGGACACCGCCGCATCGACCACGCGCACGCCTTGCTCCAGGCAGGCGGCGATATTGGCCAGCGCCTGGCCATAGGTGTCGTGGAAGTGCACCGCCAATGCCGGCATCGGCACCGCCTGCGCCACGGCGGCCAGCATCTGGCGTGCCTTGCCCGGTGTGCCCACGCCGATGGTGTCGCCCAGCGAAATCTCGTAGCAGCCCAGCGTGTACAGCCGTTGCGCGACATCGACCACGTCGGCCACCGGCACCTCGCCCTGGTACGGGCAGCCCAGTACGGTGGAGACGTAACCGCGCACGCGCACGCCGTCGAGGGCCGCCTGTTCCAGGATCGGGCGAAAGCGTTCGATCGATTCGTCGATGCCGGCGTTGGTATTGGTGCGATTGAAGGCTTCCGACGCCGCAGTGAACACCGCCACTTCCCGTGCACCGGCGGCGCGTGCGCGCGCATAGCCCTGCAGGTTGGGCACCAGCACCGGATAAGCGATGCCCGGCGCCTGGGTGATGCCGGCGAACACCTCGGCCGCGTCGGCCAGTTGCGGCACCCAGCGTGGGCTGACGAAGCTGGTCGCCTCGATGCTGCGCAGCCCGGTCGCGGAGAGTCGGTCGATCAACGCGATCTTGTCGGCGGTGGCGATCGGTGTGGCTTCGTTCTGCAGGCCATCGCGCGGGCCGACTTCGACAATGCGCACGAAGTCGCTCATGCCGCACCCTCCGGCAACCAGGCCGGGCTGCGCTTGTCGAGGAAGGCACTCAGGCCTTCCTGGCCTTCCGGGGAAACGCGCAGGCGTGCGATCCACGCGGCGTTGGCGGCGTCGATGGCGTCGCGGTCGGTCGGCGGCAGCGCCGCGCGCACCAAGGCCTTGGCGCTGGCGGCCGCCAGTGGTGCGGCCGCCAGCAACAGGCGGACCTGGCGCTCCACCGCGATATCCAGTTGGTCGGCGGTGACCAGTTGATGCAGCAGGCCCAGCAACTGCGCGGTGGCCGCGTCGAAGATCTCGGCAGTGGCGAACCAGCGCCGCGCCTGGCGCGCGCCGATCGCCGCGATCACGTACGGCGAAATGACCGCCGGCAGCAGGCCGAGCTTGCTCTCGGTCAGCCCGAAGCGCGCCTCGGTGCAACCGATGGCGATATCGCAGCACGCCACCAGGCCCACGCCCCCGCCGAACGCCGCGCCGTTGACGCGCGCGATGGTCGGCTTGGGCAGTTCGTCCAGCGTGCGCATCAGGCGCGCCAGGGCGAGCGCATCGGCCGCGTTGTCGGCCTCGCTGGCGCCGGCCATGCCGCGCATCCAGTTCAGGTCGGCGCCCGCAGAGAACGCGGCGCCGGCACCGGTGATCACCACCACCCGGATCTGCGCTGCCCGGCCGGCCTGCTGCAAGGCGTCGGTGAGCGCGCTGATCAAGGTCGCATCGAAGGCGTTATGCACCGCCGGGCGGTGCAGACGTAACGTACGGACCGCTCCCTGGTCCTCCACGATCAAGCCGGTGTCCTGCATTGCGTCAACGTCCATGAATGGGATGCGAACCATGATAGTGGCACGGGTCGGCCGAGCCATGACGCGGTGCGTCGATGCTAGAATTGAGAACCATTCCTAACAATCAGGCCGTCTTTGTGACGTTGTCCGACATGCCTCTGCATCGCGCCGCCATCGTGGAATCCGTGGAGGAGCGTCTGCCCAACGACACGATCGCCAGGCGGCTGCGCGAACTGGGCTTTGTCGCTGGCGAGGAAGTCACGGTACTGGCGACCGGTCCGGTCGGGCGCGAACCCTTGCTGGTGCAGGTCGGTTACACGCGGTTCGCCCTGCGGCGCAGCGAGGCCGCCCGCGTGCAGGTGCGCGTCGATGGAGCGCAGGCATGAGCACCGCAACCGTCCCCATGCGTCTGGCGCTGGTCGGCAACCCCAACAGTGGCAAGACCGCACTGTTCAACCAGCTGACCGGCAGCCGGCAGAAGGTCGCCAATTACACCGGCGTCACCGTCGAACGCAAGGAAGGGCATTTCCGTGCGCCGTCCGGGCGCGACTTCGCGGTGCTGGATCTGCCGGGCGCCTACAGCCTGCAGCCGGCCAGCCTGGATGAAGCGATCACCCGCGACCTGTGCCGCGGCTTCTATCCCGGTGAGCCTGCGCCTGACGTGCTGGTGTGCGTGATGGATGCGACCAACCTGCGCCTGCATCTGCGCTTTGCGCTGGAGCTGCGCGAGCTGGGCCGGCCGATGATCGTGGCGCTGAACATGGTCGACGCCGCGCAGCGGCGCGGCATCGTCATCGACCTGCCGGCGCTGGAACAGGCGCTCGGGGTGCCGGTGGTGGAAACGGTGGCGGTGCGCCGCGGCGGTGCCAAGGCCCTGGTCGAGCGGCTCGATACGCAGGCGGCCAGCCTGGCCGCGCCGTCGGCCACGCCACCGGCCGACGGCAACTACCACGCCCAGGTGCGGCAGATCCTGGGTGCGGCAGTGACCATGCCCACGCGCACCTCGCGGGTGGACGATGCGCTGGACCGCTGGCTGCTGCATCCGGTCTGGGGCCTGGTCACGCTGGCGGTGGTGATGTTCCTGATCTTCCAGGCGGTGTACGCCTGGGCCAACCCAGTGATGGACCTGATCGATGCCGGCACCGCGATGCTGGGCGAGTGGGTGGGCACCACGCTGCCGGAGGGCCCGCTCAACAGCCTGCTCAAGGACGGCATCATCACCGGTTTGGGCGGGGTGATTAAGTTCCTGCCGCAGATCCTGATCCTGTTCGCCTTCATCCTGGCGCTGGAGGAGTCCGGCTACCTGCCGCGCGCGGCCTTCCTGCTCGATCGCATGATGTCGGCGGCCGGTTTGTCCGGGCGCTCGTTCATCCCGCTGCTGTCGAGCTTTGCCTGCGCGGTGCCCGGCATCATGTCCACCCGCAGCATCCAGGACCCGCGCGACCGGCTCGCCACCATCATGGTCGCGCCCTTGATGACGTGTTCGGCGCGGTTGCCGGTGTATGCGCTGCTGATCGGCGCCTTCATTCCGCAAAAAACCGTGTGGGGCATCTTCAACCAGCAAGGCCTGATCCTGTTCGCGCTGTATGCCGCGGCCATCGTCAGCGCACTGCTGGTGTCGTGGACGATGAAGAAGTGGCGCCGCGACAAGAGCGAGCATCCGCTGATGCTGGAGCTGCCGTCCTACCGCCTGCCGCATCTGCCGGACCTGGCGCTGGGGCTGTGGGAGCGTGCGATGATCTTCCTCAAGCGCGTCGGTGGCATCATTCTGGCCCTGACCATCCTGCTGTGGTTCCTGCTGTCGTTTCCGGCCGCGCCGGCCGACGCCACCTTGCCGGCGATCGATTACAGCTTCGCCGGGCGTATCGGCCATGCGATGGCGATCTTCTTCGCACCGCTGGGCTTCAACTGGCAGATCTGCATCGCACTGATCCCCGGCCTGGCCGCGCGCGAAGTGGCGGTTGCCTCGCTGGCGACGGTGTACGCGCTGTCGGCTGCCGACGACGATGCCGCCGCGCAGGCCCTGTCGCCGCTGATCAGCGATGGCTGGTCGCTGGCCACCGCGCTGTCGCTGCTGGTCTGGTACATCTATGCACCGATGTGCATCTCCACGCTGGCCACGATCAAGCGCGAAACCAACTCGTGGAAGCAGATGACTATCAGCGCGGTGTACCTGTTCGCGCTGGCCTACCTGGCCTCGCTGGTGACCTACCAGCTGGCCGTGCTGCTGGGAGCCGGCTGAGGTGGATCTGTCGCTCACCTTGCAATACGTGGTCATCGCCCTGGCGGTGTTGCTCAGCCTGTGGGTGGTGATGAAGAAGCAATTCCCCGGCACGCTGCGGCGCCTGCGTGGCGCAGTGGCAATCGGCCTGTTGCGCGATGGGCGGCCTGCATGGATGCGGGCGCTGGGCCGCCGCGTGGCGCCACCGGCCGCGCAGAACGCCGCGGCCTGTGGTGGCTGCGACAGCTGCGGGCCGACGCCGCCCCGTCGTCACTGACGCACTGCATCCCTTACACTTGCGCGGCCGCAGGACGCGGTGGTGCAGGGGACGCAGATGCGGTTGTTGGTGTTGTTGGCGGTCCTGGCGGCAGTCGCCGGTGTTTACAACTATGGCGGCAACGCGCTGGACGAAGCGCAGGTGCGCGATTTCTACGCCGCGCACGACAAGGCGATGCGTGGTCAGGACGGCGAAGCGCTGTGTGCGATGACCGCGCCGGCGTTCGAAATGGTGGTGCTGTACCGTATGGATTCGCATCAGCAGCGGCAGACCACCACACGCGAGCAGTACTGCAAATCCAATGGCGAGTGGGCGCAGGTGCTGCGTCAGATGCGTCATGTGGCCAACCCAGAAGAGTTGATCGACTACAAGCAGTCGATCACCAGGATCGAGATTGCTGCCGATGAGGCCTCAGCCATGATCGAGACGCGCGCCACGCTCGGCTTGCCGGGGTGCGCATGACCTTCCGCTCGCACGACAAGCTGATCCGCAAGCGCTGGAAGACCTTGATCGAACGCAGCGAAGGCACTGCCTGGGTCGGCCCGGCGTACGACTAAACCCCGCTGGCGCTATCGCCGGGCCGGCGCTACCGATGCGCGGGCGCAGTGCCCGTCATCCATTGACCGAGTTCCGCATCCAACGCTGCAGTGCACAGCGCGTCGGCCACGGGCCTTCGCTATGCTTGCGCGATGACGACCTCCTTCCAGATCTCCCGACGTGCGCAGGCGCTGACCAGTTCGGCGATTCGTGAAATCCTCAAGGTGACCGAGCGGCCGGAGGTCATTTCCTTCGCCGGCGGGCTGCCGTCGCCGGCCACCTTTCCGGTAGAGCGCATGCGCGCGGCCAGCGATCAGGTGCTGCGCGATGCGCCGCAGGCCGCGCTGCAATACGGCCCCACCGAAGGCTATGCGCCGCTGCGCGAATGGGTAGCCGCACGCCTGAGCCGCGACGGCGCCAGCATCCGGCCCAGCCAGGTGCTGATCACCACCGGCTCGCAGCAGGGTCTGGACCTGCTCGGCAAGGTCTTCATCGACGAAGGCAGCAAGGTGCTGGTGGAAACGCCGAGCTATCTGGGTGCATTGCAGGCGTTTTCGCTATTCCAGCCGAGCTTCGTCGGCATGCCCTCGGACGAGGACGGGGTGGTGGTGGACGCGCTGGACCCCGCATTGCTGGCCGATGCGCGCTTTCTGTACTGCCTGCCGAATTTCCAGAACCCCACCGGTCGCCGCCTGCCGCTGGCGCGGCGCCAGGCCCTGGTGGCGTGCGCGGCGGAGGCGGGCGTGCCGATTGTCGAAGACGATCCATATGGCGAGCTGTATTACAGCGGCCAGCCGCTGCCGAGCCTGCTGTCGCTCAATCCGGAGGGCGTGGTCTACATGGGCTCGTTCTCCAAGGTGCTCGCGCCCGGCTTGCGGCTGGGCTATGTGGTTGCGCCCGAGGCGGTGCTGGGCAAGCTGATCCAGGCCAAACAGGCGGCCGATCTGCATACGCCGTCGTTCACCCAGCGCGTGGTCCACCAGACGCTGCAGGACGATTTCTTGGACACGCATATCCCGCAGATCCGCGCGCTGTATGCGCGTCAATGCAGCCTGATGCTGGAGGCTCTGGATCGGCATTTCCCGCCCCAGGTGCAATGGAATCGCCCCGAAGGCGGCATGTTCCTGTGGGTGAGCCTGCCGCCCGGGCTGGACGGCACCGCGCTGCTGGCGCGTGCGATCGCGCGCAATGTCGCGTTCGTGCCGGGCGCGCCGTTCTACGCCACCTTGCCGCAGGTCAATACCTTGCGGCTGTCGTTCGTCACCGTGCCCGGCGACAGGATCGATGCCGGCATCCAGGTCCTGGGTGAGGTGTTGCGCGAGGCGCTGGCCGAGTTGCCCGGGCAGGGCGCGTGAGCACGCAGACCGCTGGCGTGCAGGTGCCTGCGCTTGCGATCACCATCGACAGCGTGGCGATCGGTATCGCACGCGACTTCACCCGGCCCGGTAGCCGCAGCGCCATCGACAAGCGGGCGGTGGACGATAGGGTGCGCGTCGGTCCGGACGGGCTGCACGGTGACGAGCAGGGCGACCTGCGTGTGCATGGCGGGCCGGACAAGGCGATCCATCACTATCCGCGCGATCACTACGCTGCCTGGCAGGCCGACCTCGGCGCGCATGCGTTGCTGGAGACGGCCGGCGCGTTCGGCGAGAACCTGAGCAGCGTCGGCCTTACCGAGGCCGAGGTCTGTCTGGGCGATCGCTTTGCATTGGGTACGGCGGTGGTGGAAGTGTCGCAGCTGCGTCAGCCGTGCTGGAAGCTGTCCGACCGCTTCGGCCTGCGCGACATGGCGCGCCGCGTGCAGGATACCGGCCGCACCGGCTGGTATTACCGCGTGCTGCAACCCGGCGACGTGGCAGCCGGCGACATGCTGACGCTGCAGCAGCGACCGCATCCGCAATGGCCGCTGTCGCGCCTGCAACAGCTGCTGTACGCGCGCAATGTCGATGCCGCCGCCATCACCGCAGTGTTGCAGCTGCCGCTGGTGCCGTCATGGCGGACGCTATTCGAACGCCGCCTGCAACGCCGCGAAATAGAGAGCTGGAGCAAGCGCCTGCATGGCGCAAGCGACTGAGAGCCGCCAACACCATCGCACGCAATCAAAGCCCGCAGCCGCGCTAGCTGCAGGGCTGAGATTTGGGATTCGGGAGTCGGGATTGGGGAATCGCGGTCACGAAGTCGGCAAACGCCACCTTCCAGCGCCACCTTCCAGGCGCCGCCATGATGGCCGTGTGCCATGCGTCTTCATCGTCCTTACCAACGTACAGCGGCGCAGCCCTCACCGACCCATGGCCGCTCGCGCCGTTGTGTGCCAACCACCACGCGCACCCCACGGACGCCACCAAGCCAAAGCGCCACAGCACATAAAACGCGCACACCCGCACCCGCTCTCACGAGTCCCTGATCCCGATTCCCGATTCCCGGCTTTAACGACTCCCCAATCCCGCCCCCCCAATCCCAGCTTTTACGATTCCCGATTCCCGATTCCCCGCTATCTTGTACAACCCCATCGCCCAGCTAGGCCTGCCGCCATG
>NZ_QEZI01000030.1:0-5376 GCF_003993525.1 Xanthomonas sp. BRIP62411
CCTCGGCGTTGGCCGTGGCATTGACCGCGTGTGCCGTCGGCGTGCTCGGCCGGATACCACCGCCCCCGCCACCGCCGCCACACGCGGTCAATGCCACGGCCAACGCCGAGGCCAGGACAGTCCTGGCGACGTCTCTCTTCTGCATTGGATGTTCTCCCCGAACCCATTCCATGGATAGGGCCCGGTCCCGGACCCGAACGCCGTCTTTATACTGCATCCTCACACCCCTGTCGCAGCTGAGTGCGTAGCGCATGGCGCCGCATCGGCACGTGCTGGCGCGAACCGGGCGTGAGGCAGATAATCGTTTCACTTTCAACGGTATCTCCTCATGTCCGACATCGTCATCGTTGCTGCCAAACGCACTGCCATCGGCTCGTTCCTTGGTCAATTCAACGGTGTGCCGGCGCCGACACTCGCCGCCGCCGCGATCGAAGGCGCGCTGGCGCAGTCCGGCGTCGCGCCGGCCAACATTTCAGAAGTCATCGTCGGCTGCGTCCTGCCGGCCAACCTGGGCCAGGCACCGGCACGGCAGGCGGCGATTGCCGCAGGCATCCCCACCTCGACCGGCGCCACCACCATCAACAAGGTGTGCGGCTCGGGCATGAAGGCGATCATGTTCGGCCACGACCTGATCAAGGCCGGTTCGGCCAGCATCGTGGTCGCCGGCGGCATGGAGTCGATGAGCAACGCGCCGCATCTGCTGCCCAACTCGCGCACCGGCAACCGCTACGGCAACTTCCAGGCGGTCGACCACATGGCCTGGGACGGCCTGACCAATCCCTACGACGGCCAGGCGATGGGCGTGTTCGGCGAGGCCACCGCCGAGAAGTTCGGTTTCAGCCGTGCCGATCAGGATGCGTTTGCGATCGCCTCGGTCGAACGCGCGCAGGCGGCGCAGCGCAGCGGCGCGTTTGCCGATGAAATCGTTCCGGTCACGGTGGCCACGCGCAAGGGCGAGGTGGTCGTCGACAGCGACGAGCAACCCGGCAAATCCGACATCGCCAAGATTCCGACCCTGAAGCCGGCCTTCAAGAAGGACGGCAGTGTCACCGCCGCCAGTTCGTCGAGCATCTCCGATGGCGCGGCGATCACCGTGCTGATGCGCGCAGACGAGGCGCAACGGCGTGGCATCGCGCCATTGGCACGCATCGTGGGGCATGTCACCCACTCGCAGGAACCTGAGTGGTTCACCACCGCCCCGGTCGCTGCGATCCAGACCTTGATCGGTAAGATCGGCTGGCAACTGGACGAGGTGGATCTGTTCGAAATCAACGAAGCATTCGCGGTGGTGGCGATGACGCCGATCGCCGAGCTGGGCATTTCGCACGACAAGGTCAACGTCAACGGCGGTGCCTGCGCATTGGGGCATCCGATCGGCGCATCCGGCGCCCGCCTGGTGGTGACATTGGTGAATGCGTTGCGCACGCGCGGTGGCAAGCGCGGAATCGCGACCTTGTGCATCGGCGGCGGCGAGGCGACTGCCATCGCTATCGAATTGATTTAATTGTTTTTAACGGCGATTTTGCAAAACTGAATGCGCGTACGCTTGACACTGGTCTTTGGACCGTCATCATGTCGGGGGCGCGCAATAGCGCGTTGCCTAATCTAACGACGAGGATTGAAACAATGACCATTAACAAGCTGCTGATCGCAATGGCTCTGGGCCTGGCCCTGACCGCTTGCTCGAAGCCGGAACAGGCTCAGGACGCTGCTGCTTCGGCTAACGAAGCCGCTGCCGACGCTCAGACCGCTGCTGACCAGGCTTCCGCCTCGGGCTCGCAGTCGGCTGACGCCGCTCAGGCTGCTGCCAACACCGCTGCTGCTTCGGCTGACACCGCTGCTGACGCTGCTCAGGCTGCTTCCGGCGCCGCCACCGACGCTGCTGCTGACCAGGCTGCCGACGCTGCCAAGACGGCTGAAGACACCGCCGAAGCTGCCAAGGACACCGCCGAAGAAGCCAAGAAGTAATCACTTCTTAGCTCCAAGCGAGTTCGGAGAAAGCCGCTGGTTTCCAGCGGCTTTTTCTTTGCCTGCGATTTGCCGTGAGCAGGTTGCGTCACTGTCCAAACCGTCGAACGCGCGCCATGTCGCGGCGTGGACGGCACATGCCGCCTACCGGCTGAATGGCCGGCAGCGCATTGACGCCGGCTGCATCGGTGAGTGCATAAGCTCCGCCTTCTAACACCGGAACAGGACCACCCATGAAGACGATCCGCATGCTGTCGTTGAGCGCCATTGCCGCTTTCACTCTCGCCGCTTGCCAGGGCCCTGACGCCGAACAGGCGCAACGCGATGCCGCCTCCGCTGCCAAGCACGCGGCGGCTGCGACCGAACAGGCTGCCGATCGCGCAGCCGTGCAGGCCAAGGCCGCCACCGCCGATGCACGCGTGGCAGCACGTGAACTGGCCGCCGATGCGAGCCGCGCAACCGCCAACGCCGCAGATGCCACCGCCGACAAGACCCGCGAGATGGCCAACAAGGCCGAGCAGAACGCCGACAAGCACGACGCCGAACATTCGCAGCACTGATCGACCGTGTGACCGTCTCAACAGTTTGCAGATGTGCCGGCCAGATTGCGCCGGCGCATCTGCGTCCTGCCAACGGCAACCTCGTGTTGTCCAGTCTGGCGGGCTAGCATCCATCCATGCCCTTCTCTTTTACTGCGCGCCGCCGCAACCAGCTGGCGCTGGCGTTTTCCGCCCTGATCTTCATCGCCATCGGTGTCGGCATCTTTGTCGGTGCCCGCCGCTCACTCGCCGACGCGGCACTGCTCTCGCATACGCATGAAGTGATCGGCCGGGTCGACGAGATCCAGGCGCGTGTGCTGGACGCCGAATCGGCGCAGCGCGGCTTTCTGCTGACCGGCAACGATGCCTATCTGCTCGACTATCAGACCAGCGTCGAGCGCCTGCCGATCCTGCTCGACAACCTGCGTCGCCTGATTGCCGACAACCCCGACCAGGTGCAGCACCTGGACAGCTTGCGGCGACTGGTGGAAACGCGACTGCAGCAGATCCAGCATGTCCTGGACGTGTACGCACAGGACGGCCTGGAGCCGGCGCGTGCCGGCATCCGCCAGACCGCCTTCCGCACCACCAGCGCGATCCGCGAGCAAGCGCTGACCATGGTGCAACGCGAGCAGGAACTGTTGACGCAACGCGCCGAAAGCAGCCGGCAGAGTGCGGCATTGTTGCTGGTGCTGGCACTGGCCGGCATCCCGTTCGGGCTGGCGGTGGTCGGCCTTGTCTATGCCCTGCTGATGCGCGAGCTGCGGCATCGCTCGCAGGCCGAAAAAGAGGCGGCGCAGGCCAATCGCGAGTTGGCCGACAGCGTCGTGGCGCTGCAACGCAGTACCGCCGATCTGAATCTGCTCAGCCGCTACACCGGCCTGCTGCAGGGCTGCATCAGCGCGGAAGAGGCGCTGATGGTGACCAGCCGCACCCTGGCCAGCCTGCTGCCGGGCGTTGCCGGCAGCGTCTATCTGCTGCGTGCCTCGCAGGATCGCGCCGAGGCGATCAGCCACTGGGGCGAGCCGCTGGTGCACAGCGCGCCGCATCTGTTGCCTGAAGAGTGCTGGGCGCTGCGCCGCGGTCAACCGCACATCATCGAAGACCTGGCACGGGATGCACCATGTGCGCATATCGGCGCGCCCGAGCACGGCAGCGCCGTCACCACCGCATGCCTGCCGATGTCTGCGCAAGGCACCCAGCTCGGCTTCCTGTTCCTGTCTTCGCCGGGCCCGGGGCCGATGCCGCGGCTGGAAATCGCCGAGGCGGCCGCCGAACAGCTGTCGTTGGCGCTGAGCAACCTGCGCCTGCGCGAATCGCTGCGCCGGCAGTCGATTCGCGACCCGCTGACCGGGTTGTACAACCGCCGCTATCTGGAAGAATCGCTCAGCCACGAGCTGGCGCGCTGCGCACGCCGCAGCCTGCCGTTGTCGGTGCTGATGCTGGACGTGGACCACTTCAAGCAATTCAACGACAGCCAGGGCCACGCCGGCGGCGACCTGTTGCTGGCGACGCTGGGCGAGTTGCTGCTGACCCGGTTGCGCGCCGAAGACGTGGCCTGCCGCTATGGCGGCGAAGAATTCACGGTCATTCTTCCCGAGGCCGACGGCGCCGAGGCAGCGCGTGTGGCCGAGGCCATTCGCGGCCATATCGCGGCGCTGGCAGTCAGCGACGGCCAGCGCGCGTTGCCGCGGGTGACGGCCTCGATCGGCGTGGCCAGCTTCCCGGTCGATGGCGAACTGGGAGCCAGCCTGCTCCGGAAGGCCGATGCGGCCTTGTACGTGGCCAAGCGCGGCGGCCGTAACCGGGTCGAGCGGCACGGCGCGGCCAGGCCCGCAGTGGACTGAGCACGCGCGCCATCGACCTTGGTTTGCGCAATCCGTCACACAAAAGATCGGTCCGCGCGGCGATAGTCGGCTTTGATCCCCTGGCGAGGCAGTCCGATGTCGATGTGGCGCGATCAAGGTCCCAACAAGAAAGACGGCGTTCCCTCAGCAGCTGAGGTCCCCGCGGCCGATGGGCGGCTGTTCACTGCCGAGGCCAGCCCGGCGCCGCCGGTCCCTGCCCCCGCGCCCAGTGCCGCGCCCGCAGCGCCTGCACCGCAGCGCCACGGCGAGGCCAAGGAGTCGCTGATCGCCGCCGACATCAGCATCGAAGGCAAGATCGAGGGCGCCGGGCACGTACGCCTGGCTGGCCGCTTCAAGGGCGATGTCAACGTCAAGGGCGATCTCACCATCGAGCGTGGCGCCAAGCTCAACGGCGGCGTCCGTGCCAACAAGGTGATCATCGCCGGCGAGCTGGAGGGCAATATCGAATCGGCCGCGCAGGTGGAACTGCAGACCTCCGGCGTGCTGGTCGGCGACGTCAAGGCCGGCAGCCTGACCGTGGCCTCGGGTGCGCGCATGCGCGGCCAGGCCGATTTCGGCTGGGGCGAGGACACCGGCAAAGCGGTCGGGACGGCCAAGCCGGTTGTCAGCGGAGACAGCGACGCCACATGACCGCGCTCCGCCCGGGCACGCCCGGTGCCACGCGCAGCTGCCCGCATTGCAAGGCGACGATCCTGGAAAGCGCCAGCGTCTGCCCTGCGTGCAAGCACCACCTGCGCTTCGACTCGGCGGCGGTGCAGCACGCACAGCCGGCCCCGATCGTGCCGCTCAAGGTGGACGGCACCATCCGCCATCCCGCCGATGGCGATCCGTGGGAATACACCGTGGTGGTGGTGGTGCGTAACGGCAAGGGCGAGGAGATCAGGCGCCAGGTCGTGGACGTGGGCGCGATGCAGGGTGGCGAAGAGCGCGGCTTTACGCTGGCGGTGGAGGCGACCGCCGTGCGCGCGCCTGGACGGCGGGTGCGGCATTAGGGGTTGGGG
>NZ_QEZI01000031.1:0-388 GCF_003993525.1 Xanthomonas sp. BRIP62411
GTACCGTGGAAGCACACTGGGAGGTGTCATGCGCAAGTACATCCTGAACGGCAGCGTCCTCAGCGCCCTCGTCGGCGGCTGGAGCACGATGCAGACGACCCGTCGGGGTCCGCGCGACTGGAAGCTCGGCCTCATGTGGCTCAGCTGGGGCATCACCGTGGCGATCGCCATCGGCACCGTCATCGAGGACTCTCGCGACGGGCAGATCGGCAACTAGCCGCTCCACCCCGCGACGCGCACGCCCTCAGGGCGTGCGCGTGCGCGTCAGTCGTGCGTGCGCCACCTGTCGCCGTCGACCTCGAGGTCGATGCGCTCGGCGTCCGGCACGGTGGAGATCGGCCCGGTGAACTGGCTCGCGCGCGAGTCCCCCTGCGCCGTCCCCGAGAAC
>NZ_QEZI01000032.1:0-77049 GCF_003993525.1 Xanthomonas sp. BRIP62411
GGGGCTTGCGGCGTCTGCGCGGTGGGCGCAGGCGCTGCACCGCCCGCAGCGGGCGTGCCCTCGCTGGCGGGCTTGCAGGCGGTCAGCAGCAACAGCGGCAACAGCAGCGCACAGGCGCCGCGCACGAGGCGCACGGTCATGAGGGGTCTCCGGGAAGGTGGGTGTAGAGGTCGCCGACCGGTTGCGCCAGCACGCTGCGCAAGGGTTGACGCAGTTGTTCCAGCGCAGCGGACGCGGCCTGGCCGTAGGCATCGTCGCGGCACGGCAGCGGGCGGTCTTCGATCGGCACGCGCAGCTGGCAGTTTTCGTAGAGTTCGGCCAGCGGCACCACGTCCAGATCGCGCGCCAGCAGCCATTGGCCGCGCTCGTCGCGGCGCAGCAGGCGGATGCGTTTGAGTTCGCACAGCAACTCCTGCATCAGCGTGTCGGTGAGCATCGGCTCCAGCGCCAGGATGCGGTCTTCGTCCAGCCCGTTGCCATGGATGCGTGCCTGGCGGAAACGACCAAGCAGGCGCAGCAGGCCATAGATCTCAAAGCCAGGCGGCAACCGCATCGCTTCGGGCTGGTAGCGAAACGCGGACATCGACGAGGCCAGCGAAGCGCCCAGCAGCACCGACACCCAGCTCAGATAGATCCACAGCAGCAGGATCGGCAGCGCCGACAGTGCGCCGTAGATGCGCTGATAGGTCTGGAAGTTGCCCAGATAGAAGCCGAAGCCCCATTTGACGATCTCCATCAGGATCACCGCCAGCAATGCGCCCGGCAGCGCGTGCCGCAGGCGCACCGCATGCTGCGGCACCACGCGGTAGATCAGCACGATGCAGACGAACTCCACCGCCATCGGCGCCAGCCGCCAGGCGAATTCGGCCAGCCACTGGCCTTCGGTGGTACGGAACAGCGGCAATGCGAACACGTAGGCGGCCATCGCCATCGAAGCCGCCGCCAGCATCGTGCCCAGGGTCAGCACCGTCCAGTAGATCAGGAAGCGGGTCACCTTCGGCCGTGCGGCGGCCACCCGCCAGATGCTGTTGAAGGTCTGCTCGATGCTGTGCAGGGTGATCAGCAGCGAGGCCACCAGCGCGACCATACCGGCCACGGTGAACTTGCCCAGATCTTCCAGCGAACGGTTGAGGTAGTTCTGCACCGAACGCGCCGCGCCGGGCACGAAGTTGTTGAAGATGAAGTCGGTCAGCGCGTCCTTCCATTCGTTGAAGGCCGGAAACGCCGACAACACGCCGAACACCACGATCGCCAGCGGCACCAGCGCGAACACCGTGGTGTAGGCGAGCGAGGCGGCCGCCTGGAACAGGCGGTCATCGAGAAAGCGGCGCCACAGGAAGCGCCCGAAGCTCACGGTCCGCGCGCGGTCGCGCAGCCGTTCCTTCCATTGGTGGAGTTTGTTCACGCGCGACATCGCGCAAGGGTACCCGATGCGCCGTCATCGCGGCCTTGCCGCAGCCGCAGCGTGCAGCGAGGTGGTGGCTTGGCCGATACTGCGGCAACTTACACAGGCGGTGGATGCGCGATGGCGGAGATTCTGGTGCTGTATTACAGCCGTGGCGGTTCGGTGGCGCGGCTGGCGCGGCAGATCGCGCGCGGCATCGGCGAAGTGCCCGGCATGAGCGCGCGGCTGCGCACGGTGCCGCCGGTGGCGGCAGTGACCCAGGCCAGCGCCCCGCCGGTGCCGGACGAGGGCGCGCCGTACGTGGACAAAGCCGATCTGGCCGAGTGCAGCGGGCTGCTGCTGGGCAGCCCGACCCGCTTCGGCAACATGGCCGCGCCGATGAAGCATTTCCTCGATAGCCTGGGCGCCGAATGGGCCAGCGGCACCCTGGCCGGCAAGCCGGCAGGCGTGTTCACCTCCACCGCCGCGATGCACGGCGGCCAGGAATCCACCTTGCTGTCGATGCACCTGCCGCTGCTGCACCACGGCTGCCTGATCGTCGGCATCCCGTTCACCGAGCCGGCGCTCAGCCACACCACCAGCGGCGGCACGCCCTATGGCGCCAGCCATGTCTCCGGCGCCGGCGGCGACCCGCAACCGAGCGAGGACGAAGCCGTGCTGGCGCGTGCGCTGGGCCGGCGGGTGGCCGACATCGCGCGGCGCCTGGCCAGCCCGTGAGCCTGCGCGCCACGCATGGGTTGCTGACCGCCGCGCTGATCGCGCTGACGGTGTTGTTCGTGACCTGGTTTCACGACGACCGCCACCGCGCCGCAGCGCTGCTGGTGTTTGCACTGCCGCCGGCGCTGATGGCCGCGCTGGCGCTGCGCAGCGCGCGCGCGCGTTTCTGGGCCGGCGTGTTCGCGCTGGGCTGGTTCAGTCACGGCGTGATGGCCGCCTGGAGCCAGCCGCAGGCGCGTGCACTGGCGTGGCTGGAAGTGCTGCTGGCCCTGCTTGTGGTGGCACTAGTGGGTGGCCCCGGGATGGCGGCGCGCTTCGGCCGCCCTCGCCCTCCGCGTTGACCCGGCTTGGGCAGCGCACGCGCCGGGGTCGTATCATGACGGCCCTCGCGCGGCCTGCACCGCGCCCGTTTGAAGGACCGGCAGCAATGGAAGACCTCCTGATCGTCACCACCGGTGGCACGATCGACAAGATCTACTTCGACGACAAATCGGACTACCAGATCGGCGACCCGCAGATCGGCCAGATCCTCAAGGAACTGGGCGTGACCTTCCGCTTCTCGGTGATCCCGATCATCCGCAAGGATTCGCTGCACATCACCGATGCCGACCGCGAACTGGTGCGCGCCACCATCGCCGCCCAGCCGACGCGCCACGTGCTGATCACCCACGGCACCGATTCGATGGTGGAAACCGGCAAGGTGCTGCAGTCGATCGCCGACAAGACCATCGTGATGACCGGCGCGCTCAATCCGGCGCGCTTCCGCGGCTCGGATGCCGAGTTCAATATCGGCTGCGCGGTCGGCGCGGTGCAGTCGCTGCCGGCCGGCGTGTACATCGCCATGAACGGGCGCATCTGGAATCCGGAAAAGGTGCGCAAGAACGTCGCCGCCAACCGCTTCGAGTCGCTCTGACGCCATGAGCAAGGCCACCCGCGCGACCAGGGCCCTGGATGCCGCTGGCGTGGCCTATGTGTTGCACCCCTACGTGTACCAGGCCGATGCGGACGCCAAGGGCGTGCAGGCGGCAACCGCCCTCGGGCTGGCGCCGCACACGGTGCTGAAGACACTGATGGCCTGGGTCGACGACCAGGCCGTATGCGTGGTGATCCCGTGCGATCGCCGGGTGTCGTTGAAGAAACTGGCCAGTGCCTGCCACGGCAAGTCGGCGCGCATGATGGAGGTGGCCGATGCCGAGCGTCGCACCGGCTACAAGGTCGGCGGCATCAGCCCGCTCGGGCAACAACGCCAGGCGCCGGTGCTGATCGAAGCCAGCGCACTGGATGCCCCGTCGCTGTGGATCAACGCCGGGCAACGCGGTTTGCTGCTGGAATTGCCGGGCGACGGCATCGTCGCCGCATTGCAGGCGCGGCCCTGCAGTGTCTGCGACTAGACGCGGCGATCCCCGTGCCGCGTGCATGTCGGCTGGCGCCGGCCAGCACCTGGGACATGCAAAAAGTGCCTCCTGCTTGCGGCAGCGATCACGCACGTGCCAGGAAACGTGAGTGGTGCGCCGGTGCCACGTGCCCGACGCGCGATCACGCGCATAGGCCGGGCGCAGCCCTGCACCCACCGGCGCAGGGCCGCGCGCACGTTCAGTACGTGGCCACCAGCGTGACCGCCGAAAATGCCAGCGTGGCCTTGAGCCGCACGTAATACACCCCTGCCGCAGGCGCGGTCAGCGTGCAGCTGTCGGCGTTGCCCACCACCGCGGTACGGCAGCCGTAGGCGGTATCGCTGGGCAATGCGCCGGCGCGCAGCGACAGATCGGCATTGCCGCTGCCTCCGCTGAGCGCCACCCGCAGGCTGCGCGTGCCCGCGGGCACATTGACCTGGTAATACAGCGAACCACCGGTCGCCGCGGCCAGGCCGCTGCGCGCTGCATTGCTGGTCAGGGTGGTCGAGGCGATCACCGCAGCCACCGCACCATCGGCATTGACCAGCCCTGCCCCGCACCCCTGCGGACATGCCACCGGCAATGCACGCGCAGTGCTCTTGAGCATGGCTTCGACGCTGGCCGCACTGAGCGGATTGAGCGCCACCGACTGCATCAACGCCACCACGCCGGCCACGTGCGGCGCCGCCATTGAGGTGCCGCTGTAGACCGCGTAACTGGGATTGCCCGCAGCGGTGGTGCCGCTGTTGAGCGTGGACAGAATCGCCTGGCCGGGAGCGGCGATATCCACGCCCTGGCCGAAGTTGGAAAAACTGGCCTTGGCCCCGGACGACGTGGTCGCGGCCACCGCGATCACGTTCGGGCAATTGGCCGGCACACTGTTGGAGACATCGACATTGCTGTTGCCGGCGGCCACCACCACGCTGGTGCCGCGTGACACCGCGCTGGCGATCGCATTGCTCAAGGTGGTCGAACAGGTGCCGATGCCACCCAGCGACAGGTTGATCACCTTGGCCGGGGTCGGATTGGCCGGCACACCGGACACCGTGCCGCCGGAGGCCCACACGATCGCATCGGCGATATCGGACAGATAGCCGCCGCAACGGCCCAGCACGCGCACCGGCAGCACCTTGGCATTGAATGCCACGCCTGCCGTGCCGGCGCCATTGTTGGCGGCGGCCGCGACGATGCCGGCCACATGGGTGCCATGCCAGCTGGAGCTGGACGCGCTGGCACCGCTGCCGCAGTCGTTGGCCGCGGCCCAGTCGCCCACATCGGCGGCGCTGGTGTCGCGTGCGTTGCCGTCGCGGGCGATGAAGGCGTCGCTGATGAAGTCGTAGCCAGCCAGCACATTGGCCGACAGCTCCGGATGCGTGGTGACGCCGGTATCGATCACGGCCACCACCGCGCCCTTGCCGGTCGCCTTGTCCCAGGCCGGCCGCACGTTGATGCCGGCGGTCGTGGTGCCCAGCGCCCATTGCTCGGACAGGCGGGTGTCATTCGGCACCAGCATCGGACGCATCAGCATGTCCACTTCCACGCGCTTGACCGACGGGTCGGCCGCCAGACGCCGCATCAGCGTTTCCGCATCCACCCGGTCCAGCGCACGGTCGGCCACCAGCAATTGCGGCCCGACGCCTAGCCAGCGCGACGACGACAGGCCGAGCGCGCGCCCGCGCCGCGCCGGCACTGCGCGGGCGATCTCGCGCAGCGAGCCGCTCAGACGCCCGCCACGGTTGCCGGCGCTGCTGTCCTTATAGCTGACGATGAAACGCTGATGGGCCGACGCCGACCCCAGCCCCTGCAGGCTGACATCGCCGGCGAACGCGGGCGCAGTGCCGCACAGTAGTGCACAGGCCAGCGCGACATGGCGTAACCCTTTGAACGATAGATGGTGCATGGATCGACCCCTCCCCAAGATGTCGTGGTGCAAACGCGGGCACAGGTGTGCCGCTTCGCATCGTGGTGAGGCGCGCCGACTGGCGTCGCTGCCCACCTGCCCACGCTATCGACCCGGTACGAGCGGACCTGAGCCGGGATCGCCGGCCAGACGTGGCGAACCATGGGGTCTGTTAAGGCGGCCGATTGAAGGGCAGATGCCGGCGGCGACCGGAACTGCGCCGACCTGCCCTCCCCGTACACCCCAAAAACGCCATTGCCCCGCGTTTTGGCGGGGCAATGGGGATACCAAGCGTGCTGCAGCCACGCTGCATCACGCAGACCGACGCGGTGCCAACGGTCCGGCCGCTGGCACCGCGCGTGGCTTACGGGGTCTGGCTGACGGCACCGGCCGCGTTGACGATGCCGGCACCGCAGCCACCCGAGCAGGCGCCCGGCAGCGGACGGGCGGTGTTCTTCAACAGGGTTTCCACCGCCGCCGGGGTCAGCGGACGGCTGGCCGCCGACTGCACCAGCGCCACCACGCCGGCCACGTGCGGGGCCGCCATCGAGGTCCCGTTGTAGGAAGCGTAGCTGGCGCTGCCCGGGGTGGTGGTGCCGCTGTTGAGCGTGGACAGGATCGCCGAGCCGGGGCCGGAGATGTCGATGGTGCTGCCGAAGTTGGAGAAGCTCGAACGCGCCCCGGCCGAGGTGATCGACGCCACCGAGATCACGTTGGCGCAGCTGGCCGGGGTGAAGTTGGCCACGTTGGCATTGCTGTTGCCGGCCGCCACCACCACCGTGGTGCCGCGCGACACCGCGCCGTTGATGGCGTTCTGGTAGGTGCTGGAGCAGGTGCCGTTGCCGCCCAGCGACATGTTGATCACCTCGGCCGGGTTGGCGTTGGCCGGCACCCCGGACACGGTACCGCCGGACGCCCAGACGATCGCATCGGCGATGTCGGAGGTGGTGCCGCCGCACAGGCCCAGCGCACGCACCGGCACGATGCGCGCATTGAACGCGGTGCCGGCCACGCCGGTGCTGTTGTTGGTGACCGCGGCGATGGTGCCGGCCACGTGGGTGCCATGCCAGCTGGAGTTGGCCGCTGCCACGCCGGAGCCGCATTGGTTGGCAGCGCGCCAGTCGCCCTGGTCGGCCGGATTGCTGTCGCGACCGTTGTTGTCGCGCGCACGTGCCGCGTCGCTGATGAAGTCGTAGCCCGGCAGCACGTTGGCATTGAGGTCCGGATGGCTGGTGATGCCGGTGTCGATCACCGCCACCACCACGCCGGTGCCGGTGGCCGTATCCCAGGCCGGACGCACGTTGATGCTCGAGGCGGTGGTACCGAAGCCCCACTGCTCGGACAGACGGGTGTCGTTGGGGGTCAGCGTCGGATACATGATCTGGTCGACTTCCACGTACTCCACGCTCGGGTCGGCGGCGATCCGGCGCATCAGCGTCTCGGCCTCGGCGCGGTCCAGGCCACGGTCGGTCTTGAGCACTTCCGAGCCCAGCGCGGTGCGACGCACGTGATTCAGGCCCAGCGCACGGCCGGCGCGTGCGGGCACGGCGGTGGCGACCGACTTGAGCGATGCACGCATCGAGGTCGGGCTCACCGCGGCGCTGGAACCGTCCCTGTACTTGACGATGAAGCGATCCAGGGTGGGCTGCGAATCCAGGCCGGAAAGATTGACCTGACCGGCAAACGCCGGCACCGCCAGCAGCGAGGTCAGCGCGGACACACCCAGGACCACCAGCGCGCGCGTGGGCGCACGACGTTGCGACACATTGGACATCGATCGTTCCTTATTTGAGAGGGTGCCGCAGGTGCGGCGAGATGGCCGAACCATCCCCGCGTGCTGCGGATCGGGTCGGGCAGTGCACGGGCGCGTGCGCCCGGCGAGACGACTGACCGATGTCCATTCCGGTCGAGCGGCAACACATCACCGGCGCCTGCCGATGCGGCAGACGTGGGCGATACGTCGCTGATGGGGTAAAGCCGCTCTGCGGCACCGGATCGGCACTGCCCGGCCATGGCCAGGCAGTGCCGACGTGCCTCAGTAGCTGGCGCGCAAGGTCACGCCGGAGAACGTGCTGTATGCCTTGACCCGCACGTAGTACGTGCCCGACGGCGCGCTGATGCTGCAGGTCTCGGCATTGCCGCTGCGGTACGGGCGGCAGGTGTAGGTGGTGTCGGTCGGCGCACTGCCGGCACGCACGTACAGGTCTGCGTCGCCGCTGCCGCCGCTGATCGCCACGGTCAGCGTGCCGCTACCGGCCGGCACCGCGATGGTGTAGTTCAGTTCCGCACCCGTGGCCGCACCCAGTCCGGTGACCGGCGTGCCGTTGGTCAGGGTGTTGCCGGTGCCGCCACCGCCGCCACCGTTGCTGCCACTGATGGCGGCGGTCACCGCCGCATCGGCATTGACGATGCCGGCACCGCAGCCGCCCGAGCAGGCGCCCGGCAGCGCACGCGCGGTGTTCTTCAACAGGGTTTCTACGGCGGCCGGCGTGAGTGCACTCGGCGCGACCGACTGCACCAGCGCGACCACGCCGGCCACGTGCGGCGCCGCCATCGAGGTGCCGTTGTAGGAGGCGTAGCTGGCGCTGCCCGGCGTGGTGGTGCCGCTGTTGAGCGTGGACAGGATCGCCGAGCCCGGCGCCGACACGTCGATCCCGGTGCCGAAGTTGGAATAGCTGGCCTTGGCGCCGGCCGAGGTGGTGGCTGCCACTGCGATCACGTTGGCGCAGTTGGCCGGCAGCGAACCGGACACGTTGACGGAATCGTTGCCCGCCGCCACCACCACCGTGGTGCCGCGCGAGACCGCACCGCTGATCGCGTTCTGCATGGTGGCCGAGCAGGTGCCGCCGCCGCCCAGCGACATGTTGATCACTTCGGCCGGGTTGGCATTGGCCGGCACGCCGCTGACGCTGCCGCCGGACGACCAGACGATGGCGTCGGCGATATCCGACAGCGAACCGCCGCACTTGCCGAGCACGCGCACCGGCACCACCTTGGCGTTGTAGGCAGTGCCCGCCACGCCGGTGGTGTTGTTGGTCACCGCGGCCACTGTGCCGGCCACATGGGTGCCATGCCAGCTGGAAGTGGCGGCGGGAATGCCGGTGCCGCACTCGTTGGCGGCGTACCAGTCGCCTTCGTCGGCGGGATTGCTGTCGCGTCCATTGCCGTCGCGCGCGGTGGTGGCATCGCTGATGAAGTCGTAGCCCGGCAGGATGTTGGCGTTGAGATCGGCATGGGTGGTGATGCCGGTATCGATCACGGCCACCACCACATTGGCGCCGGTGGCCTTGTCCCAGGCCGGGCGGATATTGAGGCCGGCGTTGGTGGTGCCGAAGGCCCACTGCTCGGACAGGCGGGTGTCGTTCGGGGTCAGCGTGGCGTGCAGGATCTGATCCACCTCCACGCTCTGCACGTTGGGGTCGGATGCCAGCTGGCGCATCAGGGTTTCGGCTTCGGCGCGGTCGAGTGCGCGGTCGGTCCTGACCAGCTCCGGTCCCAGCGCCAGGCGGCGCACCGAGTTCAGGCCCAGCGCCTTGCCGGCCTTGGCCGGAACAGCGCGCGCGGCGGTGCGCAGCGACGTGCTCAACGCGGTGGGACTGGCCAGCGCGGTGCTGCCGTCCTTGTAGGTCACGATGAATTTCTGGTGGGTCTGGGCGGTGGCCAGGCCATCCAGATAGACCTCACCGGCAAAGGCCGGGGTCGCCAGCAGCAATGAGGTCAGCGCAGCCGCGCTCAGGATGGTGAGTGCGCGGGGGCACTTGCGGAAAGACTCGTTCGACATCGAATTCCCTTCTAGATCAAAGAGCACCGCCGTGGCGGTGGTAGCCGGTGCCGCCTTCCATAGGTCAGCACCGAGGTCCCGGATCGACCCCCTGTTATCGATCCGTTCAGCGAACCTACCGCACTACAACCAGACTGGACAATAAGAAGTTAGCACTTTCTACAAATCAAATATCAGATTTGTGACACCGTACGGCACCGTTCAGTCAGTTGAAGACATGTTCGGACATGCATAGCCACGCCCCTGCTGCGCTGCGCCCAAAAAAAAGGCCCCTGCGCGACTGCGCAGAGGCCTTTTTTGACGCGATGCGTTGGCTCAGGACAGACGCACCAACCAACCGTGGCGATCCGGGACGCGCCCATATTGGATATCGGTCAGCTCCTGGCGCAGCGACATGGTCACCTCGCCAGCCGGGGCGGACAGATCGCCGACGGCAAAGCCATCGCCCTTCAGCTCGCCGATCGGGGTGACCACGGCGGCGGTGCCGCAGGCGAACACCTCGGTGATCTCGCCCGACGCCACGCCCTGCTTCCACTCGTCGATGGCGACCTTGCGCTCGATCACCTGCATGCCGCGGTCGCGGGCCAGTTGCAGGATGCTGTCGCGGGTGATGCCTTCCAGGATGCTGCCGGACAATTCCGGCGTCACCAGCGTGCCGTCCTTGTAGACCAGGAACACGTTCATGCCGCCCAGCTCTTCGATGTACCTGCCTTCGACCGGGTCCAGGAACAGCACCTGCGAGCAGCCCTGTGCATAGGCCTTCTGCTGCGGCAGCAGCGAGGCGGCGTAGTTGCCGCCGCACTTGGCCGCACCGGTGCCGCCCTTGGCCGCACGTGCGTATTCGGTGGACAACCAGATCGACACCGGCGCCACGCCCTTGGCGAAATACGGACCGGCGGGGCTTGCGATGACGTAGTAAGAGGCCTTGTGCGCGGCACGCACGCCCAGGAATGCCTCGTCGGCGATCATGAACGGGCGGAAATACAGGCTGGTTTCCGGGGCCGACGGGACCCAAACGGCATCCACCGCCACCAGCTGGCGCAGCGATTCGACAAACAGGTCGACCGGCAGTTCCGGCAACGCCAGCCGGCGCGCCGAGCGCTGCAGGCGCTCGCCATTGGCCTGCGGGCGGAAGGTCCAGATCGAACCGTCGGCATGCCGGTAGGCCTTGATGCCTTCGAAGATCTCCTGGCCGTAATGCAGCACCGAGGCGGCCGGATCCAGCTGCAGCGGGCCATAGGCGCGCACCTGCGCGTCATGCCAACCGAGCTCGTTGGTCCAGGAAATGGCGACCATATGGTCGGTGAAATGCAGCCCGAAGCCGGGCGCGGCCAGGATCACGGACAGCTCGTCGGCACTGCGCGGCGACGGGGAACGGGTGGAAGCGAAGGACACGGACACCGGAAGATTCCTGTATGGCGGGCGAAAGGACGCGGCGCCACCTCTTGGACATGGCGCCTGATGATCAGAGCATGCCGGTCTCGAGACGGGCTGCTTCGGACATCATATGCCGGCCCCACGGCGGGTCGAAGACCAGCTCGACGTCGGCTTCGGCAATGGTCGGGATCATCTCCACCTTGCTGCGCACGTCGTCGACCAGGATCTCGCCCATGCCGCAACCGGGGGCGGTGAGGGTCATCTTGACGTCCACCCGGCGCTGATCGTCTTCCTCGCGATGGCTGACCACCGCCTCGTAGACCAGGCCCAGATCGACGATGTTGAACGGGATCTCCGGGTCGAAGCAGGTGCGCAGCTGCTGCCACACCAGCGCCTCCACCTCTTCGTCGCTGGCATCGGCGGGCAGTTCCAGCCCCGGCGGGGCCTCCTTGCCGATCGCATCGCCATCCTTGCCGGCAATGCGGAACAGGTTGCCTTCGACAAAGACGGTATAGCTGCCACCCAGCGCCTGGGTGATATAGCCGTAACTGCCTGCGGGCAGGGTCACCGAATCGCCCTGCGGCACCATGACGGCATCGCAATCGCGTTCGAACTGGACGGGTTCGCTGCTACGGGAATACATGGGCTGGATATGGGGCCGCGGCGGGTGCGCGCAAGTCCGCCATTCTAGCCGACCACGGCAAGGCCGCTGCCGGTTGCCGGATGGAGCCAGCGACGACGCTGCATTCCATCGGCGCGCCCATCACCGCGCAAAGCACGTCGCGCGCCGTATCATGTGCGCACTGTCAGGAGCTCCAATGCCGCCCACCACCGCGTCCGCCAGAACCGCCCACTGGCTCTGGCCCCCGCTCCTGCTGCTGGGATGCGTCACCGCCCTGATCGCCTGGATGCTGATTGCGCTTGCCGCCGGCAACCAGGCCGGCTGGATGGCGGTACTGACGGCCCTGGAAATCGTCTGGATGCTGCGCCTGGGTACGCTGGGCGCCGGCCCGCTGCGCACCGGCGTTGCGGTCGCGGCGACCGCGCTGATCATCGTCGGTGCCAACTGGGGTATCGCTTCGGCGCACCTGGGTGGTGCACTGGGCCTGGATCCGTGGACCTCGGCGCAGAAGATGGGCACCGGGCTGGCCTGGACCCTGCTGCAGCTGGCCAACAACGGTTTCGACCTGCTTTGCTATGCCGCCGCACTGGTCCTGGCGTGGTGGACGGCGCGCTGAGCCAGGCGCGTTTTGTTGCAATCGCCGGCGCACAGATGCGTTGAAGCGGCGGCCGCGCAGCTTCGGGTAACGCTACTGCTACTGGGTGCTATGCGCTTTGTTGCGCTGACGCAGCGATGCCTGGAGAACTGTGCGACTTGGCTACAGGGCCCTTTACCTGGCTGCGGAGCTCTTTACCTGGCTGTGGGGCCCTTGCCCGCCCACCATCGCGGGACACGCCGCAAGTACGTCCCTGTAGGCTCCGGCGCGGCATCCATGCCGCTCAGGGTCCCGCGACGGTGAGCGGGCAAGGACCAGTCGAGATGGTCGGTGTGCATGGCAAGAGCGGTGCTGGATGCGTCCAGTTCGATCATGAAGCATCGGTTGCACGTCTGATGCACACCGCACTACAGACAGCTTTTCAAACAAGGGCCGGCCAACTGCCTGGTGCGGTGTGCTTGCCGGTTGCCGGACCGTATGACGGCATGGATGCCGCCACCGAGCCCCCCATGGATGTGTTCACGTCGTGTCCCGCGAGCGGTGAGGGCGCCGCGCCCTCACTAGCCAGGCTTTTGACTATCTGCAAAAACACCGCTGCGACTTGAGAGCCCGGTGTTTTTCTGAAAGTTCCGCGTCCTGCTCGGGACTGGCTGGACACGGCGAAGAGTTCGACTTGGCCCGGCTGTCCTGCAGCTCCGCTACACGGGCCCAGGTGCTGAGGACGGCGCCGCTTCCACGCATGACGTCACAGACGCATTCACCTGATCCGTCGCACGAGGCCTCAGTGCCCGCCCCCGTCCAGCGCCTTCAGCTCGCTGACCAGCGCACCGGCCGCTTCCGCGCCATCGCCGTACAGCATGCGGGTGTTGTCGGCGTAGAACAGCGCGTTTTCGATGCCGGCAAAGCCGGTGCCCTTGCCGCGCTTGATCACCACCGTGTTCCTCGAATTGACCACGTCCAGGATCGGCATGCCATAGATCGGACTGGCCGGGTCGGTCCTGGCCACCGGGTTGACCACGTCGTTGGCGCCGATCACCAGCGACACATCGGTGCTGGCGAACTCGGGGTTGATGTCGTCCATGTCGGCGATCAGGTCGTAGGGCACGCCGGCTTCGGCCAGCAGCACGTTCATGTGCCCGGGCATGCGCCCGGCGACCGGGTGGATCGCGAACTTCACCTTGACCCCGCGCGCGATCAACCGCTGCGCCAGCTCCCAGATCTTGTGCTGCGCCTGCGCCACCGCCATGCCGTAGCCGGGCACGATCACCACCCGCTCGGCGAACGCCATCATCGCCGCCACGTCGCCGGCCTCGATCGGCTTCTGAGCACCGCCGATCTCCTGCGCCTGGCCGCCGCCACCGAAGTTGGAAAACAGCACGCCGCTGATCGGCCGGTTCATCGCCTTGGCCATCAAGCGGGTCAGCAGGATACCGGCCGCGCCGACCATCATGCCGGCGATGATCAGCGCCTCGTTGCCCAGCACGTAGCCCTCGAACGCCACCGCCAGGCCGGTGAAGGCGTTGTACAGCGAGATCACCACCGGCATGTCGGCGCCGCCGATCGGCAGCGTCATCAGCACGCCCAGCGCCAGCGCCACCACGAAGAAGGCGACGATCGCCAGTGGCTGCAGACTGCTGGCCGCCCAGATGCCGAGCACCAGCACCGCCAGTGCCACCAGCAGATTGACCGCCTGCTGGCCCGCAAAGGTCACCCGGCGGTCGAGCCGGCCATCCAACTTGGCCCAGGCCACGATCGAGCCGGACAGCGACACCGCGCCGATCGCCGAGCCCACCACCGCCAGCACCACGGTGGTGGTATCCGGCCGCCGCGCCGCCAGGTCGGCGATGGCCTGTGCGCTCCAGTGGGTGGTGTCGCGGTTGGCGAAGAAGGCAAAGCGCAGCAACTCCACTGCCCCGATCGCCGCCGCCGAGCCGCCGCCCATGCCGTTGTACAAGGCCACCATCTGCGGCATGTCGGTGATGGCGACCTTCCTGGCCGACCACCACGCCACCCCGGTGCCGATCGCCAGCGCGGCCAGGATCAGCGGCACGTTATGCAGTTCGGGCAGGAAGAACGTCGCCACCGTGGCGATCAGCATGCCCAGCCCGGCCCAGCGGATGCCGCTGCGCGCGGTCAGCGGCGAGGCCATGCGTTGCAGCCCGAGCAGGAACAGGGTCGCCGCGACCAGATAGCTGGACTTCACCAGCCATGCCAGCAACGCGGCGGTGGAGACGTTCATGGCGCGTCCCCGCCCGGCGGCTTCCTGCTGGGCCTGAACATGTCCAGCATCCGCTCGGTCACCACGTAACCGCCGGCCGCATTGCCCGCACCCAGCATCACCGCGACAAATCCCAGCGCCTTTTCCAGCGTGGTGTCGGCATGCCCGAGCACCACCATCGCGCCGATCAGCACGATGCCATGGATGAAGTTGGAACCGGACATCAGCGGGGTATGCAGGATCACCGGCACCCGCGAGATGATCACGTGGCCGGCGATGGCCGCCAGCATGAAGATGTACAGCGCTACGAATCCGTCGCTCATCGTCGCTCGCTCCACTGGCCGGTGTGGCCCGCCGATCATACCCACGCCATGCCTGCCTGGGCGCGTGTCAACCGAATCGGCGCTCGCCCGTTGACGTCGTATCGTCTCCGCGGAAGCTACGCTGTGCTGGTGGGAACCCCTTTCGATCCGCAACCTGCCGCACCGGCCGCCACCGCGCCGGTTTCGCTGGACGCCTTCCTGGCCGGCATCGGCCCGCGTGCGTTCCGCTTTGCCGAGGCCGGCCTGCGTCACCGCGAGGATGCGCTGGACGCGGTGCAGGACGCCATGGTGAAGCTGCTCGGCTACCGCGAGCGCCCGGCCGCCGAATGGACGCCGCTGTTCTGGAGCATCCTGCGCACCCGCATCATCGACCTGCAGCGGCGGCGCAGCTTCCGCCTGAAGTTCTGGGCACCGGCCGAGCGCGCCGACGACGAAGGCACCATCGACTGGGCCGACCCCGGCACCGGGCCGGTGGACGAACACCAGCATCAACAGGCCTACCAACGGCTGGTCGAGGCCTTGCGCAGCCTGCCGGCGCGCCAGCGCGAAGCGTTCACGCTGCGGGTGCTGGAAGACCTGGACGTGGCCACCACCGCCAAGGCGATGGGCTGCTCGGAAGGCTCGGTCAAAACCCACCTGTCGCGTGCGCGCGACGCGTTGCAAACACAGTTCGAGGATTTCCTGTGAATCGCTCCCACGACCCGGCCCAGCTGGATGCGCAATTGCGCAAGCTGCATGCCACCGCCCTCACCAGGCTGCCGCCGCAGACCCTGGCGCGCCTGCGCCAAGCCCGTCATGCGGCCGCTCCCACGCGTGCCCGACGCGGTTACTGGTTGCTGGCGACCGCGTGTTCGGGGCTGCTGGCGGTCGGCATCGGCCTGCAACTGCGTCCGGGCGAGACCGCCTCGCCTGCCTCCACCCCGACCCAGGCAATGGCCGGCGCCACCACCGATACCGACGACATGCTGACCCAGAATCCGGACCTGTACGTCTGGCTGGGGTCCGACACCGCCCTGGCCATGGAATAAGCATGATGACCCGCACCACCCGCCTGTTGTTGACCCTGCTGCTGTGCGCGGCGCCCTGCGCCTCCTTGCTGGCCCAGGCCCATTCCCCCGGACCGCCGGGACCGCCACCGCCGGATGGCCCCGGCCCGCGAGGACCCGGACCGCGCGCGGCAGAGACGCCGATGCCCGAGTGGGACAAGCTCACCCCGCAACAGCGTCAGGTGCTGATCGATGCGCTGCGCGAGCGCTGGAACGATGTGCCGGAAGAACGTCCGCGCATGTATCGCCACGCGCGCCGCTGGCTGGACATGACCCCGGAGCAGCGCAAGCAGGCCAAGGCCGGCATGGACCGCTTCCGCAACATGAGCCCCGAGCAGCGTCGCGAGGCCAAGGCCTTGTTCGACCGCATGCGCACGCTCAACCAGCAACAACGCAACGAGCTGCAGCAACGCTGGCAGAAGATGAGCCCGGCCGAGCGCAGCACCTGGTTGCGCGAGCATCCGCCAACCGACGATTGACGGCAGCGTCGCCGCGGCGAGCGCAGCACGCCATCGCACGGGTGCATCCCGGTCCCAGGTGGACGTGCGTGCGGCCACTGTAGGAGCGCGTTGGCGCGCGATGGAGCTTCATCGGTAACGCTCCATCGCGCGCCAGCGCGCTCCTACCCGGAAACGCCAATGCGCAAGGCGCATGGACGCGGCGGAGCTATGCAGTCGCTGTCGCCGACCAGCGTGTCTTGGCCAGCAGTTCGTCGTCCCAATCGAACGACAGCGCGCCATCCTTGATCAGCAATGCGGCGAAGGCGTAGACGTTGCGCGCGAACATCTCGCTGGCGTGCACCGCGCCCTGGCTGGGCAGATCGAGCGGGCCGGCGATCACCACGCCGTCGAGCTCATACGTTTCGCCCGGCCGGGTGGCGGCGCAATTGCCACCGGTCTCCGCGGCCAGATCGACGATCACGCTACCGGCGCGCATGCCTTGCAGCATCTGCATGCTCAGGATCTTCGGCGCCGGCCGGCCGGGCACGGCGGCGGTGCAGACCACCACGTCCACGCCCTTGAGGTGTTCGGCCAGCCGGCGTTGCTGTTCGGCGCGTTCGTCGTCGGTGAGCTGGCGCGCATAACCGCCCTCGCCGGCCGCGCTCACGCCAAGGTCCAGGAAGCGCGCGCCCAGCGAGGCGATCTGTTCGCGCGTTTCCGGGCGCACATCGAAGCCTTCGACCTGCGCGCCCAGCCGTTTGGCAGTGGCGATCGCCTGCAGCCCGGCCACGCCCGCACCGATCACCAGCACCTTGCACGGGCGCATGGTGCCGGCGGCCGTGGTCAGCATCGGAAAGAAGCGTGGCGCCAGCTGTGCGGCGATCAGCATCGCCTTGTAGCCCGCCATGCCGGCCTGCGAACTCAAGACGTCCATCGATTGCGCACGCGTGGTGCGCGGCAGCCGCTCCAGCGGGAATGCGATCAATTCATGCCCGGAAAAGGCCTGCGCGCGGGCAGGGTCGGCATCGGGCGAAAGCATGCCGATCAGCACCGTGTGCGGCTTGCACTGCAGCAGGACATCGATCGGCGGTCCCTGCACGCACAGCACCACGTCGGCCTGTCCCAGTGTGTGTGCGCCGGCCAGTTGCGCGCCGGCCTGTTGGTAGGCCGCATCGTCCATGCTGCTGGCGCGTCCGGCGTCCGGCTCGATCCACACGCTGGCGCCAAGCGCGACCAGTTTCCTGATCGTTTCCGGCGTTGCCGCCACGCGGCGCTCGCCGGCCGCCCGTTCTTTCAGCACCAGCACCTGCACAGCCATGGGTTGCTCCGGTCTCGCGCTCCAGTGGCGGCGATGCTAGCAGAGCCACGCACCGCCGCCGGGCGTGCGGACCGGCAAGCGGCCAGCCAGACCATGCCCGAGCAGGTCCGGCCCGTGTTTCAGGGTTCGAGCACGGCGTGCAGCAACGGCGCAAACACCACCTCCGGTGCGAAGGCCAGCAAG
The DNA here is from genome assembly GCF_003993525.1 of Xanthomonas sp. BRIP62411. NCBI lineage: Bacteria > Pseudomonadati > Pseudomonadota > Gammaproteobacteria > Lysobacterales > Lysobacteraceae > Xanthomonas > Xanthomonas sp. BRIP62411. The sequence continues at coordinate 17,320 of NZ_QEZI01000032.1, forward strand.
GCCGTGTGCTTGCGGTCGATCGCAAGCGAGGCATAGCCATGCACCGCGCTCCAGGCCAGCAGCGTGCGTTGCTGCAGCACGTCCGTGGCCGGGGCATGGCCGTGACGGGCGATCCACTGCGTCCGCACTGTCTCGCGCAGGCTCGCCATCGCCGCATCGCTGGCCTGCACGAGCCGCGGCAGGCTGCGCGGGCTCACCTCCAGCCCCAGCATCAGCCGAAACTGCTGCGGGTAGTCCAGCGCAAACCGCACATACCCCAGGCCACAGCCGAGCAAGGGGTCTGCCAGTGCCTGCTGGGCGGCACAAATGCAGGCGAGCATGCGTTCGTAGCCGTCGGCCGCCAGCTCCGCGAGCAATCCGTCCAGCGAACCGAAGTGATGCGCCGGAGCCGCGTGCGAGACGCCGGCGCGCCGCGCGCATTCGCGCAAGCTCAACCCACGCACGCCGGATTCGCTCAGCAGCTCCCAGCCGGCGCGCCGCAGCGTGGCCGGCAGGTCGCCGTGATGATAGGCAGCAGACGCATCGGTGCGCGACATGGCGGCTTCGTTTTTCGGGATTCCAGTGGAGCAGATCATCTTGACGATGACAAGATCCAACTGCAAACTCGCCCATCTTGTCACCAGCAAGATACAGCGCCTCTTCCTCCACAAGGATCCTTCGCATGAGCGCGTCCATCGCCAAACTGCGTCTCCGGATGCTTCGCGGTGTGCTGGCCGGCGCCAGCCGCCTGGCCCCTGGCCCGACCGGGCGCTATCTGGCGCGCCGTTTCGTGACACCTGCGCGTGCAGGGCGGCAGCAGGCGGCCGCCCTCGCGGCAACCTTGACCGACGTGCAACGCCAGACGCTGCACATCGACGGGTTCGACATTACGGTGTACCAGTGGGGCGAGCTGAGCCAGCAGCCGTATGTGCTGCTGTCGCATGGCTGGTCCAGTTACGGGCTGCGTTTTGCTGCATGGGTGCCGCAGCTGCGCGCACTCGGCTACGCGGTGCTGGCGTTCGATCAGGCCGCGCATGGCCTGAGCGGCGGACAGATCAGCAACATGCCGCATTTCGTGCAGGTCCTGCGCCAGATCGGCAGCCGTTTCGGCCGCCCTGCCGCCTTCATCGGGCACTCGATCGGCGCGGCAGCGGCGGTGTTTGCCAACGACCCGGCATGGCGGCCCGAGCGCTACGTGCTGATCGCGCCACTGGTCGAACCCAGCGCCAGTGCGCACCGCCAGTTTCGTGCCTCGGGGATCGCACCCGCCGCGTTTGCGCCATTCGAAAACTGGCTGTGCCAGCTCACCGGCCTGCGTTTTGCCGATCTCGACGCGAGCCTGCACCTGCCACAGTTCGATCGCCCGGCGCTGGTCATCCATGACCGCCGCGACCGCGAGACGCCGTGGGAGGAAGGCGCGCGCTTTGCCGCATTGTGGCCGGGCGCGCAGCTGTTCAGTACCGAGGGCCTGGGCCATAACCGCCTGGTCGATCACGCTTCGGTAATGGCGCGGGCGCTGGAGTTCATCGGCCCGGCAGCGCGGTAACTACACGCGCGTTGTGCCGCAGGCGCGTGCTGCGGTGGTGCGAGGCCACCGGCACACATGCTGGACGAGGCCTCGCTTGCGCCGATTGCGGTGCGCTGCATCGCAATCGTACGGCCCTGTGCTGATCAACCACAACGACGCAGCAACGCGATGACTGCCGGTCAGTGCACCGTGCTGTTATGCAGCGGATCCAGCCGATCGATCACGCCCTGCATCGCGCTGTCGAACGCGCCATCGTTGATGTGTTCGCGCAGCCGGCCCAGGCGCACCATCACCGCCAGTTCCTCCGGCGAGGCGACGCAGAAGCGCACGCCGCGGCGATTGACGAACAGCAGCCGCTGCGAGATCGGACTCACCCACGACAGCTTGCCCGCCTGCACCTTGCCGTCCTTGTCGACGAAATCCAGCCAGGTGCCGATATCCATCGCGCGAAAACGCTCGGCATCGGCGCTGTCGATGCTCTGCGCCACCGCTTCGGCGCCGAGCACCACGCTGACGCTTTCGGCAGCCGGCGGCGGCAGATTGACCTGCGGCAGCTCCGGCAAGGCCTTTTCCAGCTCCGGACGCGCTTCGGCGATCGCCTGCAGGGTGTCGTGCAGCGCGCTGATCGCCACCACCACCGCATCACCGTGCAGGCCGATGCTGGCGAACACGCGATGCAGGGCCGGCTGCCAGACCTGCAGCCACGGCTTGCCGACGATGTGGCGACGTGCCTCGGCCAGTTCTTCGAGCACGCCGTCGGCCAGGGCGAGGGCCTCGAGGGTGCCGGGACCTTCGTCGCCGTCGCGCAGGATCGCCATGGTCAGGTGGTGCAGCCACGGCTGACGCAGGAAATCCTCCACCGCCCTGGGCAGTGGCGTGCCGGCCTGGGTGCGCTGTTCCAGTTCCGACAGCGCGCGGCTGCGCGCCAGCTCGAGCTTTTCCTGGCCACGCTGAGTTTCGGTGGCGCGGCGCTCGGCGATCTCCACCCGGCGCCGGTGCTGGGACAGGAAATCGCGGAATTCCTCTTCCAGGGTCATGAAGATCGCCAGGTTCTCGTTGAACTCGGCCACCAGGCGGTCGACGATTTCCTCGACCTTGCCCATCAGCACGCGCTCGGCGGCGCTGTCGCCGTTGTTGCCTTCGCAGGCCTCGGCCAGCGAGTTGAGCAGGCGCCGCGCGGGATGGGTCTTCTGCACGAACATCTTGCGGTCCAGCAGCGCGACCTTGACGAAGGGCACCACCAGGCGGCCGATCATTTCGCGCGAGCGGTTTTCCAGGTCGCGTTCGTCCAGCATCACGTCGAACAGCATGCCGACCAGATCGATCGCATCCTCGTCCATCGGGTCCAGGCGCGCGGTGGCTGGATCCACGCCCAGCCGGGTGGCGCTGGACAGCACTTCGTTCTTCAGCCGCTGGGCCAGCGATTCGGTGTCGTCGCCGATGGCCGCCTGCAGCGTCGCGCTCGGCGTGGCCTGCAGCAGCGACAGCACCGACATCATTTCGCGCTGGCTCAGCGGGCGTTGCTGGCCCACCGCCACCGAGGCGGCAGAGGCGGCGTTGTCGCGCACGCTGCGGGTCTGCTGCAGCAGTTCGTGCAGCGCTTCCAGCAGCATGCCCTGGCTCCCGCCGGGATGATCGGCCTCGCCACCGTCCATGCCGCCCGCACCGCCTCCGTCGGCCTGGCCACGCTGGGCGGCAGCCTGCATGCGGCCGCGGCTATGCGCCCAGCGGTCCAGAAAACGGTTGGCCCAGGCCGGTGCGTACTGGTCATTGAGATCGTCGCCGCCCATCTGCGCAGCAGCGCCCTGGGCCTCGGCCTGGACGCGCTCTTCGGGCGTCTCGCCCCGGGGCTGCGCGCGCGGCGGCGGACGCTTGGGCTGGGAGATCTCCGGCATGACGCCGGCCTTGGCCAGCGTCTCGTCCAGACGCGCATACAGCTTGCCGATCGACTCGGCCAGGTCGCGCTCGCACAGCTTGATCAGCACCAGGCGCACTTCCGGCGCCAGGTCGCACGTGGCGAAGGCTTCGTGGATCGCCACGCCCAGATGTTCCGGACCCAGCGGATTGGTATCGGCCACCAGCTCCAGGCCGCCGGCAATCCAGCCCAGGCGGCGGTCCACCCGCGCCAGCACCTGCTTGAAGTCGCGCAGCAGCACGGTGGCCAGATTGCGCACCGCCAGCCGCGACTCGAGCACGTGTTCGGGCACCAGGCTCAGCGGGCCGGTGCCGATGTCCCCTGCCAGGACCACCTCGGCCGACAAGGGCTCGCCCAGCAGCAACGCCTGCCAGCCGTCGTCCAGCTGCTGGCGGAACTGCGTGGTCACCTCGTCGCGCTTGCGGCGCAACTCGCGCATGCCATCGAGAAACAGCAGCTGCGATGCGCCGGCGGACTCGGCGCGATCGAACAGCACATCGTCGAAGTGTGCGACGGCAGCTGCGAACACCTGCGCGAGTGGGGGCACGAACACGGCGTGCGCCTGTTCGAGCAAGCGTTGGTCACGGCCCGGATGTCCCGACGGACTGGGCTGAAAAGTCATGCGCAAAGGCTCCCCGCCCCTGCAGGCGTGAAAATATTCAAACGAGAAACAGCAGACGCGGCCCCAAATTCCGCCACCGCATGGTAGGCGTTTCGCTCGTTTGTTAAGTGTGACACCGTTCGCACTTTACTCGTGACCGCCCAAGGTTTGCGTGTCAAGCCAACATCCTAGCTGCATCGTTGCGGTGGCGCTTGCCCACGCGCGTTCATCGCCTGCGGGGGTTAAGCCTCCAGCCTGTACGGCCGCTCCAGCGCATCCACCACGTCCTGCATCGCGCCGTAGAACGCATCGTCGTCGCGATGCAGGCGCAGCCGGTCCAACCGCGCCATCATCGCCAGCTCCTCCGGCCAGGACACGCACAACCGCCCGCCGCGCCGGTTGACGAACATCAGCCGCCTGGAAATCGGGCTGATCCACGACAGCTTGCCGGCCTGCGCACGGCCCTGCCGGTCGATGAAGTCCAGGCAGGTGCCGACTGGCATGGCACGGAAGAAATCGGCGGTGACGCGATCGAATGCCACCTGCGCGCTGGCGTCCAGCATCGGGGTCAGCGGCGCGTCGACCGGGTCGGCCGGAGCGGGGCTCGGGAGCAGCGCGGCCAGGGTTGGCGCGCGCAGGACCGGATCGGGCGGCCCGGTCACCGCGATCGGGGGCGTGGACACCAGCGCATGCTGCAACTCCTGCACGGCCCGCCCGGCCTCGCATGGCGCCAGCCCGGCCAGGGTGAAGGCCTGCACCAGCTGCGCGCGCTGCGCCTCCAGCGCCGTGTCGCCAGGGGCAGCCGTCAGTTGCGCCAGTACCGCATCGCCCAGGGCCACCGCGGCCTCCAGCGCCGGGCCGCCGCCGTCGCCGCGCAACGCCGCCTGTTGCACATACGGCTGCCAGACGCGGCCGAGAAAATGCGCCACCAGCGGCGGCAGCGGCCCACGCGCCAGGCGTTCGGCCAGCGCCTGCGCGGCGGTGCTGCGTGCGCGTTCGCGGCGCTCTTCGGCGTGCTGCAATTCGTTGGCACGGCGCTCGGCGATCTCCACCCGACGGCGGTAGTGCGCGTAACTGGCACCGAACTCGGCTTCCAGCGTCAGAAACACCCCCGGATGCTCGTCGAAATCGCGCACGAGCGTATCGACCACCGCCTGCACCTGGCCGAACAAGGCCTGTTCTGCCGCGGTTTCGCCGGCATTGCCGTCGCAGGCCTCCACCAACAGGTTGAGCAGGCGACGCGCCGGGTGGCCATCGCGCACGAACAGGAGGCCGTCCAGCATCGCCAGCTTGGCCATCGGCACCAGCAACTGGCCGAGCACACTGCGCTGCGCATCGGACAGATGGCTTTGCACCAGGATCGCGGTGAACAGCAGGGCCACCAGATCCAGCGCGTCGTCGTCGTCGGGGTTCAGGCAGGTGGTGGCCGGATCCACGCCAAGCGCGGCAGCGGCACGCCTGACCTGCTGCCGCAGGCCACGCGCCAGGCCCAGGCCGGCACCGTCGATGGCGTCGAAACCGGCCGCAGGCATGGTCTGCAGCAGCGACAGCGCCGAGACCACCTCGCGCGGCGACAGCAGACGCCGCGCGGCAAAGCCGGGCGTATCGATATCCGCATCGGGTTCGCGCTGGCGGCGTGCATGCTGCAGCAACTGGTGCAGGCCCGCCGGCAGCAGCGCGCGGCCGCTGCGCAGATGCACGTCGATCGCCCCGCCGCCGGCCAACGCGCCCTGCCCGCCCGACCAGCCGGCAAAGAAGCGCGCAATCCAGTCCGGCGTCTCGGCGGCCTGCGCGCCTGCGCCGTCGTCCTGGCGCGGAATGCCACGCCGCCGGCTGCGTGGCTGCGGCAGCTCGCGCAAGCGCGCCACTTGCACCAGCGCCTGTTCCAGCGCGCCATAGCGCTGGCCGATGCGCTCCATCAGGTGCTGCTCGCAGACCTTGATCACCGCCAAATGCGCCTTCGGCGCCAGCGGCACTCCCTGAAAGGCCTCGTACAGGGCCACGCCCAGATGCTCCGGCCCGAACGGATTGCTGTCGCCGTCGATACGCAGCCCGCCGGCAATGAAGCCGAGATAGCGATTGAGCCGCATCAGCTCCGGGCGCCACTGGTGCTGCAGCGCGCCGGCCAGATTGCGCACCGCCAGGCGCACCTCCAGATCCTGCTCGGGCAGCAGGGTCAGCCCGGCCGCACCGCGCCCCAGGCTGCGATCGGCCGACAACGGCCGCCCGGCTTCCAGCCCCTGCCAGGCCTTGGCCAGATGCCCGCGAAAACGCGCAGTGATCGGCTCGCGCTGCTGCCGCACCGCCTGGATGGCTTCTAGGAAGTCGTTCTGGGCCGTGCCGGCATCGGCCGCCAGCCGGAACAGTGCCTCGGCCAATGCATCCTGGAATTGGACAAAGGCATCGGCCAGCGGCACCAGCACGATCTCGCGTACCTGATCGAGCAGCTGCGGGTTGCGGCTGGGAAGCACGGGGGTGGACACGAACTGGGTCATCGGGCAGCGCACAGGACGAACACGGAAGGGATTCACGACCGGGCCGACCTCGGCCCGCCGCCCATGATGCGGCGGACGTTGGGAAGGGCCCGTCTATACTTGCCCGCATCCTCGCCTCGACCCGAAATTATGCACGCACCGTATTCGCTCCAGGCGCTGGACGCGCGCCGCTCGGTCCCATCCAAACAGCTGGGCGAACCCGGCCCGGATGACGATACCTTGCTGCGCATGCTCGCCTCGGCAGTGCGCGTGCCCGACCACGGCAAGCTGGTGCCGTTCCGCTTTCTGCGCATCAGCGGTGACGCACGCCAGGCACTGGGCGATTTCCTGGCCGAGCGCACCCAGGCCGCCGACCCGCTGGCGCCGCCCGCAGCAGTGGAAAAAGACCGCAACCGTTTCAATGATGCGCCGCTGGTGGTCGTGGTGATCGCCGCGCTGCGCCCCGGGCACAAGGTGCCCGAGCAGGAACAGCTGCTCACCGCCGGCTGCGTGTGTTTCGCGCTGCTGCAGGCCGCGCAGGCGCATGGCTTCGGCGCGCAGTGGCTGACCGCATGGATGGCCTACGACCCGGCGGTGACCGGCTACCTGGGCCTGGAGCAGAACGAGCGCATCGCCGGTTTCATCCATATCGGCACCCCGCGCATGCAGGTGCCCGAGCGCGAGCGCCCGGACCCGCGTGCGCTGCTGCGCGACTGGGCCCCGTGACCACGCACACCCCCACGCTTGCGGGCGCGCCCCTGGCGGTCACTCGCCCGCCCCCGCTGTATCTGGTCGATGCCAGCCTGTACGTGTTCCGCGCCTGGCATTCGATCCCGGATGAATTCCAGGATGCGCAGGGCTGGCCGACCAATGCCGTGCACGGCTTTGCCCGTTTCCTGCTCGACCTGCTCGAGCGCGAGGATCCCGCGCACATCACCATCGCCTTCGACGAGGCGCTGGACAGCTGTTTTCGGCATGCGATCTACCCGGCCTACAAGGGCAATCGCACCCCGGCACCGGATGCCTTGCGGCGCCAGTTCGCGCACTGCAAGGCGCTGTGCGCCGCGCTGGGCCTGAGCGTGCTGGCGCACCGCGATTACGAGGCCGACGATCTGATCGGCAGTGCCTTGCACAGCGTGCGTGCGCACGGCCTGCGCGGGGTGATCGTATCGGCCGACAAGGACCTGTCGCAGCTGCTGCTCGAGCACGACGAACAGTGGGATTACGCGCGCAACCTGCGCTGGGGCATGGATGGGGTCAAGGCGCGCCACGGCGTGCATGCGCACCAGATCGCCGACTACCTGGCGCTGTGCGGCGATGCGATCGACAACATTCCCGGCGTCACCGGCATCGGTGCCAAATCGGCGGCGGTCCTGCTGTCGCATTTCGGCAGCCTGGATGCGTTGCTGGAACGCATCGACGAGATTCCGTTCCTGCGCCTGCGCGGCGCGGCGCAGATGGCCGCGCGCCTGCGCGAGCAACGCGAACACGCATTGCTGTGGCGCCAGCTCACCACCATCGCCCTCGACGCGCCATTGGCGCTGACCGCTGCCGGTTTCACGCGCGCGCAAGCCGATACGGACATGCTGGGCGGATTGTGCGAGAGCCTGCGCTTTGGCCCGCTCACCCGGCGCCGGTTGCTGGCCGCGTGCAGTGGCGCGCCGGCACCGCGCACTCCCGTTTCCCTGGAACAAGGTCTGCATCCATGAACCGACACGATACCCCGCCCACCGTGGTCTACGAAGGCAAGTACCAGCGCATGGTCGTGCGCGGCACCTGGGAATATTCCGAGCGCGTGCATGCCGGCGGCCTGGCCGCGATCATCGTGGCGGTGACCCCGGACGATGCGATGTTGTTCGTCGAGCAGTTCCGCGTGCCGCTGCAGGCACGCACCATCGAAATGCCGGCCGGCCTGGTCGGCGACGTGCATGCCGACGAGTCGATCGAGCTGTCGGCCATTCGCGAGCTGGAAGAAGAAACCGGCTGGACCGCCGAGCACGCCGAAGTGCTGATGATCGGCCCCACCTCGGCCGGCGCCAGCAGCGAGAAGATCGCCTTCGTGCGCGCCACCGGCCTGCGCAAGGTCGGCGCGGGCGGCGGCGATGCCAGCGAGGACATCACCGTGCACGAGATCCCGCGCGCGCAGGTCGGCGCCTGGCTGGTGCAGAAGATGGCCGAGGGCTACCAGATGGATCCCAAGCTGTGGGCCGGGCTGTATCTGGTCGATCACGCACTGGACGGCACCCCGCGTGGCTGAAGCGACCGCTGACCGCCTGCTGGGCGCCGACGATCCGGCAGCCTTCAGCGTGCACAACCCGCAGGCCGCCTCGCCGTGGCTGTTGATCGCCGACCACGCCGGTCAACGCGTGCCGGCGCGGCTGGCCAATCTCGGCCTGCCGCAGCATGCGCTGGACCGCCATATCGGCTGGGATATCGGCATTGCCGGGGTCACCCGCCTGCTGGCCGATGCGCTGGATGCCATCGCCATCACGCAGACCTATTCGCGCCTGGTGATCGACTGCAATCGCCCGCACGGTTCGACCACGCTGATGCCCGAGGTCAGCGACGGCACCCCGATTCCCGGCAACCTGCAGCTGTCGGCCGACGCGCGGCAGCAACGCATCGACGAGATCTTTGCGCCGTACCATGCGCGCATCGCGGCGGAGCTGGATGCGCGTGCACAGCGCAGGCAACCGACCGTGCTGGTGTCGATGCACAGCTTCACACCGATCATGGCCGGCAATGCGCGGCCCTGGCATGCCGGCGTGCTGTACAACCGCGACACCCGGCTGGCACACCGCCTGCTGCAGGCCTTGCGCGAGGAGCCGGATCTGGTGGTCGGCGACAACCAGCCGTATGCGGTCAGCGACAGCAGCGACTACGCGATTCCGGTCTACGGCGAAGGCCGCAGACTGCTGCATGTGGAGCTGGAGATCCGCCAGGACCTGATCGCTGACGCGACCGGCCAGCAGGCCTGGGCACGGCGACTGGCACGCATCCTGCCGCCACTGGCACAGGCATTGCTGCCGCCCTGAAACCGGCAGTCACCGTAGGAGCGCTTGCGCGCGATGGGGCGTCATCGGTAACGCCTCATCGCGCGCAGGCGCGCTCCTACGGGGCATGCGGCGGCCGCGCTGATCCGCAGCCTCGGTGACGACGGTTGCCTCGTAGGAGCGCACCCGGGCGCGACAGGCCGTCCCGTTATCCTACGTCGCGCCCGGGTGGGCTCCTACCGCTGGCGCGCGAGCGCTGCTGCAGCTTCCCGTGCACGCTCCCGGTTGCGCCGGTTGCGCTCAGGCAAACCCATCGGTCGCGCGCACCAGCGCATCGACGTTTTCCGGCTCGAATGCCGAATGACCGGCGGCCGGGCTGACCTGCAGCTGCGCCTTCGGCCAGGCCTTGTGCAGATCCCAGGCGCTTTGCATCGGGCACACCACGTCGTAACGCCCCTGCACGATCACGCCGGGGATATCGGCGATGCGGTGCGCGTCGCGCAGCAGCTGGTCTTCGACCTCGAAGAACCCGCCGTTGACGAAGTAGTGGTTCTCGATGCGCGCGAACGCCAGTGCAAAGTGCGCGTCCTCATGCCCGGTGACGAAATCATCGTCCACATGCAGGAAGCTGGTGGCGCCTTCCCATACGCTCCACGCCTTGGCCGCGGCCAGACGCGTGGCTTCGTCGTCGCTGGTGAGGCGGCGATGGAAGGCAGAGATCAGATCGGCGCGCTCCACCAGCGGAATCGCGTTGATGTAGTGCTCCCAGGCATCCGGGAACAGCCGGCTGGCGCCTTGCTGGTAGAACCATTCCAGCTCGAAGCGGCGCAGCAGGAAGATGCCGCGCAACACCAGCTCGGTGACCTGCTGCGGATGAGTCTGCGCGTAGGCCAGCGCCAGCGTCGAGCCCCAGCTGCCGCCGAACACCTGCCAGCGCGCGATGCCCAGGTGCGTGCGCAAGCGTTCGATATCGGCGACCAGGTCCCAGGTGGTGTTGTTCACCAGATCGGCATGCGGGGTGGAGCGGCCTGCGCCACGCTGATCGAACAGCACGATGCGGTACTTGGCCGGGTCATGGAAGCGCCGCATCTTGTCGTTGCAACCGCCCCCGGGGCCGCCATGCAGCATCACCACCGGCTTGCCCTGCGGATTGCCGCACTGCTCGAAATACAGGGTGTGGCGGTCGTCGACCTGGAGGGTGCCGTGGTCGTACGGCGTGATCTCGGGATAGAGCGTGCGCATGCGTCGGTCCTGCGGGAAACCACTAGTGTATCGGCAGCTGGCACACCCACGCCGGGCGCACCCACGCGATCGACCAGGGCCAGGTGCACGGCGGGACACGAAGGCCTGGTGCAACTGATCCAAGACGCCCGCAGGCGCCGCCAGGCAGGCGCGGTCGCCGCCCGGAACGGACTGCCCCCTGCGCCTGGCCCGGGACAGAGCGCGCCGTCTGCACACACCTGACGACCGCTTTTCACCGTGGCTAGCCTAACTGTGGCTAGCCGCCCAGTCCGTCCGCAGCGCGCGACCAGCGCCCCGTCGTCACCCGATCGCGCTGTTCCAGGTCCTGGTGGGTCGCCACCGCATCGAAGCCGCGCGCCCGCAGCAGCTCGGCCACCGCCGCGCCCTGGTCCCAGCCGTGTTCGAGCAGCAACCAGCCGCCCGGCAGCAGGTGCGCGGGCGCATCGGCAACGATCAGGCGGATGTCGTCCAGGCCGTCGGGGCCGGAGGCCAGCGCACTGGCCGGCTCGTAGCGCAGATCGCCCTGGCGCAGATGCGGATCTTGCGCGGCGATATACGGCGGATTGCTGGCAACCAGATCGAAGCGCTCTCCGGCCAGCGGCGCGAACCAGCTGCCCTGCCGGCAGTCGACATTGCGCAACCGGTGGCTGTCGGCATTGCGCTGGGCAACTGCCAGCGCCGCCGCACTGGCGTCGGTGGCGATCACCTGTGCCTGCGGCCGCTCGCTGGCGATCGCCAGCGCGATCGCCCCGCTGCCGGTGCCCAGATCGGCAACGCGGCGGCCAGCCAGGCCGTCCAGGCGCTCGAGTGCCAGTTCGACCAGCAGCTCGGTGTCGGCGCGCGGGATCAGCGTAGCAGTGGAGACCGCCAGCTCCAGCGTCCAGAACCCACGGCTGCCGGTCAGATACGCCACCGGCTCGCCGCCCTGGCGCCGCTGCACCAGCGCTTCGAACGCCTGGGCCACAGACGGGTCGACCGGGTCGCGGCCATGCGCGAACAACCAGGCGCGGTCGCGGCCCAGCGCGTGCAGCAGCAGCGGCTCGGCGTCACTGCGGTCGATCCGCTCGACTGCCCGCCGCAACAACTGCTCGGCGGCAAGACCGGCTGGGTCCTCGCTCATACGATCATTCACTCATACGCAACATCGGCCGACCATTATCGGAGATGGAATCTGCCCCTGCAGCGGCAGACGCCGTCTGCGCACTCGATAGCCACAGCCTATCTATACAATTCCATCAATCGATTTGAGAAATCTATCGATCCTGCCTACCATGGCGACTGTTCCATCCCCCGTCCCCTTCACCGCACGAGGAAACTCAATGTCTCTCATCAACACCCAGGTCCAGCCGTTCAAGGCGAATGCGTACCACAACGGCAACTTCATCGAAGTCACCGAGGCCAGCCTGAAGGGCAAGTGGTCGGTGCTGATCTTCATGCCGGCCGCCTTCACCTTCAACTGCCCGACCGAAGTGGAAGACGCCGCCGACAACTATGCCGCGTTCCAGAAGGCAGGCGCCGAGGTCTACATCGTCACCACCGATACGCACTTCTCGCACAAGGTGTGGCACGAAACCTCGCCGGCCGTGGGCAAGGCGCAGTTCCCGCTGATCGGCGACCCGACCCACAAGCTGACCCGTGCCTTCGGTGTGCACATTGAAGAAGAAGGCCTGGCCCTGCGCGGCACCTTCATCATCAATCCGGAAGGCGTCATCAAGACCCTGGAAATCCACGACAACTCCATCGCCCGCGACGTCACCGAGACGCTGCGCAAGCTGACCGCTGCCCAGTTCGTCGCCAACAACCCTGGCCAGGTCTGCCCGGCCAAGTGGAAGGAAGGCGCCAAGACCCTGGCTCCGTCGCTGGACCTGGTCGGCAAGATCTAAATCGACCATCCCTTGCGGCCTGTCCTCAGGCCGCAAGGACATCTCCGGCCCAGCACTGGGCCGGGGGTGAACCGGAGCCGGTGCCGGGCTGCCCGCCAGCCATCGCCAGCACGCATTCCCGACATCGCGCCGGCTGCGGTTCATCCCCTCCTCCCCGGCGACCTGCCCCACCGCAGCGACGCCACGCCCTCCCCTTGCCCATTCCCAGGAGTTCTCCATGTTGGATGCCAACCTCAAGACCCAGCTGACCGCCTACCTGGAACGGGTCACGCGGCCGATCCAGATCAATGCCTCGATCGACGACAGCGCCGGCTCGCGCGAAATGCTCGACCTGCTCGAGGACCTGGTGCTGCTGTCGGACAAGATCAGCCTGGACATCCACCGCGACGACAACCAGCGCAAGCCTTCGTTCGCGCTGACCACGCCCGGCCAGGACATCTCGCTGCGCTTTGCCGGCCTGCCGATGGGCCACGAGTTCACCTCGCTGGTGCTGGCGCTGCTGCAGGTGGGCGGGCACCCGTCCAAGGCTGCCGCCGACGTGATCGAGCAGGTGCAGCATCTGGATGGCGACTACCAGTTCGAGACCTATTTCTCGCTGTCGTGCCAGAACTGCCCGGACGTGGTGCAGGCGCTGAACCTTGCCGCCGTGCTCAACCCGCGCATCAAGCACGTGGCCATCGATGGTGCGTGGTTCCAGGACGAGGTGGAAACCCGCCAGATCATGTCGGTGCCCACCGTCTACTTGAACGGCGAGCTGTTCGACCAGGGCCGCATGACGCTGGAGCAGATCGTCGCCAAGCTCGATACCAATGCGGCCAAGCGCGATGCCGCAAAAATCGCTGCGAAGGACGCGTTCGACGTATTGGTGGTCGGCGGTGGCCCGGCCGGCTCGGCAGCGGCCGTGTACGCCGCCCGCAAGGGCATCCGCACCGGCGTGGCCGCCGAGCGTTTCGGTGGCCAGGTGCTGGACACCATGTCGATCGAAAACTTCATCTCGGTGCCGGAAACCGAAGGCCCGAAGATGGCTGCCGCGCTCGAGCAGCATGTGCGCCAGTACGACGTGGACATCATGAACCTGCAGCGCGCCGAGCAGCTGATCCCGGCCGGTGCCGATGGCCTGATCGAGATCAAGCTGGCCAATGGCGCCTCGCTCAGGAGCAAGACCGTGATCCTGTCCACCGGCGCGCGCTGGAGGCAGATGAACGTGCCGGGCGAAGACCAGTACAAGAACAAGGGCGTGGCCTATTGCCCGCATTGCGATGGCCCGCTGTTCAAGGGCAAGCGCGTGGCGGTGATCGGCGGCGGCAATTCCGGTGTCGAGGCCGCGATCGATCTGGCCGGCATCGTGGCGCATGTCACGCTGGTGGAGTTCGACGACAAACTGCGCGCCGACGAAGTGCTGCAACGCAAGCTGCGCAGCCTGCACAACGTGCGCATCATCACCAGTGCGCAGACCACCGAAGTGCTGGGCGATGGGCAGAAGGTCACCGGCCTGGTCTACAAGGACCGCACCGGCGGCGACATCCAGCACGTCGATCTGGAAGGCGTGTTCGTGCAGATCGGCCTGCTGCCCAACACCGAATTCCTCAAGGGTTCGGTTGCATTGTCGCCACGCGGCGAGATCATCGTCGACGATCGCGGCCAGACCAATGTTCCGGGCGTGTTCGCGGCCGGCGACGCCACCACGGTGCCGTACAAGCAGATCGTGATCGCGATGGGCGAAGGTTCCAAGGCTGCGTTGAGCGCGTTCGACCACCTGATCCGCTCCAGCGCACCGGTCAGCGCCGACAACGTCGCCCAGGCTGCGTAAGCGCACTCGAGTCAGCGCCCGGCCCGCCCGGGCGCTACGCTCCGGGCGTCCCCCGTCACCGCAATGAGGGCTGCTGCACATGAATCTGCGTGACCTGAAATATCTGGTCGCCCTGGCCGACCACAAGCATTTTGGCCGTGCCGCGACGGCGTGCTTCGTCAGTCAACCGACGCTGTCCACACAGATCAAGAAACTCGAGGACGAGCTCGGCGTGCCGCTGGTGGAACGTGCACCGCGCAAGGTGATGCTGACCCCGGCCGGCCGCGAGGCGGCGATGCGCGCGCGCGGCATCGTGGCCGAAGTGGAACAGATGAAGGAAGCCGCGCGGCGCAGCCAGGATCCGGAAGCGGGCACGGTGCGGCTGGGCATCTTTCCTACCCTGGCGCCGTACCTGCTGCCGCATGTGGTGCCGCGGATCCGCGAGCGCTTCCCGCGCCTGGAACTGCTGCTGATCGAGGAAAAGAGCGATCAGCTGGTGCACCAGCTGCGCGAAGGCCGCCTGGATGCGGCGCTGCTCGCACTGCCGTTGCAGGATGAGCAGTTGCATGCCGAATTCCTGTTCGAGGAACCCTTCGTGCTGGCCGTGCCGGAAGGTCATCCGCTGTCGCGCCATGACAGCATGACGCTGGACGATCTGTCCGAGCAGCGGCTGTTGCTGCTGGAAGATGGCCACTGCCTGCGCGAGCAGGCGCTGGATGTCTGCCATCTTGCCGGTGCCCTGGAAAAATCCGAGTTCCAGGCCACCAGCCTGGAGACGCTGCGCCAGATGGTGGCCGCCAACGTCGGTGTGACCTTGCTGCCGCTGCTGGCGGTCAAGCCACCGGTCGCACGCTCGGAGAACATCCGCCTGATCCGCTTCCGCGAGGACAAGCAACCCAGCCGCCGCATCGCCATGGCCTGGCGCCGCAGCTCGGCCATGACTGCGTTCCTGGAGCAGCTGGCGCAGTTGTTCAAGGAGTTGCCGGAGAGCCTGTTCACGCTGGACCAGCCGGCGACGGGTCCCAAGGCGGTTGCGGCCTAGGAATCGGGAATCGGGAATCGGGAATCGTGTCACGGCTGCGGTTGCTTGGCGTGATGCGTTTTCACCTGCTAGTGGACAGAAGCGACGCGCAAGCGTCGTTTTTTGTTTGGCCGCTGGTGACGGTGCGATGCATCTGGACACGGCCGGCAGCTGCGGCGTCATTGACGCGCGACGGACTCCACCCCCGTCGCTGGGCGCTGATGCGCGCGGCGGTGTGCTGACGCATTGCCGCGCTTGCCGGATCCCTGGCCACGGGCCACGACGCTCGGTGCTGCGCCAGCCTCAACCGGTGGCATGCGCTGCCCCATCTCGCCATGCATTGCGATCGGGCAACGGCGCCCTCATCTGCTGAGTGACGCTCACCATGTCGGCGAGCGGTAGTCGTCAAGGAGATTGCCATGACTTCGCAGCACCACAGCGGCTTGCCGCCGTCCATCCTGGTTTCCAGCCATGACCTCGCCCGGCTTGAGGCCCTGCTCGATTCCCCCGCATTCAACAAGCACCCGGCCGCCACCGCGCTGAGTGACGAACTGGGCCGTGCACGCGTCGTGCCGCCCGACCAGATTCCCGGCGATGTTGTCACCATGCACTCCCGCATCGATTGCGAAGATGAGCTGCATGGCGAACGGCATACGCTCACCCTCGTGTATCCGCACGAGGCCGATGTGCAGCACGGCCGCATCTCGGTGCTCGCGCCGGTCGGCAGTGCGCTGCTCGGCCTGTCGGTCGGCCAGAGCATCGACTGGCGCACGCCCGACGGGCGCGACCTGCGTCTGCGCGTGAGTGCCGTGCACGATCAACATGCGCTGGCCGGCGCCTGACTTCCCACGCCAGGCGCGCTACCGTAGCGCGCTGCGTCCTATCCACGACCCGTTCCACGATTCGAGAGAACCCGCATGACTGCATCTCCCTCCAAGCTTGCCCAGCTGCGTGACCTGTCCGTCGTCGTTGCCGACACCGGTGACTACGACGCCATCAAGCGTCTGAAGCCGGTCGACTGCACCACCAATCCCACCCTGGTCAAGAAGGCTCTGGACCTGCCGGTCTATGCCGATCTGATCGAGCGCGAACTGGCCTGGGGCCGCGAACATGGCGGCGAAGACCGCACCGCCACCGTCAACGAAGTGGCCGACCGCCTCACCATCGGTGTCGGCGTCAAGCTGGCCGAACTGGTGCCGGGCCGTGTCTCCACCGAGGTCGATGCCGACCTGGCGCACGACACCGAGGCGACCATCGCCAAGGCGCGCAAGTTCATCGCGATGTATGCCGAGCGTGGCGTGTCCAAGGACAAGATCCTGATCAAGATCGCGGCCACCTGGGAAGGCATCGAAGCCGCCCGCCAGCTGCAGCGCGAGGGCATCGACTGCAATCTGACCCTGATCTTCAACCGCTCGCAGGCACTGGCCTGTGCCGAGGCCGGCGTGTTCCTGATCTCGCCGTTCGTGGGCCGGATCCTGGACTACTACGTCGCCCAGGGCCAGACCCCGGCCAGCATCGACGAAGACCCGGGCGTGGTGTTCGTGCGCACGGTCTACAACGAGTTCAAGCAGCGTGGCTCGTCCACCGTGGTGATGGGCGCCTCGTTCCGCTCCACCGCGCAGATCGAAGCGCTGGCCGGTTGCGATCGCCTGACCATCTCGCCGGAGCTGCTGGAAAAGCTCGATGCCGAATACGGCCAGCTGCCCCGCAAGCTCTCGCCTGCGCAGGCCGACAACGCGCAGATCACCCCGATCGACAGCGACCGCTTCGCCACCGATCTGGCGGCCGACCCGATGGCCACCGAAAAGCTGGCCAGCGGCATCGATGCCTTCGCCAAGGATCTGCAGGCACTGCGCAAGACCATCACCGACAAGCTCGCCGGCTGATTGCAGCGCCACGGGTCGCGGCAACGACGCCTGCAGCCTCCTGGCTGCGGGCGTTTTTGGTTTGCATCGTCTGGCTGCATGACATGCTGACGCCACGACGCGTGGCGATGCCGGCCGATCGATGGCTTTCTCGAAGGCGAATACCCGTTCCACCGCGGCCATTTTCGCCCAGCTCGGCGTGCGAGGCTGGCGCGGGAACTGCAGCCGGCCAAGGGTGGCCTTGCCGGGCATCGCTGAGCGTGCGGGCATGTTGACGCCTGCGCGGCCGCCGCCGGGCTGCCAAGCGTCTGTTTGGTCTGATCGAAGAGCACATCGACGTCGCTCTCCACACATCGCTTACACCCGCCCGACCCGCACTGCCTAGAATCCGGGTTCCTCAACTGGCGTAGCGGACAATGGCAAACATTGCAGTGGTGATGGTCGACGGCGTGGCCGATTGGGAAATTGGCATCGTCCTGCCGGCGGCGCGCGAATGGTTCGGCGACCAGGTCGCCATCGCCAGCATCGATGGTCAGCCGGTGCAGTCGATCGGCGGGCTGCGCATCACCCCGGACTTCGCCCTCTCCGATCTGGCGCCGCTGGATGCGGATCTGTGGATCCTGCCCGGCAGCGAGCGTTGGCAAGCCGGCGAAATCCCCGGACTGAGCGGCCTGCTGGTCGAGCGCGTGCAGCACCAGCGCCCGGTCGCCGCGATCTGCGGTGCCACCATCGCCCTGGCCTATGCCGGCCTGCTCGACGAACGCGCGCATACCAGCAACGCGCTGGCTTTCCTGCAGGAACACGTGGTGCCGTATGCCGGTGCTGCGCAATACCGGCACGAAAAGGTGGTGACCGCCGACGGCGTGATCACCGCGCCCGGCACCAGCCCGGTCGGCTTCGCGCTTGCCTGCATGCGGCTGCTGCATCCGGAACGCACCGACATGCTGGCCCAGCTGCGCGGCATGTTCGCCGGCGAGTTCGTCTGATCCAGCGGATTCAGTCGCACCCGGCGCATTGGCTGCGATGACTGGATGGAGCGGGTCGCCGCACCGATCCATTGCACCGATTGGCCGTCGGGATTGACCGCAATGATCCGCCGGGCCGGTTCGCCGCTCGGCCACCCGCAGCGGTGCCGGCGCGTCTTGCGTACGCCCCACACAAAAAGATGGCCACGTCGTCTCCGACGTAGCCATTCGAGTTGCCTGGCATGCACTCCCATGCGCTGCCTGATCGTGAGAACGCTGCCGGTCACTGTTGGCCATCGGCACGCCGCCACGATCACGTGGATGACAGCGCTTCAATCCGGCCCGCCTTTCCGTCAGGCATCCAGCCCGGTCGGGCAGCTCACTCCCGTTCCGCCAAGCCCGCAATAGCCGTTGGGATGCTTGGCGAGATACTGCTGGTGATCGTCTTCGGCGTAATAGAACGTGGGCGCCGGGAAACGGATCTCCGTGGTGATGGCGCCATACCCGGCGGCGTCCAGCTGCTGCTGGTACGCCTCGCGGCTGGCTAGCGCGGCGTCGTATTGCGACTGTGTCGTGCAATAGATCGCCGAGCGGTACTGCGTGCCCACATCGTTGCCCTGCTGCATGCCCTGGGTGGGGTCGTGGCTTTCCCAGAACGTGCGCAGCAGTTGCGCGAACGACACCTTCTCTGCGTCATAGACCACCAACACCGCCTCGGTGTGGCCGGTCTGCCCGGAACACACTTCGCCGTAGGTGGCGTTGGGTGTTTCGCCGCCGGCATAGCCCACTGCCGTGGTGTACACCCCTGGCAGGTTCCAGAACTTGCGTTCTGCACCCCAGAAGCAGCCAAGCCCGAATTGCACCTGGGCCAGGCCGGTGAATTCCCCGCGCAACGGATGGCCGTTGATCAGGTGGCTGTTGTGGAGCGGTAGTGCATGCTCGCGTCCGGGTAACGCCTCGCCCGGACGTGGCATACGTTGTTTGAAAGCGCCGATTCCCAGCATGGTGCAACTCCGCAATCGTGAGGATTGCCTGCTGGATGGCGCCGGCCGTAGCGGCTTTCAAGCCACTACGGCCGATGCGGCATCACTTCCTGGTCAACGAGGCGGTGGCGGTGTCCACTTCCGGCATCGCCGAGCTGTGGTGGTTGATGATCAGCCACTTGCCGTCGCGCTTTTCGTACACGAAGGTGTAACGCGCCTGCACCTTGCTCTTCTTGCCGTCCTTGTCGGTCAGCGTGAAGGTATAGACGCCGGCATCCACTGCGCTGTCGTCATCGAGCACGCGCACGGTGCGGTAGTTCACCACGCCCTGCGGCTTCTTGGTCAGGAACATCTCGAAGTACTTTTCGATCTGCGCGCGCGAGGCGCGCACCTCGTTGGACACGGTCGGCAGCAGCACGCCGTCCGGGGCATACAGATCGGCCACCTTGTCCGGATTGCCGGTGGCCAGCGCCGCGTTCCAGGTGTCGAACAGGGACGCGACTTCGCGTTCTTCGCCGCCTGCCGGCAACGTGGCCTTGTCGGTGTAGTGCATCACGCCGCCAGCCAGCGCCGGGGTGGCAGCCAGAGCCAGAACCAGAGAGAACAGAGTGCGACGCATGGGAAATCTCCGTGTGGTGGATGGGGGTGCCTCATCGGGCAAGCGCAGTATCGAAACCAAGCGGCCCCAACAATTCTGCCGGGTGGCATATACTCAAATATGCTGATCGGCCTAGAGCGAACCTATGGAAACCCCTACCAACGCTGGCGATTGGCGCCTGACGCTGCGACGCGAGGCATCCGACAGCGCACGCTGGCAGGCGCTGTGGGAGGCGGCGGTGGCGCTGCGCCAGGCACAGACGCCGGAGCAGGCCTGCGACGCGGTGCTGGGCCGGGTGCTGCTGTTGCTGGGCCTGGAACATGGCGCGGTGCTGGCACAGCGCGGGCCGCGTGCGCAGGTGCTGGCCAGCCGCGGCCGCGCATTGCCGCCCGGAGCCAGCGCGGCCGGCGACAGCCATGAGGCGGCGTGGCTGATGCCGCCGCGCCCGGCCGAAATCCGCGAGGCCAAGATGCCGATCCATGCGCTGGGCAGCACCCTCGGCATGCTGTGCGTGGCCTGGAACGACAACCGCCCCGCCCCCGGCAACGATGACGTCCAGGCGCTGCAGGCCTTCGCACTGCTGCTGCCGGCGATGGTGGCCGAACCGGCCAAACCGCTCGCCACGCGTCGGCGCAAGCCGGTGCAGGACGACCGCCTCGGCACGCTCAGCAAGCGCGAGAAACAGGTGCTGTCACTGCTGCCGCGCGGCCTCACCAATGCCACCCTGGCAGCTGAACTGGGGATTTCTCCCGGCACGGTCAAAGTGCATGTGGAGCGAATCCTGCAGAAACTTGAGGTAAAAGATCGCACCCAGGCCGCGGTGTACGCGGTCCAAGCCGGACTCGCGCTATGAATGCAGTGGCGGTGCGTTGGAACGATTGGCCGATCACCCGCAAGAGCCTGGCGGTGGTGACCCTGCCCTTGCTGCTGCTGGCGGTCGCGTTGATGGCGATCTACAGCGTGGAGCGGCAGAACATCGCTGCCGAAAACGATGTGCGGCAAACGCTGGAAGTGCTGAGCGATCTGTACGAAGCCCACGCGCTATTGGCCGAAACCGCAGCCGGCGTGCGCGGCTATCGGCTGGTGCGCCGCGATGAATTCCTCACCCCGTACCGCGATGCCGAGCCGCGCCTGCAACGGGTGGCCGAGCGGCTGTCGCAACGCATCACCGACCCGGGGCAGGCGCAGCGGTTCGCGCGCATCAAGCCCTTGTTTGCGGAAAAGATGCAGGGCTGGCGCCGTCTGCTGGCGCCGGATCTGAGCCGCGAGGAAGAGATCCGCCAGCTGTGGGACGGCAAGTACAAGCTCGACATCCTGCGTGCCGAACTGCGCGAACTGCGCAATTACGAAACCGCGCAATTGCAGGTACGTACCGCCAAGGCGCAAGGGCTGCGCCAGCGCAACCTGATCATCACCCTGAGTGCGGCAATGCTCGGCGGCCTGGGCGCGGTGTTTGCGGTGGCGTGGTTTGCCTCGGCGCTCTCCGGGCGCCTGCGCACGCTGGCCGCCAATGCCGACCGGCTGGGCGAAGGCCTGCCGCTGGCACCACAGCCGCGTGCCGGCGATGAGCTGGGCCAGGTCGGCCAGCGCCTGGCCCAGGCCAGCGAGCTGCTCGCCGCGCGTGCGGCCGAAGCGCAACTGGCGCGGCGCGAGGCGGAAACCGCCAACCGCGCAAAGACCGAATTCCTGTCGCGCAGCAGCCACGAATTGCGCACGCCGCTCAATGCGATCCTGGGCTATGCGCAGGTGCTGGAAATGGATCTGCCCGAACCCGGGCACCGCCGTCATCTGCAGCATATCCTCGGCGCCGGCCGGCACCTGCTGGGGCTGATCACCGAGCTGCTGGACATCGCGCGCATCGAGGCCGATCAACTGGACCTGAGCCCGGAGCCGATCTCGGTGCGTGCGGCCGTCCACGAGGCCCTGGGCCTGATCGCGCCGGACGCGGACAAGCACGGCATCGCGCTGCAACCGGCGGCCATCGACGGGCCGTGGACGGTGCGCGCCGATGCGCAGCGGCTGCGCCAGGTGCTGCTCAACCTGCTGTCGAATGCGGTCAAGTTCAACCGCACCGGTGGCCAGGTGCAGGTGAGCGCGCAGCCGGATGGCGAGCAGGTGCGCATCACGGTCGCAGACCAGGGCGCGGGCCTGACGCCGGCGCAGATCGAGCGGCTGTTCACGCCGTTCGAGCGGCTGGGTGCAGAGCGCTCGGCGGTGGAAGGCACCGGGTTGGGCCTGGCACTGAGCAAGCGGCTGATCGAGGCGATGGGTGGGCGCATCGGCGTGGACAGCAGCCGCGATGGCGCACGCTTCTGGATCGCGCTGCCGCAGGGCGAGCCGCAGCGCCGCGAGCCGGCGCGCGCCAGCGTGCCGCCGAGTAACACGGGCAGCGGCGTGTGCCGGCTGCTGAGCATCGAGGACAACCCGTCCAACCAGGCCCTGATCCGTACCCTCAGCGAACGTCGCCCGCAATGGCAGCTGCTGGAGGCGGCCAGCCTGGCGCAGGCGCGCGAACTGCTGCAGCACGGTGTCCCGGACCTGATCCTGCTGGACCTGCATCTGAGCGATGGCAGCGGCGAAGACCTGCTGCACGAGCTGCAGGCGCAGCCGGCCACGGCCGGCGTGCCGGTGGTGGTGATCAGTGCCGATGCCACCACCGCCACCCTGGCGCGCGTCGGTAACCAGGGCGTGCGTGCGTATCTGACCAAGCCGCTCGACGTGGCGGAGTTCTTCACTGTGATCGACGGACTACTGGCATGACACGCGACGAAATCCTCGGCTCGCGCATCCTCATCGTCGACGACGAGCCGGCCAATGTGCGGCTGCTCGAAGACCTGCTGCAGCGCGAAGGCTTCCAGCAGGTCATCGCCACCACCGACCCGCTGCGGGTGATGGGGCTGGTGTCGGCATTCGCGCCGGACCTGATCCTGCTGGACCTGAAGATGCCCGAGCTCGACGGCTACGCGCTGCTGGAACAACTGGCGCGGCTGTCCGATCCGGGCCACTTCCTGCCGGTGATCGTGCTCACCGCCGACCCCAGCCGCAGCGCGCGCCACCGCGCCCTGGGCCTGGGTGCCAAGGACTTTCTGACCAAGCCGCTGGACACCTTCGAGGTCGCGCTACGGGTCTGGAACGTGGCCGAAACCACCGTGCTGTTCAAACGCCTGCGGGCGCTGGCGGCGCCGGAGGCCGCGCCGCCCGGGTGGCGTCAGCCAGGATGATGGGTGCACGTCGTAGGAGCGCACCGGGGCGCGAAGAGGCTTTCCCGGTAACGCCCGTCGCGCCCCGGTGCGCTCCTACGACTGGTACTGCGCTACAGCGCGCGGGTGACCTCGCCGCACTGACCGAGGGCCGCCAACGGGTAGCATCAGCCGGGATGATGCGCGCCATCAATCCCAAGCGCCTACCAGCGTAGGAGCGCACCCGGGCGCGAAGAGGCTTTCCCGGTAACGCCCGTCGCGCCCCGGTGCGCTCCTACGACTGGTGCTGCGCTACAGCGCGCGGGTGACCTCGCCGCACAGGCCGATGTCTGCCAGCACCGCCTGCGCCTGGCTCAGGTGCAGGTCGGCCACGCAGACCTGCAGCACGCCGAAGGCGGGCAGCTCGCCGGCACCGCCCAATAGCGATTCGCCGAACACGAAGGCGGTGATGCCGGCATCTTCCAGCGCGTGCTTGGCCAGGTGCGCGTCGATGATGTGGTTGGCGCGATACGCGATCTGCATGTCAACCGCGCTCCAGGCGTTCGCGCTCGGCGCCCTGCGTCCACTCGCGCAGTGCCGGCAGCGCATCCAGCGCGGCCAGGTAATCCCCGGCAGTCTCGAACAGCGGTACGCCGTAGCTGGCAAAACGCAACGCGACCGGGGCGAACATGGCATCGACAATGCCGAAGTCGCCACACAGGAACTGCCCGGCATGGCCGTGCGCGGCGCGCAGGCTGGCCCATAGCGCCTGGATGCGGGTGATGTCGCGCTCGGCGGCCGCGTCCCAGTGGGCGGGGCCGGGCTGACGAGCAAGGTTCATTGGCAGCTGGGTGCGCAACGCGACGAAGCCCGAATGCATTTCAGCCGCAGCCGCCCGCGCCTGCGCCCGCACCGACAGCTCGGCCGGCCAACCGCAGCCGGCGAGCCAGCGCTCGTTGACGTACTCGCAGATCGCCAGCGAGTCCCAGACATGCAGGGCGTCGTCCCACAGCACCGGCACCTTGCGCGTCGGCGAATAACCGGCAATGCGCGCCTGGAACTCGGGCGTATCCAGCGGCAGGCGGACTTCTTCGAACGGTACCTGGAAGTGCCGCAGCAGCAGCCACGGGCGCAGCGACCAGGAAGACAGGGTCTTGTCGCCGATCACCAGGCGGGGCAAAGGCATGCGCTGCTCGCTGCAGAAGGTCGGCGCAGCGTACGCGTCGGGGCCGGCGACCGCCAGCCGTGGCCGATCGGGCGCTCCCGGCACGCCTTCACCCACCGGCGCGACCGTCTCGCCGACAGCCACATGTCGCAGCCAATAGCGGCCTTGAGCAGGCCCACGGCCCCACTGGGTGGCATTGGTGGCACTGGCCAACGGGCCTGCTGGCGCTTGACGCCACAGCGGAAAGCACCGGCCCACCACGCAACATCCCCGCCGCCTACCCCTAAACCGGTGCCACCGCCTAAACTTGCGGTTTACCTATTGCTGATGCGCGCATGTCCGAGACCCTAGCCACCGACGCCACCGCCCCGGCGGAGAAGAAAGACTTCATCCGCCAGATCGTCCGCGAGGATCTGGCCAGCGGCAAGCACACGGTCATCCGCACCCGCTTCCCGCCCGAGCCCAACGGCTATCTGCATATCGGCCACGCCAAGGCGATCTGCCTGGATTTCGGCCTGGCGGCCGAATTCGGCGGGCTGTGCAACCTGCGCCTGGACGACACCAACCCGGCCAAGGAAGACCCCGAGTTCGTAGTCGCCATCCAGGACGACGTGCGCTGGCTGGGGTTCGAATGGGCGCAGCTGCGCCATGCCTCGGACTACTTCGAGGTGTACTACCTGGCTGCGGAAAAACTGATCCGCGACGGCCATGCCTTCGTCTGCGACCTGTCCGCCGAACAGGTACGCGAGTACCGCGGCACGCTGACCGAGCCCGGCCGCAATTCGCCGTTTCGCGAGCGCAGCGTCGAGGAAAACCTGGACCTGTTCCGGCGCATGCGGGCCGGCGAATTCCCCGATGGCGCGCGCACCCTGCGCGCCAGGATCGACATGGCCAGCGGCAACATCAACCTGCGCGACCCGGCGCTGTACCGCATCAAGCATGTCGAGCACCAGAACACCGGCAACGCCTGGCCGATCTACCCGATGTACGACTTCGCGCATTCGCTGGGCGATGCGGTGGAAGGCATCACCCATTCGCTGTGCACGCTGGAATTCGAAGACCACCGCCCGCTCTACGACTGGTGCGTGGACAAGGTGGACCTGGCCGGCCATCCCGAGCTGCTGCAGCCGCTGCTGGACAAGGGTCTGCCGCGCGAGGCCGCCAAGCCGCGCCAGATCGAGTTCTCGCGCCTGAACATCAACTACACCGTGATGAGCAAGCGCAAGCTCACCGCGCTGGTGGAAGAACAGCTGGTGGATGGCTGGGACGACCCGCGCATGTACACGCTGCAGGGCCTGCGCCGGCGCGGCTATACACCGGCGGCGATGCGCCTGTTCGTGGATCGTGTGGGGATCAGCAAGCAGAACTCGCTGATCGATTTCTCGGTGCTGGAAGGCTGCCTGCGCGAGGATCTGGATGCGGCCGCGGCGCGCCGCATGGCGGTGGTCGACCCGCTCAAGCTGGTGCTGACCAACCTGCCCGAGGGCCACGCCGAGACGCTGCAGTTTTCCAACCATCCCAAGGACGACAGCTTCGGCACGCGCGAGGTGCCGTTCGCACGCGAGCTGTGGATCGAGCGCGAGGATTTTGCCGAAGTCCCGCCCAAGGGCTGGAAGCGCCTGGTGCCCGGTGGCGAGATTCGCCTGCGCGGCGCCGGCATTGCGCGCGTGGACGAAGTGCTCAAGAACGCTGCGGGCGAGATCGTCGAGCTGCGCGGCTGGCTGGACCCGGAATCGCGTCCGGGCATGATCGGTTCCAACCGCAAGGTCAAGGGCACCATCCATTGGGTCAGCGCCGCACATGCGGTGGAAGCGGAAATCCGCCTGTACGACCGTCTGTTCTCGGTGGAAAAGCCCGATGACGAGTCCGAAGGCAAGACCTACCGCGACTATCTCAACCCGGAGTCCAAGCGCAGCGTGCGCGGCTATGTGGAGCCGAGCGCGGCGCAGGCGGCGCCCGAGCAGTCGTTCCAGTTCGAGCGCACCGGCTACTTCGTGGCCGATCGCCGCGACCACAGCGCTGCCACGCCGGTGTTCAACCGCAGCGTGACCCTGCGCGACACCTGGGCCAAGTGAGTCGGAACCGCGCCGGGGGCCAGCCGTCCGGCGCGGATATGGCGGCAGGCAGCCAAGCCGGCGTGGCTGGCGCGATCGGCCGCTGATGGCTGTCACCGCAGATCAGGCAAGCAGCGCGAAGCCACCGCAGCGCGTTGTCTTTTGAAGTAATGAACAAGCGCAATGGAGACTGCGTGCCGCACTTCATTGCATGGCGCATGGCATGAAGGAGCAGCACGATGCGTGAGCGCTTGATGGTCGGTGTTGCCTGCGGCATCGGTGCAGGCGCGCTATGGGGACTGGTGTTTCTGGCGCCGCAGTTGCTGGCGGCATTTACGCCGTTGCAACTGGCCGTTGCCCGTTATCTGTCCTATGGCGCGGTCGCCGCCCTGGTACTGGCACCGCGCGCGCGGCAGACCGCTGCACGGCTGGGGCGGGCCGAATGGTGGGCGCTGGTGCGTCTGAGCCTGCTGGGCAACCTGATCTATTACGTGCTGCTCGGCAGCGCGGTGCAGTGGGCCGGCAGCGCGGCGACCGCGCTGATCATCGGCCTGTTGCCGGTGGTGGTCACCGTGATCGGCACGCGTGCCGCAGGCGCGGTGCAGCTGCGACGCCTGGCTGCGCCATGCGTGTTGTGCGTCATCGGCGTGGCGCTGGTCGCCCTGGACACCTTGCAGCACGATGCCGGTCACCACGCCAGCGATCGCGCCACCCGCATCGCCGGCCTGCTTTGTGCATTCGGTGCGCTGGCGTCGTGGTCGGCCTATTCCATCGGCAATGCGCGCTGGCTACGACGGCGGCCGGACCTGTCCGGGGGCGATTGGTCGCTGCTGACTGGCGTGGTCACCGGCGCATTGGCACTCCTGCTGGCGCCGGCTGCCCTGCTCGGCAGCGCGCCACATGCGCCGATCGACTGGGCGGGTTTCTGGGGCATTTCGCTGTTGCTGGGCATCCTGGCCTCGGTGATCGGCAACGCCTTGTGGAACCGGGCCAGCCGCGTGCTGCCGCTGACCCTGGTGGGCCAGATGATCGTGTTCGAAACGGTCTTTGCGCTGCTGTACGGCTTTGCCTGGGAAATGCGCCTGCCCACGCCGCTGGAGCTGGCCGCCATCGCCTGCCTGCTGGTCGGCGTGCTGTGGTGCGCAGCACTGCATGCGGAAGCGAAATGACGCCGGCGACTGATGCGCGCAGCGGCCTAGATTGCAGGCTGTGTCCGTCAGGAACGCCGCCATGTGCCTCCCCCAACCATGTTCACGCCCGCCTGCAAACACGCTGCGCAGCGCGATGTTTTCGCTGTCGATCGGCCTGGCGGCCTGCTCGCCGCAGCCACCCGCCTCGACCGCGGTGACCCCGGCCGAGGTGTTCTGCAGGCTGCTTCCGGGCCGGTCGGATGACGATCTGCCCAACGATCGCCGCGACGAAAGCATGCAGCAACTGGACCTTGCGACCCGCTGCAGCCGGGCCCTGCGCAGACAGCGCTGACTGCACCGACGCTGCAGGCGTGTTCCGGCCACGCGCCAGCCACAGCCGGCGCCATCGGGCGCAACGCGCGCAGGCCCCGGCGCCCCGGATGTGTGCCGGTGCCCAGGTCCAGCCGCACTCCACGCAGCAGGGGCTTACCATGGCCGCTCACCTGTCCTGATCGGAGCGGCCGCATGTCCCGTCTTTTATCCCGGTGTCTGAGCTCGATGCTGTTGCTGGCCTGTCTGGTGTCGGTCGGCTGCGCCGCACCGCCGGCCGATACGGCCACGCCGCCTCCAGCGACCGGCTCGGCAACCAGTCCGGCAAGTGGCAAGCCGATCACCGTCACCACCACCTGTCGCACCGACGCCGACTGCACGGTGAAGAACGTCGGCAACTGCTGCGGCGCATTTCCGGCCTGCGTCAACGTCAACAGTGCCACCGACCCCAAGGGCGTGCAGGCGCAATGCCAGGCCAGCGGCATGATGAGCGTGTGCGGCTTCCGCGAGATCAGCGCCTGCCAGTGCGTGGCCGGGCAATGTGCCGCAAAGGACGCCCAGGCCGATACACTGCGCCCCGCTCCCCCCTCTACAGAAATGGTCCACTGATGCTTTACGCGCAAGTCCACCTCACGCTGCCCGACTGGATTCACGCGCATGTCGACGACAGCCGCGCCTATCCCAGCGACGAGGACAAGGTGGCGCTGGCAATCGACCTGTCGCGGATGAACGTGCACGAGCGCAGCGGCGGCCCGTTCGGGGCGGTCGTGTTCGGCCCGGACCACCGCATCATCGCCGCGGCGGTGAACCGCGTGGTGCCGCAGACCACCTCGCTGGCGCACGCCGAAAACATGGCCTACATGCTTGCCCAGCAACGCCTGCAGACGCCGCGCCTGAACGATGTGCTGTCGCCGGTGACGCTGGCCACCTCGGCACAGCCGTGCTGCCAGTGCTACGGCGCCACGGTGTGGGCCGGCATCGACCGCCTGCTGATCGGCGCACGCGCCGAAGACGTGATGGCGCTGACCGAATTCGACGAAGGCCCCTTGCCGGCCGATTGGGTGGGCGAGCTCACCCGTCGCGGCATCGAGGTGGTGCGCGACGTGCATCGCGACCAGGCCTGCGCGGTGCTGCGCACCTATGGCGAGGGCGGCGGTGACCATTATTGACCTGCCCCGCAGCGATCGCGCACGCCAGGCCCTGCGATGAGCGGCCTGCTTTGTTATTGCCGCCAGGGCTTCGAGCCGGAGCTGGCCGCCGAGTTGAGCGCGCGCGCCGCCTTCGTCGGCATCGCCGGCTATGCGCGGACCCAGCGCAACGACGGCTATGTGCTGTTCGTCTGCGATGAGGCCGCGCAACTGGCCACCAGGCTGCACTGGCGCGAGCTGATCTTCGCGCGGCAGAAGCTGGTGGTGGTCGCCGAACTCAAGGGCATCGACCCCAAGGACCGCATCACGCCGATCCTGGCCGCCCTGGAAGGCCAGCCGCGTTTCGGCGACCTGTGGGTGGAACACCCGGATTCGGACGCGGGCAAGCCGCTGGCCGGGCTGGCACGCAGTTTCGGCAATGCCTTGCGTCCGGCCTTGCGCAAGGCCGGCCTGCTGACCGACAAACCGCAGCCGCGCCTGGCGCGGCTGCATGTCTGTTTTCTCGATGGCGACCATGCCTTGCTGGCGGTGGCCGACAGTGCCGACAGCGCGCCGTGGCCGTTGGGCATTCCGCGCCTGAAGCTGTTGCCGGAGGCGCCATCGCGCTCGGCGCTCAAGCTCGACGAAGCCCTGCTCACCCTGCTCACACCGGAAGAACGCGAGACGCTGGTCAAGCCCGGCATGCGCGCCGCCGATCTGGGCGCGGCGCCCGGCGGCTGGACCTGGGTGCTCACCCGCCAGCACCTGCATGTCACCAGCGTCGACAACGGCCCGCTCCGCGAGCATGTGCTGGAAACCGGCCTGGTCGAACATCTGCGTGCCGACGGCTTTCACTGGAAGCCTGCGCAGGCGCTGGACTGGATGGTCTGCGACATGGTCGAGCAACCGCGCCGCGTGGCCGAACGCATGGCCACCTGGATCCGCGAAGGCTGGTGCCGCAACACCATCTTCAACCTCAAGCTGCCGATGAAAAAGCGCTGGGACGAAACCCGGCTATGCCTGGACCTGTTCGAACAGCAGGCCGAAAAATCGCTGATCGTGCGTGCCAAGCAGCTGTATCACGATCGTGAGGAGATCACGGTGCTGGCGATGCGGGGCTGAGGGCCGGGAATCGGGAATCGGGATTGGGGAATCGTAGGAGCGGGGATTCGGGATTCGGGAATCGTAAAGGCGGGTGATTGGCGGCGGAATTGCTGTGGGTCCTGGCCAGTGGCAGCGTGCCGATGTGCATGACACCACTCCAGGGGGCACATGCAGAGCACCTGAGTAGGCGTGCGGCTCGCAGCAGGCGCTGATCCCGCACGATGGCACGGCATGTGCTTCAGCGTCGGATTGAAAGGCCTCCTCGTACGCGAAGGCCTTTTTAGCTCTTGGTGGCGGCAAGCTGGCTTGAGCCAGTCTGCTCTCTCAAATCAGGGCCAGCCCGCTCCGTCGCTCGACGGAGCGGGCCGCGATTACAGCACGATCCGCTTGCTGCCCTCGCGGGCCGAGCGGTAGATCGCATCGACGATGCGGATGTCGCGCAGGCCTTCTTCACCGGGTGCGCGCAGCGGAGTGCCGTTGATGATCGCCAGCGCGTCCTCGTCCATCTGCAGTGCCTGCTGGTGCGGCACCTTGGCGTCGAACACGCGCCCGTCGCTGGCCTTGCCGGTCACGCCCTGGTAGCTCTGGAACGGCGACAACTCATACCAGCCGCGCTCGCACTCGGCGCGTAGCACATTCATGTTCTTGCCGAAGCTGGTCTTGCACTCGGCACGCACCGCATTCGGAAATTCCAGCGTGAAGTCCATATGCTCGTCGACTTCGTCGAACAGCTCCGGGCGATCGGTCCAGCGCTTGGCGGTCACGGCCAACGGCTCGCTGCCCGCCGTGTAGCGCGCGGCGTTGAGCGGATACACGCCCATGTCGTACATCGCCCCGCCGCCGAACTGGGAACGCAAGCGCCACGGACGATCGGCCTTGGTCGCATCGTGGTAGCCGTTGTACCCAGCCTCGGCACGCACGCGTTGCATCGCGCCGAACGGCTTCTCGCTGGCCATCGCGATCAGGCGGCGCGTATTGGGTTCGTGCTGCATGCGGTAACCGATCGCCAGCGCCACCTTGTTGCGCCTGCACGCCGCGATCATGGCCTCGCATTCGCCGGCATGCATCGCCATCGGCTTTTCGCACCAGACATGCTTGCCGGCCGCCGCCGCGCGCAGGGTCAGCGGCGCATGCAGGTGGGTGGGCGTGACGATGTACACCACGTCGATGTCGTCGTTGTCGGCGATCCGGTCGAAGTTCTCGTAGCTGTAGACGTTGCGATCGGCGATGCCGTACTTGGCCTGCCACTGCGGAATCTTCGAGGGCGTGCCGGTGACGATGCCCGCCAGCTTGCAATGCTTGGTCAGTGCCAGGCCCGGCGCGAGTTGCTCGCTGGCATAACTGCCCAGGCCGGCCAGCGCCACATTCAGCGGTTTGCCCGGCTTTTTCTTCGGCAATGCCCAGCCGGGCGCAGCCAGCAGGATGCCTGCACCGCCGAACGCGGCAAGCAGACGGCGACGTGTGATCGATTCCACGGACATGCAAACCTCCTTCGCAAGATTGAGAGCGGCTGACACCATCGCATGCGGTCATCAGTCGATGACGACGCACGCGCACCGGAGTGTCAGTGGATACATGCCGCACCACGTCCCAATCGCACTGCCCGCAGATGGGCGCAGTGGTGCTGTTGGTCGCTGGTCGGCCAATACTGCCCGGGCACCTTACTTGATCGCGCGTGATCACCGCCATGGCCGCTGCGCACGTTCTGGCACACTGGCAACGATCCCATCTGGAGCATGCCGCATGACCGCTGTCGCCCGCCGTCGTTTCCTGCCCCTGGCGTTGCTGTTGTCCAGTTCGCTGGCAATCGCTGACGATGCGCCGTTCGTTGCGCGCGACCTGATCGGCGATGGCGCCTTCACCCACAATGCCGAAGGCCCTGCGGCAGGGCCGGATGGCGCGCTGTATGCAGTGAATCTGGGCAAGGACGGCACCATCGCGCGCATTGCGCTGCACGCCGATGGAAGCGCGAAGGCGGAGGTCTTCGTGACCTTGCCCGACGGCAGCACCGGCAATGGCATCCGCTTCCGCGACAGGACGATGTACGTGGCCGATTTCACCGGCCACAAGATCCTGCAGGTGAACCTGCGCACACGTGCGGTCAGCACCTTCGCCTCGCTGCCCGACGCCGATGGTCCCAATGACCTGGCGCTTGCGCCCGATGGCAGCTTCTATGCAAGCGACCCGAACTGGAAGGACAACAGCGGCCGCCTGTGGCACATCAGCCGCGAGGGCGTGGTCCAGTTGATGGAGTCGGGCATGACCACGCCCAACGGGCTGGACGTCAGCCCCGACGGCAAGCATCTCTACGTCAACGAAAGCATATCGCGCAAGGTCTGGGTGTACGACCGCGTCGATGGCGGCCTGCGCAACAAACGCCTGCTGATCAGCTTCCCGGACTTCGGCATGGATGGCATGCGTTGCGATGCCGACGGCAATCTCTACATCGCCCGCTACGATGCCGGGCAGATCGCGGTGGTCTCGCCGCAGGGCACGTTGCTGCGCACGGTCGCGTTGAAGGGCCGCAAGGCCAGCAACGTGGCGTTCGGCGGCAGCGATGGCAAACAGGTGTTCGTCACCCTGCAGGATCGTGGCGCAGTTGAAACGTTCAGGTCCGATCGCCCGGGGCGCGAAACCGGACACTGAAACTGCTGCGCGCGTCGCAACGGTTCTCAGGTCGCGCAACAGCGCGCTGGCATCCTGCAGGTCACCCGTGGAGGACTCCCCATGCAACCGATCGAACTCAAGGACGCGGCCGCCTTCGGCAACGAATTCCTGCGCCTGACCCTGCTGCAGGGATTCCAGTCGCTGACCAAGCGCGACCTGGAATTGCTGATCTTCGTGCTGCTCGAACGCGATGGCGCCATCTCGCGCAACAGCTCCAACGCGATGGTCGCGCTGCAGCTGCGGGTGACCTCGGCCAAGGTCAAGGCATTGCGTCGCGACGGCTATGCGCGTTGGCGCTCGCTGGTGCCCGAGGAAGGCGACGCGGCGATGCAGCGCATCGTCGCCAACGTGCTCACCGAAGACAACCTGCGCTCCGGTGCCAAGCACGTCAGCGAACGTAGCCGCAAGGAAGGGTTTCTGGCGGTGCGCATCGAACACCCCGATGACGCGCAGCAATTCGAGCAGGCCATCCTGGATGTCGGTGCCTTGCCGGTGTACGAGCGCAATCGCGAAGTGGTCGCGGTGCGCTTCGACACGCTGCTGAAAGTCGCCGAACGCTGGGGCTATCTGCAGCCGGATCCGCAGGCCACCGTGCGCGAACTGCAAAAGCTCACGCCCACGGCAGAGGAAGTGGCGGATCTGCTGAAGAAGGACATCGCGCAACTGCGTTGGGAAGATGTCCGGCGCGCGCTCAACAGCCTCGGCGCCAAGGCGGTGGCCAGCACTGCCGAGGGTGGCCTGAAGGGCTTGTTGAAGATCGTGTTTCCGTTCATCCCGGGCTGAGCGGCGGAGCCGGGTGCACTGTCCGAAGCTGCGGTGCGGCGGTGAGTTCCGGCTCCGGTCCCGGTTGGCCGATGCCGCATCTCGTGCCGCACCGACGGTCGCCCTGGCGCACGCAGACGCTGTCTGCCGTACGCCGGGCGCAGCGTGCACGCACCTCAACACGCCCGCCAGCCTCTATGCTTGCAGGCTGTTCCACATCAGGGGGATCTGATGACCACCGTTCGTATTGCCTCGTTTTCCGTACTGCTGCTGTTCGGCGGCCACGCGCTCGCGCAACAGACGCCGACGCCGGCCAGCAGCGCGCCGCTGATCGAGGTTCCCAATGTGATTCGCACCCAGCCGCTGTCCAGCGGCGAGGTCACCCATCAGGCCCAGCTGGAGCGTCCACGCGGCGAGGCCAGCGTGATCGTGCGCTCGATCCAGCCCAATAGCGTGGTCGGCAGCTACCGCATCGACTTCCAGGCGCTGGATACCGATGGCGACGGCCGCATCAGTCGCGCCGAGGCCCAGGCCAACCCGGCACTGGCAGAGGAATTCGACGCGCTCGACACGCGTCACAGCGGCCACCTGAGCCGCGAGCAGCTGGCCGGCTGGCTGATTCAGTAAGGTATTGGTCAGCAGTGTGCGCGGCTGCGCTACGCAGGCGCGCACGCTGCTTCGTTTGTGACCGCGGCAACCTCTTGCAGTGCCCGCTTCGGTCGGCTAGATTGTATTTAACGGATACAATTTGGACGGATCGATGACTGCTCGCCTGGCCCTTGCCGCAGACCTTGGCTATCAATTGCAACTGGCGACCCTGGCCTCCAGCCACGCCGCGCGCCAGGAACTGGCCGAACTGCATCTGACCCCGGCGCGCGTCACCGCCTTGATCCATATCCGCGACCAGCCCGGCTGCGACCAGACCGAACTGGGCAACCGCCTGCTGGTCAATCGCGCCGCCGGCATGAAGATCGCCAACGCGCTGGCCGAGCAGGGCCTGATCGAACGCCTGGCCGGGCGCGACCGACGCAGCAAGGGCCTGTATCTCACCTCGCTTGGCGAGCGCACGCTCGCCACTGCCCAGGGCTGCCTGGCACGGGCGGTTGCGCGTACCTGCACCGGCCTGCAAGCCAGCGAGCAGCAGACCCTGCTGCGCCTGCTCTGCAAGTTGAACGCCAGCGCCACGCTGGAACGGGCAAACGTGGCGGACACCGCGCTCGCCGAAGACCTGTGATTCCCACCTTGTACCGACTCGAAGGAGACGCCGCTTGAACGAGCATGACGTGGTATCGGTCCGCATCGAAAACCGCATTGCCTGGGTGAAGTTCGCACGCCCCGACAAACGCAACGCGATGAGCCCGGCGCTCAACCGCCGCATGATGGACGTGCTGGACGAGCTGGAATTCGACGACAACGTCGGCGTGCTGGTGCTCGGCGGCGAAGGCACGGCCTGGTCGGCCGGCATGGATCTGAAGGAATACTTCCGCGAGACCGAGGCACAGGGCCTGCGTGGCGTGCGTCGCTCGCAGCGCGAGTCCTACGGATGGTTCCGCCGCCTGCGCTGGTACCAGAAACCCACCATCGCAATGGTCAATGGCTGGTGTTTCGGCGGCGGCTTCGGGCCCTTGTTCGCCTGCGACCTGGCGATCGCCGCCGACGAGGCGCAGTTCGGCCTGTCGGAGATCAACTGGGGCATCCTGCCCGGCGGCGGCGTCACCAAGGTCGCGGTGGAGCTGCTGTCCATGCGCGATGCGATGTGGATGACGCTGACCGGCGAAATGGTCGACGGCAAGAAGGCCGCCGAATGGCGCCTGGTCAACGAAAGCGTGCCGCTGGAACGGCTGGAAGCACGGACCCGCGAAGTGGCCCAGTTGCTGCTCAAGAAGAACCCTGTCGCACTGAAGTATGCAAAGGATGCCGTGCGTCGCGTCGGCACCATGACCTACGACGAAGCCGAAGATTATCTGGTGCGCATGCAGGAAGCGGCCAATTCGTTCGACAACAACGCCCGCAAGGAAGGCATCCGTCAGTTCATCGACGAGAAGAGCTACAAGCCCGGCCTGGGCGAATACGACCTGACCAAAAACAGCGCCTGAGCAGTTCCCAGGGCGCCTGAAGCGATGCGTGCACCCCACGCATCGCTGGCGCTGCCAGTGGTTTTCTGCACCGAGGAGGGAGTATGGAAGCCTTGTCCGCAACCCTGCGCGGGATCGCTGCGCGTGGGCCATTGGGCCTGTTCATCGACGGCCAGTGGCGCGCAAGCAGCGGCGATCGCGACGTCGATGTGATTGCACCGCACACCGAACAACGCCTGCTGCGCTACACCGAGCCCGCGCCTGCCGACACCGAGGCGGCCATCGCCGCCGCGCGCGCCGCGTTCGACACCGGCCCCTGGCCGCAGCTATCGCCACAAGAGCGTGGCGTCGTGCTCAAGCGCGTGGCCGCGCAGTTGCGTGCGCGCATGCCGGAACTGGCCGAGGCCTGGACCGGACAGGTCGGCGCCACCATCGGCTTCAGTCGCCGCGCCTCGCAGCAGGCGCCCGGCCTGTTCGACTATTACGGCGACCTGATCGCGACCCATCCGTTCGTGGAGCCCCGTGCACGCGCCAACGGCGGCCGCGTGCACATCGTGCAGGAGCCGGTGGGCGTGGTCGCCACGATCACCCCCTGGAACGCCCCGCTGGTGCTGCTCTGCTACAAGGTCGCTGCCGCCCTGGCGGCCGGTTGCACGGTGGTGGCCAAGCCCTCGCCGGAAACGCCGATCGATGCCTACATCCTGGCCGAGTGCATCAGCGCGGCCGGCGTGCCCGATGGCGTGTTCAATCTGCTGCCGGGCGGTCGCGAGGTCGGCGAACACCTGATCCGCCATCCGCAGGTGGACAAAGTGAGTTTTACCGGGTCCACCCAGGCCGGGCGGCTGATCGGGATGGCCTGCGCCGAGCGTCTGGCGCGGGTCGGGCTGGAGCTGGGCGGCAAGTCCGCCGCGATCGTGCTGGACGATGCAGACATCGCCAAGGTGCTGCCCAGCCTGGTGCCCTACTCGATGCCGATCACCGGCCAGGTGTGCTTCGCGCTCACCCGCGTGCTGGTGCCGGCGCAGCGACGCGACGACATCCTGCAGGCGTATTGCGCGGCCATCGGCTCGCTCAAGCTCGGCGATCCGTTCGCTGCCGAGACCGGTATGGGTCCGTTGGCGCTTGGCCGCCAGCTCGAACGCGTGCAGTCCTACATCGCACAAGGCCGCGCCGAGGGTGCGCGCCTGGTCATGGGTGGCGGCCGCCCCACGCATCTGCCGCGCGGCTTCTTCCTCGAACCGACGGTGTTTGCCGGGGTGACCCCGGACATGACCATCGCCCGCGAGGAGATCTTCGGCCCGGTGGTGAGCTTTATCGATTATCACGACGAGGCCGACCTGATCGCCAAGGTCAATGCCAGCGACTTCGGCCTGCACGGCACGGTCTACAGCGAGGATCCCGATCGCGCCTACCGCATCGCCCGCCGCGTGCGCAGCGGCAGTCATGCGATCAATGGCATGTGGGTGGACTTCGACATGCCGTTCGGCGGGGTCAAGCACTCCGGGATCGGCCGCGAAGGCGGCATCGAAGGACTGCATGCCTTCCTCGAGACCAAGACCATCTATCTCAGTTAGGCCCTTCAGCCCAGCGACCGCACAGATACCAGAGCAAGTGCGGTCGCAACGCGGTGGCAGGCACCGCCTCGTCCATCGCCTCCTGCGGCGCACCCGCACTCTCTGGTGAACGTTCGCCAGGTGGATCGGGGGCACGTATCAACCTTCAGCCGTAGCCGTCTCACTCACGCCAGTCACTCCCCATCTGCATTCGGAAGACAGCGCCATGACCATGCCGACCGACTCGATCTCCTTCCACGCCCGCCTCACCCCGCACCGGCTTGCCGCCCGCGACCTGCTGCTGGACCAGCAATGGACGTACGCAGAGCTGGACGCCTTGATCGGCCGTCTGGCCGCGTTGCTGCAGAGGCGCGGCTGCATCGATGGCGAACGGCTCGCCGTGCTGGCACGCAACTCGGTCTGGCAGGTGGCGCTGCATTTCGCCTGCGCACGCGTCGGCGCGATTTACGTACCGCTCAACTGGCGGCTGAGTGCAACCGAACTGGATGCATTGCTGCAACGCGCAGAGCCGCGCCTGCTGCTGGGTGACGACGTTGCTGCGGGACGCGCCGATGTCGAAGCGCTGGCCGATTTCGTCGACGCGGCGAAGACGCTGGAGCCGGCAGACACGGCATCCATTCCCCCCGACCGCGTCAGCCTGATCCTGTTCACCTCAGGCACCTCCGGCCAGCCCAAAGGCGTGATGCTGAGCGAGCAGAACCTGCAGCAGGTGGCACACAACTTCGGCGTCACCACGCGCGTGGAGGCCGGCAGCAGTTTCCTGTGCGAAGCGCCGATGTTCCACATCATCGGCCTGGCCACCAACGTGCGCCCGGTGCTGGCGGTGGGCGGCTCGATCCAGGTCTCCAACGGCTTCGAACCCAGGCGCACGCTGGGCTGGCTGAGCGACCAGTCGCTGGGCATCACCCATTACGTCGGCGTGCCGCAGATGATGCAGGCCTTCCGCAGCCAGCCCGGTTTCGATGCAGCCGCGCTGCGGCATCTCACTGCGCTGGTCAGCGGCGGCGCGCCGCATGCCAGCGATGACCTGCTCGGCTGGCTGGACGATGGCATCCCGATGGTCAGCGGCTTCGGCATGAGCGAGGCCGGCACGGTGTTCGGCATGTCGGTGGACTGCGCGGTGATCCGCGACAAGCTGGGCGCGGTCGGCATTTCGGCGCCGTCGGTGCAGACGCGCGTGGTCGATGGCGATGGCAACGACTGCCCGGTCGGCGTGCCCGGCGAGCTGTTGTTGCGCGGCCCCAACCTCAGCCCCGGCTACTGGCGCGATCCGCAGGCAAGCGCCGACGCGCGCGACGCCCACGGCTGGTTCCACACCGGCGACATCGTGCGACGCGATGCCGATGGATTTTTCTGGATCGTCGATCGCAAGAAGGACATGTTCATCTCCGGCGGCGAGAACGTGTATCCGGCCGAGATCGAGGCGGTGCTTGCCGACCATCCGCAGGTCCGCGAATGCGCGGTGGTGGGGATCGCCGACCCGCAATGGGGGGAAGTGGGCTACCTGGCGATCGTGCCGGCCGACGACGCGCCGGATCTGGAGCAGATCCGCGCCTATCTGATCGAACGACTGGCCAAGTACAAGGTGCCCAAGCATCTGCGCGTGGTCGAGGCGCTGCCGCGCACCGCGACCGGCAAACTGCAGAAAGCGCGCCTGAAAGATGCCCTGGCCAGCGAGGCGTGATGCATGCCGGGCGATCGCGCCGCGCGCAGCTGGCAACGCCCCGCGTTTTCGCACTGCCCAGGTGCGGCAGCGACCAACGCCCCGACAGCACGACGGGCAGCCTGCGCTGCCCGTCGTATGCATCCGGCGCTGCGGCGTCGTGCGACGCAGCCGCAGCCTGCTGCCGCGGTTGCAGCGCTCAATCGATCACGCGGACTCGTCCAGCAACAGGTTGTCCTCGCTGATCTGGTCGTCCACCCACACCGCACCCTGCCCGGCCATGACCGCCAGCTGGCGCTCCAGCTCACGCATCAGCAAGCGCACGCCGGGCTTGTGGATGGCACTGCCATCGCGATAGATCACCCCGCCTGCGCGCGCCTGCGACGGCTGTTGCAGCTGGAAGGCCCGCAGCTCGCCACGTGCGATATCCCCGGCCACCATCATGCTTGGCATCACGGCAACGCTGTCGGTGCCGAGCAGGATCTCGCGGGTAAAACTGGCCGAACTGGAACGCAGCTGATCGCGCGTGGCCAGCCCATGCTCGCGCATCACCTGCGCCACGTCACGCTCCACATGCTGGCTCAGTGTCGGCAGCACCTGGCGATACGCGGCGGCTTCGCCGATGCGCACCTGGCCGTTGGCAAACAGCGGATGATCGCTGCGCGCCACCAGCGCGATCGGATCCTGGTACAGCACCTTGCGGATCAATGCGTCGTAGCGGGCCAGCGGATACAGCCGGCCCACCACCAGGTCGATCTCGTTGCCGGCCAGCTTGGGCAGCAGCTCGTCGGTACGCCCATGCAGCAGGCGCACCCGCAGCGTGGGTTCGGCGCGATACAACGCGGCCAGCACCGCCGGCAACAGGCCGCTCGCCGCGACCGGCAACGCGCCCACGGTGATGGTGAGCGCGTCATCCTGCAGCAGACCCTCGAAGGTGTCCTGCGCGCGGCGCAACTGGCCGAGCACGACGTGCGCGGTCTGTACCAGCACCTCGCCCATCGCGTTGGGGCGCACGCCACGCGAGTGACGCTCGAACAGCGGCGCGCCGACGATCTCCTCGATCTCCTGCAGGGCACGCGTCAACGCGGGCTGGGTGACGTTCAATACGCGTGAGGCGCGCAGCAGGCTTTTCTGCCGGTCCAGCGCCTCGATGACACGTAGATGCCGGACCTTGATGCGGTGTTCGAAGAACACGGAGGACATGGTCATGGGGGTAGACCTTACGTTGGGAAGTCGGGTAGTGCGGCGCGACGGCACCTGGCCGCCGCCTGCAGATCAGCGTGCATCGGGCACACGCCGTGTCTGCATGAAGTCTTCGAAGGACTCGCCACGCATGATGGCGTAGACCTGCAGATTCGTCATGCGCACCACGCGTGCGAATTTTTCGATGACGAAGAAGTTGGCGCCGTACTGCACCAGGCCGAGCCAGTCGCGTGCACGGATCAGCGCCTTTTCGTGCTCGGTGAGGCCGGCTTCCTGCATCAGGGTTTCGGAATCCTCAAGAAAGCGATCGCGCCACGGGGCGCGGATCATATGCCAGAAGAATCGGTTGATGCGCAACGCGCGGTTGCTGGTGCGCAGATCGAACAGGTAGGTCCCGCCGATCTGGTCCATGCCCTGTACTTGCGGATTCATGGGTCGGCCCTCATGCCGCGTTTGCGGTATGCGCGGCGTGTGCGAGCAACTGCGCCGAAGACGGCGCGTCAGCAGCTTCGACACCCGGCTCGTACAACACCACCGTCATCGCGGTGGTGGTCATCAGGTAGTAGTTCTGGTGCAGCTTGCGGATCGGCCCGCCCAGCGCGCCACGCATCGCCAGCCACATGATCTGCTCCACGCTCTCGGCCCCACCCAGGCGCACGTAATCGGTATGGGTCAGATCGGTCAGCGTTTCCGGCGCATGCTGGAAGCGGTCCAGAAATTCCATGTCCCACTCGGTGTTGTTGAAGCCGGTGCGCTCGCCGTGGATCTGATGCGACAGCCCGCCGGTGCCCACCACCACCACCTTGAGATCCTCCGGATAGGATTCGATCGCCCGCCGCACTGCCTGGCCCAGACGATAGCAGCGGCGCGCGGTCGGCAGCGGGTACTGCAGCACGTTGATCGCGATCGGCACCACCGTGCCCGGCCAGTCCGGCACGTGCGGCCACAGCAAGGGCAGCGGCGCCGCGCAGCCATGGTCGATCGGCTTGTCCTGAAAGACGGTCAGATCGAATTCGTCGTTGACCAGGCATTCGGCGATATGCGCCTGCAGCTGCACATCGCCGCGGATCGGCGGCAGATTGCGCAGCCCTGCGCCTTCATCGGCCACCGGGAAGCGCTCGCCGATGCCCAAGGCGAAGGTCGGGTACAGGTCGAAGAAGAACGTCGTGCAATGGTCGTTGTAGAAGAACACCAGCACGTCTGCCTGCTGCTCGGCCAACCAGGCAGCCACCGGTGTGTAGCCGTCGAACAACGGCTTCCACAAGGGATCCTGCTGTTTGCCCTTGTCGTAGGCCACCCCGATGGTGGGAACGTGCGAGGTTCCGATGCCGCCGATGATGCTTGCCATGCTGCACTCCTGCGATACGTGCCGGCCACTGGCAGTGACCGATTGCGCATCATTGATTGAGCCGAAATCGTCCTGCCACGGGATCCCAACAGCGCCGACTGGCCACTCGGGACCGCCAAAACGGTATCCTTGGGATCCAAAGTGCCACCAAGCGATCTGATCTGCAAGGTTTTTTATACCGGGATTGCGAGTTTTCCCCTTCGAAGGAACGTGCGCCGCAGTACGGCGCGAGAGAATGGAGCCAATGGCGAACAACCACCGATTGCAAGCGGTCCAGCAGCTACGCGAACTGATCCTGTGCGGCACCTTCGCCCCGGGTGAGCGCATCACCGAGGCCGCCCTGGCCGAGCGACTGGCCATCTCGCGCACTCCCATCCGTCAGGCCCTGCCCGCGCTGTGCCAGGAAGGCCTGCTGGTGCAGGCAGGCAACCGCGGCTATGCAGTGCGACGTTTCAGCCAGCAGGAAAGCCTGGACGCATTGGCGGTGCGCGCCTTGATGGAAGGCATGGCCGCACGCGCCGTCGCCGAACGAGGCGCTTCCGCCACGCTGCTGGCCACCTTGCATGCCTGTCTCGCCGAAGGCGACCGGATCCTGGCCACGCGCAGCCTGAATGCCGACGACGAGCAGGCCTATGGCGCGATGAATGCCCGCTTCCACCGCGCCATCGTGGTGGCCGCCGACAAACCGATCCTGACCGAGACCGTGGACCGCTGCACCGTGGTGCCCTTCGTCAGCCCGGTCAATGTGGTGTTCGGTCAACGCTCGCCCACGCTGGCCTACGACGATCTGTACTACGGACATCGGCAGCACGGCACCATCGTCTCGGCCATCGAACAACGCGATGGCGCGCGTGCAGAGCTGTTGTTCCGCGAGCACGCCAATACCCAGCGCCACAGCATGGGCATCTGACGCGCGCAGGGGTTTGGTGCGGACAGCGTGCACTGGCCTGGCGCAGCAGCCTGCACAGCTCAGAACTCGAACGTAGGACTACCCGGGCTTGCGCTGCATGCAGCGTTGCCTGCAGCAGCGTGCTGCATCCGTCTGCGCCGCAGCACGCACGCGGACGCGCCGGCGTGCATGCTGCGCATATGTGCGTGCTTCCACGTTAAAGGGAATGCACGAACATCAGATTGACACTGGTGCCGGCCACCGAGTTCTTCACCTCCACCGGCAGGTAGACATTGAAATTCAGCAGATTGTTGGCATCCAGCCGCCAGGACAGCCCCGGCCCGAGATAGAACTGCATGCGCTTGCTGTCGGGTACACGCTGCCCGTTGGTGCGGTTGTCCTGCAGCTGCTGCAGGTAATACCCGTTGATGCCCAGGCGCAGCTGTTCGCTCACCTTCACCGAGCTGGCCAGATTGGCCCACACCAGATCGCCGGCCTGACCATTGCGAAAACCGAACCCCGGGATCGGCGGTACGCCGCCGGCGCGATCGGTGCGGAAGTTGTAGAGATAGTTGACCCGCATGCTGATCTCCCAGGTGTCGCTGGGTTGCACGGTGAATGCCCAATGCGGCGCCACCGACCAGAATCCGGTGCTCTGGTTGATGGCGGCATCGCGATCGAACTTGCCCACCGGGGCGAACGCATCGATCGCAAAGCGCTGGAAGAACAGGACACGTCCGTTGCGCATCACCGGGTCGATCTGCAGCGCCGGCCCGAAGGAGATATCGCCGATCCCGAACCCGTTGCCGCGTAGCTGCACCGGGCTGTCTGCAGCGAAGGACGTGTCGTAGTTGACCAGCGGCACGATCGTATTGAAGCTCAGCGACGCGCGCTTCCAGCGATAGGGCGTGACGTAGATCAGCTGGGTCAGCAGGACGCTGACACCGACCTTGGGATCGCGGAAGGCGGCCGCATCGTCGCCGCGCGCGTCCTTGATCGCGTCGAAGTCGTAATGGCGCAGATATTCGATCACCGTCCAGCCCGGCGTCGAGGAGCCGAAGCCATCGAGAAAACTCGTCCCGCCCAGATTGATGCCCTGCGGCGGTGCAGCGGTTTCCGGCACCGCTTGCGCGGACGCCGCAACGGGCAGGCCGGCACCCAGCAGGGTGACCAGGGTCAGGACACGATGCCGATGCGACGACAACCGTGGCAGTGCAACGGCACAACGGGCAGATGAGCTCACGCGTTCCACTAGGCGATTCTCCAATGCGATGGATGGATGACTGCGGGCGCGACGTGGGGGAGGAAAGCGGTGCTGCGGCAGGCGACGACGAGGGCGCCGTCCGCCTGTGCGTCCAGGCACGGATGCGAGGCAGTTGATCAATCGGCGCCGATACGCATCAGCAAGGCGCCAAGCCGCTGCTTGAACAGCCAGCGCTCCTGCTCCCGCACCAGCACGTCGTCGAAACTGCCGAGCAACGCAGGCGACTGGGCCGTCCAGGGCGGTGCTGTGGAGGTGTCCGCGGCGGTATAGAGCAGGACCTTGCTGTGCGCGTGCGCCACGGTCGGCGATTGGATGCTGACCAGGGTGTTGAGCATCAGATGGCAAGTGGTGCGCGGCGGGCGCGCGCGGAAGGAGTGCAGGATCGCCTCGCGGCCTTGCACCGGCAGCTCCGGTGCGCTGGGCCGGGCGAACACGCCGTCGGCAGTGAACAATGCGGCAAGGCCTTCATGGTCATGCCGATCGTTGAGCAATGCGAATTGGCGAATCACCTGCTCGCAGGC
The DNA here is from genome assembly GCF_003993525.1 of Xanthomonas sp. BRIP62411. Classification (NCBI taxonomy): domain Bacteria; kingdom Pseudomonadati; phylum Pseudomonadota; class Gammaproteobacteria; order Lysobacterales; family Lysobacteraceae; genus Xanthomonas; species Xanthomonas sp. BRIP62411. The sequence continues at coordinate 61,211 of NZ_QEZI01000032.1, forward strand.
AATGATGATCGATGCATCGTCGTGCATGCAGCCTCCTCAAGTCGCTGCTGATAAAGCGGCAAGCCTGGTCAACGACAGCGCGCGCGTCGCCGGCCGGACCGGATCGCCATCACGCCTCCTGCAACCAGTCGCGCATTGCTGCGCTGACGGCGGCGGGGGCTTCCAGCGGCGCCATATGCCCGCTGTTTTCGAAGACCACCAGCCGTGCGTGCGGGATCTGCTGCGCCATCTGCTGGTGCTGGGCCAGGGGACTCCAGGCGTCCTGCCGGCCCACGCCCAGCAGGGTCGGGCAGCGAATCTGCGCCAGCACCGGCGCGGCGTCGGGGCGCTCCAGCAACGCATGGATCTGCCCGGCGTAGGCCTGCACGCTGTGCCGCTGCACCATCGCGATCAGGGGCTTCATCAACCCGGCATCGTCGTGTCGGTCCGGATGCAGCATCGGTGGCAGCCATTGCCGTGCGAGCGCCTGCATGCCCTGCGTGTGGGCAAGCTGCACCAGTGCCGCGCGCTGTTCACGCTCGCCATCGCGGCGTGGCGCAATGCCGGTGTCCAGCAAGGCCAGGCGCTGCACGCGTTGCGGCGCCTGGCGCATGATCTCCAGCGCCACCCGCCCGCCCATCGAATGGCCGGCCACGGCGAACTGCGGCGGGGCGACGGCCAGCACGTGTGCGGCCATCCGCGCGATGCTGTCGAAGCCGGCGAAGTCCAGCACCTGCACTGCGGCGAGATCGCTCAGCGCCTCGCGTTGCGGCTGCCAGATGGTGGCATCGCAGAGCAAACCGCAGAGCAGCAGCACGTTGGGCCTGGACGAACGGGTGGCGAAAGATGACATGGCTCGACTGTAGCCACGCCGGCTGCGCCCGTCGTATGGAACATGCTGCCTGCGCTATAAGCGCATCAACATACAAAGACGGGGCCGACGACGGTGGCGTCGGCCGGCATGTCGGTCACGCGCTGCCGGAGGCGCGCTTCCACAGCACATCCACCAGCGGCGGCAACCTGCCGGCCAGCCCGAGGACCGACCCGCGCAACAGCGTCAGATGCATCTCGTCGTTGGAGAACACCGTGTTGATCGCATCGAAGCCATAGGCGGCCACGGTGTTCTCGCTGCGGCGGGTACGTGCCCAGCGCTGCAGCCGATGCGGGGCGGCCCAGTCCGCACGCTTTGCCAGCGCATGGCGCACCTCCGCGCGCAACGCGGCGACATCGCGCAGGCCCAGGTTGACGCCCTGCCCGGCCAGCGGATGCACCACGTGCGCGGCATCGCCCAGGGTCAGCACGCGGCCGCTGACGTATTGCTCCACCAACTGCCGCTGCAGCGGAAACGCTGCACGTGCAGACACCACGCGCACCTGCCCCAACCGCGCCGCGAAGGCCTGGGTCAGCTCGCGCGCGAAGTCGGCATCGTCCAGCGCCAGCACGCGCGCGGCCTCGGCATCCGGCAATGTCCATACGATCGAACTGCGGCCATCGGAGAACGGCAGGAACGCCAGCGGGCCGGTGGTCAGAAAGCGCTGCCAGGCAGTGGCCTGATGCGGCTGCTCGGTTTCCACGAAGGCAACCACGCCACGCTGCGCATAGGCATGCCGCGACACCGGCAGGCCGGCGAGCTCGCGCAAGGTCGATGCGGCACCATCGGCAGCGATGGCGACCGCCGCTTCCAGGCGGCTGCCATCGTCCAGGCGCAGGCGCACGCTGTGTGCATCCTGTTCCAGCTCGACCACGCGTGCCGGGCAATGCACCTGGATGCCGGCCGCATGCACGGCCGCCCACAGGCGATCGACCAGCACCGCGTGTTCGATGATCCAGCCCAGTTGTTCGCGGCCCAGGGTATCCGCGTCGAAGCGCAGTTCGCCGCCACCGCCGGCGTCCCAGACCCGCATGCGCCGGTACGGCTGCACGCGGGCAGCGCGCACGGCGGCCCATACGCCCAGGCTGTCGAGCAGCGCGGCATTATCGGCAGCGAAGGCATACACGCGCAGATCGGGCTGGTCGGCCCGCCAGCGCGCGGGCTCGCGGCCTTCGACCAGGGCCACGCTCAGGCCGGCATTGGCCAGGGCCAGCGCGCAGGCGGCCCCGACCACGCCGCCACCGACGATCAACGCATCGCGGCTACCACGGCGGCTCATGCCACGCCCCTGCACAACTGCGGCACATCGCCACGGAACCCCATCGCCCCGCCGACCAGCATCGACTGCAGCGGCGCGGCCTGCGAGGTCGCAAGCAGGCCGAGGCTACGCAGCGGCCGCAACAACGGCGCCGGATTGCCGGTGAGCCGCGCCAGCCCGCTGGAAAAGCCGATGGTCTGTTCGCGGTCCACGCGTCGGCGTGCCAGGTACTCGGCCAGCAACGCGCCCGCACCGGCATCGCGGCGATCGTGCTCGATCAATTCGGCCAGTGTCAGCGCATCGCGCAAGCCGAGGTTGAAGCCCTGCGCGCCGATCGGATGCAGTGTCTGCGCGGCGTTGCCCAGCAGCACCACGCGCTCGGCGACCAGCGCGTTGGCCAGCACCTGCACCAATGGATACGCGCTGCGTTCGCCGCTGGCGACAAAACGCCCGGCGCGCCATCCGGCCGCCCGCTGCAACCGGGCCAGCCAGCCGGCTTCGTCGAGCGCGGCCACCGCCTCGGCCTCGGCGCGCGCCACGCAATGGATCGCGCCGTAATGGCGGTCGCCGCGCGGCAACAGCGCGGTTGGCCCATGCGCGCCGAAGCGCTCCCACGCGGTGCCATCCGGTGGGCGGGAGGCGCGCACCCGCGCCACGAACAAGGTCTGCAGGAAGTCGTGCGCGTCGCTGCCGATATGCAGCAGCTCGCGCACTGCGCTGTGGGTGCCATCGGCGCCGACCACCAGCCGTGCCTGCACGCGCTGCTCGCCGTCATCGGTGACGATCCGCAACGTGCGCAGACCGTACTGTACCGGCTCGACCCCGATGCAGCGTGCCGGGCGATAGCGGCGCAGCCGGGTCAGCTCGTCCAGGCGGGCCTGCAACGCCTCGCCGAAATCGCGCGCCACCACCACCTGGCCGAAGCTGTCGCGGCCGTAATCGGCCGCGTCCAGCTGCACGCGGCCAAAGTCGCCGGCGCGGCTGACGTGGATGCGCCGGATCGGGCCGGGGGCGCTGCGCAGCTTGGCCATCACCCCCAGCACGCCCAGCGCATTGACGGTGGCGGCGGCAAAACTCAGGTTGCGCTGGTCGAACACCGCTGGCGGCGTGCCGGCCGGGGTGGCTTCCACCAGCCCGACATCCAGGCCGATGCGGTCCAGCGCAATCGCCAGGCTGGAGCCGACCAGGCCGCCGCCGACGATCAGAACGTCATGTGGATGTGTCATCGCCACATGATAAGCCTTCGCCCATGACCCGTTGCCGCGTCCGGGTGGGGCAGCTTGCCGCGCCCGGGCCGGCGTAGCGCGGCCGGCTGCTCACCCAGGTCCGCTGCCCGACCCTTGCCGCTGCAGGGCACACCCAGGCGCCCACCGGTCTGCATCCGCGGTGGGCGGCGGCAACGGCAGCGCTGCCACGGTCGCTTGCGCCAGCCACTCCCGCAGGACCGCCAAGGCGCGGGCGTGCCGGGTTCCACGCTACACTCGCCAGCCTGTGATCCGGCCACCTCCGCGCATGACTCCTCGCTCGCACGACACCCTGATTCTGAGCCTGCTTGCCGTCCTGATGGCGGCCACGCGGATCAATCACTTCGCGCCGGTCCCGGACGCGTCCTGGGCGGTGTTCTTCATCGGCGGCTTCCACCTGGCAGCGCGCACCAGGCTGGCCTTCCCGCTGCTGATGCTGCTGGCGGTAGCGGTGGACTGGCTGGTGATCACCCGCCAGGGCCTGAGCTTCTGGCAGCACTACTGCGTATCGCCGGCGTACTGGTGCCTGGTGCCGGCGTATTTCGCGCTGTGGGCCGGTGGGATGTGGTTGCGCCGGCAGTACCACGGCGCGCAATGGAGCGCGCTGGCCAGGCTGGTGCCGGCGCTGTTGCTCTCCGTGGCGCTGTGCCAGTTGATCGCCCAGGGCAGCTTCTACTGGATCAGCGCCAGCGTGGCCGAGCCGACCGTGGCCGGCTGGTTCAAGAACTACAGCGACTGGCTGGGGCCGTATCTGCGCAGTGCCGCGCTGTATGTGGCCGCCGCCGCGGCGATCCAGATGGCCGCCGAGCGCCTGACCAGCGCGCCCGGCCAGATCCAGGCCGGCTGAGATGGGCAACCGGCTCTCGCGGATCTATACGCGCACCGGCGACGACGGCAGCACCGGCCTGGGCGACGGCAGCCGTACCGGCAAGGACGCGTTGCGCGTCAACGCCTATGGCACCGTGGACGAGGCCAACTCGGCCATCGGCGTGCTGCTGGCCGCCCCCGGCGTGCCGGAACCGGTTGCCGAGCTGCTGACCACCCTCCAGCACCAGCTGTTCGATCTGGGCGGCGAGCTGTGCATCCCGGGCCATGCGGCGATCGATAGCGCCGATATCGCTGCACTGGAGCGCCAGCTGGACCTTTTCAACGACACGCTCCCCCCGCTGAAGGAGTTCATCCTGCCGGCCGGTGGCGAGGCCGCCGCGCGCTGCCACCTGGCCCGCACCATCGTGCGCCGGGCCGAGCGCGAGACCGTTGCGCTGTCGCGCCAGGAGACCGTGCGCAGCGAGGCGATCGGCTATCTGAACCGGTTGTCGGACCTGCTGTTCGTGCTGGCGCGCGTGCTGGCGCGTGCCGATGGCCAGCAGGAAGTGCTGTGGCGGCACGACCGCCGGCGCGGCTGACCTGCACATGGCACGGCGGACAGGCTAGATTTGCCCCATGTTGGTCTTTACCCATCCCGCCTGCCTCGGTCACGACGCCGGCCCCGAGCATCCCGAGCGCCCCGCCCGTCTGGAAGCGGTACTGGAGGCGCTGCGCGACGCCTTCCCGGACCTGGACTGGCGCGAGGCGCCGCTGGCCAAGCTCGGCGACCTGTGCCGGGTGCACGAGCGCGAACAGGTGGATGCGGTGCTGGAAACCGCCTTCGACGGCCACCATCGGCTCGACGTGGACACCGTGATGTCGCCCGGCTCGCGCGCGGCGGCATTGCGCGCGGCCGGCGCCGGCGTCGCCGCGGTAGACGCGGTGATGCAGGATGCCACCCGGACCGCCTTTTGCGCAGTGCGCCCACCCGGTCACCACGCCACCGCGCAGGTGTCGATGGGCTTTTGCCTGTTCAACAACGTCGCCGTGGCCGCCGCGCATGCGCGCGACCGGCATGGGCTGGAACGCATCACCATCGTGGATTTCGACGTCCACCACGGCAACGGCACGCAGGCGATCTTCGAGCGCGACCCGGCCGTGCAGTATCTCAGCACCCACCAGTCCGGGCTCTATCCGCACTCGGGCAGCGTCTACGAGCGCGGCATCGGCAACATCCACAATCTGCTGCTGCAGCCAGGCAGCGACGGGTTGCGCTTCCGCAATGTGTGGGAAGACGAGATGCTGCCGCTGATCGACGCCTTCCGCCCGCAGCTGATCCTGATCTCTGCCGGCTTCGATGCGCATCTGCGCGATCCGCTGGCCGATCTGATGCTCGATGCCGACGATTTCGCCTGGCTGACCGGCGCGCTGCGCACCCTGGCTGACCGCCATGCGCGTGGCCGGGTGGTGTCCATGCTGGAGGGCGGCTACGACCTGCAGGCCTTGCGCGAGAGCAGCGTGGCGCACGTGGCCGCGCTGCGGTGAACCCCGACGGCGCGTCGCTCGCGCCCCCCATCGCGATGAACCTCGCCCCCCCGACCCGGGAGCTCTTCATTGCCCCTATGCGGGGTATGCGGCAAGCTAGTCGCCATTTTATTGGTTGAATCACGCGTGCGCCGAGTTCTCCGCCTGCTGCCCCTGCCTTTGAGCATCGCCATCTGCCTTCCGGCCATGGCTGCCGACAAGCCGTTGAACTGGGGACTGTGCCCGGCGGTGGATCCGCTGCCCGGCTTCGACGGCGCCCCCGCCGCCGATGCCAAGGCCGCTGAAATGCGCCAGGAGTTGCCGACCGACATCGAAGGCGACCAGCTCTCCGGTACCGATACCACCCCGCAGTACCAGGGCAACGTGGCGCTCAAGCGCGGCGACCAGTTCCTGGGTGCCGACAACCTGCGCATGGACACCGAGACCGGCAACTACATCGCCGAAGGCAATGTCCGCTACCAGGACACCTCCTTCCGCATGGTCGCCGACCGCGCCGAAGGCAATCAGGACACCGACGCCCACAAGGTCACCAACATCCAGTACCAGTTGGTGGACCGGCGCGGCAATGGTGCGGCCGAATCGGTGGATCTGCAGGGCCAGGTCGGGCAGATGCACCGCTCGACCTACACCACCTGCGATCCCTCGCAGCCGATCTGGCGCGTGCGCGCGCCGGAGATCGACGTCGACAACGAAGAAGGCTTCGGCACCGCACGCAATGCCGTGCTGCAGATCGGCAAGGTGCCGGTGCTGTACTTCCCGTGGTTCAAGTTCCCGATCGACGACCGCCGCCAGACCGGCCTGCTGTTTCCGCAGTTCGGCCTGTCCGGCCGCAACGGTTTCGACTACCTGCAGCCGATCTATCTGAACCTGGCGCCGAACTACGACGCCACCCTGCTGCCGCGCTACATGAGCAAGCGCGGTTTCATGTTCGGCACCGAGTTCCGCTACCTGTACGAAGGCGGCCGCGGCGAGATCACCGGCAACTACCTGCCCAACGACGACCTGCGGAAAAAGGACCGCGGCAGCGTCTTCTATAGCGGCTATCACAACATCAATGATCACTGGCAGGCGCGCAGCAGCATCTCCTGGGTCAGCGATACGCGCTATGTGGAAGACTTCACCAGCCGCCTGAACGGCATGGGCTCGGCCTCCAGCCTGCAGAGCACCATCGGCATCTACGGTACCGGCGAGACCTGGACCGCCGGCCTGATGGCCGACCGCTGGCAGCTCACCGACTACACGCTGGATGAGCAGTCGCTGCCGTACAACCGCCAGCCGCGCGCCTATTTCACCTGGGACAAGCCGTTCGGCATCTTCGAGGCCGGCGTGTATGCCGAAGCGGTGCGCTTCACTCACGACGATTCGTACTTCGTCAGGCCCCCGTTGAACGGAAGCACCAGCGGCGATGACGATGATGACGACTATGTCCGCACCAACATCCGCAACAAGGAATATGGCAGCGGTTCGCGGCTTGACATCAAGCCCTACATCTCGATGCCGTTGTCCGGCGCGGCCTGGTTCTTCACTCCGACCGTTGCATGGCGCTACACCACGTACCAGCTGGATTCGACGCTGGCCAACACCGCGCCGCTGACCGGTGATCGTTCACCCTCGCGCAGCCTGCCGATCGCCTCGCTGGATGCCGGGCTGTATTTCGACCGTGAGACCTCGGTGTTCGGCACCAACTATCTCAATACGCTGGAACCGCGTCTGTACTATTTGTATGTGCCGTACCGCGACCAGGACGATCTTCCGGTCTTCGATACCCGCCCGTTCACCTTCAGCTACAGCCAGTTGTTCCGCGACACGCGCTACACCGGTGCCGACCGCCAGAACGATGCCAACCAGCTGACCCTGGCGGTGACCTCGCGCTGGCTGCGCCAGGACGATGGTCGCGAGAAGCTGTCGCTGAGTGCAGGCCAGATCCTGTATTTCAACGATTCGCTGGTCACCATCAACAACAGCACCAATTCGGCCGCCGGTAGCGAACAACCCATCGAGCAGGGCAAGTCCGCCTGGGTGGCCGATGCCAACTACATGATCAACGACCGCTGGTCGATGGGCGCCACCTACCAGTGGAACCCCAACTCGCGCAAGGAAGACCTGGCCAGCCTGCGTACGCGCTATCTGCTGGGCAACGACGGCATTATCAATCTGGCCTATCGCTACCGCCGCAATCCGACCAACAACACCGACCAGCTCGAGCAGGCCGATTTCTCGTTCCTGTATCCGATCAACCCCACTTGGAGTGCGGTCGGCCGTTACTACTACTCGCTGCTGGATCGCAAACCGCTGGAAATGATCGGTGGCGTGCAGTGGGACAGCTGCTGCCTGGCGGTGCGCGCGCTGGTGCGCCGGTTCGTGCGCAACCGCGATGGCGAGATGGACAACTCCATCCAGTTCGAGTTCGTGCTGAAGGGCCTGAGCTCGTTCGGGCAGAACACGGACCGCACTTTGCGCCGTGCTATTCTCGGCTATTACCGCGACGACCTCTACCTGGTCCCGCCCAGCAACACCACGACTAATCCGGACGATTACGATCCGAACTTGATTCCATGACCAAGCCTTTCTCCGTTGTTCTCGCCTCGCTGCTGGTACTCACCAGCACGCTCTCGCCGTTGGCCTCGGCGCAGCAATCCCAGCCGCTGGATCGCATTGCCGCCATCGTCGACGAAGACGTGGTGCTGCAGAGCGAGCTTGATCGCGCAGTGCGCAACGTCAAGTCGCAGTACGCCGGCCGGGAGAACCAGCTGCCGCCGGACGATGTCCTGCAGCGTCAGGTGCTCGAGCGTCTGGTCCTGGTCAAGCTGCAGGTCGGCCGCGCCGATGGCAGCGGCATCCGCGTCAGCGACGAGGAACTTAACCGCGCCATCGCCAGCATCGCCCAGCAGAACGGCACCACCGTGGACGGCCTGCGGCAAAAGCTGGCGGCCGACGGCATGGGTTATGGCGACTTCCGCGCCTCGGTACGCGACGAAATCATCGTGCAGCGGTTGCGGCAGAGCTTTGCGCAGAGCCGCATCAGCGTGAGCGAAGGCGAAGTGGATACCGCGCTGGCGCAGCAGGCCGCCACCGGCAGCCAGTACCACCTGGCGCACATCCTGGTGGGCCTGCCGGAAGGCGCAACCGCCGATCAGATCGCCACCGGCCAGAAGAAGGTCGATGGCGTCAAGGCATTGATCGACAAGGGCGAGCTGGATTTCTCGGCAGCCGCGGTACGGTATTCCGATAGCCCCAATGCGCTGGAAGGCGGCGATCTGGGCTGGCGCAGCCTGGATGAAATCCCGAACGCATTCGCCCAGTTGATCCGCGACATGCAGCCTGGCCAGGTGGCTGGTCCGCTGCGTGGTCCGAGCGGTTTCCAGCTGCTCAAGCTGGTGGAAATGCGCGACGCCAATGCCGGCGGCGAGAAGAAGCTGGTCACCGAGTACAACGCCCGCCACATTCTGGTGCGCATCGGCGACAACCAGACCGAAGCGCAGGCGAAGGCCAAGATCGACACGCTGCGTGCGCGCATCACCGGCGGTGCCGACTTCCAGGCCGTTGCGAAGGAGTCGTCCGAAGACACCAACAGCCGTGGCCAGGGTGGAGATCTGGGCTGGTTCCCGGCCGATGCGTTCGGCCCGGACTTCGGCAAGCAGGTCGAAGGCCTGGCCGATGGCGCCGTGTCCGAGCCGTTCCGCACCCAGGCGGGCTGGCACATCGTGCAGCGCGTGGGCAGCCGTCAGACCGACGTCAGTGCCGAGAGCCAGCGTGCGCAGATCCGTGAAACGATCGGCCGCCGCAAGCTGGAAGAAGAGTACAACCGCTACCTGCAGGAGCTGCGCGGCGAAGCCTACGTGAGCTTCCGCACCGGCGACCGCGCCGATGGCGATGCCACTGTGGCACCAGCCAAGCCGGCCGACCCTGCCGCACCGACCCCGCCGCCGGCACAGCCGACGCGCTGATTCGATGCTCCCGTCGCTCGCGCTGGTGCCAGGCGAGCCGGCCGGGATCGGGCCGGAACTATGCGTCCGGCTCGCCCAGCGGCCGCGCTCGGACGCCCACCTGGTCGCCTACGCCGATCCGGACACCCTGCACAGCGCCGCAAAGGCGCTGTCCTTGTCTGTGCGGTTGCTCGATCCGGACCAGCGCGCGCGTGCGCCCGGCGACCTGCCGGTGCATCCGATCCGCCAGGCCGTGGCGACCCGCTTCGGCACGCCCGACCCCGCCAATGCGGCAGCGGTGATTGCCGGCCTGCGTGGCGCCGCCGGCGACTGCCTGTCCGGCAGGCTGCAGGGCATCGTCACCGGCCCGGTGCACAAGGCGGTGATCAATGCCGGCGGCATTCCCTATACCGGCACCACCGAGCTGCTGGCCGAACAGGCGGGCTGCCCGGTGGTGATGATGCTGGCCAATGCCATCGTGCGCGTCGCCCTGGTGACCACCCATCTGCCGCTGCGCGCAGTGGCCGATGCGATCACCGCCGACACCGTCACGCGCTGCCTGCGCATCACCGACGCTGCACTGCGACGCGACTTCGGCCTGGAACGCCCGCGCATCGCGGTGCTTGGCCTCAACCCGCATGCCGGCGAAGACGGGCACCTGGGCCGCGAGGAACTGGACATCATCATTCCGGTGCTGGAGCAGCTACGCGGCGACGGCATGCAGCTGATCGGCCCGCTTCCGGCCGATACCGCATTCTTGCCGCAGAAGCTCACCGGTTTCGATGCGGTGGTGGCGATGTATCACGATCAAGGCCTGCCGGTGCTCAAGTACAGCGGTTTCGAGCAGGCGGTCAATATCACGCTCGGCCTGCCCTATCCGCGCGTAGCGGTCGATCACGGCACCGCGCTGGAGCTGGCCGGGCGCGGTCTTGCCGACCCGTCCAGCCTGATGGCGGCCACCGAGCTATGCGCGCGCCTGGCGAAACGCGACTGAGCAACGGCGATTGCCGCGCTCAACGGTGCGCCGCGTGCACGCAGCCCGTCTGTCGCGTCTTGCAGGCGCAGAACCGGCACCGCGTGCAGGCGCTGCCACGTTAAACTGCGCGCATGAATCATTCTTTCAGCGCACCGGCCAAGAAGTCGCTTGGCCAGCACTTTCTTGCCGACCGGTATTACATCGACCGCATCGTGCAGGCGGTGGACCCGCGCGCCGGCCAGCACCTGGTCGAAATCGGCCCTGGTCAGGGCGCGATCACCTTTCCGCTGCTGCGCAAGCACGGCGCCCTGACCGTGATCGAATTCGACCGCGACCTGATCGCCCCATTGACCGAGGCGGCCGCACCGATCGGCGCGCTGAGCATCATCCATCGCGATGTGCTCAGTGTGGATTTCACTGCGCTGGCCGATGGCACGCCGATCCGCTTGGTCGGCAACCTGCCCTACAACATCTCCTCGCCGATCCTGTTCCATGCGCTGGACCATGCCGCAGCGGTGGCCGACATGCACTTCATGCTGCAAAAGGAAGTGGTCGACCGCATGGCCGCCGGCCCCGGCAGCAAGGTGTACGGGCGATTGAGCGTGATGCTGCAGGCGTATTGCGAGGTGACCGCACTGTTCGTGGTGCCGCCGGGCGCATTCCGGCCGCCACCGAAGGTGGACTCGGCGGTGGTGAGGCTGGTGCCGCGCGATCCGGCCACGGTGCTGATCAGGGATCGGCGGCGCTTTGCCGACGTGGTGCGCGCCGGCTTCGGCCAGCGTCGCAAGACCCTGCGCAATGCCTTGTCCAACGTCTGCGAGCCCGCCCATTTCGAGGCCGCGCAGGTCCGCCCGGATGCACGCGCCGAACAACTCGAGGTCGCGGATTTCATCCGTCTGGCCAATGTCGAGCTGGCTTGAGCGCCGCTCCCACACGGTTTTCTTTAGACTTTCCGCATGCACGATGATCCACGCTACCGGGTCGAGGTCGAGGTGTCGCCCCGCTTCCTCGCCCATCAGTCGACCCCCGACGAAGGCCGCTATGCCTTCGCCTACAGCATCCGCATCCAGAACGCGGGCGCCGTGCCCGCGCGCCTGGTCGCGCGTCACTGGCAGATCACCGACGCCAACGGACGCACCGAGCGGGTGGATGGCGAAGGCGTGGTCGGCGAGCAACCCTGGCTGCGTCCCGGCGAGGCGTTCAGTTATACCTCCGGCGTGCTGCTGGAGACCGAGCAGGGGCAGATGCAAGGCCACTACGACATGGTGGCCGACGATGGCACCGAATTCACCGCCCCGATCGCCGCCTTCGTGCTGAGCGTACCCAGGACGCTGCACTGATGGATGCTGGACTGATGGAGCGCACGCGATGAGCGTCTGGGCAATTGGCGATCTGCAGGGGTGTTACGACATCACCCAGCAGTTGCTGGAAAAAATCAACTTCGATCCTGCGCAGGACACCTTGTGGTTCTGCGGGGACCTGGTCAACCGCGGCGGTCAATCGCTGGAAACGCTGCGCCTGGTGCATTCGCTGCGCGCACATAGCGTGGTGGTGCTGGGCAACCATGATCTGTCGCTGCTGGCGATCGGCGCGCGCTCGGAAGAAGAGCAGCGCAAGGTCAATCCGGATCTGCTGCGCATCGTGCTGGCCGAAGACCGCGACCTGCTGCTCGACTGGCTGCGGATGCAGAAGCTGGCACACGTGGACCGCGACCTGGGCTGGATGATGATCCATGCCGGGCTCGCGCCGAAGTGGACCACGCAGATGGCCGAGAAACATGCACGCGAGGTCGAGCAGCAACTGCAGGGCGGCGGCTACCGCAAACTGCTGCGCAACATGTACGGCGACCAGCCGGGCTGGTCGCCGGGCCTGAGCGGGTACGACCGCAGCCGCGCGATCATCAACCTGTTCACGCGCATGCGCTATTGCACACCACGTGGGCGCATCGCCACCGACGACAAGGGCACGCCGGGGACGCAGGCGCAGGGCCTGTATCCGTGGTTCGAAGTGCCGGGCCGGGTCGAGCGCGACCTGAAGATCGTCTGCGGGCATTGGTCCGCGCTCGGGCTGACCATCACCCAGGGCGTGCATGCCATCGATACCGGCGCGGTGTGGGGCGGCAAGCTCACCGCGCTGCAGCTGGATACCGACGAATTGCGCGTGGTGCAGGTACCGGGAATCCCGATCACGCAGCCGACGCAGGCCGCGCAGCGCAACCGGCCACCGCGCCGGCGGCAACGCCAGCGCGGTGGCGGCGGGGACCATGCGAACGCGAGCGCCGGTTCCACCGCTGCTCCCGATACCGCCCCGCCCACTCCTGCTGCTGACTGAGCTGAGAGACGGGTCTGGTCAGGCGAATCGAACCAAGCGCTGAGCCACCCGCGCTTCAGTCGAAGCACACGCCTCAGCGTCGCCGATAGTCCACGTAGTCGAATGCGAAGGCATGACGGGCATCGGCCGCATGCGGTTCGCGCTGCACGGCTTCCCACACGGCCGGGTCGATCGGCGGAAAGTAGGTGTCGGCCTGCTCCACGCTGGTGTCCACGTCGGTCACCGCCAGCAGGTCGGCACGTTCCATGGTCAGGCGATACACCTCGCCGCCACCAATGACGCACAACTCCTGTGCGCCGGCCGCCTCGGCCTGCGCAATCGCGGCATCGACCGACGTCACTGCCTGCATGTCCGCAAACGGCACCTGCCCCGCACGTGTCAGCACCAGGTTCAAACGCCCCGGTAGGGCACGTCCCAACGACTGCGCAGTCTTGCGCCCCATCAGGATCGGCTTGCCCAAGGTCAGCGCCTTGAAACGCTTCAGGTCGTCCGGCAATTTCCACGGCAGCTCGTTATTGCGGCCGATGGCGTTGTTGCGGTCGAAGGCGACGATCAAGGTCAGTTTCATGCAGCAGACGATATCCCTTCGAGCATCAAGGCAACGTGTGGCCTCACGCGGCCGGCGAAGCGCCGCCTACACCGCCACCGGTGCCTTGATCGCCGGATGCGGGTCGTAGCCCTCGATGGCGATGTCGTCGAAGCGGAATGCGAACAGATCGGTCACGGCGGGATTCAGGCGCAAGGTCGGCAGCGCGCGCGGGGTGCGTGTCAGTTGCTCGCGTGCCTGCTCGAAGTGGTTCGAATACAGGTGCGCATCACCGAGGGTATGCACGAAATCGCCCACGCCCAGGCCGGTCGCCTGCGCCACCATATGCGTCAGCAAGGCATAGCTGGCGATATTGAACGGCACGCCCAGAAAGATGTCGCCGCTGCGCTGATAGAGCTGGCAGCTGAGTTTGCCGTCGACCACGTAGAACTGGAACAGGCTGTGGCATGGCATCAATGCCATCTGCGGCAGTTCGCCGACATTCCAGGCGCTGATCACCAGCCGGCGCGAATCCGGGTTGCGCTTGATCTCGTCCACCAGCCATTGCATCTGGTCGATCTCCACCCCGTCCGGGCCGGTCCAGCGCCGCCACTGCTTGCCGTAGACCGGGCCGAGATTGCCATCGGCGTCGGCCCACTCGTCCCAGATGCGGACCTGGTTGTCCTTGAGATACCCGATATTGGTATCGCCCTGCAGGAACCACAGCAGCTCGTGGATGATCGAGCGCAGATGCAATTTCTTGGTGGTGACCAGCGGAAAGCCGTCGTTGAGGTCGAAGCGCATCTGCCAGCCGAACACGCTGCGCGTGCCGGTGCCGGTGCGATCGGACTTCTCGGCGCCGTGTTCCAGCACATGCTGCAGCAGGTCCAGATAGGGCTTCACTTGCCCGCCTCCACGCCCACGGCCTGCACCCGCCCCGGCTGCAACACCGGCGCGCGGCGCGACATCGCCAGCAGCACCAGGCCCACCGCAATCAACGGCAGGCTCAGGATCTGCCCCATCGTCAACCAGTTGAAGGCCAGGTAGCCGATCGGCGCATCCGGTACCCGCACGAATTCCACGATGAAGCGGAACACGCCGTACAGCAGCGCAAACAACCCGGACACCGCATAGCGGGCGCGCGGCTGCATCGAGAACGCCCACAGCACCACGAACATCACCACCCCTTCCAGCGCCGCTTCGTACAGCTGCGACGGGTGCCGCGCGAACTGGGTCAACGCACCGGCAACGTATTGCGCCTGGATTTGCGCTGGTGCGACATTGGCCAGCTCCGGCGCATGCGGAAAGATCACGCCCCAACCGGCCTGGGTGAACTTGCCCCACAACTCGCCGCCGACGAAATTGCCCAGCCTCCCGAAGCCCAGCCCCAACGGGACCAGCGGCGCCACGAAATCCATCACGTCGAAGAAGTGCAGCCGATGCTTGCGCGTCCACAATCCGCAGGCGATCAGCACGCCCAGCAGGCCGCCGTGGAAGCTCATGCCGCCTTGCCATACCTTGAACAGGATCAACGGGTTGGCCAGCAAGCTGTCGAACGCATAGAACAGCATGTAGCCGATGCGCCCGCCCAGCACCACGCCGAGCATGCCGTAGAACAACAGGTCGGAAAATCCGTCCATGTCCACACCCGGCAGGCGGCCGCGCAGGATGCGCGAGCGTCCCAGTGCCCAGGCAGAGAAGAATGCGGCCAGGTACATCAACCCGTACCAGTGCACCTGCACCGGTCCAAGCGAGAAGGCGATGGGGTCGATGGCGTGCAGATAGATCATGCGGACCGCGGATCACAAAAAAGCGAGGCGTCTATTCTGACACCTCGCGCGCGCTCAGCCTAAGAGCTGGGGACGATCGGGCAGCTCGTCTTCATGCTGGGAGCCGGGGACGGCGGGGAAATGCTCGGTCAACAGCGCGGTCACCGCCTCGATCCCGGCCAGCACCGCCGCCTCGTACTCGCCATCGCGCAGGAACTGCTGCATGCGCCGGCACACCTCGGCCCAGTGCGCCTCCGGCACCCGGCTGCGCAGGCCGCGGTCGGCAACCACTTCGATGGCGTGGTCGGCCAGCAGCAGATACAGCAGTACCCCGTTATTGGCCTCGGTGTCCCAGGTGCGCAATTGCGCGAAGACCTGTTCGGCGCGCTGGCGCGCGGTCTGCCCACGCCATAGCGCCTCCAGCGGCAGGTCGGCATCCACCGCCACCATGATCTGCCCGGTGTGGGTGCGCTCGCTGGCGGCCACTGCCGCGGCGATCGCATCCATGCAGCTGGCCGGGAAACTGCGCTGCGCCGAGGGCGCGAAAACGTGTCTGAGCCACCGCATCACCAGCTCCCCGAGGCGCCACCGCCTCCCGATGATCCAC
>NZ_QEZI01000033.1:0-5776 GCF_003993525.1 Xanthomonas sp. BRIP62411
CACCAGTACCTGGCTCAGCCTGAGCGTCGAGCCTGCGGATGCGGATCCGCTGGTCAGCGTGCGTCCTTGTGCGGTGTCTTTGGCGGTTACGTTGCGGATTTTGGACAAAAAGAAACCCTCAGTCCTGTTGGACTGAGGGTTTCGGGTAAAGCCCCTGGCGATGACCTACTCTCGCATGGCTTGAGCCACACTACCATCGGCGCAGCTGCGTTTCACTTCCGAGTTCGGGATGGGATCGGGTGGTTCCACAGCGCTAATTTCACCAGGGAGACGGTTGGAGCGTCGCCATCCAAGAAACGGATTAAGGCGCCCAGTCTCGCATAGTTAACTTGTGACGTAGCTTGCGTTTGATGATCTACCAACGTTCGTTGGGACCAAGGCAACTTGAGGTTATATGGTCAAGCCGCACGGATCATTAGTATCAGTTAGCTCAATACATTGCTGTACTTACACACCTGACCTATCAACCACATAGTCTATATGGTTCCTTTAGGGGGCTTGTGCCCCGGGAAGTCTCATCTTGAGGCGCGCTTCCCGCTTAGATGCTTTCAGCGGTTATCGCTTCCGAACATAGCTACCCGGCAATGCCACTGGCGTGACAACCGGAACACCAGAGGTTCGTCCACTCCGGTCCTCTCGTACTAGGAGCAGCCCCTCTCAAACTTCCAACGCCCATGGCAGATAGGGACCGAACTGTCTCACGACGTTCTGAACCCAGCTCGCGTACCACTTTAAATGGCGAACAGCCATACCCTTGGGACCGACTACAGCCCCAGGATGTGATGAGCCGACATCGAGGTGCCAAACACCGCCGTCGATATGAACTCTTGGGCGGTATCAGCCTGTTATCCCCGGAGTACCTTTTATCCGTTGAGCGATGGCCCTTCCATACAGAACCACCGGATCACTAAGACCTACTTTCGTACCTGCTTGATCCGTCGATCTTGCAGTCAAGCACGCTTATGCCTTTGCACACAGTGCGCGATGTCCGACCGCGCTGAGCGTACCTTCGTGCTCCTCCGTTACTCTTTAGGAGGAGACCGCCCCAGTCAAACTACCCACCATACACGGTCCCTGATCCGGATAACGGATCTAGGTTAGAACGTCAAGCACGACAGGGTGGTATTTCAAGGATGGCTCCACTGCAGCTAGCGCCACAGTTTCATAGCCTCCCACCTATCCTACACAGACGAACTCAACGTTCAGTGTAAAGCTATAGTAAAGGTTCACGGGGTCTTTCCGTCTTGCCACGGGAACGCTGCATCTTCACAGCGATTTCAATTTCACTGAGTCTCGGGTGGAGACAGCGCCGCTGTCGTTACGCCATTCGTGCAGGTCGGAACTTACCCGACAAGGAATTTCGCTACCTTAGGACCGTTATAGTTACGGCCGCCGTTTACTGGGGCTTCGATCAAGAGCTTCGCCTTGCGGCTGACCCCATCAATTAACCTTCCAGCACCGGGCAGGCGTCACACCCTATACGTCCACTTTCGTGTTTGCAGAGTGCTGTGTTTTTGATAAACAGTCGCAGCGGCCTGGTTTCTGCGACCCTCTTCAGCTATAGCTCGCATGAGCCACCAAAAAGGGTGCACCTTCTCCCGAAGTTACGGTGCCATGTTGCCTAGTTCCTTCACCCGAGTTCTCTCAAGCGCCTGAGAATTCTCATCCTACCCACCTGTGTCGGTTTACGGTACGGTCTTCGTGAGCTGAAGCTTAGGAGCTTTTCCTGGAAGCGTGGTATCAGTGACTTTGCCATAAAGGCTCGTCTCGGTGCTCGGTCTTAAAGGATCCCGGATTTGCCAAAGATCCAAACCTACCGCCTTTCCCCGGGACAACCAACGCCCGGTACACCTAACCTTCTCCGTCCCTCCATCGCACTCACGCGAGGTGCAGGAATATTAACCTGCTTCCCATCGACTACGGCTTTCGCCCTCGCCTTAGGGACCGACTAACCCTGCGTCGATTAACGTTGCGCAAGGAAACCTTGGGCTTTCGGCGTGCGGGCTTTTCACCCGCATTATCGTTACTCATGTCAGCATTCGCACTTCCGATACCTCCAGCAGACTTCTCAATCCACCTTCGCAGGCTTACGGAACGCTCCTCTACCGCGCATAAAACAAGTTTTATGCACCCCAAGCTTCGGTTCACTGCTTAGCCCCGTTAAATCTTCCGCGCAGACCGACTCGACCAGTGAGCTATTACGCTTTCTTTAAAGGGTGGCTGCTTCTAAGCCAACCTCCTGGCTGTCTATGCCTTTCCACATCGTTTTCCACTTAGCAGTGAATTTGGGACCTTAGCTGTGGGTCTGGGTTGTTTCCCTTTTCACGACGGACGTTAGCACCCGCCGTGTGTCTCCCGGATAGTACGTACTGGTATTCGGAGTTTGCAATGGTTTGGTAAGTCGCGATGACCCCCTAGCCATAACAGTGCTCTACCCCCAGTAGTATTCGTCCGAGGCGCTACCTAAATAGCTTTCGAGGAGAACCAGCTATCTCCGGGTTCGATTAGCTTTTCACTCCTAATCACAGCTCATCCCCGTCTTTTGCAACAGACGTGGGTTCGGGCCTCCAGTACCTGTTACGGCACCTTCACCCTGGCCATGACTAGATCACCCGGTTTCGGGTCTACTGCCCGCGACTATGCGCCCTTATCAGACTCGGTTTCCCTTCGCCTCCCCTATACGGTTAAGCTTGCCACGAACAGTAAGTCGCTGACCCATTATACAAAAGGTACGCAGTCACTCTTGCGAGCTCCTACTGCTTGTACGCACACGGTTTCAGGATCTATTTCACTCCCCTCTCCGGGGTTCTTTTCGCCTTTCCCTCACGGTACTGGTTCACTATCGGTCGGTCAGGAGTATTTAGCCTTGGAGGATGGTCCCCCCATATTCAGACAGGGTTTCACGTGCCCCGCCCTACTCGTCTTCACTGGAGTGGCCCTTTTAAATACAGGGCTATCACCTTCTATGGCCAATCTTTCCAGATTGTTTTTCTAAAGCCATTCCAGCTTAAGGGCTGCTCCCCGTTCGCTCGTCACTACTTAGGGAATCTCGGTTGATTTCTTTTCCTCCGGTTACTTAGATATTTCAGTTCACCGGGTTCGCTTCCAGCAGCTATGAATTCACTGCAGGATACTGCCGAAGCAGTGGGTTTCCCCATTCGGACATTGCCGGATCAAAGCTTGTTGCCAGCTCCCCGACACTTTTCGCAGGCTACCACGTCCTTCATCGCCTCTGACCGCCTAGGCATCCACCGTGTGCGCTTATTCGCTTGACCATATAACCCCAAGTTGCCTCGGGGTCACATGCCGTGTTGTGTGGGGTACAAAGCCACCAACGCGAACATACGACTCAATTATTTAGGGACTCGAAGTCCCCGCCTTAGCCTCAACGACACGTTTAGATAGATATCTCAAACGCTCGCTACGTCACAAGTTATAAAAGAACATGTATCAGCCTCAACGCTGATCCATATAAATTCTTAAGTGTGCACTACATTCAGAGTGGTGGGTCTGGGTAGACTCGAACTACCGACCTCACCCTTATCAGGGGTGCGCTCTAACCACCTGAGCTACAGACCCGAAGTCTTTTCACTCAATATGGTGGAGCCTGTCGGGATCGAACCGACGACCCCCTGCTTGCAAAGCAGGTGCTCTCCCAGCTGAGCTAAGGCCCCAAAAGGGACTTCGCATACCGACCTGTGCCGGTATGAATCTCTGAATGCAGGTAATTTGTGAGGACGCCCGACAGGAACAATGATGTCATGCTCAAAAGGAGGTGATCCAGCCGCACCTTCCGATACGGCTACCTTGTTACGACTTCACCCCAGTCATCGGCCACACCGTGGCAAGCGCCCTCCCGAAGGTTAAGCTACCTGCTTCTGGTGCAACAAACTCCCATGGTGTGACGGGCGGTGTGTACAAGGCCCGGGAACGTATTCACCGCAGCAATGCTGATCTGCGATTACTAGCGATTCCGACTTCATGGAGTCGAGTTGCAGACTCCAATCCGGACTGAGATAGGGTTTCTGGGATTGGCTTACCCTCGCGGGTTTGCAGCCCTCTGTCCCTACCATTGTAGTACGTGTGTAGCCCTGGTCGTAAGGGCCATGATGACTTGACGTCATCCCCACCTTCCTCCGGTTTGTCACCGGCGGTCTCCTTAGAGTTCCCACCATTACGTGCTGGCAACTAAGGACAAGGGTTGCGCTCGTTGCGGGACTTAACCCAACATCTCACGACACGAGCTGACGACAGCCATGCAGCACCTGTCTCACGGTTCCCGAAGGCACCAATCCATCTCTGGAAAGTTCCGTGGATGTCAAGACCAGGTAAGGTTCTTCGCGTTGCATCGAATTAAACCACATACTCCACCGCTTGTGCGGGCCCCCGTCAATTCCTTTGAGTTTCAGTCTTGCGACCGTACTCCCCAGGCGGCGAACTTAACGCGTTAGCTTCGATACTGCGTGCCAAATTGCACCCAACATCCAGTTCGCATCGTTTAGGGCGTGGACTACCAGGGTATCTAATCCTGTTTGCTCCCCACGCTTTCGTGCCTCAGTGTCAGTGTTGGTCCAGGTAGCCGCCTTCGCCACGGATGTTCCTCCCGATCTCTACGCATTTCACTGCTACACCGGGAATTCCGCTACCCTCTACCACACTCTAGTGACCCAGTATCCACTGCAATTCCCAGGTTGAGCCCAGGGCTTTCACAACAGACTTAAACCACCACCTACGCACGCTTTACGCCCAGTAATTCCGAGTAACGCTTGCACCCTTCGTATTACCGCGGCTGCTGGCACGAAGTTAGCCGGTGCTTATTCTTTGGGTACCGTCAGAACAATCGGGTATTAACCGACTGCTTTTCTTTCCCAACAAAAGGGCTTTACAACCCGAAGGCCTTCTTCACCCACGCGGCATGGCTGGATCAGGCTTGCGCCCATTGTCCAATATTCCCCACTGCTGCCTCCCGTAGGAGTCTGGACCGTGTCTCAGTTCCAGTGTGGCTGATCATCCTCTCAGACCAGCTACGGATCGTCGCCTTGGTGGGCCTTTACCCCGCCAACTAGCTAATCCGACATCGGCTCATTCAATCGCGCGAAGCCCGAAGGTCCTCCGCTTTCACCCGTAGGTCGTATGCGGTATTAGCGTAAGTTTCCCTACGTTATCCCCCACGAAAGAGTAGATTCCGATGTATTCCTCACCCGTCCGCCACTCGCCACCCATAAGAGCAAGCTCTTACTGTGCTGCCGTTCGACTTGCATGTGTTAGGCCTGCCGCCAGCGTTCACTCTGAGCCAGGATCAAACTCTTCACTTAAAATTACATGTCCGAAGACAAATACTTTAGCTGCAGAAGTTCAACCACTGACAACTTATCGCTTGCAAAGCAATTAATATGTTGCTTTTTGATTAAACGTCTGCAAGATGGACAATCATCCTTCCTGCAGGCGTCCGCACAAATTACCTGCGCACACTGTCAAAGAACATTGGGAAGTGGCCTCAGCGCCGTTCCCGTCAGCTTCGTCGTTTCCGTCGAAGCCAGCCGCCCATTATAGCGGACTTTTTCTTGCCGTCAACACCTCATTTCGAGGTGGTTGACGCTGCTTCGTTTCGACCCGAAGGTTTTCTGCGAAGCGAGCCGGCCATATTAGCAGGCTTTTCATCTTCGTCAACCCCTCGTGAAGAGGAAGTTGCCGCCGCTGCACCTCAATCTGCCGAAGCATCTTTCCGTGTAGCGAGCCGCCCATCATAGCCGGCTTTTTCGTTTCGTCAACACCT
>NZ_QEZI01000034.1:0-15643 GCF_003993525.1 Xanthomonas sp. BRIP62411
GACCCGACCCGACCGCGTCGCGGCCAGGTCCGCTCCTACCGCGCTGCCGTGCCGTGCGTGCCCTGCCGCCCATGCGATTGTGTAACTGCCCCGGCCCCGATACGCTGCGCCCATGCTGCTTCGCCGCGCCCGCCTGTTGCACCCCTTGCTGCGCCTGATGGCGTTGGCGGTGCTGGTCATGGGCGTGCTGGTGGCACCGGTGGCTTGCGCGCTGGGCGATGTGCATGCACTGGCGCACGACCAGATGCACCTGGAAGACACCGCGCCGCATGGCCATGACGGCGCCGACGAAGGCGATGCCGGCGAGCGCGACGGGGCCGGCCTGATGCACGCCCTGATGCATAGCGGCTACTGCCACGGCCAGAATCCGGCGGTATTGCCGGCGCTGGCCTGGCTGCCGCTATCCACGCACGCGCAGGCCCAACCCGTGGCCGTGTTCGCGTACTACCGCTCGCACCTGAGCGAGACCGGATTGCGTCCCCCGATCGCGGCCTGATGCATCGCCGGCGGCTGCCGGCCTGTCCATCGATCCCGATTCCGGAGACACCCTCATGTGGTTGCGACTGACGGCACTGGCCGTCTTCGCGGTCGTGCCGTGCGCCATGGCGCAGGACGCACCGCCCAAACCCGTGCTGACCCTGGACGACGCCATCGCGCGCGTCGCCCGGCAGCACCCCGACCTGCGCCTGGCCGATGGTCAGCGCGCGGTCCTCACCGCCGACGCCGAGCGCGACGCGCTGCGTCCGCCGTTGCGCATCGGCGCCGAACTGGAAAACGTGTTCGGCACCGGCCCGACCCGCGCGCTGGACCAGGCCGAACTCACCGTCACCCTGGCTGGCGTGCTGGAACGCGGCGGCAAGCTGGACGCACGCCGCACCCTGGCCCAGGCACGCATCGACGCACTGGCCCCGCAACGCGCGCTGGCGCGCCTGGATGTGCTGGCCGAAGTGGCGCGGCGCTATCTGGCCATCGGCATGGCCGCACAGCGGCAGGCAGTTGCGCTGGAAACGCTGGCGCAGCGGCAGCGCACCGTCAGTGCCGCGCGCCAGCGGCTGCAGGCCGGCGCCTCGCCCGAATCGGTGCTGCTGACCGCCCAGGCCCTGCAGGCGCGCGCGGAACTGGAACGCGATCGCGCGCAGCAGGAGCTGCTGGCCGCACGCCGCCAGCTGGCGGTGTTGTGGGGGCAGCGCACGCCGGACTTCGGCGAGGTCACCGGCGACCCGCTGCAGCTGCCGGCGATTCCCGACTTCGAGGTGCTGGCGCAGCTGCTCGATGCCACCCCCGAACTGGCGCGCTTGAACGGCGAGCAGCGCGTGCGCGAGGCGCGGGTGCGGCTGGCACGCAGCCAGGCGCGCCCGGATCTGGACTGGCAGGTGGGCGTCCGCCGGCTCCAAGCCAACGACGCCACCGCAGTGCTCGGCAGCGTTTCGCTGGCCCTGGGCAGCGCCGCGCGTGCGCAACCGGAGATCCGCGCCGCCGAGGCGGAGCTGTCGTTGCTGGAGATCGAACGCCAATCGCAGGCACTGACGCTCTACGCCACGCTGGCCGACGCGCATGGCCGCTACCGCGCCGCGCAGCTGGAAGTGACGCGGATGCGCAGCGATGTGCTGCCCGCACTCGCGCGTGCCGATGCCGCGGCCGAGCGCGCCTACCGCGCCGGTGCCACCAGTTATCTGGACTGGGCGCAGCTGCAGGCACAGCGCAGCGATGCACGCCAGCAGCAGCTGGCGGCGGCGCTGGAAGCGCAGACCGCATTGATCGAGATCCAGCGCCTGACCGGGCAGCCATTCGTGGTCGACAACGCTGCGCAGGTGCGGCCATGAGCGCGACGTCCGCTGTGCGCTTTCGCCCCGCCTGCCCATGTGCGCCGGGATCTGCTGCGCCGGGATCGGTATCGACCTTCGCAATCGCGCCGGCATCCAGCAGTCGCCAGGCGATGCCCGCGCCCACCGCGCAGCCAGAGCGTCCGGCGTACCCCTTCTTCGTTCGTTCGCCCGGCGCAGCGCGTCGGCGCCCACCAGGATGTTCTTCGATGACACGTTTTCTGATCGCGCCGCTGTTGCTGGCGCTGCTGCTGGGCGGTTGCGGCCGCAACGGCGAAGAATCGCATGACCACGCAACGCCCGGTGCCGAGGGCGAGGCCGACGCACATGGCGAAGACGCCGAAAAAGGCGCGCATGGCGGGCGCCTGCTGCGCCAGGACGGCGACAGCGTGGAGCTGGCGATTGCCGAAGACGGCACGCCGCCGACCTATCGCGCCTGGCTGTACCGCGACGGCAAGCCCTTGCCGCCCGGCGCCGGCACTGTCGAAGTGCGCTTGACCCGGCTCGGCGGCGCCCACGAAGTGCATCGATTGCGCGCGCGCGACGACGGCAGCCTGCTGGCCGACAGCACGGTCGGCGAGCCGCATTCGTTCGACGTGGAAGTGCGCGCCACCGTGCAGGGCAAGCTGCGTCGCTGGGCCTATCCCAGCTATGAAGGCCGCACCACCATCGCGGCGAAGATCGCGCAGGATGCCGGCATCCGGGTCGCGCCGGTCAGTCCCGGCAGCATCGCCGACCAGCACGAGGTGCAGGGCCTGCTGACGCCGGCAGAAGGTGCGCAGGCGCAGGCCACCGCGCGCTTTCCCGGGCCGGTGCGCAGCCTGCGCGTCAACGTCGGCGACCAGGTGCGCGCCGGCCAGGTCCTGGCCACGGTGGAGAGCAATCTGAGCCTGACCACGTATCCGGTCAGTGCGCCGATCAGCGGCACCGTGC
The DNA here is from genome assembly GCF_003993525.1 of Xanthomonas sp. BRIP62411. Taxonomy (NCBI): domain Bacteria; kingdom Pseudomonadati; phylum Pseudomonadota; class Gammaproteobacteria; order Lysobacterales; family Lysobacteraceae; genus Xanthomonas; species Xanthomonas sp. BRIP62411. The sequence continues at coordinate 2,757 of NZ_QEZI01000034.1, forward strand.
TCGTCCGCAACGCCAGCCTGGGCAGCAACGCCAGCGAAGGCCAGGCGCTGTTCGAGATCGCCGACCTGTCGAGCCTGTGGGTGGATCTGCACATCTTCGGCGCCGATGCCGGGCACATCACTGCCGGCGCACCGGTGACGGTGACGCGCATCAGCGATGGCGTGGTGGCGCAGACCACGCTGGAGCGCGTGTTGCCGGGCACGGCCACGGCCAGTCAGAGCACGGTGGCGCGCGCGGTGCTGCGCAACAGCGATGGCCTGTGGCGGCCGGGTTCGGCGGTGAAGGCGCGGGTGACGGTGGCGCAGCAGCCGGCGGCGATGGTGGTGCCGGTGGGGGCCTTGCAGCAGTTCCGCGACTGGGAGGTGGTGTTCGTGCGGGTTGGCGATGTGTACGAGGTGCGGCCGGTGACACTGGGCGCGCGCGATGCGCAGCAGGTGCAGGTGGTGTCCGGTCTGGCGTTGGGGGATGCGGTGGTGGTGGAGCAGAGCTATCTGGTCAAGGCCGACATCGAAAAGTCGGGGGCCTCGCATGATCATTGATCGCTGCGTTTACGGCTTGCTTCTTCCTCGGCCGCACGCATGGGCGTGCGAACAGCGCTTCCATGCTTCAGCGACACGCGTTTTACGGCATCGACGCGGTCGCGGCGCGGGCGATCACACCAGCAACAGCGTGAGAATCTGCGCGGCAGAGGTTGGATGCGCCGGGGGCGACCGCGATGTTGGCGGAGGTCGGGATCCTGGCTGCAGTGCCGCCGGCCGCCGGCCACCCGCTGCGATTGCACAGGCGCCGTGCGTGCGTACGCATGCACTGATCGGCGTGGCTGCGCACGCCGTTGCGCCGAGTGTGCGCGGAGGTGCGCGTCATGCTCACTGACATCATCCGGTTCGCGATCGCGCAGCGCTGGTTGATGCTGGCGTTGACGGGGGTGTTGGTTGCGATCGGCGCGTGGAGTTTTTCGCGCTTGCCGATCGATGCCACGCCCGACATCACCAATGTGCAGGTGCAGGTCAATACGGCCGCGCCGGGGTATTCGCCGTTGGAGTCGGAGCAGCGGGTGACGTTCCCGCTGGAGACGGTGCTGGCGGGATTGCCGGGGCTGGAGTCCACGCGCTCGTTGTCGCGCTACGGCTTGTCGCAGGTCACCGCCGTGTTTGCCGATGGCACGGATCTGTACTTTGCGCGGCAGCAGGTGGCCGAGCGGCTGCAGCAGGTCAAGTCGCAACTGCCGGCCGACCTGGAGCCGCAGCTGGGGCCGATCGCCACCGGCCTGGGCGAGATCTTCATGTACACGGTCGAAGCCAAACCGAATGCGCGCAAACCCGATGGCAGTGCGTGGACGGCCACCGATCTACGCACCCTGCAGGATTGGGTGGTGCGCCCACAGTTGCGCAACGTGCCCGGCGTGACCGAGGTCAACACCATCGGCGGCTATGCGCGGCAGATCCATATCACCCCGGATCCGGCACGCCTGGTCGCACTGGGCTTTACGCTGGACGACGTGGCGCGCGCAGTGGACGCGAACAATCGCAACATCGGTGCCGGCTATATCGAACGCAACGGCCAGCAGTTCCTGGTGCGGGTGCCGGGGCAGGTGGATGACATCGCCCAGATCGGCGCGATCGTGCTGGATCGACGCGAGGGTGTGCCGATCCGGGTGCGCGATGTGGCGCAGGTTGGCGAGGGCCGCGAGTTGCGTACCGGTGCGGCCACCCAGGACGGCAGCGAAGTGGTGCTCGGCACGGTGTTCATGCTGGTCGGTGCCAATAGCCGCACCGTGGCGCAGGCCGCAGCGCAGCGGCTGGAGGTGGCCAATGCCAGTCTGCCGGCCGGCGTGCAGGCGGTGCCGGTCTACGATCGCACCGCACTGGTGGACCGCACCATCGTCACCGTCGCCAAGAACCTGATCGAAGGCGCGTTGCTGGTGATCGTGGTGCTGTTCCTGCTGCTGGGCAATGTGCGCGCGGCCCTGATCACCGCGGCGGTGATTCCGCTGGCGATGTTGTTCACCCTCACCGGCATGGTGCGCGGTGGCGTGTCCGGCAACCTGATGAGCCTGGGCGCGCTGGATTTCGGCTTGATCGTCGATGGCGCGGTGATCATCGTGGAGAACTGCCTGCGCCGCTTCGGCCAGGCGCAGCTGCGCCTGGGGCGGGTGCTCGAGCGCGATGAACGTTTCGAGTTGACTGCCGAAGCCACTGCAGAGGTGATCCGTCCCAGCCTGTTCGGTCTGGGCATCATCACCGCGGTGTACCTGCCGGTGTTCGCGCTCACCGGTATCGAAGGCAAGATGTTCCACCCGATGGCGATCACCGTGGTGCTGGCGCTGACCGGCGCGATGTTGCTGTCGCTGACCTTCGTGCCGGCGGCGATCGCCTTGTTGCTCGGCGGCAAGGTGGCCGAGCACGAAAACCGCGCGATGCGCTGGGCGCGCGGCGTGTATGCGCCGTTGCTGGATCGCGCGCTGCGTCACGGCCGTTGGGTCGGTCTCGGTGCGTTGGCGGCGGTGGCGCTGTGCGCGGTGTTGGCCACGCGCCTGGGCAGCGAGTTCATCCCGAACCTGGACGAGGGCGATATCGCGCTGCACGCCTTGCGCATTCCCGGCACCAGCCTGGAACAGGCCATCACCATGCAATCCACGCTGGAAAAACGCATCAAGCAGTTTCCGGAAGTGGCGCATGTGTTCGGCAAGCTCGGCACCGCCGAAGTGGCCACCGATCCGATGCCGCCGTCGGTGGCCGATACGTTCCTGATCATGCATCCGCGCGAACGATGGCCGGATCCGCGCAAGCCCAAGGCGCAACTGGTGGCCGAGATCGAGCAGGCAGTGAAGCAGCTGCCCGGCAACAACTACGAGTTCACCCAGCCGATCCAGATGCGCATGAACGAGCTGATTTCCGGTGTACGTGCGGACGTGGCGATCAAGGTCTACGGCGATGACCTGGACACGCTGGTCACCCTGGGGCAACGCGTACATGAAGTCGCCAGCACGGTGCCGGGTGCGGCCGACGTGAGCCTGGAGCAGGCCACCGGCCTGCCGATGCTGGCAGTGGTGCCCGATCGCGCCGCGCTGGCCGGGTACGGGCTCAATCCCGGCGTGGTGCAGGATACGGTGGCGGCGGCGGTGGGTGGGCAGGCGGCCGGGCAGCTGTTCGAAGGCGACCGCCGTTTCGACATCGTGGTGCGGCTGCCGGAAGGGCTGCGGCAGGACCCGACGGCGTTGGCCGATCTGCCGATCCCGCTGCGCGGCGATGGCGAGCGCGCCGATGCCGACGAGTCCAGTCGCGCGGCCGGTTGGCGCAGTGGCGAACCGACCACGGTGCCGCTGCGCGAGGTGGCCAGGGTCGACACCGTGCTCGGGCCCAACCAGATCAATCGCGAGGACGGCAAGCGCCGCATCGTGATCACCGCCAACGTGCGCGACCGCGACCTGGGTGGATTCGTCGCCGAGGTGCAGCAGCGCGTGCGGGCCGAGGTGGTGCTGCCCACCGGCTACTGGATCGGCTACGGCGGTACCTTCGAGCAACTGATCTCCGCCGGCCAGCGCCTGGCCTGGGTGGTGCCGGGGACCTTGCTGTTGATCTTCGCGCTGCTGTACTGGTCGTTCGGCTCGCTGCGCGATGCGCTGGTGGTGTTCAGCGGCGTGCCGCTGGCGCTGACCGGCGGTGTGGTGGCCTTGGCGCTGCGCGGCCTGGCCTTGTCGATCTCCGCCGGCGTCGGCTTCATCGCGCTGTCGGGGGTGGCGGTGCTCAACGGCCTGGTGATGATCGCCTTCGTGCGCAGCCTGCGGGCCGAGGGCCTGTCGCTGGAGCAGGCACTGCGCGAAGGCGCGCTGAGCCGTCTGCGCCCGGTGCTGATGACCGCACTGGTGGCCGCGCTGGGCTTCGTGCCGATGGCCTTCAACGTCGGCGCCGGGGCCGAGGTGCAGCGCCCGCTGGCCACGGTGGTGATCGGCGGCATCGTCTCGTCCACCCTGCTGACCTTGCTGGTGCTGCCGGTGCTGTATCGCTGGCTGCACCGCGAGCGGCAGGGGCGGCTTGCACCGAAGGCGGTTGGTTGAGACGTGACACGATCCCGGCAGGCGCGTCTGCCGGGATCCGAATGGCCGCAGCCTCAGTCAGCGATGGATAGGCAAGGGGCGCCAGGCGACACACAACGGTGGTGCAGGCTAAGTGCTTGCGGCACAAGGAATTGCCGTGCATAATGCGCGGCTCGCTGTGCCCGGATCGCTCCGGATGGCGGCACCCAGCGCGATGGGGTTGCCGGCTTGTTCCCAGCGTAAGTTCTTGATTCCCAACGTTGCGTGGCAGCTTGATGCTGTCGGGGCCGCCGCTCCCCAGGCTATGGGTGGCAATTCATTTATCGAGGTGCGTAATGTCCCGCGTATGCCAAGTGTCCGGCAAGCGTGTGCAGACGGGTAACAACGTCTCCCACGCAAACAACAGAACCCGTCGTCGCTTCCTGCCCAACCTGCATGAGCGCCGCTTCTGGGTCGCCAGCGAGAACCGTTGGGTGAAGCTCCGTGTCTCCGCGCATGCATTGCGCACCATCGACAAGAACGGGATTGATGCCGTTCTGAAAGAGCTGCGTGCGCGCGGCGAAAAGGTCTGAGGAGTAAGCAGTCATGGCAAAAGGCAAGCGTGACAAGATTCGTATGATTTCCTCGGCCGCTACCGGCCACTTCTACACCACGGACAAGAACAAGAAGAACACTCCGGGGAAGATGGAAATGATGAAATACGACCCGGTCGTGCGTAAGCACGTGATGTACAAGGAAGGCAAGATCAAGTAATCCACCGATTACCGATCTGCATCCAAGCAAACACCCGCCGCAAGGCGGGTGTTTGCGTTTGTGGAAATCGATCGCGGTGTTCTTGACGGGTATCGATGATTTTTAAGATTACACGTCCCTTATCCAGCGTGCATACCCCTCTCCCTCCGGGAGAGGGGTTGGGGTGAGGGTACGACGGGGCGAAGCCACTCGCAGTGGCTTGAGTACCAGAGGCTTCGCACTACCCTCATCCGCCCCTGCGGGGCACCTTCTCCCGGTGGGAGAAGGGAGCGAGACGTCGTTTTTCCAATTGCACGCACCGTTAGTAGTTTGCAGTTCGAGGCGAAGCAGTCGGTGTTTTACTTCTTACGGCGCGTGGCGACGCGTTTGACGTCGCAGGCGGTGACTGCTCTCCGAGGCGCCCCTCATCCGCCCCTGCGGGCACCTTTTTTTTCCCGATGGGAGAAGGAAACACCGCTACAGCCCGCGCGCGCGCAACTGCGCATCCAGCCGCGGATACACCCGCCGCGCATTGCCTTCGAACACCTTGCGCCTGTCGGCGTCGGACATCGCCAAGGCATCGATATAGCGCCTGGTGTCGTCGAAATACTGGCCGGTCTGCGGGTCGATGCCGCGCACCGCGCCCACCATCTCCGAGCCGAACAGGATGTTGTCGATGTCGATGACCTCGAACAGCAGGTCGATGCCGGGCTGGTGATACACGCAGGTATCGAAGAACACATTGCGCATCACGTGCGTGGACAGCGGCGGCTTGCCGAGCATGTCGGCCAGGCCGCGGAAGCGGCCCCAGTGATACGGCACCGCGCCGCCGCCGTGCGGGATGATGAAGCGCAGGTCCGGGAAATCGGCGAACAGGTCGCCTTCGAGAAACTGCATGAACGCGGTGGTGTCGGCATTGAGATAATGCGCACCGGTGGCGTGGAAGTTGGCATTGCAGCTGCCCGACACATGCACCATCGCCGGCACGTCGAGCTCGACCATTTTCTCGAAGAACGGATACCAGGCGCGATCGGTCAATGGCATGCCGCTCCAGTGGCCGCCGGACGGGTCGGGATTGAGGTTGCAGCCGACAAACCCAAGCTCGGTGACGCAACGTTCCAGCTCGGCGATCGATTGGGCGATCGGCACGCCCGGCGACTGCGGCAGCTGGCACACGCCGATGAAGGTGTGCGGATACAGCTGCACCACGCGCGCGATCAGGTCGTTGCAGTGGCGCGTCCACACCTGGCTGACCGCCTCATTGCCGATATGGTGCGCCATGGTGCTGGCGCGTGGCGAGAAAATCGTCATGTCCGCACCGCGCTCGCGCAGCAGGCGCAGCTGGTGCTGCTCGATGCTTTCGCGCAATGCGTCGTCGGAGATGGACGGATACACCGGCGCGGGCAGGGCCGGGTCGTCGTAGTGCGCGATCTGCGCCTTGCGGAAGGTGTCATGCGCCGCGGGCGCGGTGGTGTAGTGGCCGTGGCAGTCGATGATCATGGCAGGGGTCTTCTCGGGGCAGCGGGATCAGGGAGCAAACGACCACGTGCGCGGGAGGCTGACCCACACGGCGCGCGGAACCTGTAGGTGCCCACGCAGGTTGTGGCCCATGCATGGATGCTCAGCCGCAGGTCGTTGCCGCAGGTGGTGCCGGCCACGCTGCAAGGCAGGCGCAGGGAGCGGGCCTGGCATTGGCGATGGCCATCGATCCAGCCCGCTGGCGCATCCATCCGCTCAGCCATACAGCTGCCCATCGAACAGTTTGCGTGCGGTGCGCAGCACCGCGGCACGCACCACCTCGCCGTGCGCGTCTACGGTGATGACGCAGCTGCTCGCACCGCTGGGATGTTCGACCTCCAGCTGCTGCGTGCTGCCGCCAGGCAGCTGCGCCAGCGCATGGGCGGGCGAACCGGGCAGCAGGCAGGCGGTGGCCACGGTGACGGCGCCGAGGACGCCGATCGAGGCATGGCAGCGGTGTGGAATGAACGAGCGCACGCTGATCGCGCCGCCGTGGCGCGGGGCGGCGACCAGCATCATCTTCGGCACGGTGGCCTCGGCGACATCGCCCAGCCGCATCAGCGGGCCGGCCCGTAGACGAAGCGATTGCAGGCGGTTTTTCAGCGCAGCGTCGGCATCGAGCGTGTTGCGGTCTTCGTAACCGCTGATGCCGAGATCGCTGGCCCGCAGCACCACGCAGGGCATGCCATTGTCGATCAGCGTGGCCTCCACGCCATCCAGGAGATCGACACGGTTGCCGGTGGGCAGCAAGGCGCCACACGAGGAGCCGGCGATGTCGGCAAATGCCAGCGCAATCGGCGCAGCGGTGCCGGGCACGCCGTCGATGCGGGCGTCGCCGTCGTAGCGCACCTGGCCGCCGGGCGTCTGCACGCTGGCGGTGGCCAGCGTGCCGGTGTTGCGCATGAAGATGCGCACCTCGGTCTCGCCATCGCGTGCCGGCAACAGGCCGCGTTCCAGTGCGAACGGCGCAACCCCGGCCAGCATGTTGCCGCAGTTCTGCGCGTCGCTGACCTGTGCCTGTTCCACCGACACCTGCAGGAACAGATACTCCACGTCGGCATCGGCGCGCGCCGAGCGCGACACCACCGCCACCTTGGAGGTCAGCGGGTCGGCGCCGCCCATGCCGTCGATCTGGCGGACATCCGGCGAGCCGTAGGCGCGCAGCAGGAAGGCATCGCGCGCGGCGCGCTCGCTCGGCAGCTCGTCGGCCAGGAAAAAGCCGCCCTTGGAGGTGCCGCCGCGCATCCACATCGCGCGTACCTGCTCAGACATAACGCAGGCCCTTGGCCGCCAGGCGTTCGCGCATGGCGTAGATGTCCAGGCCCAGTTCGCCGCGTGCCAGGCGCTCGCGTTTGAGCAGTTCGCGCGCTTCGCGCGCCTGCGCTTCGGCCAGCACCGCGGCAGCGGTGGCGCGTGGCACCACGCAGACGCCATCGTCGTCGGCCACCACCACATCGCCCGGTTGCACCAGCGCGTCGGCGCAGACCAGCGGCACGTTGACCGAACCCAGCGTCTCCTTGATGGTGCCCTGCGCGCAGATCGCGCGGCTCCAGGCGGGAAACTGCATCGCCGTGAGGTCGCGTACATCGCGGACCCCGGCATCGATGACCAGCCCGCGGCAGCCACGCGCCTGTGCCGAGGTGGCCAGCAGATCGCCGAAGTAGCCGTCGCAACAGGCGCTGGTTGGCGCGACCACCAGCACGTCGCCGGGCTGCAGCTGCTCGATGGCCACATGCATCATCCAGTTGTCGCCGGGCGGGATCGACACGGTGACGGCGGTGCCGGCGATGCGGCAGCCGGTGTAGATCGGGCGCAGCCGATGATGCAGCAGGCCGCTGCGCCCCTGCGCCTCGTGCACGGTGGCCACGCCGGCCTGCGCAAGCCCGTCGACGATGGCCAGCGGGGTGCGCTCGATCCGGGCGACGACCTGGCTCATCCATCCATCCTCGTTAGGAGTGCGCCGAGTCTGTGCGGCGATCGCCTGCTGGCTCAAGATTCATTTGAGGTATGCATATTGGTTTTGCTTATAGTTAGAGCATGCCGCCGACTCCCGAGCCGAACCTTCGCCATCTGTACGCCCTGGCCGTGGTGCATCGGCTGGGCAGCATCAGCGCGGCCGCGCCGCAGGTGAACCTGTCGCAGCCGGCATTGACGCAGGCGGTGGCGCGGCTGGAACAGCAGCTCGGCGCGCGCCTGTTCGAGCGGCATCCGGGCGGCATGGTCGCCACCGAGGCCACGCAGCTGCTGGTGCCGCGCATCGAGCGGGCGTTGGCGCAACTGGGGCGCGGCATCCGGGTGGCACGGCGGGCGCTGCGGCTGCCGGCGCGCCCCGGCCTGGAGCGACGGGTTTCGCTGGGGCAGCTGCAGGCGTTGGTCGCGGTGGATGTGGCGGGGAGTTATTCGCTGGCGGCGGCGCGCGCCGGGGTCTCGCAGCCGGCGATCTACCGCGCGGTGCAGTCGCTGGCCGATGTGGTCGAGGTACCGCTGACGGTGCGTCGCGGCAAGACCGTGCAAGCCACGCCGGTGGCCACGCGGCTGTTGCGGCAGGTGCGCCTGGCGTTGGCCGAATTGCGCGCCGGCCTGGACGACGTTGCCGGGTTGCGCTCGCAGCATGCCGGCCGGATCGCGCTGGGGGTGATGCCGTTGGCGCGGGCGATCCTGCTGCCGCAGGTCCTGGCGCGGTTTGCGCGCGCGCATCCCGGTGCCAGCGTCAACGTGGTCGAAGGCCCGTATGCCGAGCTGCTGGCGCATCTGCGCGAGGGCGGGCTGGATCTGCTGATCGGTGCGCTGCGCGAGCCGTTGCCGCTGCGCGATGTGCTGCAGGAGCCATTGTTCGACGACGAGCCGGTGATCGTGGCGCGCAGCGGGCACCCGCTGGCCGGGCGCGCCTATGCGTTCGCGCAGTTGCTGGACTATCCCTGGGTGATCGCCACCACCGGCACGCCGGTGCGCGCGCGCTGGGAGCGCATGTTTCGCGATCAGCAGATCGAGCCACCGGCACTACGCATCGAATGCGGCGCGGAACTGACCATCCGCGGGCTGCTGCTGGAAGGCGACTGGCTCACGCTGATGTCGCGCGACCAGTTCCTGTTCGAGCGCCGCGCCGGGTTGCTGTGCGAGATCGGCCGCGCCGGGCCGCAACTGCGCCGCCAGATCGGCATGACGCTTCGCAGCGACTGGCATCCCACCCGCGCGCAGTCGGCGTTCGTGCAAACGCTGCGGCAGGTCTGCGCCGAGCGCGTGCAGCCGGCCGATGCGCAGGGCGGGCCATTTCGCTATTGCGTGCCGATCGACGCGCCCGCCCCGTTGCGTTCACACACCGGGCGGTCAGAATCGGAACCTTCTTGAGAACGGATTGCTGATGCTGCCTGACTGGTTGCAAGGGACCTGGCTGCTGGCGCTGGACTGGGTGATTCGCCTGGCCGCGCTGTTGTGGATTCCGGCCCGCACCACGCCCGGTGCAGCGCGTAGCTGGTTGCTGCTGATCGGCTTCGTGCCGGTGGTCGGCCTGCCGCTGTATCTGCTGTTCGGGCATCCGTGGCTCTCGCGGGTGCGGGTGGAACGCCAGGCCACCGCCTCGCAGGTGATCCGCGAGCAGCAACTGCCCCTGCACGCCTTGCGCTGGACCCCGCAGGCGGATACCAGCAGCGCCGAGGTGGTGCCGCTGATCGAACGCCAGGGCGATTTCATGCCCACCCTGGGCAATGCGGTGGAGTTGCTGGACGACTACGCGCAATCGCTGCAGGCCCTGGTCACGGCGATCGACACGGCGCAAAAGCGCGTGCACCTGCTGTATTACCTGATGTTCGACGATGCGGTGGGCGATGCGGTGGTCGCTGCGCTGCAACGCGCCAGTGTGCGTGGCGTGCGTTGCCGCGTGCTGCTGGATGCGGTAGGCGCCAAGCGCGGTCTGCGCCATTACCGCAAGCGGCTGCAGGATGCTGGCGTGGACGTGCTGGCGGTATTGCCCGGCGGCCTGCGCTGGCGCCGCAGCGGGCGCATGGATCTGCGCAACCATCGCAAGATTGCGGTGATCGACAACCAGGTGGGTTTCGTCGGCTCGCAGAATCTGGCCGAGGCCGGCTTCATCGATGGCGTGCCCAATCGCGAGCTGGTGGCGCGCGTGCGCGGGCCGGTGGTCAATCATCTGGAAGCGGTGTTCGCCAGCGACTGGTTCACCGAGACCGGGCAGCGCCTTGACGTGTGGCCGGACGCACCGGTCTGCGAGGCCAACATCGCCACGCAGTTGCTGCCCAGCGGGCCGGCGTATCCGTTCGAGAATGCACGCGATGCGATCAACGCGGTGATCCATCTGGCGCGCCGCAAGGTGGTGCTGGTGACGCCGTACTTCGTTCCCGACGAAGCCTTGCTCAGCGCCTTGCGCATCGCTGCGGTGTCCGGCGTGGATGTGCAGCTGATCCTGTCGGAGAGCAACAACCAGGTCCTGGCGGCCTGGGCGCAGGAGGCGTATTTCGAGGAGCTGCTGCGCTGCGGGGTCAAGATCGCGCTGTACCGCCCGCACTTCCTGCATGCCAAGCACCTGAGCATGGATGAGGACATCGCACTGGTCGGCTCGATCAACCTGGACATCCGCTCGTTCGCGCTCAACGCCGAGATCGGCATGCTCTGCTATGACCGGGGCGTGGTGCAGCGGTTGCGTGCGATCGAGCAGGATTACCTGGCCAACGCCCGCCAGCTGGACCTGGAGCAGTGGCGCACGCGCCCGGCCTGGCGCCGCAGCCGCGAGGGCATCGCACGCCTGGCCGATGCGTTGATGTAGACCTTGCGTGTGTGCCTGGTTCACGCGGCGCAGTGCCCGTTGGAGCGTGGGTGGTGCCTGCGATGGCAGGCGTCATGCTGGGTGCAGGCGTGGGCCAGCAAGGTCTTACCGGGTGCGGGCGTGCCCGCGCTCGAACGGACGCGTCAGGCGATCGCTCTGGCGGGTGGGCGCGTCAGGTGACCGGCATGTCTGCGCGGCGTTGCGCTACCCCGGCCATTGCGGCGGGCATGGCCACTGTCATCGGTGCGACGCGACGCATCGCCTACAATTGCCGGATGAATGAACTGCGTGATCCCGGCGATGCAGTGATCGCCATCGTTGGCGGTGGCGCATCCGGTGTGCTGGTGGCGCTGCAGCTGCTGCGTCAGGCCGTGGCGCCGCTGCAGATCGTGCTGATCGAGCCGCACGCGGTGCTGGGCGAGGGCGTGGCCTACTCCACCACGCGGCCGGAACATCTGCTCAACGTGCCCGCCGCGCGGATGAGTGCGTTGGTGGAGGCACCGCAGGATTTCGTCGATTACCTGCGTGCGCACAGCTGCTGCCCGGAGCTGGAGGACGCGCAGCTGCCGCAGCACTTCGTCGGGCGTCGGCACTACGCGCCTTACCTGCGCAATCGCCTGCAGGCTGCGCGTGCGCAGGGCCCGGCGACGCTCACCGTGCACGGCGCCCGCGTACAGACATTGCAATGCGATGCCGATGGCGCGCTGTTGCAGCTCGACGATGGACAGACCCTGCAGGCCACCAGCGTGGTGCTGGCGGTAGGCAATGCGTTGCGGCCGTTGCCACTGCGCGGGGCCACCGGCCTGTCGGCAGCGCAGCGGGTGGAAGCCTGGGATACCGAGGCGGTCGCCGCGTTGCCGCAGGAGGCGGCGGTGTGCATCGTCGGCTCGGGACTGAGCATGGCCGACACGGTGGTGACGCTGGCCGCGCAGGCGCATCGTGGGGCGGTACACGTGGTGTCGCGGCATGGGCTGCTGCCGTTGCCACAGGTGCACTGCGTTGCGGCGGACTTCGATCCGCAGCCGTTGCTGGCGCTGCCGCTGCGTGCGCGGATGCGCAGCGTGCGGCAGCATGCGCGGGTTGCGATGGCGCAAGGCCTGCCCTGGCAGAGCGTGATGGAGCGTCTGCGCCCGCTGAGCCAGGCCTTGTGGCAAACGCTGTCGATCGCCGACCAACGCCGCTTCCTGCGCCATGTGGTGCGCTATTGGGATGTGCATCGCCACCGCATCGCCGCGCCGGTGCATGCGCAGTTGCAGGCGATGCGCGCGCGCGGGCAATTGCAGCTGCATCGCGCGCGGCTGGAGGTGGCGTACCAGGCCGGTGCCTGCGTGCGGCTCAGTGCCGGCGCCAGTGCCGGGCATGCGCTGCAGCTGGATGTGCAGACGCTGGTCAACGCCACCGGCGTGGAAATGCGCGTGCAGGCGATGCGCAACCCGCTGCTGCAGCAACTGCTGGGGCAGGGCATTGCAGTCGCCGGGCCGCATGGGATCGGGGTGGATACCGATGCCGATGGCTGCCTGATCGATGCCGATGGGCGCGCCAATCCGCGGCTGCGGGTGATCGGCAGCCTGCGGATCGGGTCGTTGTGGGAGAGCCTGGCGGTACCGGAGCTGCGTGAGCAGGCAGCGGCGATTGCACGGGATGTGTTGGGACTGCTTGGGCGGTGATTGATCGGCGTCGCTCCCTTCTCCCGCCGGGAGAAGGTGGCGCGTAGCGCCGGATGAGGGCGCCTCAGACATCTACCAGTGCCTGCAGTGACAAACGCGTCGCCACGCGCCTTCGGACGTGATGCACCGACTGCTTCGCCTCGTACCCTTACCC
>NZ_QEZI01000035.1:0-422 GCF_003993525.1 Xanthomonas sp. BRIP62411
TGGAAACGCGGGTTGCAGCCGAGCCGCACGTAGTCGTGCAGCAGGCGCTGGAGCTGCAGCGGCGTGCGCGCCTCCACCGGGTGAGTCTCCGGCAGCCAGGTCAGCGTGGCCACCATCAGCACCAGCCCGAACGCCACCAGAAACCACAAGATCAGCGGCCAGCCGGCGACGCTGAGCAGGATCCAGCCGCCGATGATCGGCGCGATCGCCGCGGCGATCGCGCCGATCATCGGCGGCTGGATCCTGCTCAGCGTCGCCGGCTGGCCGCTGATCTTGTGGTTTCTGGTGGCGTTCGGGCTGGTGCTGATGGTGGCCACGCTGACCTGGCTGCCGGAGACTCACCCGGTGGAGGCGCGCACGCCGCTGCAGCTCCAGCGCCTGCTGCACGACTACGTGCGGCTCGGCTGCAACCCGCGTTTCCA
>NZ_QEZI01000036.1:0-415 GCF_003993525.1 Xanthomonas sp. BRIP62411
CTGGGAGTGGCACACCTTCGACACCGTCAAGGGCGGCGACTACCTCGTCGACCAGGACGCGGCGGAGATCCTCGCCAAGGAGGCCATCGACGCGGTCATCGACCTCGAGAACATGGGCCTCCCCTTCAACCGCACGCCGGACGGCAAGATCGACCAGCGCCGGTTCGGCGGCCACACGGCCGACCACGGCAAGAGCCCCGTCCGCCGCTCCTGCTACGCGGCCGACCGCACGGGCCACATGATCCTGCAGACGCTGTACCAGAACTGCGTCAAGTTCGGCATCAACTTCTACAACGAGTTCTACGTGCTGGACCTCGTCATGGCGGAGGTCGACGGGAAGCAGCAGCCCGCGGGCGTCGTGGCCCTCGAGCTGTCGACCGGCGAGATCCACGTCTTCCAGTCGAAGGCCGTGATC
>NZ_QEZI01000037.1:0-411 GCF_003993525.1 Xanthomonas sp. BRIP62411
AGAGGAGACCACCATGGCAGATCGCAGCTTGCGCGGGATGCGGCTCGGGTCCACGAGCCTGCAGAGCGAGGAGGGCGTCAGCTTCTCCCCCCGGCAGAGGAAGACGTACCGCACGACCGACGGCACCACGTTCGAGGTCGTGTTCTCGGCCGACGCCGAGGTCCCCGAGGTCTGGGAGTCGCCGAAGAGCGGCTTGGAGGGACGCCTCCTCGATGCGGAGGGCGCGCCCGTCGCCCACGACGAGGTCGAGGCGAAGGTCCCCCGGAGCCACTGGGACATGCTGCTCGAGCGCCGGACGCGCGCCGAGCTCGAGGAGCTCCTCGAGGAGCGCCTCGCCACCCTCCGCGCGCGGCGCGGTCAGCACCGCATCGGCGCCTGACCCGACCCCTCCGCTCGCGAACCGTCTACAGG
>NZ_QEZI01000004.1:0-50329 GCF_003993525.1 Xanthomonas sp. BRIP62411
ACCGCCCACCGCCCACCGCTCACCGCCCAGTGCCCAGTGCCCAGTGCCCAGTGCCCAGTGCCCAGTGCCAAGTGCTAAGTGCCAGTGCAGTGCGCAAGTGGCGCCAGGCGCCAGGCGCCGCAGCCGGTTGCGCAGTCCGGTGGCAAACCCGCCTGGTCGCAGCCACCTGGCGAACTGCCCGCCGGCTCCCGCCAGCGGCCCTGCCACCTGTGGACCGGGACTGCCCGGCGAAAAAATTTTTGCCCCCAGCCCTTGAAAGCTGCCCACACAGCACAATCTCTGGCCCGCACCCGCTCTGTCGGGTTTTTTCCGCGCGCTGTGCTGGCAGTCGTCACATGCGAGTGCTAACATCGCCGATAATTTCCAGACCAATCAATCACTTAAGAGGGTCTTTCTCTATGAGCATCAAGCCGCTTCACGACCGCGTTGTAGTCAAGCCGATCGAAGCCGACGAAGTTTCCGCCGGCGGCATCGTGATCCCGGACTCCGCCAAGGAAAAGTCCACCAAGGGTGAAGTCGTCGCCATCGGCGCCGGCAAGCCCCTGGACAACGGCAGCCTGCGTGCGCCGGTGGTCAAGGTCGGCGACAAGGTCATCTACGGCCAGTACGCCGGCAGCAGCTACAAGTCCGAAGGCGTCGAGTACAAGGTGCTGCGCGAAGACGACATCCTGGCGGTCATCGGCTGATCAGGCGCTATGCGCCGGGAATCGGGAGTTGGGAATCGGGAATAGGCAAAGCGGCTAGCGCCCTTCGCCATCCCACCCAGGCCCGATTCACGCTGTTGATCTACCGATTCCCCATTCCCTATTCCCCATTTCCGGAGTTACATACCAATGGCTGCTAAAGACATTCGTTTCGGTGAAGACGCACGTACCCGCATGGTCCGTGGCGTCAACGTGCTTGCCAATGCCGTCAAGGCCACCCTGGGCCCGAAGGGCCGCAACGTCGTGCTCGAGAAGAGCTTCGGCGCGCCGACCATCACCAAGGACGGCGTGTCCGTCGCCAAGGAAATCGAACTGGCTGACAAGTTCGAGAACATGGGCGCGCAGATGGTCAAGGAAGTCGCTTCCAAGACCAACGACAACGCCGGCGACGGCACCACCACCGCCACCGTGCTGGCCCAGGCCCTGATCCGCGAAGGCGCCAAGGCCGTGGCCGCCGGCATGAACCCGATGGACCTCAAGCGCGGTATCGACCAGGCCGTCAAGGCCGCCGTCATCGAGCTGAAGAACATCTCCAAGCCCACCACCGACGACAAGGCGATTGCCCAGGTCGGCACCATCTCGGCCAACTCGGACGAGTCGATCGGCAACATCATTGCCGAAGCGATGCAGAAGGTCGGCAAGGAAGGCGTGATCACCGTTGAAGAAGGCTCGGGCCTGGAAAACGAGCTGGACGTGGTCGAGGGCATGCAGTTCGATCGCGGCTACCTGTCCCCGTACTTCATCAACAACCAGCAGAGCCAGTCGGCCGACCTGGACGACCCGTTCATCCTGCTGCACGACAAGAAGATCTCCAACGTGCGCGACCTGCTGCCCGTGCTGGAAGGCGTGGCCAAGGCCGGCAAGCCGCTGCTGATCGTGGCTGAAGAAGTCGAAGGCGAAGCGCTGGCGACCCTGGTGGTCAACACCATCCGTGGCATCGTCAAGGTCGTGGCCGTCAAGGCACCGGGCTTCGGCGACCGTCGCAAGGCGATGCTGGAAGACATGGCCGTGCTGACCGGCGGTACCGTGATCTCCGAGGAAGTGGGTCTGGCGCTGGAGAAGGCCACGATCAAGGACCTGGGCCGTGCGAAGAAGGTGCAGGTCTCCAAGGAGAACACCACCATCATCGACGGCGCCGGCGACTCGGCCACGATCGAAGCCCGCGTTGGCCAGATCAAGACCCAGATCGAGGACACCTCGTCCGATTACGACCGCGAGAAGCTGCAGGAGCGCGTGGCCAAGCTGGCCGGTGGCGTTGCAGTGATCAAGGTCGGCGCCTCGACCGAAATCGAAATGAAGGAAAAGAAGGCCCGCGTCGAAGATGCCCTGCACGCCACCCGTGCAGCCGTCGAAGAAGGCGTGGTTCCGGGCGGCGGTGTGGCCCTGGTGCGTGCGCTGGTGGCCGTCGGTAACCTGACCGGTGCCAACGAAGACCAGACCCACGGCATCCAGATCGCCCTGCGCGCGATGGAAGCCCCGCTGCGCGAGATCGTGGCCAATGCCGGCGAAGAGCCGTCCGTGATCCTGAACAAGGTCAAGGAAGGCACCGGCAACTACGGTTACAACGCCGCCAACGGCGAGTTCGGCGACATGGTCGAGTTCGGCATCCTGGATCCGACCAAGGTCACCCGTTCGGCGCTGCAGAACGCAGCCTCGATCGCCGGCCTGATGATCACCACCGAAGCCATGGTGGCCGATGCACCGAAGAAGGACGAGCCGGCGATGCCGGCCGGCGGTGGCATGGGCGGCATGGGCGGCATGGATTTCTGATCCAGCCCCACCGGTTGTTGCAGCAAAAAAGGACCCCGCCGAAAGGCGGGGTTTTTTTGTGGCCGGTCGTGGATGCCGCAAGAGGCGATCGTCGATTGGTCGTGCCTGGTCCACGCAACCCCCATGAGCCACGACCCCATGACCCCATGACCCGATGACCCGATGACCCGATGACCCGATGACCCGATGACCCCGTAGGAGCGCACCTGGGCGCGACGAGGCGTTTACCGGGAATGCCCCGGTCGCGCCCGGGTGCGCTCCTACGCCGCGCCGATGCGCCACCAGCCCGCGCAACCGGCTCGCGGCCCCAACCGTGTGCACCATCGCAAAACCGCGCAGATCGCGACGTCAATCACACTTGCATGACAAGGTGTTGACACCGATGTCATCGCAACCCTAGCGTCGCTGGGCAGGCGCTTGCGCCGAACGGTCGGGGGGCCATCGGACAGGGGGCGGCGATGCGGTGCATCGCTCGCAGGCGTCGTTGCAGTGGAACGCCACGCCGGCCATGCCGGCCTCTCCCGGGGATCTTATGAACTGCCGCAGTCATCGCCTTGCCTTGTCGATTTCCTTGTCCCTTGCCCTGACCGCGGCCGTCGCACCGTCGGCCACTGCCCAGCAGGCCGAGGCGGATCAACCGCGTGCCACCTCCACGCTGGACGCGGTCAGCGTCACCGGCTCGCGCATCAAGCGCGCGCAGGTCGAAGGCGCGCAGCCGGTGGTCACCATCTCCGCGCAGCAGATCCAGCAGGAGGGCTTTGCCACCGTCTACGACGTGCTCAACAGCATGAACCAGCAGGGCTCGGTGGAGGCCGATACGCAATGGGGCTCGCACACGCCCAATGCCTCGCCGATCAACCTGCGCGACCTGGGGCCGGGCCGCACGCTGCTGCTGGTCAACGGGCACCGCGTGGCCGATTACCCGCTGCCGTACGGCGGCGAAAGCAACTTTTCCAACTACAGCAACATCCCCTCCGCAGCGGTGGAGCGCATCGACATCCTGACCGGCGGCGCCTCGGCCATCTACGGCTCGGACGCGGTGGCCGGCGTGGTCAACGTGATCCTCAAGCGCGACTACCAGGGCGACCAGGTGCGCCTGCGCGGCGGCACTGCGACCGAAGGCGGCCGCGACAGTTTCGACGTGTCGTGGGCAGGCGGGCGCACCGGCGAGAACTGGAGCCTGACCTACGCGCTGCAGGCCACCCGGCGCGACCCGCTGAACGGGCGCGATCGCCCGCAGATGGACGACTCCGACGACATGTCCTATTCCAACTGGACCGGCCAGAACCGCCGCTACGGCTTCAACCCGTTCACCGGCCTGAGCCTGGTCGATGCCAACACCAGCGAACGCCTGGCGCCACCTGCCGGCACCTGCGCGCGCTTCGGCGGCGAGTTCATCGACGGGCAACGGCTGAGCTACGACCAGAACACCGGGGTGGTCACCAATGCCGGCGATTACTGCGGCGTGGCGCGCGACTACGGCGACTGGGGGCTGGTCACCGGCAGCGAGGATTATTCGGCCTATCTCTACGGCACCTGGAAATTCGGCGAGCACACCGAGGCCTGGGCCACGCTGTCGGCCAACCGCAGCATCGGCCGCTGGACCTACGACCCGCCGTACGCGTATCTGAGCCCGTTCCAGGACGCCGACACCGGGCGCTCGTTGAACCTGATCCGTCAGCTCACCCGGCGCGAAGCCGGCGGCTGGGACCGGCTGGCCAACTACAACAGGGAGCAGTCCTGGGACCTGAGCGCCGGCTTGCGCGGTGCGTGGGCGGACCGCTTCGACTGGGAGCTGAGCGTGGGCCGCTCGCGCTACACGGTGGACGAATATGTGCGCACCGTGGATACCGCGCGCGCCACCGCGTATTTCCTCGGCAGCCCCATCGGCACCGCTGCCGATGGCACGCCGATCCATGCAATCAACCAGGCGCGGCTGTATGCGCCGCTGTCCTCGAGCGAGTACGACGACCTGGTCGCCAAATCGCACAACTCGGCCTATTCGTGGGTGAACCAGGCCAGTTTCAGCCTCAGCGGCGATCTGGTGCAGGGCTGGGCCGGGCCGATCCGCTTCGCCACCGTGGCCGAAGTCGCCAAGCAGGGCTACCAGCTGTCGCCCGACCCTTGCGCCAACGAATGCTACCCGGTGGACGTGGTGGACAGTGGTGGTGGCGAACGCCTGCGCAGTTCGGCCGGGCTGGAATTCCAGATCCCGCTGCTGTCGACGTTGAGCGCCAACATCGCCGGTCGCTACGATCGCTACGGCAATTACCGTTCCTCGGCCGCGATTGCGACCGATGTCGGCACCCAGAGCGACACCACCTGGAGCGCGGGTCTGGAATGGCGGCCGGTCGAGAGCCTGTTGCTGCGCAGCACGCTGGCCACCAGCTTCCGCGCGCCTGACATGCACTACGTGCTCGGCGAACCCAGCTCCACCAACCAGACCGTGATCGACCAGTACCGCTGCATCGCCTCTGGCGCGTATCAGACCGGCGGCTGCAACGACGAGAACAGCAACATCTACTACACCGTGGATGTGAACCGTCGCGGCACCCCGGATCTGCGCTCGGAAACTGGCCGCTCGTTCACCGGCGGGGTGGTGTGGGACATCGCGCAAGGCCTGTCGCTGAGCGTGGATTACTACCGCATCCAGCTGGAGGAAATGATCAAGGATCTGGACCGCGACGAGATCCTGTCGGCCGAAGCCGGCTGCCGCACCGGCACCACCATCAGCGGCGGCGCCTGGAACAATCCCGGCGGTGCCGGCTATTGCGACACCATCACCTCGCGGGTGACGCGCAACGCCGACGGCACCATCGCCAGCATCGAGCGCGGCCCGATCAACCTGGCGCAGATGGAAACCTCCGGCATCGACGCCTCGCTGAAATACCGGCTTGCCACCGCGAGTTGGGGCAACTTCCAGCTGTCGCTGGACTACAACAACCTGCTGGCCTATCGCGAGCAGATCTACCGCACCGACAGCGATGAAAACCGCCGCGACGAACGCGTGCGCAGCCGCGTGCGCGGCAGCGTGCACTGGGATAACGGCGGCGCCTGGGACTGGACGGTGTACTTCCGCCGGCTCGGCTCCATGCGCGCGGTCAACTGGGGCACCTGCGCGCGTTTCGACGATGGCTACCAACCCAGTGCCGCCGACGAATGCGTGGTCACCGACACCGCCAACGTGCATCTGGGCGAGAGCAGCAAGCGTTACTTCGGCCGCGTGGGCCCGGCGATCTACTGGAACCTCAGCACCGGCTACAAGATCACCGACCACGCCAAGGTCAACTTCTACGTCAACAACGTGTTCAACGAAGTGGGCTACGAGAACAAGGAGCGCTTCTACGGCTACGGCTTCTACAACACCACCTTGTTCAACCCGATCGGCCGTGAAGTGGCGGCGGAATATGTGTTCACCTTCTGATTGAGCGTGGCGGCCGCACCACACGTCACGGCATAGCGCCGTGGCGTGTGGTGCAGGCAAAAACGGGCGCGCCGTTTGTCATCCACCCTGCAGCAGGTGGGGTTGCGTGGTTGCCGACGATGGTCGACACGAAACGTTTCTGCCGCAGGGCCTGACTGGATCTTGGCATTGCGGGAGTCACCGCTACTTGTCGCTGGGTGCATTGTCCAAGTGCGCAGCGCAGTGACCCAACATCGAAGCCGGCGCTGGTTGAAGCCATGTAGGGGAGAGAGGGCTGGTCGGGTGTACCGCGCCCAGTCCCGAATTCCGCGGAGTTGGTGATCGATTGTTCGCATCGTCATGATCGGCCGTGCTTATGCCCGCGGCGCATCGGCGTTGCATCCCTGCGCAGGTTGCGTCTGGGACGCTGCAATTGCAGGGGTTGGACACGATGAAGTGCGGATCAGGCCATCGACCCGGATGGCGCCGGCAGCGCGCTGCAATGTTCCGTTGCCGATGAAACAGTGGCACGGCCGAAACGTGCGTGGTATCAATGCACTCAATGAACGCACCCCGCAGCCAGTTTTACTTTTGGTACTACGGTTTTCCGATGCCGCTGGCGGAGGACGGATTGCGCTCACCCTGAAGAAATCTTCAGCAGCATTCCCGAAAAGCCGCCAGCGCACACTGGCGGCTTTTTTTGTTGCCGCCGCGCTTGGCCCCCTGATGCAACACCGCCCACCGAGACACTGTTATGCCGCCTGTGACCGATGACCTGCGTATCCGCAAGATCGAAGCCCTTGCCCCGCCTTCGCAGCTGCTGTCGCTGCTGCCCTGCGACGAGCGCGCCTCCGAGACCGTGACCAACTCGCGCGCCGCGCTGCACGCCATCCTGCATGGCCACGACGACCGCCTGGCGGTGGTGATCGGGCCCTGCTCGATCCACGATCCGGTCGCGGCGATGGACTATGCGCACCGCCTGCGCCCGCTGCGCGAGCAGTTCGGTGATGCGCTGGAGATCGTGATGCGGGTGTACTTCGAAAAGCCGCGCACCACCATCGGCTGGAAGGGCCTGATCAACGACCCGGATCTGGATGGCAGCTTCCAGATCAACAAGGGCCTGCGGGTGGCGCGCGGTCTGCTGCGCGACATCAACAACCTCGGCCTGCCGGCCGGTGTGGAATTCCTCGACATCATCTCGCCGCAGTACATCGCCGACCTGGTGGCCTGGGGCGCGATCGGCGCACGCACCACCGAAAGCCAGGTGCACCGCGAAATGGCCTCGGGCCTGTCGTGCCCGGTGGGCTTCAAGAACGGCACCGGTGGCGACGTCAAGATCGCGGTGGATGCGGTGGGCGCGGCCTCGCACCCGCATCATTTCCTGGCCGTGACCAAGGACGGCCACACCGCGGTGGCCGCAACCGCAGGCAATCCGGATTGCCATGTGATCCTGCGCGGCGGCAAGCAGCCCAACTTCGACGCGGCCAATGTGGAAGCGGCCAGCCAGGTGCTCAACAAATCCGGGTTGCCGGCGCGCCTGATGATCGATGCCAGCCATGCCAACAGCGGCAAGAACCCCGAGAACCAGCCCAAGGTCATCGACGACATCGCCACGCAGCTGGAAGGCGGCGAGACGCGCATCGTCGGCGTCATGGTGGAGAGCCACCTGGTCGGCGGACGCCAGGAACTGGTGCCCGGCTGCGCACTGACCTACGGCCAGAGCATCACCGACGGCTGCCTGGGCTGGGACGCCTCGGTGCAGGTGCTGGAGCGCCTGGCGACGGCCGTGCGTGCGCGGCGTGCCAGGCGGGTTGCCGAAGCGGCGTGATCGTCGGGGCAGCCGGGTGAGGGGACGCGGCTTCGCCCGCACCCTCATCCGGCGCTGCGCGCCACCTTCTCCCGCAGGGAGAAGGGATAAGCCCTGCTCCCTGCGGCGCGCCAAGGTACAGCGTGCGCGTCACTGGCGCGCGTGTGTTGGCACGCGCGCGCTGCCAGCACGGGCCGGGTCGCGGAGCGGGGGGATGCGCGTACGGCGGATGACAGCGATCTGAGACTGCATGCCCACAAACGATGCGGCGCACTCGCCGGCGCGCAAGGGCATAAATACAAAGCCCATCTCATCCGGACTGCAGTATCTCAACGCGCAGCACCTTGACGCGCCGCAGATTCCATCCGGTGCTTCGCATACCCAAGTGCAAAGCGTCCAGCACGCCGCACATCCCAAACAGCGCGCGCTTGGGCGGCAAGCGGTCAACACGCCGGTCGAGCAGCCTGGCGATGCACACAGTCGTGTTGATGGCCGCTCCAGAACACGAACGCCGGGCCGCTGCACGGAGCCGCCTGGCGGATTTGGCACCACCCGGTAATGACCCGTCGCGCCCAGCGGCAGGAGGGGGAGAGAGCCGTCCTGCCGCCGAATGCGAGCGGGCAGGAACGTTATCCGCCACCTGCATGACGTGGCGATGTCACGCAGGTCGGCACCGGCAATGCAGTTCGGCCAGCGTCAAACGCCAGCATGACAACTGCACCATGACTTCCCTCCCATGGCAGCAGCGTTGCAAGTTGCCCAAGGCAAAGCACCATCGGGCGTCGACGTTCTTCCACTACACCTATCGCGCCGCCACGCTGGGCTACAACCGCCGATTCCCGATTCCCGATTCCCGATTCCCGACTCACCCCAACATATCCCCGGTCTCCAACCAGCGCTGATGCCACGACAGCGCCTCGGTCAGCAGATGCGGGGTGTGCTTGCCATAGCTGTCGCGATTGGCGCGCGCCACGTAATCTTCCAGCGCATCGCGGTAGCGCGGGTGCACGCAGTGATCGAGCAACTGGCGTGCGCGTTGCTTGGGCGTGAGGCCGCGCAGATCGGCCAGGCCTTGCTCGGTGACGATCACCGAGACGTCGTGTTCGGTGTGGTCGACATGGCTGACCATCGGCACGATCGACGAGATGCTGCCGGCCTTGGCGATGCTGGGGCTCAGGAAGATCGACAGGAAGCCGTTGCGCGCGAAGTCGCCGGAGCCACCGATGCCGTTCATGATGCGGCTGCCCATCACGTGGGTGGAATTGACGTTGCCGTACAGGTCGGCCTCGATCATGCCGTTCATGCCGATGCAGCCGAGCCGGCGCACCAGTTCCGGGTGATTGGAAATCTCCTGCGTGCGCATGATGATGCGCTGCCGGTAGAAATCGATATTGCGCTTGAATTCCTCGTTGCCCTCCGGGCTGAGCGCAAAGCCGGTACACGAGGCGTAGCGCAGCACGCCATCGCGCAGCAGCGCGAGCATGCCGTCCTGGATCACTTCGGTGAATGCTTCCAGATCGCGGAAGCCGCTGCGTGCAAGCCCGGCCAGCACCGCATTGGGAATATTGCCCACGCCCGATTGCAGCGGCAGCAGGCTGGCCGGTAGCCGGCCCTTGCTTACTTCATGGCGCAGGAACGCGATCAAGTGTTCGGCGATGCGTTCGCTGCTGGCGTCGGCAGCGGCGAACGGGCTGTTGCGGTCCGGGCCATGCGTGCGCACCACTGCCACGATCTTGTCCGGATCGCAGCGCAGGCTGGGCTCGCCGATGCGGTCGTCGCCGTGGATCAGCGGAATCGGCTTGCGCTGCGGCGGCAGCGCGGTGCCGTAGTAGACATCGTGCATGCCATCCAGGCCGGCCGGCTGCCAGTCGTTGACCTCGATGATCACCTTGCTGGCCAGGTCCAGCCAGGTCTTGTTGTTGCCGATCGAGGTGGACGGCACCAGGCTGCCGTCGGCGCGGATCGCCGAGACCTCCACCACGGCGGTGTCGATCTGCCCGTAGAAACCGAACCAGACATGCTGGGCGACGTGGCTGAGATGGATGTCGATATAGTCCAGCGTGCCGGCGTTGATGCGTTGGCGCGCGTCCGGGTCGGACTGGAACGGCATGCGCATGGCGATGCCGTCGGCCTTGGCCAGTGCGCCGTCCAGTTCCGGCGCGGTGGACGCGCCGGTCATCAACTTGATCTGGAACGGCTGGCCCTGCAGATGCGCCGCTTCGATGCGCTGCGCCAGCGCCATCGGCACCGCCTTGGGGTAACCGGAGCCGGTGAAGCCGCTCATCGCCACGGTCTCGCCGGGCTGGATCAATGCGGCAGCGGCCTCGGCAGAAACCAGGCGCTCGCGCAGCGGCGCGTACAGGATGCGTTCGTCGGACATGGGCGGCACAGCAGTCAGGAGACGTCCCATTATCGCCGCTGCGTGCGTCGGCCGCGCTGCGACCATGGTGCAATGCGCCTCGCGGGCCGCGTCGGAGGCGTGCGAAGCGACCTGTTGCGTGGCAGGAGCACGGCACGGGCGAGGCTTCATCCACTCCCGTTGCGCTTCTGGGACGCTCCCGTATGCAGCGTTGGTGTCGCCGCTGGCCGGCGTGCGGTCACCTGGCGGACCTGGCCGGCCGTCTCGCGCACCACCCGCGCTGCAGCCGGCCGCCATGCAGCCCCAGCTGGCGCGCAGCGTGTGCGGTAATGGACCATCGCCCACGTTCACGCTTCGCCGCCAGCGCAACCGCGATAGTGGCGGCAGACTCGACTTGTGCCTGCGCCCATGCCCTCTCTTCGCGACCGCTTCCAGCGCTGGCCCCGGCCATGGCGCATCGCAGTGGTCGTGCTGGTGGCGCTGTATGCGCTGTATCTGCTGGCCGGCAACCTGTTTCTCAACACGCCGTTGTTCGATGCCGTCACCAATCGGCAGCCGCATAAATTCACCATGCAGACCGGCCCGGCACTGACGGTGTTTCCGGGGCAGGTGATGGCCTGGAACGTGCGCATGCGCGGGCAGGCCAACCGCACCGTGTACGTGTTTCATGCCGATCGCGCCAATGCGCGCGTGGCCTTGCTGGCACTGTTGCGACGCGAGGTACGCCTGCCGTGGTTGCACGCCACCGGGCTGAGCGCGGAGGTGGAAACCTCCGACACCCCGATTCCGCCACCGCCACGCGGCGACCAGGGCTGGACGCTGCGCTTCGATGCGATCACCAGCAACAGCATCCGCAGCGCGCGCCTGGGCAAGCTGCTGATCGCCGGGCAGGGCCATGGCAGCGTCGGCTTCCTCAAGCAGCTCAAGGGTGGCCCGTCGGAGCTGTTTCCCTCCGAGGCAGGCTTCAGCGATGCGGTGGTCAGCTATGACGGGGTGCAGGTGTTCAATGGCGCGCAGCTGGATGCGCAATTCCAGTTTCCGCGTCACTACCGCGATGAAGCGCCGGGCCTGCGCAAGCTCGGCATCACCCACGCGCGGCTGCAGCTGAAGGCCGCTACGGTGGCGTTGAAGATCGACACCGGTGCGCCGCATGTGGACATCCGCAGCGGGCCGTCGGCGGCGCGGGTGGAGGCCGACATCACGCTGGACCGCGGCACGCTGCAGGAAGGCAGCCATGCGGTCTGGCGCCTGCCGTTGATGGCCGGCGTCGGGGCGACCGACCGCGGCATGCTGGCGCTGCAGCTGGACGTGGCGCGCGACATCCGCGTGCAGGCACGGCTGCCGCGCGACGCAAAGACGGGCAGCGAGCTGCAGGCCGATCTGCGCGTTGCCGGACGCAGCATCCCCTTCCAGGATCCTGCGCAGGTGCTGCCGCGCCTGTCCGGGCAGGTGCGTGGGCGCTGGCAGTTCGAATCGCTGAACTGGATTGCCGAGCTGTTCGTGCGCAAGCCCTGGTTCCAGCTCGAAGGCGGTGGCCTGGTCGAGGCCGATCTGCGCCTGGCGCAAGGCCGGCTCGCCAGCGGCAGCAGCCTGGAGATTCCGCGGGTGGAGGCAGTGGCGCAGGTGTTCGACACGCGGCTGGCCGGTGTCGCCAAGGCGCATGGACGCATCGACGATGCCGCCACGCCGCAGGCGCATCTGGACGTGAGCATCCCCGTCTTCAAGGCCGCGCCGCGCGCTGCACCCAAACAGATCCTGCTGGACGGCCGCGATCTGCAGCTGGCCATGCATGGCGACGCCGAACTGGCGCGCCTGCGCGACACGCTCAAGGCGCAGCTGCGTTTCAGCGATGCCCGCGTGCCCGATCTCACCGTCTACAACCGTTACCTGCCGGGCAACAACGTGCGCCTGCTCGGCGGCAGCGGCAGCCTGACCGGCGATGTGGCGCTCAATGCCGCCGGCGATGTGGGCAGCGGCCACGCCAACCTGCGTGGGCAGGGCGCGCATCTGGCGCTGGCCGGCGTGCAGATGCGCGGCGATGCCGAATTGCAGGCGCAGCTGCAGCGCGCCGATTTCAAGAACAAGTTCTTCGACCTCAGCGGCACGCGCGTGCGCCTGCGCAATATGCGGGTGGGCGAGGACAGCGCCGATGCCAACTGGTGGGGGCAGATGCAGGTCGGTGCCGGCACCATCCAGGCCAGCGCACCGTTCCAGGTGGATGCCGACGCGGCGATCCGCATGCGCGATATCGCGCCGCTGCTGTCGGTGTTTGCGCAACGCGCCGACTACCCGCGTTGGGTATTGGGCTTGCTGGATTCGGGCGAACTCGACGCCACCGGCAGGGTGCGTTGGCGCAAGCAGCAACTGCTGGTCGACGACCTGCATGCGGAGAATGCACGCCTGTCGCTGCGTGCGCGGCTGGCCTTGAACGACGAGCAGCGGCGCGGCGACCTGTATCTGCGCTGGGGCGTGCTGGGCGCCGGGATCGAACTCGATGGCAAGCAACGCCAGTGGCACCTGGCCGGTGCACGCGAATGGTACGACGCGCAGCCGGGATTGCTGCCGGCGGTGTCGAAGGCGAAGTAAGCGGTTCCTTGTTTGAGGCTTGGGTAGCGCGGCCAGCTTTGCCGTCTTCGAAGAGGTAGTGCGCACATTGCCGCGCGTGCAGGACATCGACTGCACACCGGGCAACCTGCCGGTGCCCAGCCGCACTCGCCGCTGCGCACCGCGCTCACGGTTTCCTTGGCACACTGCGTCATGCCGCGTGCGCGGTCTTCAGGAGCCTTGCCGTCATGACGATGCCTGTTCGCGCCCGCTGGCAAAGATTGCCCCGCCTGGTGCGTTGGCCGTTGCTGGCGTTACTGGTGGTGTACGCAAGCTATCTGCTGCTCGGCAACCTGTTGCTCAACACGCCACTCGGGCCGGCCGCACTCAATCGCAAGCCGGACAGGTTCACCATGCACTGGGGCCCGGCAGCGACCTGGTGGCCAGGCCGGCTGACGCTGTGGAGGGTGGAGTTGCAAGGCCGCTCGGCACGCACCCGCTGGAACGTCAGCGCGCAGCGCATGAGCGGGCAGGTACAGCTGCTGCCGTTGCTGCACCGGCAGTTGCTGGTGCCGGAGGTGCATGCGCACGGGGTGCGTGGCGGCATGCAGGCGGCTGTGCCCACAGCCGGTACCGTGGCGATGCCAGCACCGGCGACAGCGCCGAACACGCAGGTGGCTGCCGCGCCATCGGCTGACGTAGCCAGTACGACGACGCCAACGACCGCGCAGGACAAGCCACCCACACGCACCCCAGACGTCGCGGCGAGCACGCCGCCGCCCGCCCGCACGACCGGCGCATCCACCGGTGTGCCGCAATCCGCCGGGGGCGCCAAGACCGCTGGCGTACCCGCAGGTCCCGCATCGACCGCTCCGGCCTGGACCCTGCAATTCGACCGCATCGTCGCCGACCAGGTGCAGGCAGTGACGCTGCGTCAGCTGCAGATCGAAGGCGATGGTCAGTTGGAGCTGGGCCTGTTCAAGCAATTGCGCGGCGGGCCGATGGAACTGTTTCCCTCGCGGGCGCGCTTCGACAATGCACGGATGCGCTGGGGTGGTAGCGAGGTGCTGCGCAACGGGCAGCTGCGCATCGACGCCAGCATCGCGCGGCATGCGCCGGAGCAGGCGCGCGGGCTGGCGATGCTGCAGCTTGCCGATGCGCAGCTGACCGTGCATGGCGACACCGCAGCACTGGATGTCACACGCAATGCGCAAGGACGCCATACGCTCGCCACACGTGCCGGCAAGGGGCGTGCGGATGGGCAGTTGCGCTGGACGCGTGGCAGCCTGCAGCCCGGCAGCCAACTGCAATGGCGCGCACCACTGCACGATGGCACGCGCACGCCGGCTGCCCTGCTGGGCGAGCTTGCAGCGCAACTGCAGGTGGATCAGGACATGCGTCTGCAAGTCAGCATGCCCGAGCCGGCCGATGCCGGGCTGACCCTGGATGCGGATCTGCGCGTGCAAGGCCGGCAACTGCCGTTGCAATCGATGCGCAGCCTGCTGCCGCGCACCTCCGGGCATGCGCGCCTGCATTGGCAACTGTCTTCGCTGAGCTGGATTCCGGCGCTGTTTCCCGATGTGGACTGGCTGACGCTGGAAGGCGAGGGCCTGGTGGATGCGGATCTGCGCATCGATCGCGGCCAGCTCGGCGCCGGCAGCCGCCTGCAGGTGCCGCACGTGCGTGCGCATGTCGGCGTGATGGGGCATGCGATCGATGGCCAGGCCAGTGCCGATCTGCGTGTGAGCGCCGATGCGCGCGGACAGCTGCTGCCGGCACTTGCCTTGCAGATGCAGCAGTTCTCGATTGCGCACGACGAGGCGCCCACGCGCCCGTTCGTGCAGGGCCGCGACCTGCATCTGGAGCTGCAGACGCGCGCCGACGCGCGCAACCTGGCCACGTTGCGCGACGCCACGCGCGCGCACCTGCGGTTCGCCAACGCGCGCGTGCCGGATCTGCGGGCCTACAACCGCTATCTGCCGCAGCAGCAGTTGCGCTTCGATGGCGGCAACGGTGTATTGAGCGGCGATCTGCAGATCGAACCCGGCGGCCGCATCGGCAAGGGCGGCCTGCGGATCGGCGCACGTGCGGCGCGGCTGCAGTTTGCCGGCCTGGCACTGCGTGGCGACGTGGATGCGGACCTGCGCCTGCAGCGCGGCGATCTGCGTGCAGAAAACTTCCGCCTCGATGCCAGCACCATCCAGCTGCGCAATGTCGGATTCACCGGGCCCGATGGCCAGCGCCGCGATGGCTGGTGGGCGCGCATCGCACTGGAAGACACCCGCATGCAATGGCGCCAGCCGGTCGGTGTGGATGGACGCGTGCGCATCCAGGTGCGTGACCTGGCATTCCTGATGTCGCTATACGCGCGCGACCGTTCGATTCCGAACTGGATGCTGCGGCTGGTGGATGCAGGCCAGGCGCAGGTGACCGGGCGTGTGCATTGGCAGGGTGACACCGTCATCGTCGACCGGCTGCAGGCACGCAACGAACGCTTCCAGGTGGATGCACGCCTGCGCTTGCAGGGCAGCCAGCGCAGCGGCAGCCTGCTCGCGCGCTGGGGCATGTTGAGCGCAGCGGTGGGGCTGCGCGGCCAGACCCCGCAATGGCATCTGCTGCGTGCGCCGGAGTGGTATCAGGCCCAGCCCGATCTGCTGCGCTGAGGCTGCCGCGCGCAAACGCGACGTGAAGAAAAAAGCGCCAGTTCTGTACTGCCTGGTGTTGTTTTGCAGTGCAGCGTGCAAGTGGCGTTCGGGGCGCGCACTATGATCCTGCATCCCGACGTGGGGGAGGGAGCAAAGCCCGCTGGCAGTTCGCTGCAAGCGGGCTTTTTTATTGCCCGACGCCTGGCGAGTCAAGCCACCGCACCGCCGCTCGCCTGCCAAACGCCCAGCTGTCGAAGGGTTGGCCAGGCCACTGCCGGCTCAGGCAGGGGCGCCAATTGCCCACACGTCGCCCAACCCGCGTGACGGATCGGCCGGTGGCTGCGGCTGCAGGCTCGGCCGGCTTCCGCTAGAATGAGATCAATTCTCATTTGTCGCCGGACGCCTTGCCGTCCGGACCAGCCGTTCAGGAGGTCATCGTGTCGGTCACGCAAGGCGCGCTTCATCAACAGGTGGAGCGCCTGTACACCGACCACCACGGCTGGCTGCAGGGCTGGCTGCGGCGCAAGCTGGGCGATGCGTTCGTGGCTGCCGACCTGGCGCAGGACACCTTCATCAGCGTGATCAGCGCAGGGGCGGCCGACCAGATCCGCGAACCGCGCCCGTTCCTGGCCACCATCGCGCGCCGCTTGATGGCGCACCGGCAGCGGCGCAAGTTGCTGGAAACCAGCTACCTGGAACTGCTGGCTGCGCTGCCGGAAGAACTGGCGCCGTCGCCGGAGCTGCAATTGCTGGCGCTGGAAGCGGTGCAGCAGGTGGACCAGGCGCTGGATGGGCTGCCGCCCAAGGTGAAGGAAGCCTTTCTGCTGGCGCATCTGCAGGAGCTGAGCTACGCGCAGATCGCGCAGCGGCTGGGCGTGTCCAGCAGCTCGGTCAAGCAATATCTCACGCGTGCCAACCGGCATTGCCTGTTCGCCCTGTCGGCGTGAGCCGCACGGATGGCTGATGCCGCCTCACGCCGCGCGCGCGCCGCCGATGACCAGCGAGCACCGCTGGCCGGCGGGCAACCGATCAGTGCGCAGGTCGCCGATCAGGCTGCCGAGTGGCTGACGGTGCTGATGTCCGGCACCGCGAGCCAGGCGCAGCTGCAGCGCTGGCAACAATGGCGCGATGCGCATCCGGACCATGCGCGGGCGTGGGCGCATATCGAGGCGGTGACCGGGCGGCTGAAGACGCTGACCCCGCAGGCGGCCTATCGCAGCCTGTCGCCGTATGCCGGCAGCAACGGCCAGGCATCGCCGGGCCGGCGCAAGGCGCTGAACCTGCTGCTGTGGGGTGGGGTGGCCGGAGCCACCGGCGTGCTGGCCTCGCGCACCGAACGCTGGCAGCGCGCCACCGCCGATTACGCCACTGCGACGGGGCAGCGCCGCGAGGTGCAGTTGCAGGATGGCAGCCGCATCACCCTCAACACCCGCAGCGCCATCGATGTGCGGTTCGACGCGCAACGGCGGCTGCTGCAGTTGCTGGCCGGCGAGATCATGGTGACCACTGCGCAGGCGCTGGGCGCGGGCCACGATGCGCGGCCCTTGGTCGTGCGCACCGCGCAGGGCGATATCCGCGCATTGGGCACGTGCTTTTGCGTGCGCCAGGACGAACACGACACCCGGCTGAGCGTGCTGGAAAGCGCGGTGGAGGTACGGCCACATGCGGCCGCGCAGGCCGTCGGGCGCGTGCAGGCGGGGGAACAGTGCCGTTTTACCGCCGACGCGCTCGGCGCCATCGCGCCGGTCGATGTGCAGGCCGCGGCCTGGGTGCGCGGGCAGCTGATTGCCGACGAGTGGCGCCTGGATGCGTTTGTCGCCGAACTGGGCCGTTATCGCTCCGGGCTGTTGCGCTGCGACCCGCTGGTAGGCGGCCTGCGCGTCTCCGGCGTGTTCCCGCTGGACGACACCGACCGCATCCTGGCGATGCTGCCCAGCGTGCTGCCGGTGCGGGTGAGCCGGCGCAGCCGTTACTGGGTGACGGTGCAGGCGGCCGGGCAGGGCTGAGGCGCGCCAGCCGGCACGTCGCCAAAAAATAAGATGCATCCGGGCTGCCCGATCGCCGCCGTTGTGGCACCTCCCCAATGACGGTGTCAGTGCGACACCAAACCTTTGTGGGAACAGCATGTCGATCACTGCCCGCCGCCGCGGCCAACTTTCTTCTTCCTCGTCTCAGCGCAGCGCCGTGCAGCGGCCGCTCGGCACGGCCGTGGCGCTTGCGCTGTGC
The DNA here is from genome assembly GCF_003993525.1 of Xanthomonas sp. BRIP62411. Taxonomy (NCBI): domain Bacteria; kingdom Pseudomonadati; phylum Pseudomonadota; class Gammaproteobacteria; order Lysobacterales; family Lysobacteraceae; genus Xanthomonas; species Xanthomonas sp. BRIP62411. The sequence goes on from NZ_QEZI01000004.1 coordinate 17,459, forward strand.
AGCCTGGCACTGTGCGCCGGCATGCCCGATGCCATCGCCCAGACCGCGCCTGCCGCGCAGGATGCCCGCCAGGCGTATCGCATCCCCGCCGGCCCGTTGGCACCTGCACTGCGTGAACTGGCCGGTTCGGCCAACCTGTTGCTGAGCTTCACCGCCACGCAGACCGACGGCAAGACCACTGCCGGGCTGGAGGGCAGCTATACCGCACCGGCCGCCCTGGCTGCGCTGCTGGCCGGCAGCGGCCTGCAGGCCGTGCCGTTGCAGACCGGCGGCTACGTGCTGCGCGCCGCGCCGCAGCCCAGCGCGACCAGGAGCGAGGTGGATGCGTGGCTGCTGCCCACCGTCAAGGTGACCGCGCAGGCCAACCGCAGTGCGGCCACCAGCGGCACCGGCAGCTATACCGCGCGGGCGGTCAGCATCGGCCGCGGCGAGCAGTCGCTCAAGGACATTCCGCAGTCGATCAGCGTGGTCACCCGCCAGTTGATGGACGAGCAGAACATCACCTCGGTCTACGACGCGCTGGCCAGCACCACCGGCATCACCATCGTGCAGAGCCCGCAGGGCGGCAAGTACATCTATTCGCGTGGCTTCGACATCACCACGGTGCAGTACGACGGCGTGCCGCTCAATCGCGGCATGTACGGCCGGGCGAGCAACTACAGCGCCAACATGGGCATCTACGATCGCGCCGAAGTGCTGCGCGGTGCGGCCGGCCTGCTGCAGGGCGCGGGCAACCCGGGCGGCGCGGTGAACCTGGTGCGCAAGCGCCCGCTGGACGTGCCGGGCGTGAGCGTGATGGTGCAGGGCGGCAGCTGGGATCGCTACGGCGCGCTGATCGATGCCAGCGCCAACCTGAGCGCCGATGGCGCCTTGCGCGCGCGCGGGGTGATCGATTACCAGGACCAGCGCTCATTCGTCGATGGGGTCACGCGCCGCACGCCTACCTATTACGGCACGCTCGACTACGCGTTTTCGCCGCAGACCCAGCTCAGCCTGGGCGTGAGCTACGAACAAGTGGAAGGCCGGCCGTTCTTCGGCGGTCTGCCCAGTTTCAGCGATGGCCGCGATATCGGCCTGCCGCGCCAGACCAATCTGGGTGCGGCATGGAACCGGCAGTCCTCGTCCAATCGCGGGCTGTATCTGGACCTGGACCATCGCTTCACGGCCGATTGGGTGTTCAAGCTCAGTGCGGTGCAGGTGCGCGAGCTGCACGATCTGAAATACGCCAGCTCCAGCCGCGCGATCAATCCGGCCAACGGCACCGGCGCCTTGTTGGCGGCGCGCACCATTTCCGATGCGGATGCGTTCGGCTTCGATGCCAATGTGATCGGGCATTTCAATGCACTGGGCCGCAGGCATGAGGTGGTACTGGGCAGTAATTTTGCCGAGAACACGGTCGATACCGTTTACGGCAACAAGAACAACTTCCAGACCTTCAATGTGTTCGCTCTGCAGCGCAACGTGCGGGCGATCAGCGACGAAGAAATCTTCGCCAATGCGCGCGAGGCCCGGCATGGCACCTCGCGCGAATTCGGCATGTATGGCGCATTGCGCTGGCAGCTGAGCGATCCGTTGAGGGCCATCGTCGGCACCCGCGTGAGCTGGCACGACACCCGCTGGAACACCACCACCACCGGGCTGTCGCCGTCGCAATCGATCGAGCACACCCGCGAGACCGGGCAGGTCACGCCGTACGCCGGCCTGTTGTACGCCTTGAGCCCGACCTGGTCGGCCTATGCCAGTTACGCGGACATCTTCCAGCCGCAGAATGCGCAGACCGAAGCCGGCGAGATGCTCAAGCCGATGACCGGGGCCAACTACGAGCTGGGCCTCAAGGGCGAGTGGCTGGACGGGCGCATCAATAGCGCGTTTGCGCTGTTCCAGATCGAGCAGAAAAACCGCGCCCAGGCCGACCTGAGCACCAGCCCCACCTGCCGCAACAACGATTTCTGCTACATCGACAGCGGCAAGGTGCGCAGCCGTGGCTTCGATGCCGAAGTCAGCGGCGAGGTGCTGCACGACTGGAACGTGTTTGCCGGCTACACCTTCAACCGCACCACCTACCTGCAGGATGTCAGCAGCCAGGGCCAGACCTTCAACAGCTACACGCCCAAGCACTTGCTGCGGGTATGGACCACGTACCGGCTGCCGGGCGTGCTGCAGGATGTCACCGTCGGCGGCGGTGTCAGCGCGCAGAGCGCGGCGTACCGGCAGATCGGCACCGCCACCGCGCCGATCCAGGGGCGCGCGGTCTGGAACGCATTGGCGCGGTATCAGTTCAACCGGCAGTGGTCGGTGGCGGTCAATCTCAACAACGTGTTCGACAAGCACTACTACACCACCTTGTCGAGCTTCGTTAACGGGCGCTATTACGGCGAACCGCGCAATGTGATGGTGACCCTGCGCGGCGCGCTGTGATGCGTACACGCGTGCTGCGGTGGTGCCTGGTGCATGCCGGATGAAAGAAGGCTTTCGCCAAAGCATGGCCTGGCTGCACACCTGGTGCGGCCTGAGCTGCGGCTGGCTGCTGTGCGCGATCTTCCTGACCGGCACGCTCAGCGTGTTTCGCGATCCGATCACCAGCTGGATGCAGGCCACACCGGCCCTGCCGAGCGCGCGCATGCACACGGTCCTGTCGGAAGACGCGCTGGTGCCGCGTGCACTGGCGCAACTGCGCCAGCTTGCGCCGCAGGCGCGCATGTGGCGGATCGGCCTGCCCAAGCATCCGGGCGAGGCGCTCACGCTTATCTGGCGGACATCCGATGGCCAGGGCCAGGCAGCGCTGGATCCCGGCAGCGGCGAGCTGCTGCCATCGCCATGGGGCCGGCAGACCGAAGGCGGCCGGCATTTCATGAGCTTCCACTACACCTTGCACGGCGGCATTCCCGGCTATTGGCTGGTGGGTTGGGTGTCCATGTGCGGGCTGATCGCGCTGGTGTCCGGGGTGATCGTGCACAAGCGGATCTTTCTGGATGTCTTCACCTTCCGCCCGGGCAAGGGCCAGCGCTCGTGGCTGGACGCGCACAACGCCACGGCGGTGCTGACGCTTCCGTTCCTGCTGATGATCGTCTACACCGGCCTGGCGTATTTCGCCACCAGCTACATGCCCGGGCCATTGCAGGCGCTGTATGGCAGCGACGAGGAGGCGTACACGCGGTATGCCGATGCGCTGACGCCGGCAGCGCCTGCGGCCGACGCAGGTGAAATCGCGGTCAACAGCGTGCCCGCCTATTTGCCGGAACTGGTGCAGCGTGCAGCGGTGCGCAATGGTGCGCCTGCGCAGACACTGGTGATCGAGCGGCCCGATCGCCCTGACAGCAGGCTGCTTGTGATCGCGCGCGTGGCCGATACCGGCCGTTCGCGGCGCCTGCTCAATCCTGCCAACAGCGTGGTGTTCGATGCGAACAGCGGCGTGGTGCTGGAGCAGCATGCGGATGCCGCACGGACGGACATGCACGCACAGGACGTGGAGGAGGCCGTCAAGACCTTGCACGTGGCCGGTTTCGGCGGCTGGACCAGCAAGTGGCTGTACTTCATCTGCGGCCTGGCCGGCACCTTGATGATGGCCACCGGCACGGTGCTGTTTTCGATCAAGCGGCGTCGGCGTAGCGAGCAGGAGTTCGGCGCGGCCACGGCCGGCATCTATCGGGTGGTGGAAGCGCTCAATGCCGCCGCGCTCGCAGGAACCGCGTTGGCCAGCATTGCGTATTTCTATGCCAACCGCCTGGTGCCGGCTGCGCAGGCCGCGCGCAGCCAGATCGAAATCCACGCATTCCTGTGGGCGTGGGCGGCCACGCTGCTTCATGCGCTGCTGCGCCGGCCCGCCCGTGCCTGGGTGGAACAACTGGCGATGACCGCGTTGCTGTGCCTGGGCTTGCCGCTGCTCAATGCGGTCACCACCGGACAGCACCTGGGTGTGTATCTGGCTGCCGACGACCTGCAGCGCGCCGGGGTCGAGTTGGTCTCGCTCGCCTTCGGCGTTGCTTTCGCCTATGCGGCGTATCGGGCGCACCGCAGCGCCGTGCGACCGCTGCCGACACGCGCCAGGCGCGGCACCGCTGCTGTGATGGATGTGTTGTGAAGCGTTCTTCGAGCGCCGCGTCGGTGACTTGCTACCGCTGGTCGGTTGCCGGTCGCGTACTCGCTGCCAGCGTCGGCGGCTATGCGCTGACCTCCACCGGCTGCAGCGTGCTGGCGCAGCTGCTGTCGCGGTTTGCCGGCGTGTCGCCTGCGGTCTCGGTGCTGAGCACGACCTTGCTGAGTTTCGCCATCTACACGGTCGTCGTGCTGTGGATGTTTCGTGCGCGCAGTGCATTGCGCATGTGGGGCTGGCTGGGCGTGGGTATCGCTGCGCTGGGCGGCGCGAGCTGGTTGCTGGGACATCCGCCATGGATGGGCTGATTACCGCGCTGCTGGGCACCGCGCTCTGCCATGTCGCAATGATGGCCCTGGCCGTGGCGATGCATCGCCATTACGAGCAGCTCACCGGCCGCCGCACTGCGCCGGTCATGCAGCGTTGGTTGCTGCGTGCGATGGCTGTCTGTCTGTTGATCGCCGCGCTGGTGCTGTGCGTGCTGGTCTGGGGCGGAGCGGTGGGCACCTTGTTGTGGCTGGGGTTTGTCAGCGTAGCCGCGCTGTGGGTGGCGCTGGGCCTGGCCTACGCGCCGCGCTGGAGTGCAGGGCTGGCAGTGCTGCTGGGCGGCGCGGCATGCGCAGTGATGGCTTGGCACGTGCTGTAGCTTGCTGTCGTTTGAAGACCACACACACCGACCATCCCGTCTGGTCCTTGCCCGCCCACCGTCGCGGGACCTTACGCGGCATGGATGCCGCGTAAGAGCCTACAGGGACGTACTTGCGGCGTGTCCTGCGATGGTGGGCGGGCAAGGGCCCTGCAGCCAAGTCGCACCTCAATTGCTCCGCAACTGAGCTATCCACACGCTGAGGCCCCTTCGGGGCACAACGCCTAAAAAAAGAGACATCGAACAAGCCGCCAAGGAGCCCGCAACCAGTGAGGACATCACACCCGCCGACATGGCCGCGTGCTGATGGGACTACACGCAGCGCGGCGGTAGACCCGGTAGTTGCATTGCTGACCCTCGACACCGCTGGATCACCCGTAGACATATGCCGCCATCGCGCAGGGATGCCAGAATCGGCGCATGTCGCCGCCTACCCCATCCATGTCTCCTGCGCTCACCGCCCTGATCGAGCGGGCCGTGGCGCGTGTTCGTCATGCCGTGCCGGCCGACCAGCCCTGGCCGGGCGATGACGTCGATCGGCAGCTTGCACAGGTTGCGCTCGCCAGCGAGTTCGCGCTCGATACCCTGGCGCGCCAGCCGGCCTTGCTGCAGCACCTGGCGCAGCCGGATCCACCGCCGTTGCCGCTGCCGGTGCTGGAGCCCGCACAGCCCCAGGCCTGGCCAGCGCAGCTGCGGCGTTATCGCAGCGCCGAATCCACGCGCCTGGTCTGGCGCGATGTGCTCGGTCTGGATAGTGTCGATGCCACCCTGGCCGGTGCCACCCGCCTGGCCGAAACCTGCCTGCAATGTGGGCTGCAGGCATTGGAGCAGCAATTTCGCGACCGCCACGGCCAGGTGATTGCCGAAGACGGCAGTGTGCAGCGGCTGGTGGTGTTCGGGCTGGGCAAGCTCGGTGGGGGCGAGCTGAATTTTTCCTCGGATGTGGATCTGGTCTACGCGTATCCGCAGGGCGGCCAATCCGATGGTGCCCGTCCGCTGGCGGCGGAGGAATATTTCGCACGCCTGGGCCAGCAGCTGGCCAAGCTGCTCGACGAAACCACCGCCGATGGATTCAGCCATCGTGTGGACCTGCGCCTGCGTCCGTTCGGCACGGCCGGGCGGGTGGCCTTGTCGTTCACCGGCATGGACCAGTACTTCCAGCGCGAAGGGCGCGACTGGGAGCGCTATGCCTGGCTCAAGGCGCGCGCGGTGGCCGGCGATATCGATGCCGGCGAAGCCTGGCTGGAGACGCTACGCCCCTTCGTCTACCGGCGGTATCTGGACTTCACCGCGCTGGACGGCTTGCGCGAGATGAAGGCGGCGATCACTGCCGAAGTCGCCCGGCACGATCGCCTGGACGACATCAAGCGCGGGCCGGGCGGCATTCGCGAGATCGAGTTCCTGGCGCAATCGCTGCAGCTGATTCGCGGCGGACGCGAACCGAGCCTGCGCGAGCGCCGCCTGCTGCCGGCCTTGCAGGCGTTGGTGGACGCAGGGCAGATCGATGCGGACAACGGGCGCGCATTGACCGAGGCGTATCGCTTCCTGCGCCGGCTGGAGAATCGTCTGCAGATGTTGCGCGACGCACAGACGCATGCCTTGCCGCAGGCGCCGCTGGATCGCGAACGCATCGCGCTGGGCCTGGGCCACGCGGATTGGCCGGCCTTGTTGCAGGCACTCGCTCCGCAACGCGCGCGCGTTGCCGCCGAATTTGCCGAGCTGCTGGCACCACGTGTCCGCACCAGCGCACCCGATGCGCTTGCCGATTACTGGCGCGCCTTGCCCGAAGGCGATGCCGCGCCGTTGGCCGGCATTGGCTTGCACGACCCAGGCGGCGCGCATCAGGTGCTGGCCGATTTTGCGCAGTCCTCCGGCGTGCGTGCGCTCTCCGATACCGCAAGCGCGCGCCTGGACCGTGTCATGCCGGCGCTGCTGCATGCGGCCACCCGCGCCAGCCAGCCCGATGCCGCCGTGCGCCGCATGCTCGGCCTGTTGCAATCCACCTTGCGCCGCACCAGCTACCTGGCCCTGCTGGACGAACAGCCCAGCGCACTCGCACGCCTGGTCGATGTGCTCTCGCGCAGCGCCCTGCTGGCCGAACGCCTGGCTGCGCATCCGCTGTTGCTGGACGAACTGCTCGACACCCGCATCAGCGGTCCGTTGCCCGACCGCGATGCGTTGCAGGCTGCGTGCCTGGGCACCCTGCAGATCGAGGATACCGAAGCGGCGCTGCGCGAACTCAACGAGCGCCGGCTCGCCTTGAGCTTCCGCATTGCACTGGCCACGCTCGATGGCCGCCAGCAGGCGGTGGACAGCACCGAGCAACTGGCCTGGCTGGCCGAAGCAGTGGTGCAGACGGTGCTGCAGCTGGCGCGCCGCGAACTGATCGCCGCGCACGGGCAGGTGCCGGGCGGGGCGTTCGCCATCATCGGCTACGGCAGCCTGGGTGGCCTGGAGCTGGGCTTCGGCTCGGACCTGGATCTGGTGTTTCTCTACGACCACCCGCGGCAGGTGGAGGCTTCCGATGGCAAGCGACCGTTGGACGCCGGGCGCTGGTTTGCGCGGCTGGCGCAGAAGGTGATGACCTTGCTGGCTGCCGAAACCGGCGCCGGCCGTCTCTACGAGATCGACGTGCGGCTGCGCCCGGACGGCGGCAAGGGCGCATTGGTGTCCTCGCTGGCCAGTTACCGCGACTACCAGCGCGAGCGCGCCTGGACCTGGGAACATCAGGCGCTGGTGCGTGCACGTGCGGTGGCCGGCGATGCGGCGCTGTGCGCGGCCTTCGCGCAGGTGCGTGCCGACACGCTGACACGCGTGCGCGACACCGCCGTGCTGCACGAGGACGTGCGCAAGATGCGCGCGCGCATGCGCAGCGAGCTGGATCGCAGCGATGCGGGGCGACTGGATCTCAAGCAGGGCGCCGGCGGCCTGGTCGATCTGGAATTCGTCCTGCAGGCCGGCGTGCTCGGGCAGGCCGCACACCATCCCGCGCTGCTGCTGGCCTGCGCCACGCCCGCCTTGATCGATGCGCTGGTGCAGGTGCAATGGCTGCCGGCCGAAAGTGCAGCAGCGCTGCACCAGGCCCATGCCACGCTGGTGGAAGCGGGCCTGAGTTGCACGCTGGATCGCCGGCCGCGGCTGATCGCACCGACCCCGGCCATCCAGCAAGCACGGCACAGCATCTTCACCACCGCGCATGCACAAGGACTGGCGTTTCCGGCCGGCAAGGATGTGGCAGCGCCATCGCCTTGATCGGCCGGTATCCGGGCGTTGCGTTGCTTGCGCTATGAGGCGAGTGCGGCATGCAGAGCGGGTTGGCAAAGTGCAGCTGCGTTGGAATCGCATCCAACCACCGCGTCTGTTGTTGGCCTGATTGCCTGTACGCAGGCGCTGCGGTCAGCCCTGCGGTCGCGGCGCACTGCGCCACAGCAGCGCGCGGAACGGGCCGAGCAGGAACACGCCCATGCCCAGCTTCACCGCCAGGTCGCCGGCCGCCCAGCTGATCCACGGCAGGCCGACACCGGCAAAGGCGATGCTCCAGAAGATCGCCGTATCCAGCGTGGCACTGCAGGTGGTGGCCACGATCGGCGCGCGCCACCAATTGCCACTGCGCAGCCGGTCGAACACGCTGATATCCAGCAACTGCGCGGCGATGAAGGCGGTGCAGGAGGCCGCTGCGATGCGCGGGGTGGCCAGCCACAGCGACAACGCCACCGCGAGCGCAAAGCCGCACCAGGCGACCTTGCGCGCCGCGCGCGGGCCGAAGCGGCGATTGATCAAGTTGCTCACCAGGAACGCCAGCGGATACGAGAACGCGCCCCAGGTCAGCCAGTCGTTGATTGGATATTGCACCAGGATGTTGGACAACAGCACCACCGCGCCCATGGCCAGGACCGCCCACGCCAATGCGCGCGCGGTGAGGGGGGTGAACGGCGTCGGCGAGCGGCTGGACATGACGGTGCGGCAGTGACAGGGCAGCGCGGATTATCCGCGCGTTGGCGCATGCGGGCCAGTGCGCATCGGCCGTGCATGGCAAACACGGCGGCGTGCTGCCGGTGGAACAGTGTCTTGGTCAACGGATGGCGGCAGGCATGGTGGAGTGACGCCGTGCGGATTGCTTGTGTTCGCGTGGCCGCGGTGCCTTATCGATCCAGCGTGCTGCTGCGCTGCTGTTTGAGCGCATGCCGGCGTGCAGCACGTACATGCCTCCGAAGACATCGCCAATCCGCATGTACACCGTTGCCGCGGGCGGCGCGACCCGTAGCATGCTGGCAATTGCGTGCGTGCCAGGCATCGGTGCGCCAAGGCTCTGCAACTGCACGCGGCTATGCGCGTCGGTGACGATCAACAAACCGTCGCGCAGGCAGTTCGGCAGGCTGCGGAAAATGCCTCTGCGCGTCCCGCGCGTCCCGCCGTGTCCGCAAACAGTGTGTCAGCAACGCCCCATCGTGACCTGGTGCGTCGGTCAGGAGCTTGCCGGCGTCACCAGGTCGTGCTGCTGTTTTGCGCAGCGGATTCTGCGGTCGGTACGAACGCCAGCGCCTGGCCTTGGGGCGACTGCACCGTCCAGCCGGCACCGGCCGGGCTCGGCTGGAAGGTCACCGTCTCGCCAACACGAAAGCCCGCAGTCGGGTCGTCCTGGCGTGCCGGCCAGCGCAGCAAGGCGGTGTTGTCGGCGTTTGCCGGATCCTGCAACTGCACTTCGCAGCCGCCGTCGGTGGCTTTCTCCACCGACTTGACCCGCATCGGCGGCAACGGCCCTGCGGAGGCCTTGTGCGATGCGTCGCCGAGGGCTTCCGAACCTGCCACCGCGCTGTGGCCCAGCGCCAACGACACGAAGTAGGGCGCGGAGATCACCAGGATCGCCGACATCGCTGAGGCATCGCCGCGGGTGATCGTGGTCAACCCTGCAGTGGCCGGCAGCGGCTGGCCGAACGCGATGGCCAGCAACAACCCGAGGCCGGCAGATCGAAGAGGGATGTTCATGGAGATGCTCCGTGCGTGGCAACGCTGTGGGGAATGGAATCATCCTGCAGCAGCATGTGTTGCTGCTGCAGGAAATCGAACACCGACTCGACCGTGATCACCGAATAATTGCCGGAGATGCGCTCGCTGGCGGGATGGTCGGTCACTGCGGCATTGGCGACGAAGAAACGGGCGCCGATGCGCTTGCTCAGGTCCAGGTGCAGGCGCGTAGGTTGGTAGCCATTGCGCTTGAGCCAGGCTTGCGCGCTGCGTCGATCGCTCACCGGTGCAGATGTCGCATCTGCTGTGTGGGTCGCCGCCAATGCCGCCGCCAGCACTTCGAGCACCCACTGGTTGGAATTCTGATAATCGGTGGAGAACGGGTAGGCGATCATGCTGTAGCGCGCCTCGTGCAGCGCATGTGCCAGCGTGGCCGGATCCTGCAGCAACGTGCGCAGTTGCTGCTGCAGCGCCGGTGCCGGCACGCCGACGCGCAGATCGGCAGTGAGGGCAGTTTCGCCGATGAAGTTGCTCAGACCTTCGTGATACAGCGCCGAGGTGTCCGACTTGCAGTGATTGAGCAGGTGCTTGACCCGCCAGGTGCCGTCGTCCTCGCGCAGCGCGAAGGCCAGGTGGCTGTGTTTCAGCCCATAGCGGCTCAGATCCTGGCCGCCGCGTGCCAGCAGCACCACCTGCGCACCGTCCACTGCGTCCAGCGCCTGCTGGGTGGACCTGGCCATGTCGAACATCGCCGCCAGCGTGGCGGGCGTTGGATAGTGCGGCGTGCAGACCGGCGCGGCAATGGCAGGCAATGCGCAGGTCAGGGCGATGAGCAACGCCGTTGTTGCAGGCCAGCTGCGCCGTGTGTGTTCGCATTGCATGGGGATTGATCGTCCGTGTGGCTGCCCCGTGGCATCCACGGCGGCACCATCATACGTGCAGGCGCTCGCGCACCAGTGCGGCGATGCGCTGGGTTTCGCGCAGTGGTCGCAGCTGCAACGGCGTTGCGAAGACATCCCGTGCATCGCCTAGACGGCCATGCGCCTGCAGTGCCCGCAGATACGTCGCCACCCGTCCTTGCGCCTGTTCGGCAAACGCCGCTACTACCGGCACCGGCGTGGCGCAGGCTTCGGAGAGCAGGTTGACCGAGTCGGCGCTGGCCACGGTCGCATCGGCCCACCCCAGCAGGCCGGCGTACGGGTTCGGCCCATCACCCTCGTCGCACCACAGCAGGCCTGGCAGGCCTGCACGCGCATTGCGCAGCGTCGCGATCGCCTCGGGCGGGGTGCGCCGGGAGGTGGTGACCAGCAGGCTGCCGCCGGCCGCAAGCACCTGCGCGCGGAGCTGCATGCACAGCGCCGCAAGCGCCTGGGTGGTCCAGGGCACCTGCGCGGTCGGGCCGCCGATCAACAGCGCCACGCGTGGGCCGGGCAGCGCGCCGAGCGGTGCGAAGGCGGCGCGCCCGGCGGCCAGCCAGGCATCGTCCACCGGGTTCAAGCTGCCGAGTAATGTGATCACGTTCGCGCCACGCAGCGCATCGTGCTCGGGCACGATCAACAGATCCCAGTGGGGCGGGTCCAGCCGCGGGTCCAGGATCTGCACCGCCTGGCTGCCGCGCGCGCGCAGCAGCCGGGTGGCCAAGGCGGCCTGGCGCCCGCAGCCGATCGCCAGCGTCGGCGGCTGCTGCAATTGCCGCGCGAATTCCGCGCCAAATGCGGCCTGCGCCCCCGGCAACAGGCGCGGTGCGGCCCAACGCCACGGCGCGCGGGCCTGCAGATGCAGTGCGGTGACCGGTGTGGAGTGCAGCGCCTGCGCCAAGGCCTCGGCCTGGCGGGCATTGCCGGCGCGGCCGTCGCTCACGGCCCAGGTCAGCGCCATCGTTTCAGATCCGACATAGATTTGTTTCAGATTGAGCGTGTGTTGCAGCAATCGCGCCACTCTACACTGCGGGTCTTCACGCTGGCGCCGGTGTTGCACCCTACTGTCGCCCATTCCCTTGCTTCCCGGAGTCTCCATGTCCGACTTGCTCGACGCTGCCGCGCTGGATCAGCTGTTTCGTACCGCCCGCACGCAAAACGCCTTTCTCGACAAGCCGGTGAGCGAAGCGCAGCTGCGCGAGCTCTACGATCTGCTGAAGTGGGGCCCGACCGCGGCCAACGGGTCGCCGGCGCGTTTCGTGTTCGTGACCACGCCCGAGGGCAAGCAGAAGCTCAAGCCGGCGCTGTCCGAGGCCAATGCCGCCAAGACGCTGGCCGCGCCGGTCACGGTGATCGTCGGCTCCGATGAGGAGTTCCACGAAAAGCTGCCGTACCTGTTCCCGCATGCCGACGCCAAGAGCTGGTTCGAAGGCTCGCGCGAGATGCGCGCAACCGGCGCGTTCCGTAACAGCTCGCTGCAGGGCGCCTACCTGATCCTGGCCGCACGTGCGCTGGGTCTGGATGCCGGCCCGATGTCCGGCTTCGACAATGACAAGGTGGATGCGGCGTTCTTTGCCGGCACGCCGATCAAGTCCAACTTCCTGGTCAATCTTGGTTACGGCGATCCGGCCGGGCTGTTCCCGCGGCTGCCGCGCCTGAGCTTCGACGAAGCCGCACGCATCGAATAACGGCGGCGAGACACCGGCTGCGCACACCGTCAGGCGGGCGCAGCCGGCGCGCCGCCAGGCGGGGAGCGACGTACACTCCGGCTTCGGAGCGCCCCCCGCACCACCCGACGAGCGTGCGCCCTGTGCCATCGGCCCCAGGCGCATGTTTTCCGCTTTCCTGCAGTCCTCGTCCGTCTGCGTCCGTTCCATCCGCGTTGATCCAATGCGGTCCCTCATCCTCAAGGAGTTTCAATGAAGACCACCCACAAACTGCTGCTGCCGCTCGCCCTGACCCTGGCCATCGCCGCCTGCTCCAAGCCGGCCGACAACGCCGCCGCGCCTGCTGCCGAAACCCCGGCCGCCACCGCCCCGGCCGATGCCGCTGCAACGGCACCTGCCGCCGCCGAACCGGCCGCCTCGACCGCGCCGGCCGTGGAAGTGGCCTCGGGCACCTACACCCTGGACCCGAGCCACACCGACGTGCTGGCGCAGTGGAGCCACTTCGGCTTCTCCAACCCGACCGCCCACTTCGGCAATGTCGACGGCACCCTGGTGTACGACGCGGCCGACGTGACCAAGTCCACCGTGCAGGTCACCCTGCCGCTGTCGGGTCTGAACAGCTTCACCGCCAAGTTCGACGAGCACCTGAAGAGCGGTGACTTCTTCGACGCGGCCAAGTTCCCGACCGCCACCTTCAAGAGCACCAAGGTCGAAGCGGCCGGCCCCAACAAGCTGACCGTCACTGGCGATCTGACCATCAAGGATCAGACCAAGCCGGTCGTGCTGGACGTCACCCTCAACGGTGCCGGCGAGCACCCGATGAAGAAGGTGCCGGCAGCCGGTTTCGACGCCACCACCACCATCAAGCGCACCGACTTCGGCGTGGGCCAGTACGCCCCGAACGTCAGCGACGAAGTGAAGATCCGCATCACCACCGAAGCCCTGCAGGCCAAGGCCGGTGACGCTGCCGCTGCCAAGTAAGTCGCAGCGCAGTGGATGCATCGGTGCGAGCAATCGCACCGATGCGTGTAACGCAAAAGCCCGCCGATCGGCGGGCTTTTGCTTGGGCGCCTACCAGCTCTTCGTAGGAGCGGCCCAGGCCACGAGGGATCCACCCTCAGCCCCACCACAACGCATGAGCATCCGACCTTTGTAGGAGCGGCCCTGGCCGCGAGGGTTCTACCCTCAGCCCGGCACCACGCGCGTGCCCACCCTCACTCCGCCGCCGGATTCGCCTTCCAGTAGCCCTTCGCGCGCACTGAATCCTTATCCACGCCCATGTGCTCTTCGAGAAACTTGCGCATCGCACGCGCGCGCATGGATTCGGTGCCGATCCAGTAGAACGTGTCGCCGTCGTGCGGCTCGTAATCGCGCAGGCTGTCTTCCAGCAGGGTGCTGCTGGCGGCATCGAAGCCGTTGCGTTCCAGCCAGTACACGTCCACCTCGGCGGCGCTGAGCAGCTCCTGGCGCTCGGCCGCATCGGCGATTTCGATAAAGACCTCTGCATGCATGTCGGCGGGCATGGCTTCCAGCCAGCGGCCGATTGCCGGCAAGGCGGTTTCATCGCCGATCAGCACGTAGTGGTCGTAGTCGTCGGCAACCAGGAACGAGCCGCGCGGGCCGCCGATCGTCAGCGTGTCGCCGGGCTGTGCCTGCGCCGCCCAGCTGGAGGCCACGCCGTCACCGTGCAGCACGAAGTCGATGCTCAACTCGCCACTCTGCGGATCGAAATAGCGCGGCGTGTAATCGCGGCCGGGCGAGGGCAGGGCGCCTTCGGCATAGCGTGGGCCGTCCGGTGTCATCGTCGGCAGCACGAAGGCGCCATCGGCATTGGGGAAGAACAGCTTGACGTGATCGTCCGGTGCCTCGCTCTGAAAGCCGGCAAGCTCGCTGCCGCCGAACACGATGCGGCGCATCTGCGGCGTCAGCGATTCGCAACGCAGCACCTGCACGGAGCGCAGGCGCGGGTCGCGGCGGAGTTGGGTGTGGGTGTGGATGGCCATGTGGTGCGATTCCTGGAGGTGGCGCGCAGCTGCGCGGCGGGGGAGTGACTGCATACGGTGATGTGACGATCTAGCCAGACAACTGGCGAAAAACAGCGGTTGTTGCTCAGCCTTCTCCCATCGGGAGGAGGTGCCCCGCAGGGGCGGATGCGGGTACGGGCGACGCCTCGCGCATCTGCCAAACAAGCGAGGTCGATGTCTTGCAGCGACACGCTGATCAAATCGCAGAACAGCGCAGGGACAGCAATGCATGCATGCCACTGACGCCGCGCAACGCAACCACCGCGATGACGCGTCACTGCCGCAAGGCGCATTCAAACCGGCATCGGTTGGCTTCGGACCACAGCGATGGACGCACTCAGCCGTCGTCGCGCTCCATGCCGTCAGCGGCGGCGTTGAGTAGCGCGGCAATGCGTGTGGTTTCTGCATCCGTCCATTGCCCATGCCGCGCAAACAGGCCGTGCTTGATGCGGTGAATGGCCTCGCGAATCGGCGCCGGGGTCTGTGCCTTGATCAGCTCGCGCGCGCGGCGATGGGTGCGGGCCAATGCGGCATCGAGTGCATCGCGCTGCTGTGCCACGTGCATACGGCCGGAGGCGGTGACCTGGTAGCGCTTGCGGCCCTCGTCCAGCGCGGTCTGCACCCAGCCATCGGCTTCGAGCTGCGCCAGTGCCGGATAGATGGCGCCTGCGCTGGGCGTGTAGAGGCCTTTGAACAGCGCGGTGATCTGCCGCATCAATTCATAGCCATGGCGTGGCTGTTGCTCGATCAGCGCCAGCAGCAGCAGGCGCAGGTCGCCATGTTCCAGCGGCCGCGCGCGCCCGGCGCCACCACGGCGCGTGGCACTAGGCGCCACGGATGGATCGAGCTCGCTCGGCAGGTCGTCGCGGTGGGAGCGCATTGTCATTCGATATATCGAATCATGCTGAAAAGATATATCGAAGTAGGTTGTCCTGCAAGCACCGGCCTGTCGCCCGGCTGACCAACATGGCTATCCCCGCTCATGCTGCAACGCGGCTAGACAAAGCTGGCCTCCATAATTACGATGTAATTACTTCGACATTACGGGCTTGGCCCGGTGAGGCAGACGCATGAGTCGACAGTGGGACACCCAGGCCGAGAGCCGGCGCCAGCGCCTGCAGCGGGCCGCCGCGCTGGCGCCGCAGGGGCGCGTGGTGGCGGCCGACGACGTGGTGGCGCTGCTGGAGGCGGTGATCGAGCCGGGCGATCGCGTCTGCCTGGAAGGCAACAACCAGAAGCAGGCCGACTTCCTGGCGCGCTGCCTCACCGAGGTGGACCCGGCGCGCGTGCATGACCTGCACATGGTGCAATCGGTATTGTCGCTGCCGGCGCATCTGGACGTGTTCGAGCGCGGCATCGCCAAGCGGCTGGATTTCTCGTTCTCCGGCCCGCAAGCCGCGCGCCTGGCCGGGCTGGTCGGCGAGGGCCGCATCGAGATCGGTGCCATCCACACCTACCTGGAATTGTTCGGCCGCTATTTCATCGACCTGACCCCGCGCATCGCGCTGGTCACCGCGCAGGCCGCCGACCGCCACGGCAATCTCTACACCGGCCCCAACACCGAGGACACCCCGGTGATCGTGGAGGCCACGGCGTTCAAGGGCGGCATCGTCATCGCGCAGGTCAACGAGATCGTCGATACCCTGCCGCGCGTGGACATCCCGGCCGACTGGGTGGACTTCGTTACCCAGGCGCCCAAGCCCAACTACATCGAACCGCTGTTCACCCGCGACCCGGCGCAGATCTCCGAGATCCAGGTGCTGATGGCGATGATGGCGATCAAGGGCATCTACGCCGAATACGGCGTGGACCGGCTCAATCACGGCATCGGTTTCGACACCGCGGCGATCGAATTGCTGCTGCCTACCTACGCCGAGTCGCTGGGGCTCAAGGGCAAGATCTGCCGACACTGGGCGCTCAACCCGCATCCTGCGCTGATTCCTGCGATCGAATCGGGCTTCGTGCACTCGGTGCATTCGTTCGGCTCGGAACTGGGCATGGAGGCCTACATCGCCGCGCGCCCGGACATCTTCTTTACCGGTGCCGACGGCAGCATGCGCTCCAACCGCGCGTTGTCGCAGACCGCCGGCTTGTACGCCTGCGACATGTTCATCGGCTCCACCCTGCAGATCGATCTGCAGGGCAACAGCTCCACCGCCACGCGCGACCGCATTGCCGGTTTCGGCGGCGCGCCCAACATGGGCTCGGATGCGCGCGGCCGCCGGCACGCCAGCGACGCCTGGCTCAAGGCCGGGCGCGAGGCGGCGCGCCCCGGCGAGATGCCGCGCGGGCGCAAGCTGGTGGTGCAGATGGTGGAAACCTTCCGCGAACACATGGCACCGGCCTTCGTCGACAGGCTCGATGCCTGGGAGCTGGCCGAGCGCGCCAACATGCCGCTGCCGCCGGTGATGATCTACGGCGACGACGTCAGCCATGTGCTCACCGAAGAAGGCATCGCCAACCTGTTGCTGTGCCGCAGCGCCGAAGAACGCGAACAGGCCATCCGTGGCGTGTCCGGGTATACCGCCGTCGGCCTGGGCCGCGACAAACGCGCGGTCGAGAACCTGCGCGATCGCGGCGTCATCAAGCGACCGGAAGACTTGGGCATCCGTCCACGCGATGCCACGCGCGACCTGCTCGCCGCGCGCACTGTCAAGGACCTGGTGCGCTGGTCCGGTGGGTTGTACGACCCACCGAAACGTTTTCGCAACTGGTAGGGGCACGGCATGGAAACCCTGCGGTATCGCTTCGATGGCCAGCACGGCGCGCGCGCCGGGCTGGACCATGCGCTGGTCGGCGTGGTCGCCTCCGGCAACCTGGAAGTGCTGGTCGAGCGCGTGCCGCTGGACGGCGCGATGGAGATCGAGATCCTCACCGCCGCGCGCGGTTTCGGCGCGATCTGGCAGGCCGTGCTGGACGATTTTGCCGCGCGCCATCCGCTGCGCGATGTGCGCATCAGCATCAACGATGTCGGCGCCACGCCGGCGGTGGTGAGCCTGCGCCTGGAGCAGGCGGTGGACGTCCTGCAGGGAGCTACCGCATGAACCGCCGCAGTCACCCCGTAGGAGCGCACCAGGGCGCGACGGGCTTTCCCGGTCACGCCCCGGTCGCGCCCGGGTGCGCTCCTACGCCAGTCATCCGGAATCACTTAGGCACCACCATCTCCGTGGCCGAGTGCAGGGACGACGCACCGGTACTTCGCGGTCATCCCGTAGGAGCGCACCCGGGCGCGACGGGCGTTCCCGGTAATGCCCCGGTCGCGCCCGGGTGCGCTCCTACGCCAGTCATCCGGAATCACTTAGGCACCACCATCTCCATGGCCGAGTGCAGGGACGACGCACCGGCACACCGCAGTCATCCCGTAGGAGCGCACCCGGGCGCGACGGGCTTTCCCGGTAACGCTTCAGTCGCGCCCAGGTGCGCTCCTACGCATGTCGTCGGGAGACTTGTATGAGCACCACCATTCCCGTGGCCGAGCGCAGCTATTACGAGGCTGACGCGCGCCAGCGCATCGACGGCGTGCTGGATGCCGGCAGCTTTCGCGAATTCGTCGGCCCACGTCGCCGCCTGATCAGCCCGCATTTGGCGCAACTGGATACGCCCGGCGCCTTCGATGACGGCATCGTCGTCGGCGAAGGCACGTTGCGTGGGCGCACCGTGCTGATCGCCGCGCAGCAAGGCGCCTTCATGGGCGGCGGCGTCGGCGAAGTGCACGGCGCCAAGCTC
Organism: Xanthomonas sp. BRIP62411; assembly: GCF_003993525.1. Classification (NCBI taxonomy): domain Bacteria; kingdom Pseudomonadati; phylum Pseudomonadota; class Gammaproteobacteria; order Lysobacterales; family Lysobacteraceae; genus Xanthomonas; species Xanthomonas sp. BRIP62411. Next base: position 35,497 of record NZ_QEZI01000004.1, read on the forward strand.
ACCGGCCTGCTCGAACGCGCCACCGCCACCCACCCGGACGCAGTGCTGCTGCTGCTCGACACCGGCGGCGTGCGTCTGCACGAAGCCAACGCCGGCCTGATCGGCATCTCCGAAATCATGCGCGCCACCTTGAACACGCGTGCCGCCGGCGTGCCGGTGCTGGCCTTGATCGGCAGCGGCAACGGCGCCTTCGGCGGCATGGGCATCGTGGCGCGCTGCTGCAGCGCGGTGATCATGTCCGAAGAAGGCCGCCTGTCGCTGTCCGGCCCGGACGTGATCGAAACCGTGCGCGGTGTGGAGGAGTTCGACGCGCGCGATCGTGCCCTGGTGTGGCGCGTCACCGGCGGCAAGCACCGCTATCTGCTGGGCGAGGCGCAGACGCTGGTGGCCGACCGCATCGCTGCATTCGCCGATGCTGCCGTGCAGGCGCTGGACACCCTGGCCGAGCCGGCGGGCGATGCCGCGCTGCAGGCATTGGAAGTGGCGCATCAACAATTGTCCAAGCGCATTGACGCCTATGGCGATTGCCGCGATGGGCTGGAGATCTGGCAACGCCAGGGCATCGTCGATGCGCAGCGGCTGCCGTTGCTGGACACCGACGCCTTCCTTGCCGCCACCGCCGACCGGAGCACGCCATGGAACTGAGCCAACTGCTGGACCAGCTGTTTCCTCTCGGCCACGCCATCGCTTGCAACGACGATGTGCTCACCGGCAGCGCCACCACGGCCGCGGGCGCCGTCACCGTGATCGGCACCGCCAACAACCTGGAAGTCGGCGTGGACCATGCGCTGGCATTGGCGGCGACCGTATTGGCGAGCACGCGTGCGCATCCGCAGCAGCCGATCGTGATGCTGGCCGACACCGCCGGGCAACGGCTCACGCGCCGCGACGAACTGCTTGGCATCAACGGCTATTTCGCGCATCTGGCACGCACGCTGGATCTGGCGCGCAAGCGCGGCGCGCGGCTGGTCACACTGGTGTATGGCGAATCGGTCAGCGGCGGCTTCCTGTCGTTCGGCCTGATGGCCGACCATATCCACGCGTTGCCGGATGCGCAGATCCGGGTGATGGATCTGCGCGCGATGGCGCGCGTGACCAAGCAGAGCGTGGACACCTTGCAGGCGCTGAGCAAGAGCTCGCCGGTGTTCGCGCCGGGCGTGGAGAACTACGTGCGCATGGGCGCGGTGGAGTCGCTCTGGGACGGCGACCTGGCGCAGGCGCTGCTCGACGCCCTGGCTGCGCCCGGCGATGGCGATCAACGCCGGGCACTTGGCGCGCAACGTGGCGGGCGCACCCTGGCGCGCGATGTCGCCGCCGCCGTGGCCGCAGGCGAGGCCTGAGCATGCCCGCCCGCCATGCACTGGTGTGGCTGCATCCGGACGCGCGCTGGCAAGTGCTGACGCCAGGTGCGCAGCCACGGCTGCAGCAGTGGTTCGCCGCGGGGTTGCCGGCGGTGGTGGCGCGTGGCGATGGCAGCCAGGGCCCCGGCCGCGTGCCGCTCGGCGTGCCATTGCCGCCAAACGAAGGCAAACAGCGGCTGGCGTTGAGTGCCGGCCTGGACGCTATCGTGCGCAGCACCGCGCCGCTGGCGCTGGACGCGGTGATCGCAGCCGCACCCGCCACGCTGCAGCCTGCACTGCAGGCCTTGCGGACGCAGGCCAATGCCAGTGCCCTGCAGCCGCGCGTCTTCGGCAGCTTCGCATGGCAGGCCCTGACCGGGCTTGCGTATGTGCATGCGCAATCGGACCTGGATCTGTTGTGGTCCATCGCCACGCCCGAACAGGCGCAGGCAGTGGTGACGCTGCTGCAGCGCTGGGAACACCGCCACGGGTTGCGCGCAGACGGCGAGCTGTTGCTGGCCGACGACAGCGCGGTGAACTGGCGCGAGTACGCCGGCAGCGCGCAGCAGGTGTTGGTGAAGTCCACCAATGGCTGCCGCTTGTTGCCGCGCAGCGCGCTGTTTCCGGTGTGGAGCGCGGCATGAGTACATTGGTCGAACGCGTTGCCGATGCCAGGCTCTCGGGGACGCAGTGCGCTGCCGCCGAGCGGCAGCTGCTAGTGACAGCATCAAAACCGGCGACAACATCAAAAGAAGCGGGCATCGCGCCGTCCCGGCCTGGTGCAGACAGCCTATCGACGCGCTTGGTTGCTGCGGACATCCCCTCGGCACTGGCACAGGCAGCACCGCCAGAAGCATCCCAGCAGCCAAGACTGCGCCTTGCTCCAGCAGGCGATGGTTCGGATCTCGTTTACGCGCCGTCGCGTGCTGCACGCACGCATGGCGATGTGCAAGACAACGTCGCGCTACAAGCCACATGGCATGCCGAAGCCGGCACCGCCAGCGCGCTGGCGCACCGTCTGGGGCGGCTCGCGGTCGCCGCCCTGCACGCGGAACTGCGCTGCGCGCCCAAGCCCGGCCTGGTCACGCCATTCGACAGCGGCAGCCATGCCGACATGGATGCCACGACATTCCTGCGCAGCCTGTTTGCCCTGCGCGGCTATTTCGTCGCGATTGCACAGGCGGGTATCGACAATGCCCCGTTCGAGCATGTGCGCCAGCTCGGCATCGCGGCCGAAGCGGCGATGCTGCGCGCCACCGGTGGCATCAATACCCACCGCGGTGCGATCTTCAGCCTCGGCTTGCTCACTGCGCAGGCCGCGCGCCTGCGTGGCCTGCACGGGAGCCGCCCGGTTGGCGAAGCCGTCTGCAACGCGGTGCAGGAGTGGCGCGAGGTCTTGCGCGCCGCGCCGCTGGATCCACGCAGCAATGGCCAGCGTGCGCGTGCACGGTTTCAGATCGGCGGCGTGCGCGAGCAGGCCGCGGACGGTTATCCCTTGCTGCGCGAGATCGCGTTGCCGTCTCTGCGCAGCGCAATGCACAACGGCGCCACGCGCGAGGCGGCACTGGCGCAGACCTTGATGCACCTGGTTGCCGAGGTCGATGACCTCAACCTGTTGCATCGCGGCGGGCAGGAAGGGCTGGCTTACGCAAAGACGCAGGCGCGTGGATTTCTCGCCGAAGGCGGCATCGCACAACCGCAGTGGCGCGCGCGCTTGCACGCCATTGGCAGGCAGTTCGTCGCGCGGCGTCTGAGCCCGGGCGGCAGCGCCGACCTGCTGGCTTGTGCCTGGTTCCTGCAGTGTCAGGAGAGCGCATGAGCACACACTGGCCACTGGCAGCCGCGAAGGCAGTGCGCGCACGCGCGTGCAGTCGCGCTGCCCGTTTCAGTGCAGCAGGACACGGCATCCTTCTCGCTGTCCCTGGAGACGTGGCCTGCAGGGCGGATCAGGACTCCACTCGCACGGCGCACGGCGTTACCTGCCAGCAGGCCACCGCATGAGCCTGGCCGTGCTCTGTCCCGGCCAGGGTGGGCAGCATGCGGCAATGTTCGCGCGTGTTGCCGATGCGCCGGCCGCGGCCGAGGTAATCGCTGCCGCAAGCAAGGTGCTCGGCGCCTCGGCACACACGCTTGCCGCAGACGACGCCCGCTACACCAATGCCATTGCGCAGCCGCTGGTCTGCGCCGGCACCCTGGCGCACTGGCAGCTGCTGCGTGCGCAGCTGCCCACGCCGGTGCTGGTGCTCGGCTACAGCGTCGGCGAGCTGGCCGCGCATGCGGTAGCCGGCAGCATGGAGATCGACACCTGCCTGCAGCTGGCCGCCACCCGCGCACGCCTGATGGACGCGGCCAGCCCGGACCACGCCGGATTGATGGCGGTGGCCGGCCTGCCGCTGCGTGTGCTCGAAGCGCTGTGCCAGACGCATGGCGCGGCCATCGCCATCGTCAATGGCGACGACCATGCCGTGCTCGGTGGCCCGCACGCTGCGCTGCAGGCACTGGGCGATGCAGCGCAGGCGCAGGGCGCACGCATCACGCAGTTGCCGGTGCGCGTGCCGGCACATACGCCCTGGTTGCGTGCGGCGGCCGATGCCTTCGCGGTCGAATTGAACAACGCGGCCGTGCACGCGCCCAGGCTGCGCGTGCTGGCCGGCATCGATGCACGTGCCGTCACCACGCAGGCCCTGGTGGTGGACACGCTGGCTGCACAGGTCGCGCAGACGGTGCGCTGGTACGACGTGCTGGTGCAGGCCGCCGAACGCGGCGCGCGCGTGTTTCTCGAACTGGGGCCAGGCAGCGCATTGGCGCGCATGGCACGCGACATCGTGCCGGGCTGCGAAGCGCGATCGGTGGAGGACTTCCACAGCACGCAGGGCGTGGTGGAGTGGGTCCACGCCGCGTGCGAGCGCGCGGCATGAAGTAACGCCAGGAGCGGCAATGTGGGCGTGGCGCAGGCAACCGCCCGGCAGCTGCCCCTTATTTCTGTCAGCCGCCCTGCGTCTGACGAGGTGTGACCCTTGGGTGGCGGGTGGCCATCCGTGCTGTACGCGTATCAGGTGTCTGGGAGGGCGCATGACCCCGCAAATTGCAACGATTCTTGGCTTGGTGATCATGTTCATCGTCGCCACCGCATTGCCCATCAACATGGGGGCGGTGGCCTTCGCGCTGGCCTTCATCATCGGCGGCGTGTGGGTGGGGCTGGACGGCAAGGAGGTGCTGGCCGGCTTCCCCGGCGACCTGTTCCTCACCCTGGTCGGCATCACCTATCTGTTCGCCATCGCACAGAAGAACGGCACCATCGATCTGCTGGTGCACTGGGCGGTGCGTGCGGTGCGCGGGCGCATCGTCGCCATTCCCTGGGTGATGTTCGTCATCACCGGCCTGCTCACCGCCTTCGGTGCGCTCGGGCCGGCGGCGGTGGCCATCATCGGCCCGGTGGCGCTGCGCTTTGCCAAGCAATACCGCATCAATCCCCTGATGATGGGCCTGCTGGTGATCCATGGCGCGCAGGGCGGCGGCTTTTCGCCAATCAGCGTGTATGGCGGCATCACCAACAAGGTGGTGGAAAAGGCCGGGCTGGACGTCACCGAGATGGCGGTGTTCCTCACCAGCCTGGGCTTCAACCTGATGATGGCGATCATCTGCTTCTGCGCCTTCGGCGGGCTCAAGCTGATGCGGCGGCAGGAGGTGTCGCTGGCCGATGCGCAGTATGTAGCGGTGGCCGACGACCAGGCCTCCAAGCGCCCGTTCGCGATCGAAGGGCATGGCTCCCTGGTGGCCGCCGGTGGCGGCACCTTGTCGACCAATCCGCTGGCGCTGGAGGCGGTGGCCATCACGCGCGATCGGGTGATCACGCTGGTCGGCCTGCTCGGCCTGGGCGTCGCCGCGCTGGTCTACAACCTCAATGTCGGCCTGGTCTCGATCACCGTGGCAGTGGCGCTGGCGCTGATCTCGCCCAGCGCGCAGAAGGGCGCGGTGGACGGCATCAGCTGGTCCACGGTGCTGTTGATCAGCGGCGTGGTGACCTACGTGGCGGTGCTGGAAAAGGCCGGCGCGGTGGACTACATCGGCACCGGCGTATCGCATATCGGCATGCCGTTGCTGGGCGCGTTGCTGGTCTGCTATGTCGGCGGCATCGTGTCCGCGTTCGCCTCGTCGGCAGCGGTGCTGGGCGCCACCATTCCGCTGGCGGTGCCGTTCCTGATGCAGGGCCAGCTCGGCGCTGCCGGGGTGATCTGCGCGCTGGCGGTGTCGTCCACCATCGTCGATGTCAGCCCGTTCTCCACCAACGGTGCGCTGGTGGTGGCCTCGGCCGCCAAGGAAGAGCGCGACGCGCTGTTCCGTCGCTTCCTGGTCTACAGCGGGCTGGTGGTGCTGCTGGGGCCGTTGGTGGCCTGGCTGCTGTTCGTGGTGCCGGGCTGGCTGTGACCCGGCCCGCGTTCGGCAGGGTATCGGGGCGCCCCCGTAGAATGGGCGCCCCCACGCCCGCATCGACGACCCGCCTGCCATGACCCTCGCCCCTGATTCGCGCAGCGCCAAGAAGCGCGTACCGCTGTACGAGGAAGTGGCCGAGCGCCTGCGCCAGAAGATCTACGACTACGCACTGCCGCCGGGCGAATGGATCGACGAACCGGCGCTGGCCGAGGAGCTCGGCATCAGCCGTACACCGTTGCGCGAAAGCCTCAAGCTGCTCGCTGCCGAAGGCCTGGTGCAACTGGACGCCGGCCGTGGCAGCCGGGTCACGCGGCTGACGCTGGAAGACCTCAACCAGTTGTTCCCGGTGATGGCCATGCTGGAAGGCCGTTGCGCCCACGATGCGGTCAAGCGTATCGACGCGGCCGGCGTGCAACGCCTGGAAGAGCTGCACGCGGCGATGGAAGCCGCCGCCACCGCTGGCGACCTGGCCGAGTACTACCGCAACAATTACCTGATCCACGAAACCGTGCAGCAGTACGCCGGCAACCCGTGGTTGATCCGCGTCACCCACGACCTGCACCGCATCCTCAAGATGCACCGCGGCCGGCAGTTGCTGACGCCCGGGCGCATGGCGCAGTCGCTGGCCGAGCATCGCGAGCTGATGGCATGCGTACGCCGCCGCGACGCCGAAGGCGCCGAGCGCACGATGCACGGGCATCTGCTGAGTCAGGGCCAGGCCTTGGCGGCGTATGTGGCAGCCGGGGGCATGTTGAATGTGCCGGCGCCATTACCGCGCATGGGCGGGGTCTAGACGTCGGCGCGTGGCTCCCGGCGACCATTCAGTGCACGCCATACGCTTCCCTTCTCCCTCCGGGAGAAGGTGCCCGAAGGGCGGATGAGGGCACGCGCGCGCAGCACCGGCAAGCTTCTCGCTCCAGCGAATCCCCAATCCCCAATACCAGCCGGAAAAAAACGGGCTACTCCGCCAACCCGAGCAACGCATCCACGCGTTCGATCAGCTGCGTCCCCGCCAATCCCGCAAACACCTCCGGATGCGCATAGCCCCAGGCCACCGCGGCAAACGGCAACCCCACCGTCTGCGCCGCTTCCCAGTCGGCGACCTGGTCGCCCACGTACACCGCCTGCGCTGCGGTATGCCGGGTGCTGCGCAGCACCCGGCGCAACGCGCGCTGTTTGCCGAGCAGGTGCGCACCACCGTCGATGACGGCGAACATCGCGCTCAGCTCCTTGCCCAGGGCGCGTTGCACATTCTCCACCGAGTTGGACGACACCAACGCCAGGCAGGTGCCGCGCGCGTGCAGGGTCTGTAGCACCGCGGCAATGCCGTCGAACAAGGCCATCGGCGGGGCGGCACGCATCAGCCGGATGAAGTCGGCGGCCACCAGCGGGATGCGCCAGCTGCTCAGGCCCGATTGCTTGAGCAGCGCGCGGGTGCTCAGGCGGCGCGCGGCGTCCACTTCATGCGCCTGCGCGGCGCGGAAGCCGTGCCGCTCGGCCAGCACGCGCTGCGTGCTCAGAAAGAAACCGAACGAATCGGCCAGGGTGCCATCGAAATCGAAGATGATCAGCTTGGGCATCGCAACGCAGGGATCAGGGCGGCATAGCCTAACCACTGCCGTGCACATGCCGCGCGCAGGCACACCCATATGTGTGCGCGCAGGCGAGGCGACACCGCAAGGCGATCGGCACACCCACTGCAATCATCGCCAGGTGGGCGCGCGTCCGATGCCGGGAATCGACACGTACCACACGTGCACTTCTACCAGGTGCACGCGCATCCATCCATGCCCGTTGGCTACTCGTCGTCAGGGACCCTCACGCCTCGGCAAAATGCGGCACGATCGGCGTATCGCCTTGCGCATGCTGTTCGATGACCTTGCGCTGCATCGCCGCCAGGTAGGCATCCAGTTCTTCGGTGGAGGCGAACACATCGCTCAGCGGCACCGCCTTGACCATGTCGAAGACCTTGCGGATCTGCGGCTGCGGGTTGGTCACCAGCACCTTGCCCTGGCGCGTGGCCAGCGCCTTGCGCGCCTTGAAGATGCAGCGGATGCCGGCGCTGGAGATGTATTCCAGCGCGGTCAGGTCCAGCACCAGCGTGGTGATCAGCGTGCCCAGCAGCGGCGACAGCGCCGCGTCCAGGTCCTGGTAGGTGTGGGTGTCCAGGCGCCCGGTCAGGATGACGCGTTGACGGGTGTCCTGCGGCGGGTCGATCTGGATGGCGAGCGTGGTCATGACAGTGCCTCGGGGACAGGGGCGTACGGATGGAGCAGGGTGACGCGCACCACGTTGTATGCACCATCGCGGCGGTAGTCGATGTGATCGGCGAACTGATGCACCAGAAACAGCCCCAGCCCGCCGATCTCGCGATCGTCGAGCTCGGCAGTCAGGTCCGGCGTCACTGCGGCGCTGGGATCGAACGCGCTGCCGGGGTCGTGCATCTCCAGCACCAGCGCCTGCGGGTCCAGCTGCAGTTGCAGGCGCAGCGGCTGTTCGGCGCACTGGCCGTGGGTGAGCGCATTGCAGCCGAGCTCTTCCACGATCAGCCGCACCTGGCCGATGCGCTCGGCATGCAGGCCTTCCAGCGTGAGCGAGTGTTCCAGCGCGTCGTTGGCGCCGGCCAGCTGGGCCAGCGAGGGCGCGATGGCCAGATCGAGCTTCATCGGGTCGTTGCCTTTCCGGGTGCGTCCCGGCCAGCGTCTGCGACCCGCCCAGCATGCTCCTGGCGCAGCCGGATCGCCAGCAGGGTGATGTCGTCGTACGGGTCGGCCTGGCCGGTGAAGTGGGCGATGTTGGCGATCACCGCCTTGCACTGCGCCGCCGCGCTGCGGCGTGGCCGCAACGCGCCGAGCAGGCGCTCCAGCCCGTAGCTGGCGCCACGCTCGTCCATCGCCTCGGTCACGCCGTCGGTGTATCCCAGCAGCGTCTGCCCGGCGCTCATGCGGCCCTGCAGCACCGGGTAGGCGACCTGCGGCTCGATCCCCAGCGGCGCGCCGGTCTCCAGCGGCAACGGCCGCGCGGTGCCGTCGATGTCGATCAGCACCGGCGGCTCGTGGCCGGCGCTGGCCAGCCAGTAGTCGCCGCTGACCACGTTGATCACCCCGCACAGCACCGTGGCGAACATGCAGGTGTCGTTGTTGTCGGCCAGCCGCGTGGAGGCGGCGATCAGGATGCTGTCCGGACGCGTATGCCGGCGCGCGGCGATTTCCAGCACGCTCACCGCGCGCGCCATGAACAGGGCCGCCGGCACGCCCTTGTCGGACACATCGCCCACCACGAACCACAGCAGCCCCGGCTCGGTCTCCACGAAGTGATAGAAGTCGCCGCCCACCGCCTTGGCCGGCTCCAGCCAGGCGCAGGTTTCCAGGTGCGAATTGGCGCGGTCGAAGGTGCGCCCGGAGGGGAGCATCGCCTGCTGGATCTCGCGCGCGATCTGCAGCTCGCTGTGCATGCGCTCGCGCGCGGCGGTCATCTCGCCGATCTGCGCGATGTGGTCGCGGATCGCATCGCGCGCGCTGTCGAACGCACGCGCCATCACGCCCACCTCGTCGCGGCGTTCGATGTGCGGCAACGGGTAGTCGAATTCGCCGCGGCGAAAGTGCTCGGCGGTATCGGTCAACTCCTCGATCGGCCGCGTCAGCTTGCGGGTGATCCGCCCCATTAACCACCACCACACCACCGCGCCCAGCACTGCCGCCAGCGCCACCCACGCGGCCAGCCAGTTCAGCCCCGCCAGCACATAGCCTTCCGAGGCAGACAGCACAAAGGTCCAGCCGCTGCGCCCCACCGCCGCGCTATGGGTCAGAAAGCGCTCGCCGTCGGGGGCGGTGTGCGCGAACGAGATCGGCTGGCCGGCCGCCACCGCGCGCTGCAGCGGCAGCAGGTCCGGCCGCGCATGCGCAACATAGCGCTCCAGCGTGTAGCGCAGGTTGAGCGCCGGGTCGGGGCTGAACACCAGCATGCCTTCGGGCGAGAGCAGCATCGGCTGGATGCTGATGTCGCGCGGCAGCTGGTCGATGATCTCGCGCAGGTGCTGCAGCGGCAGGTCCACGCTGACCATGCCCACCGGAGCGGCATCCACCGCATCGCCCGGGCGGCGCAACGGCAGGTTGTAGCTGGTGTACAGCGCGCTGCCGCCATTGGGATTGAGATACGGCTCGGACCACCACGCGCGCCCTTCGCGCTGGGTGCGCAGGTACCACGGCATCGCGCGGTAGTCGTATCCCAGCTCCTGCACAGATTTTTCCAGTACGCGCGTGCCGTCGCGATGCACGTACCAGACAAACCCGGTGTCGCGGGCCTTCTGCGTGCGCGGCTCGATGATCAGGCGCGCCGCGCCGATATCCGGGTCGCCGCTGAGCGTGGCCAGCAGCAGGGCGCGCAGATTGAACGGCTGCAGCCCCACCGCACTGCTGCTGGCGGCCAGCGTGCGGCCGCTCACCTGCACCGAATCCAGCATCGCCGCCAGGCTGCGCGCGGTCTGCTCGGTCAGGCCATCCACCTCGGTGCGCGCCGCCTCCACCAGCTCGGCGCGTGCGCCCAGGTAGAACACCGTGCCCAGCACCGCCAGCAACACCACCAGCACCGCGGTGGCGGCCAGCAACACCCGCATGCGCAGGCTGTGCCGCCAGTGCACCCGCGGGGGGACGGCCACGCCGTCGGCTGGCGATGTGGGACCGGTGGCGATGACGCGCTTCCCTGGCAGCGGATGGCCCCGATCATGGCAGTTTTCCGCCCGCCGGCAACTGGCTCACGGGGGCCTCATCCTCAGCTGCCGTAAATTGACCCCGGCGGGTCAGCGAACTAGATTGACTCCCCCTATCGCCATGGAGGCCGGCCTTGCGCCAGATTCTGACCCCGAGCCTGCTGGCCCTTTTGCTTACGGCCTGTAACGCCCCGGAGACCAGCATGACCCAGACCCAATCCCCCGCAACCGAGGCCGCCGCAGAAGCCGACGTGGAGGCGGGCGGTCGCGGCCTTGCCAAGTTGAATCCCAGCCCGCGCAAGGCGTTCGAGGTCACCCTGACCCTGGACAAGGCGCCCGGCGCCTTCGGCCTGGTGCAGGGCGCGGCGCAGTACGACGTCAGCAACGAAGCCGAATGCGGCAAGATCCAGCCCGAAACCGGCACCGCCGGGCGCATCACCAGCCAGGAAGACTTCGCGCTCAAGAAGATCTCCGACACCGAGTACCGCGGCACCGTCTATCTGGACCTGATGCAGGACGAGGACTATTACGGTCGCGGCGTCTGCCACTGGGAATTCAGCGGCGCCAGCGTGCTGCTGAAGGCCACCGGTGCAGAGGAAGAGACCCGCTTCCTGTCGTTTATCGAAGGCAAGACGGTGCAGGCGCAGCAGGCGTCTACTGAGTATTACTGGAGCGAGCGTTATCCGCGTTCAGAGATGAGTGATTTCCCGGACATGGGGAAGCACAACGCTGAAGAATTCAAGCCAGAAATTCGCGACAAGCTCTTCACCATCACGTTGGCTGCCAAGGAAGTTGCGCCATGACCGTCCCATCTCAACAGTACGCTGGCTTGTCGGAGGATGTTTATAAGGATCGCGCGGTAGGTCGGCGCGCGCCTGGCCAGGAAGAAGTCGTCACGATTGAAGGGCAGCGTTACGCCGTTCTCGAGCACGTCAACAACAAGTCCAATGGCTATCAAGGCACCATCTATCGCCGCGAAGGCAGTGGCGAGATTGTAGTTGCGCATCGAGGCACCGAAGGCGCAGTCAATGATGTTCTCACCGATGCGAAGATGGTCACCTCGCGGACCAACCCGCAAGCGGCCGATGCGTTGGCGCTGACCAAGAACGCATTGGGCTACGCAAAGGAGCTTGGTAAGGAAGAGGGGCGCACTCCCGAAGTCACCGTCACCGGCCACTCCCTGGGCGGTGCGCTTGCGCAGGTCTCCGCGCACCATTACGACCTCAAGGGCGAAACCTTCAACGCCTACGGTGCAGCCAGCCTGAGTTACCGCATTCCCGAAGGCGGCAACAGCGTGATCAACCACGTGATGGCGTCGGACCCGGTCAGCGCGGCCTCGCCGCATTTCGGGCAGGTGCGCATCTACGCCAAGCCGGACGAGATCGCCACGTTGACCGGCGCCGGCTACAGCAACAGCAAGGCCAATTTCCTGATTCCCGACTACCCGCTGGTGGCGGCCGGCGGTTCGCTGGGCGCGCACAAGCTGGGCAACTTCCTGGGCGAACATTCGGCGCTTACAGATCCCAGCGCGCGTCCGCTTGCCGAAAAGAACGCGCGCATGATCGACGAATACCGCAGCGATGTGGACGGGCTGCGCACCGGCACCACCATCCTGACGCGCAGCGCGCGCGGACTCGGCCAGGACGCCATCGACGCCATTCGCGGCCCGCTCGCCCCGGGCGAGCCGGCCAAGCGCGACGCGCGCGAGCACGGCAACGAGCACACCTCGCTGCGTATCGACCAGCCGGGGCATGTGGGCAATGCCTTGTTCCAGGACGCGCAGCGCGGCGTGCAGGCACAGGACGCGCGCGCAGGGCGCACGCCCGACCACCAGAGTGCCCAGTTGTCCGGCTCGCTCGCCTCGGAAATGCACGCCGCCGGCGGCCAGCGCATCGACGCGGTGATGATGAGCCCCGATGCCGCCCGCACCTTCGCCGTGCAGGGCCGCGTGGACGACCCCGCGCAGCTGCGGGTCAGCGTGGAGACCATGACCGCGATGAATACGCCGCTGGAACAGAGCAGCCAGCGTGTGGCCGACAACGCCGCCCGCCAGTCGGTGGCGCTGGAGCAGCAGCAAACGCAGACCCAGCAACAACAGCAGGGCGCACGCGCGCTGGGCTGAGTGCGCTCATGCATGCACGGGCGCGGAGCGGCCGACAAAACTGTTGCGCAGCGTCAGGTGGGCGCGGCTGCTCCTCGGAAACGGCGTGGACAACGCATGCATTGCGGTGCTGAGCGCGCCAGCCGCACCATCTGATGGCCGCTCGCTACGCGCTGGGAGTCGCGCTTGATGCGGTGACTGCGTCCGACTCGCAGGGCTGACGCGGCGACGCTTCGATCTGCCAACTGCCGCCATCGAATAGTGCACAGGAAAAACGCCGGCTTGTCCGGCGTTTTTCGTTTCGGTTGCTGCCGATCCACGGATGCGAGCTTGTCGAGCGCGCCGAGCGGGCAGGGCAGCTGGAAGGCGAGGCGGCCTTCACCCGTTGGGCTGCTGCTGTCGAGCTGGAATCGCAGCTTGCCGCGTAGCGCCGGGGTGATCGAGCCAGGGTGGTCGTTACAGAATCAGCTGTCAGCCACAGCCACAGCCATAGCCACAGCCACAGCCATAGCCGTAGCCACAGCCATAGCCGTAGCCGTAGCCGTAGCCGTAGCCGTAGCCGAGCACAGCCGCAGCTACAGCTACAGCTACAGCGCGCGGTGAGCGGCCTATGTACGGCGAGGGCGTGCGCTTCCAGCAAAGCGCCCCGGTGCCAGGAAGCTGGTAGCGCGTCATCGCGCCGCATCGCATCGAGCCCAGGTCTGCTTGTGCTGCCCTAACAGTCGACCACGCCTGCCACCTCAGCGACCGATCGCCAGTGACAGACCCGCTGCGCACTACCGCGCCGTTTCTCTGTTGCAGCCGCACAACAACGCGCTGGTGAAAATACCGCCAGTGCGCTGGCGCAAGGCGTTGGCCGGCGCGAGATATGCCGCAATCACGCAGCAGCTATAGCGAGCGCGACCGCATTGCGCCGCCGTGCTGGAATCGCCACCGTCTTGCAGCGTGCGTGGCATCGCGGCATTGCCCGCATCGCCGCACAACGCGCAGTGAGATTCAGGGGGATTAGGCAGGGCGCCACGTGGCGCGACATCCATCGATCAAGGGAGAGGGTTCATGCACGTTTTTCGCAAGGGGTACCACCGTTTGCTGCTGGTGCTGTTGCTGGGTGGCCTCAGCACCGGCGCTGGCGCGCAGGGCATCGCCAAGGGCGCCGATGTCAGTTGGCTCAACCAGCAGGCCGCGGCCAGCCCGCCGCAGGTGTTTCGCGATGCGGCCGGCAACACCACCGACTTCATCAAGCTGTTCAAGGACGTGGGCGGCAACGCCATCCGCCTGCGCGTGTGGGTCAACCCGTCCGGCGGCTGGAACGATGGCCGCGACACCCTGGACAAGGCCAAGCGCGCCGCCGCGCAGGGCATGCGCATCATGATCGACTTCCACTACAGCGACAGCTGGGCCGACCCCGGCAAGCAGACCAAGCCGGCCGCCTGGACGGGCCACTCCGTCGCCCAGCTCAATACCGATGTCTACAGCCACACCCAGGGCATCCTCAAATACCTCAAGGACAACGGCATCACCGTCAGCTGGGTGCAGGTGGGCAACGAGATCAACAGCGGCATGCTGTGGAACGAGGGCAAGACGCCCAACTTCGCCACGCTGGGCCAGTTCATCAATAGCGGCTACAACGCCACCAAGGCGGTGTACCCCAACGCCAAGGTCATCGTGCATCTGGCCAACGGCTACGACAACGCCAACTTCCGCTGGTTCTTCGACAACCTGCGCTCGGCCGGCGGCAAGTGGGACGTCATCGGCATGTCGCATTACCCGCCGGTGGGCAGCTGGCAGGACTACAACACCCGCCTGGACACCAACATGCGCGACATGATCTCCCGCTACGGCAGCGACGTGATCGTGGCCGAGGTCGGCATGGACTGGCAGCAGGCCGCCACCACCCGCGCCATGCTCACCAACCTGCTCAGCCGCAGCAATGCCATCGGCGCGCGCGTGCTCGGCGTGTTCTATTGGGAGCCCAACGCCTACCCCGGCTGGCAGGGCTACACCATGGGCGCAGTTAATACCAACGGCCAGCTGACCGAAGCCCTGCAGGCGTTCTGACCAACCCGCCAACTCGTAGGAGCGCACCTGGGCGCGACGGGCGTTACCGGGAAAGCCCGTCGCGCCCCGGTGCGCTCCTACGGTTGGGCGTGCAGAAATGCCACCTGGCCGCGCAATCGCTACCTCGACGGCACCTGCCCGCCAGCGCGGATGGCCGGATGCCCTGCCAGAGACCGCCGGCCGCCCCCCCCC
>NZ_QEZI01000038.1:0-385 GCF_003993525.1 Xanthomonas sp. BRIP62411
TCGCCGCACAGGCCGACGGGGCCGAGTGACATCTTTCTTTTGGCGAACGGATGCGCCCATCGGCGCCTTCGCCATCCTCCGCTTCCGTGCGTCGTCGCACATCCCCGAGAACGCACACCGGTGCGGACCCCTGCCTGGAAGGCAACTCCCCCGCATGACCACTGACACCTTCGGCGCGCTCGGCGTGCCCGCACCCCTCGTCTCCGCCCTCACGGCGAACGGCATCACGACGCCGTTCCCCATCCAGGTGGACACGCTCCCCGACACCCTGAACGGCCGCGACGTGCTCGGCCGCGGCAAGACGGGCTCCGGCAAGACGCTGGCGTTCGCCATCCCGATGATCGCGCGCCTCGGCGGCGGGCTCGCCGGCGGCCGTCGTCGTCCG
>NZ_QEZI01000039.1:0-401 GCF_003993525.1 Xanthomonas sp. BRIP62411
GTGCAGGACCAGCTCGCCGAGGGCACGGAGGATGAAGAAGGCGAAGACGCCGCAGATGAGGAAGACGATCGCGAGGGCGGGGCCCGCCGAGGCCAGCCGGCCGCCGGCTCCGAGGAAGAGGCCGGTGCCGATCGCGCCGCCGATGGCGATCATCTGGAGCTGGCGGGGTTTCAACCCGTGCTGGTAGCCCTCCTGCTCGTGGCTGAAGTCCTGCGCCACGAAATCCGGATCGGGCGTGACGGTGCTGCGGTCGCTCTCGCTTCGTGTCATCCGAATACGGTAGTGCTCCGGGGCATTCGCCCTGACACCCGCGTCGATCGACTTCCGTGGGGCAGATCACCTGTGATAGGCGCCGAGGAGGCCCGCATGGCCCGAATGCACAGTCCCGCACGGCGGATCCG
>NZ_QEZI01000040.1:0-33095 GCF_003993525.1 Xanthomonas sp. BRIP62411
CTGTAGAACAGCAGCGCCCCGCCCTGCCCGCCCGGTGCCACGGTCATCTGCACTTCGAACTGGTAGGCCTGGTCGGTGGCGATCACCGTCAGCGGCGAGGCATCGCGCGGGGCGCTGCCCTTGCCCTGCAGGCGCAGCACGCCGTTGCCCACCTGCAGCCGCTTGGCCTCGTCGGCGGCCGGGTTGAAGAAGGACCACTGCGGGCCCAGCGTGCTGGCGCGGAAGTCGTCCGACAACGCCAGCCCATGCGGCAGGGCCTGCCCGCTGGGCTTTTTCAACGGCGTGCCCAGGTCGCCGCCCTTGGCGACGAACCAGCCATCCGGGGTCCATTCGATCGGGTCGAGCAGTGCCTGCCGGCCCAGCGTCCAGTAGCCGTGTTCGTAGCCGTGGTAGAGCATCCACCAGCGTTTGTCGGTGCCTTCCACCAGGGTGGCGTGGCCACGCGACCACCACGGCTCGTCGGCGCTCCTGGTGCGGGTGATCGGGTTGTTGGGCGCGTTCTGCCAGGGGCCATGGATCGAGCGCGAACGCGCGGTGATCACCATGTGCCCGGTCGGCGGGCCGGCGGTGCCGCCCACGGCGGTGGTCATGTAGTACCAGCCGTTGTGGCGGGTGATCTTGGGGCCTTCCTGCGCGTAGCCTTCCACGTCCCAGCTTTCCGGATATTTCCAGCCGTCGTAGACGTGCTTCGGGGTGCCGACCACCTTCAGGCCGTCGTCGGAGAGCTGCACGTAATCGCCGCCACTCAGGAACAGGTAGCGCTTGCCGTCTTCGCCCACCGCATGGCCGGGGTCGATGTACTTGCCCAGGCCGATGTCGATCGGCTTGCTCCACGGGCCGTTGATGTCGTCGGCCCAGACCACGAAGTTGCTGCGCTCGCCCTGGTCGCCGCGCCGCGCCGGGAAGTAGATATAATAGCGCTTGCCGTGCTTGATCAGGTCCGGCGCCCAGATCGCACCGACGTTCTGGGTGATGGCGTGGCCCAGCGGCTGCCAGTTGACCAGGTCGCGCGAATGCCAGATCGGCAGGCCCGGATAGGCATCGAAGGAGGACAGCGTGAGGTAGTAATCCTGCCCGTCCTTGAGCACCGACGGGTCGGGGTGGTCGCCTGCCAGCACCGGGTTGAGGAAGGTGCCGTTGCCTTGATCGGCGACGCGCTGATGCTCGATGCCGCGCTTCCAGTCGGCCGCGGCGCCGAGCCCGGCGCACAGCAGCAGGCCGCTGGCCAGCAGCCAACGCCATCGGGATGAAGTGATACCTGTACGCATGCTCTCTCCTGTCCCCGATCCCGGGGCTTGGCGGCAACCGGTGGGCAATGCCACCGGTTAACCGGATGAGGCGGAACCCTCCCGCCGGCAGCAACGTCCTGCACGCTCGGCAAGGCGTCGCACGCGCCCGGCAGGTGGGGCATCGATGCGGCATCACCTGCCGCATCGATCACGCCCATCCACCAGGCACCCGATCGCTTAGCGCGTCATGGCGTTACGCGCGCAATGCGCGTGGCAACCACAGCGATAGTTCGGGGAAGAACGCCACGATCAACAGCACGCACAAGGCCGCCAGCCAGAACGGCCAGATCGTGCGCATGCTCTGGGCGATGGTGATCTGCCCGATCGAGGTGCCGATGAACAGCACCGAGCCGATCGGCGGGGTGATCAGCCCGATGCCGCCGGCCAGCACCATCACCAGGCCGAAGTGGATCGGGTCGATGCCGTAGGCCTTGACCACCGGCAGGAAGATCGGCGTGCAGATCAGGATCTTCGGTGCCAGGTCCATGAACATGCCCAGCAGCAACAGCATCACCACGATCATCAGCAGCACGGTGTTCTTGCTGTCGGCGATGGCCTGCAGGAACTTCACCGCCGCCGCCGGCACCTGCAGGTAGGCCAGCAACCAGCCGAACACCGCGGCGGTGGCGATCACGAACAGGATCACGCCGGTGGTGCGTGCCGCATGCGTCACTGCCGCGAAGAACTCGGCCCAACGCAGCTGGCGATACAGCAGCGCGGTGACGATCAAGGCGTACACCACCGCGATCGCCGCACTCTCCACCGCGGTGAAGATGCCGGCGCGGATGCCGATGAAGATCAACGCGACCAGGCCCAGGCCCGGCAACGCGCCGAACAGGCGCAGCGCCACCGCGCGCCAGCCCGGGAACGGCTCGGTGCCGTAGCCGCGATGGCGTGCCACCGCATAGCCGGTGACCATCATTGCTGCGGTCATCAGCAGCGCGGGGAAGATACCGGCGGCGAACAGGTCGGCGATCGACAGCCCGCCACCGGCCGCGGCCGAGAACAGGATCAGGTTGTGCGAGGGCGGCACCAGCAAGGCCACCAGCGCGGCGGTCATGCTCACGTTGACCGCGTAATCGCGGTCGTACCCACGCTTGATCATCTGCGGGATCATGGTGCCGCCGACCGCCGAGACGTCGGCAATCGCAGAGCCGGACACGCCGCCGAAGAACAGCGACGACAGCACGCTGACCTGCCCCAGGCCACCACGCACCCGCCCCACCAGCGACGAGGCCAGCGCGATCAGGCGTTCGGAGATACCGCCGCGCAGCATCAACTCGCCGGCGAAGATAAACAGCGGAATGGCGATCAACGACGCCGAGCCGCTGCCGGCGGAAATCTGCTGCACCAGCACCACCGTGGGCAGGTCCAGATACAGCAGCGTGGCCAGTGCGGCCGCGCCCAAGGCGTAGGCCACCGGCACGCCGATCAGCAGCAGCACCACGAAGGTTCCCAACAACATCGCGATGCCCATCAGCGCACTCCTCCGGCCTGGATCGGGCGCAGCACACGCCACAGCTTGTACAAGGCAAAGAGCACCATCAGCGCGCCGCCGATCGACAGCGGCAGGTAGTTGATGCTCTGCGGCATCTGCGCGCCGGCCATCTTGATGTCCAGGCCATCGAGCAGCAGCGCCGCACTCCACCACGCCAGCACCGCGCCGATGGCGATGATCATCAGCGGGCGGATCAGGTCGAACACGCGGCGCACCAGCGGTGGCACGTGTTCGCCCAGCAGGTAGAAGCCGAAGTGGCGGTTGGAATGCACGCCGGCGGCCGCGCCCAGGCTCAGCGCGGTGCTCAGCAACAGCAACGTCACCGGCTCGGTCCAGCTGGGCGAATCGTTGAGCACGTAGCGGGTGAACACCTGCCAGCCCTGCACGACCACCAGGCCCAGCAGCGCGATGGAGGCCACGCCAACGGCGGTATCGGAAACGCGGTCCAGCGCGCGCTGCAACGGCGCGACCGGGACGGCGACGGTCTCGGGTTCGGTCATCGGGTCACCTCTATGCAAAATCGCGGATGCGGCGGTACAGCGCTTCGATCTCGGGCTGCTTGCGGTATTCGGCCAGCAGCGGCGCGGCGGCGGCGCGGAACGCCGGCATGTCGACCTGGTTGAGCTTCACGCCGTAGTCGATCACCTGCTTGCGCGCGATGGTCTCGGAGGCATCCCACAGATTGCGCATCACCGGGACCGAGGCGCGTGCCAGCTCCACCACCAGGCCGCGGTCGGCCGGGCTCAGCGACTGGAAACTCTGCCGCGACATCACCAGGATGTCCGGCGCGTAGGAATGCTCGCTCTGCGACCAGTAATGCGCGGCTTCGAAATGCCGGCTGGACTGGAAGCTGCGCATGTTGTTTTCCGCACCGTCGATCATGTGCGTTTCCATCGCCGAGAACGTCTCGCCCAGCGACATCGGCGTGGGATTGGCGCCCAGCATGCGCATCAGCTTGAGGAAGATGTCCGACGAGGCCACGCGCAGTTTCAGGCCCTTGAGATCTTCCGGGCGGTGCAGCGGATGCTTGGTGTTGTAGAAGCAGCGCGCGCCCGAATCGTAGATGGCCAGGCCCACCAGGTCGCGCTGCTCGAAGCTGCGCAGCACGCTGTCGCCGACATGGCCGTCGATGGCGCGGCGAAGATGCGGCACCGAGTCGAACACGTACGGCAGGCACAGCGCCTGGGTCAGCGGAAAGGTGTTGTTCAACGCACCCGAATACACGCGGGTGATGTCGATGGCACCGAAGCGCGCCATGTCGATCGCCTCCGACTCGCGCCCGAGCTGGCCGGAGTGGTACTGGCGCAGCTTGAGCCGGCCATTGGTACGCGCTTCGAGCTGCTTGCCGAACCAGCGCACCGCTTCCACCGTGGGGTAGTCGCCGACGTGCACGTCGGTGGCGGTGAGCAGCTGCCCGCCGGGAATCGGCGTGGTGGCGCCAGCGCCCAGCCAGGGGCCGGCCGCGGCGGCGCCGAGCCCGGCACCGAGGAAATGTCTGCGTGTGATCATTGGCGCCCTCCCAAGCGTCTGGTCACTGGGTCCGGCGTTACTTGGCGGACACAGCCGTACAGGAAATGTCGCCGATGCCGGCGAAGCGAATCAGGGCATGCTGTCCCACTTCGATGTCATGGATACCGGTGGCATTGCCCGTGGCGATGAGATCACCGCGCTTGAGCGGACGCCCGCGCTGGGCCGAACGGCCGAGCGCAAATGCGTAGGCGGCGCGCAGCCCGCCCGGCAACGTGGTGGCCCCGCCGGTGCCGACCAGCTGGTCGTCGATCAGGGTTTCGGCGGTCAGCGCAGATTCGTCGCGCGCCAGCCAGTCGGTCACTTCCGGCCCCAGGATCAGGCCGTTGTTGTTGCCGAAGTCGGAGATCACCACACGCGGGCCCAGCTTGTTGATGGTGGCCAGCGGGCTGCTGGCGATCTCCACGCCGATGAACAAGGTGGCCGGCAGCTGCGCCGCCTCCTCCGGGGTGAAGTGGGTCTGCTCGGCCGGCGCGTCCGCGTCCAGGCGCAGCACGTACTCGGCCTCGACCGCGCCAAAGCCGCCCGCGTAGATCGGGAACTCGGTTGTTCCACCGGTAGCATTCCAGAGCTTGTGCGAGAAGATCGGGCCGAGCAGGCGCTCGTCGCCGGAATGGTCGCGGCGCTCGGCAGCGATATAGCCCACCTTCCAGCCAACCACCCGGTCGTCCCACTGGCTGATGGCGATATCCTGCACCTGGTAGGCAGTGACCAGATCGTCAGGGATTTGCCCGGGAAAGTCGGGCAGCGATGCCCCTGCACGGCGTGCCTCCACAAAGCGCTGCGCGATCTGCGACAGCGAGGATGTGGACGATGGCGGGGTGGCGGCGTCGTTGCTCAAGGGTGTCTCCCTGATAGGTGTTTTTGTTGCACTGCCAATCGACAGTGGCACGGTGTGCTGTATATGGTAAACCGGTGTCATTGGCAATGTGCAGTGCGGCAAAGTGGCCGCAGGAACGAAGCAACCCTGGGAGGGGTGGATGGAACAGACAAGCCAGACGCGCGTGTTTGCCGCGTTTTCGAGCCTCATGCGCCGGTGCATGACCGTGGGGGTGATGGGTTTGCTGCTGGCAGGGCCGGTGCTGGCCGCCGAGGCACCTGGCGCCGAGACCGCAGCCGAGCAGGCCAGCCGGATCCCGCTGTGGCCCAAGCGGCTGGCACCGGGTGACAAGGCGCTGCAGCAGCCGCAGCGCATCGTCCAACGCAGCAGCGACCCTGCACTGCCCGATCGCTATATCCAGCAGATCAGCACGCCTTACCTGGTGGTCTACCGGCCCCGGCAGCCGAACGGCACCGCCCTGCTGGTCACCCCCGGCGGCGGCTACCAGCGCATCGTGCTCGACAACGAAGGCAGCGCGCTGGTGCCGAGCTTCGTCGACCAGGCCGGTATCACCCTGTTCGTGCTGCGCTACCGGCTGCCCGGCGAAGGCCACCCGAACGGCGCCGACGTGCCGCTGGCCGATGCACAGCGTGCGCTGCGGCTGATCCGCGCCAATGCCGCCCGCTACGGCATCGATGCGCAACGGGTCGGGGTGATGGGCTTTTCGGCCGGCGGCCATGTCGCCGCCAGCCTGGGCACGCGCTACGCCGCGCAGGTGTACCCGGCCCAGGACGCAGCCGATGCGCTGAGCGCGCGGCCGGATTTTGAACTGCTGATCTATCCGGTCATCGACATGGACAGCGCCAACGCGCACCCGGGCTCGCGCGAGCGCCTGCTCGGCAGCAATCCAGACGCGGCGCAGGTGCGCGCGTATTCGCCGCAACTGCATGTGGATGCCCGCACGCCGCCCAGCTTTCTGCTGCATGCGCAGGACGACACCGTGGTGCCGGTGCGCAACAGCCTGCTGATGCACGAGGCGCTGCTGCGCGCCGGCGTGGCGAGCGAGCTGCATGTCTTCCCGCAGGGCGGCCATGGCTTCGGCACCGCCAGCGGCACCGGCCTGACCGTGGCCGCATGGCCGCAGCTGGCGCAGGCCTGGATCGCGCATGTCACCAGGGTGCAGACGCCTGCATCTGCATCTCCACAGACACAGACACCGGCAGTGATCCCTGCGCAGGACGCGGCGCGATGACAGCGCCGTCCATGCCCGACACGCGCCGACGCATGCTGCTGCGTGGCGGGCTGCTTGCCACTGCCGCAGCAGCGCTGCCCGGCGTCGCCGGCGCGGCCGCACCGCCGCCACGCGATGACAGCGCGCCGCTGGCACGCGTGCGTGGCGGCGCGCTGCGCGGCTATCGCGACCAGGGCATCTGCGTGTTCAAGGGCATCCCGTATGGCGGCGACACCGCCGCGCGGCGCTTTCAGGCACCTGTGCTGGAAACGCCTTGGCAGGACGTGCGCGATGCCGGCGCCTACGGTGCAGCCGCACCGCAACTCAAGGCCAGCGAACCCACCAGCGAGGACTGCCTGTTTCTCAACGTGTGGACGCCCGGCCTGCGCGATGGCGGCAAGCGGCCGATCCTGTTCTATATCCACGGCGGCGGCTACACCACCGGCTCCGGCAGCGACCCGCTGTACGACGGGGTGCGCCTGTGCAAGCGCGGCGACGTGGTGGTGGTCACCGTCAATCACCGGCTCAACCTGTTCGGCTACCTGTCGCTGGCGCAGCTGGGCGATGCCGGCTTTGCCGACTCCGGCAATGCCGGGCAGCTGGACCTGATCCAGGCACTGCAGTGGGTGCGCCAGCACGCGGGCGAATTCGGCGGCGATCCCGGCAACGTCACCGTGTTCGGCCAGTCCGGTGGCGGCGCCAAGATCGCCACGCTGATGGCGATGCCGGCCGCGCGCGGCCTGTTCCATCGCGCCTGGACCATGAGCGGGCAACAGGTCACCGTGGCAGGGCCACGCGCGGCCACCCAGCGCGCGCAATTGCTGCTGGATGCGCTGAAACTTGCGCCGGGGGAACTTGCGCGGATCCGCACGCTGCCGGTGGCGCAGCTGCTGGCTGCCGCGCAGCTGCGCGACCCCTCGCGGGTGGAAAACAGCGCGTTGTATTTCGGCCCGGTGCTGGATGCGCGCAATGTGCCGGTGCACCCGTTCTGGCCGACCGCGCCACTGCAATCGGCCCGCATTCCCATGGTGATCGGCAATACCCGCGACGAGACGCGCGCGTTTCTGGGCAACGACGCCAAGAACTTCGCGTTGAGCTGGGACGAGCTGCCGGCCAGGCTGGAAAGCCAGCAATACGTCGACCTGTTGCCGCAGGTGGTGATTGCCGAATATCGCCGCCTGTATCCGCAGTACTCGCCCTCGGACGTGTTCTTTGCGGCGACCACCGCCGGCCGCTCGTGGCGCGGCGCGGTCGAGGAGGCCGAAGCGCGCGCGCGCCAGGGCGCACCGACCTGGGTGTATCAGCTGGACTGGGGCTCGCCGCTGGATGGCGGCAAGTTCGGCGCCTTCCACACGCTGGATATTCCGCTGGTCTTCGACACCATTGCGCAGCCCGGCGCGCGCACCGGCGACGGTGCCAATGCGCAGCGCATGGCCGCGCAGATGAGCCAGGCACTGCTGGCGTTCGCGCGCAGCGGCAACCCGAATCATCGCAGCCTGCCGCATTGGACGCCGTATTCGCTGCAACGCCGCGAGACGCTGCTGTTCGATACACCGAGCCGGCTGGAGCACGACCCGCGCGGTGGCGAGCGCAAGCTGTACCAGCAGGCGCCTTTCGTTCAACGCGGCACGTTTTGAGCGCTGCGTGGTGGAGCGCCACCTCGCGCGGGCTGATGGCCGGCTGCAGCGGCAGGGTTTGCCGCTACAGGGTGGTGCCAATCAAGGCGTGGCCCCGGTGATCGTGCTTGGGCTTGCTGACTGCCGTTGGTCTTCCAACTCGATTTCGGCGTCTGCCTGCCTTTGGTCTTCCGTTCGTCTTCCGACTGACATCCGTTCCTTGATCGCTTCTTCGTCTCTGGTGACTCATGCGCTTCCCGTCTCTCGTACCGCTGGTTCTGCTGGCAGCAACCGCTACACCTGCTGCACACGCTGTTGAGGCGCCGCCTGCAACCGTGCCGGCTTCTGGTGTGCCCGCGACCGGCACGCAGCTTGCCGCCAGCAAGATCGTGCTGGTCGGCGATTCCACCACTGCCGTGCAAGGTGGCTGGGGGCCGAGTTTCTGCGCACAGCATGTGACCTCGTTCCTGAGCTGCCTCAATCTGGCGCGCGGTGGCCGCAGCACCTCCAACTACCGTGCCGAAGGGTCATGGGAGATCGCGCTGCACGAGCTGCGCAGCGGCGGTTATCGACAGGTCTATGTGCTGATCCAGTTCGGTCACAACGACCAACCCGGCAAACCGGGGCGTTCCACCGACCTGACGACCGAATTCCCCGCCAATCTGCGCCGGTATGTGGCCGAGGCGCGCGCCGTCGGTGCGATTCCGGTGCTGGTCACGCCATTGACGCGGCGGCAGTTCGCGCGCGGCCAATTAGTGGATGACCTGGGCCCGTGGGCGGAGGCCACGCGCAAGGTTGCGCAGGAATTGCAGGTGCCGTTGATCGATCTGCATGCGCGCAGTCGTGCGCTGGTGCAGGGCATGGGCCCGGTGTTGGCGATGCGGCTGGCGCAGCGGCCTGCCGAGCCCGCGCAAGTGCTTGCCGCGCAATCGGGCACCACGATTGGCAAGACGCCGGTGCAGGCATTGCATGCGCCGCCGCCGTCAAAGATTGCGGCAGCGGGCAGCGTCTCCGCCAGCGCGCAGGACAATGCCAGCGCCGAGCCGATGGGCCAGGCCAAACTCGCGTTCGACTACACCCATCTTGGTGCGGACGGCGCCGATCTGTTCGCGGCGATTGTTGCCGACGAGTTGGCAAAGCACGTACCTGCGTTACGGCCGCTGTTGATTCCGTGATGCGTCATTTCATCTGATCAACTAGAGCGGCTAACAAACCTACTTGACGCCAGTCAATTGCAGGCCGGCTTATGTGCTGCCTGGCTGCAGGGCCCTTGCCCGCCCACCATCGCGGGACACGCCGCAAGTACATCCATGTAGGCTCTGGCGCGGCATCCATGCCGCTCAAGGTCCCGCGACGATGGGCGGGCAAGGACTAGTCGAGAGGGTCGGTGCGTATGGTTTTCGGCAAAGCAACCGACCAACTTCCTGGTGCGGTGTCCTCACCAATTGCGGGACCGTGTGGCGGCTTGGATGCCGCCACCGCGCCCCCGGGGATGGGTTCACGGCGTGTCCCGCGAGCGGTGAAGGGACCGCGCAGTCGATCCTGCACTCACTGACAAGCACTCGCTCGCCAGGTTTTATTGGTCGCTCCTAGCTGCATCAGCTCACGACAGGCAATGGCGCATCCGCTTCGATCACCTGCTCGCGCTTGAGCTCTTCCCACACCGCTGCCGGAATCGCCACGCGCATCGAGGCCGCATTCGCATGCGCCTGCTCGGGCGTGCGCGCACCCGGAATCACCGCAGACACCACCTTCGGCGCGGCGGCAAATTGCAGCGACACCGTGCGCAGATCCACGCCGTGGCGCTCGCAGATGGCGAGTGCCTTCTGGCGCTTGGCCGGTGCCCATTCCGGCACGGTGCCGTCGTAGAGATACCGCTCGCGGCCGGCAAGATAGCCCGCCAACAACGGCGCACCGACCACCACCGACGCGCCGTGCTTTGCGATCTTCGGGAAGGTGTCGTGCAGCGCCTGCGCGTGGTCGAGCAACGAATACTGGCAGGCCAGCAGGAAGATGTCCGGATCGGCCTCCTCGATCGCACGCAAGGCCGGCTCGGGGCGATTGACGCCAAAGCCCCAGGCCTTGATCAGGCCCTCCTTGCGCATCCTGGTCAGCTCGGGCATCGCGCCTTTCACCGCCTCGGCAAAGCGCTGTTCCCACGGCATGCCGAGGTCTTTCTCGTTCTCCGGGGACAGGTCGTGGATGTAGGCGATATCGATCTGCGACACGCCCAGCCGCTGCAGGCTGTCTTCGATGGACCGACGCACGCCAGAGGCGCTGTAGTCGTAGCGGTAGTCGAAGGGCGAGGGCTGCTGCCACATCGTCTTCGGCGGCTTGTCGATGGCGGTGAGCAGGCGCCCGACCTTGGTCGACAGCACGTAGTCGCCTGCAGCGTGATTGTGCAGATGGTGGCCGGTACGACGCTCGGACAGGCCCAGGCCGTACCACGGCGAGGTATCGAAATAGCGCACGCCCGATTCCCACACTGCCGCCAGGGTTGCTTCGCTTTGCGCATCGCTGGTGGGCGCAAACCCATTGCCGATCGCCACGCCACCAAAGCCCAGGCGACTCGACGGCCGATAGCGCGCGCCCTTGGCTGCGGGATTGGTCGGCAACGCTGAAGCGGCAGCCTTGCCGCGCGTGGGCATCACGCTGCCAGGCGCGGAGGTCTGCGCCAACAACGGGGCGGCGGCCAATGCGGCGGTGCCGGCAGCGGCGGCGGAAAGGAACTGGCGACGGGTATTCATGGGGGAAATCCTTGCGGCGACTCGATGCACAAGGATGGTCCCGCCTGCGTGCAGACCAGGTCAGCGCAAGGCGCGCGCGCGTACACATGCAGGCAACGAACGGCCCGCGTGCAGGTTTAGACAAGCAGGCACGTCAGCACAGGTTGTCAGCGGTCGCTGCTGGTGGTCATTGCATGCACCGCATGCTCGGAACATGCAGAAGTGGCCTGTGTTCCCGGCCGCTACACTTCATCGCGTGGCGTTGCCTAAGAGCGGCTGACACAGCGTCGCGAGCGGTAGTCGACTGTGTGCGGACGGCACGCTCACAACCGCAGTGCACGCGTGGCATATGTTGCTTCCGAGCACCGACCGCGCCTGCCTGACGGCTGTGCAGTCGTTTTGCTCGCCACTCCAGATCCCTGCACAAGTCCGTATTGCATGGATCCAACGTCCATCAGTGTATTTCCAGCAGTTGCACCTGTGCCCGCGGTGGGCCATCGCCCAGCCACAGCGTGCCCACGCTGATCGGCAGGCTGAAGCGACGCGGGCCGGCGCTGCCCGGATTGACGTACAGCACACCGTCGTGCGTCTGTATCGACGGCTTGTGCGAATGTCCGCTGATGATCACATCTGCGGCGACATCCGCTGCCAGCGTTTTCAGATCGTGCAGCACATGGATGCGCACATTTGCGATCAGCAGGTCCAGCGTTTGCGGAAGTTGCGCTGCCCACGGCGTGTTGTCGATATTGCCGGCGATTGCATGCAACGGTGCCAGCGCGCCCAGCGCGGTGAGGATCTCCGGCTTGCCCACATCGCCGGCATGGATGATCGCCGCGCAGCCCTGCAACGCAGCCACGGCCTCGGGCCGCAGCAGGCCGTGCGTGTCGGAGATCAGGCCAATGCGTAAGACGGCAGCCGTCATCGGGTGTGGGTGAAGGTGGCGGGCGATGAGGATGCACTGCCGGGTGATGCCGTTGCGTCAACGTGGCGCGTGTTCGCGTCGGCAGCATGTTCAGCAGCCAACCTCGCCACGGCAGCTGTTGCCCGGCGCACCGTGGCGTGCCGGGTATCAATCAACTCGGTGCATCGACTCACTGTGTTGTCCGCGCTTTCCAGGCCCAGACGCTGTTGGGATCGCCCTGCAGTCCGCGCCGTTTGCTTGCACGCGCCAGTTGCCAGTACGCCCATGCCAACACCAGCGCGATCAGGTCCACGCCGAGTACCGTGGCGCCCTGCCATGGCAGCACCACGCCGCGCGCGGAAACGCAGCTGGCCAGCGGAATCAGCGCCGTCAGGCCTGCGCAGGCCAGCAGCGCCTCGTACGCCCCACGTGCGGTGGGGCGGATCAGTGCCCACACCAGCACGGCCGCGAAGACCGCGTAATAGACATGACGCTCCTGTCCTTGCGGCAGCAGGCGCGCGGCGATGAACAGCGCCGAGACGCCGGCCACGCTGCCCAGGCACACGCCGACGGTGAGGCGCGCCATCGCGTGGGTGCGGCGCGGTTGATCGACCAGCCGACGCTTGCGGCGTGTCTCGATCCACAACAGGTTGCCGCTGTAGAACAGGAACGCGCCGCCCAGCCCGAGCAGGAAATACAGCCACTGCACCGGCGCCTGCCCGAAGTTGCCGAAGTGCAGCCCTTGCAGCCCGCGCAATGCAGCGGTGCCTGGTGACATCGTCCTTGGTTCGAGTACGCGCAGGACCTGGCCGGTTGCCGCGTCCAGCGCCACGCCACCGAGGGTGTTGAGCCGGCGCTGCGCGTGATGGCCATACACCTCCGCACGCGCATTGGCATCGCCTGCATCGTGAAACCCGATGCTTTCCGGTACGAACCCCGGGCTGGCCGCGCGCGCCTTGTCCAGCAGCACCGCCAGCGGCAACACCGGCGCCGCACGCCTGGCCGGTTGCACATGCGGGGTGAGCTGGAAGTCCGGCTCCAGGATCTGCATCAGCTTGCCGTCGAACACCAGGAACTGGAACGGCGCCAGCAGCAGCACGCCCAGGCACAACACCGCACCGGACCAGGCGAAGATCACATGGAACGGCAACGACAACATGCCGACCACGTTGTGCGCGTCCTGCCACAGGCGCTTGACGTTGGCGCCGATGCGCAGCGCGAACAGGTCCTTGAGGAACACCGGCGCATACAGCACCACGCCGCTGACCAGGGCCAGCCCGTACAGCACGCTCACCACCCCGAACAGGTAGGTACCGAACACGCGCGGCAGGCCGGCGGTGAAGTGCAGGTCATAGAGAAAGTCGGCAAAGCCCACCCGCTGCGGCAGCTCCAGCAGGCTGCCATCGGCGGCTTGTTGGTACTGCCGCATGCCACCGCTGGCCTCGGCCTGCGGGCCGTACCAGTACAGCCGCGCCAGTGGCCCGTGCTCGCCGGGCAGCAGCACCAGGAAGGAGTCGGCCACCTGCGGATGCCGGGCGATCACCGCATCCAGCAGGCGCTGCGCGGCGGCGACAGGATCTGCCGGCGCCGGCTGCGTGGCAGGCGGGTTGGCCTGCCAGCCGCTCAATTGGTGAGTAAACACGGTGATGGCACCGGCATAGAAGGCGATGAACAAGGCCATGCCGGCCAACAGGCCCATCCAGCTGTGGACCGACAGAAACGCACGCAAGGTCGCTGCTTTCATGCACCCAGCTCCGTCCAGCCCACGGCCTTGATGCCTGCAAGCGTGAGGTAGCACAGCAGCGTCAGCCCGCCGAGTACGACCCAGGCACGCGATGCGCTACGAAACACGAACGGCAAGGCCATCGCACCGATCCATGCCGGAAACATCAGCAGCAACCACGCCAGCGTATAGCTCCGCTGCGGCCCCGGCAGCAACAAGGCGCACAGGCCGACCACGCCCACCGCAAGCGGCAGCCCCAGCACCACGGCAACCAGCCATCTAGCCCACATGGCGCACCTGCCTGCGTTGCACGCGCGCCTGCTGCCAGGCATCCAGGTACGGCAGCGCCACCGCCACCAGCATCAACGCCGTCACTGCGGCGAAGATGCCGGCCCAGGTCCCCAATGCAGCGATGGCGCAGCCCAGCGACAGCAACAGCAACGCACTGGCGCCGAGGCGTAGCGCACGCGCCGACAGCCGGCGCTGCGGCCACAGGCGTTGATGCCTGGTTGCCAGGTAGAACGCCAGCGCCGAGACCGCAGCGGCGAGCAGATAGCACGCCGTCATCAGGCCGCTCATGCCTGCACCTGCATCGAAGCAGAGGGCGACAAGCCGCCCGAAAGCACAGGCCGCGTGTCGCCGCCCTGCGCTCCGGCACACCCCGAATACGCAGCCCGCACGGGTGCATCTGCGCGCCCGACCCTGCGCACGACGGGAACAGGCCACTCAAGCATCGAAGAAGCAGCAGCACTCAAAACACCCACGCACAACGCTCCCGTAACGAGATCGACGGAAGGCATGGCGGCGGCTGTGCCCGGCAGCCTCCCCGGGCCGCCTGATATCAGTGGTCGACATCCAGCTGCGCCGCCCGACAGGCGCACGCAACACGGTCTCACCACTCTACGGCGCGCAATCTAACAGGTGCCACGGCGCCGGACCAGCGGTCCGGCGCCGTGGGTGCTGCATCAGCCCTGCGGCGTCAGCACGATGACGCCCAGCGGCGGCAACAGCAGCGGCAGGGATTGCGCATGGCCATGCATGGACTGCTGCTCGGCGCCCACCACACCGCCATTGCCCAGGTTCGCGCCGCCATAGATACCGGCATCGCTGTTGAACACCTCGCGCCACTGGCCGCCCTGCGGCACGCCGATGCGGTAACCGTGCTGCACGATCGGGGTGAAGTTGATCACCACCAGCACCGGGGCGTCGCCGCGCTTGCCCTTGCGCAGGAACGCGACCACGCTGTTGGCCGCGTCATCGCCCACCACCCACGCAAACCCGGCCGGATCGTCATCCTGCGCGTGCAGCGCGGGGTATTCGACATACAGCCGGTTCAAGTCACGCACCAGGGTCTGCACGCCGCGATGGCGCGGGTCGTCCAGCAGGTGCCAGGGGATGCCGCCGTCGTGGTTCCACTCGGTGGGCTGGCCGAACTCGCAGCCCATGAACAGCAACTTGCGCCCCGGGTGGGTGAACATGTAGCCCAGGTAGGCGCGCAGGTTGGCAAAACGCTGCCAGTCGTCGCCCGGCATGCGGCCCAGCAACGAGCCCTTGCCGTGCACCACTTCGTCGTGCGAGATCGGCAGCACGAAGCGCTCCGAATACGCATAGACCATGCTGAAGGTCAGCTCGCCATGATGGTAACGGCGGTAGATCGGATCCAGCGCGGCGTAATGCAGGGTGTCGTGCATCCAGCCCATGTTCCACTTGTAGTGGAAGCCCAGGCCGCCATGCGCCACATCGGCAGTGACGCCGGGGAATGCGGTGGATTCCTCGGCAATCATCACCGCGCCCGGGGTGTGCTCGCGCACCACCTCGTTGAGCCGGCGCAGGAAGGCGATGGTCTCGTAGTTCTCGCGCCCGCCATGGATGTTGGGCACCCACTCGCCGGCATTGCGGCTGTAGTCGCGGTACAGCATCGAGGCCACCGCATCCACGCGCAGGCCGTCGACGTGGAAGCGCTGCAGGAACTCCAGCGCACTGGCGATCAGGAACCCGGACACCTCGCGCCGCCCGTGGTTGTAGATCAGCGTATTCCAGTCGCGGTGGAAGCCTTCGCGCGGGTCGGCATGTTCGTACAGCGCGGTGCCGTCGAAATGCGCCAGGCCGTGGGCGTCGGTGGGGAAATGCGCCGGCACCCAGTCGACGATCACGCCGATGCCTTCGCGGTGGCAGCGATCGACGAAACGGGCAAACCCATCCGGCGAACCGAAGCGCGCAGTCGGCGCGAACAGGCCCAGCGGCTGGTAGCCCCACGAGCCGCCGAACGGATGCTCGGTCACCGGCATCAGCTCGACATGGGTGAAGCCCATGTCCGCCACGTACGGAATCAAGCGGTCGGCCAGTCCATCCCAGTCCAGGTCCACGCCTTCCTGGCGCAACCAGGAACCGGCATGGATCTCGTAGATGCTCATCGGTGCGTCGTGCGCCTGACGGCGCGCGCGCGTGGCCATCCAGCCGTCATCACTCCACTGGTGCGGGGTGGGGTCGGCCACGATCGAGGCGGTGCCCGGCGCCAACTCGGCACGCCGCGCCACCGGGTCGGCCTTGGCCGGCAACTCATTCCCATGCGGGCCGCGCAGCTGGTACTTGTAGTGCGCCCCCGGGCCGACGTCGGGCACGAACAGCTCCCACACGCCGGACTGGTGCCGCAGCCGCATCGGATGCCGGCGTGCGTCCCAGCTGTTGAAGTCGCCCACCACCGCCACGCGCGTGGCATTGGGCGCCCACACCGCAAAGCGCGTGCCGCGTACGCCATCGACCTCGATCACGTTGGCGCCGAGTGCATCGGCCAGCTGCAGGTGATGGCCTTCGCTGATCAGATGCAGGTCGAAGTCGCTGAGCTGCGGGCCGAACGCGTACGGGTCGGCGGTGTCCTGCTCGCCGCCGGGCCAGCCGATGCGCAGGCGATACCCGCCCTGCGCCGGCAACGCGCCGGCGAACAGGCCCGGCTCCGGGCCCGCGTCCAGCGCGATGATCTGGCCATCGTCGAGCACGGCATTGACGTAGTCGGCACCCGGTTGATAGGTGCGCAGCACCCGACCGCTATCGGTCGGGTGCGCGCCAAGAATGGCGAATGCATCGCCATGGCGTGCCTCGGCCAGGGCGCGGGTCGCGCCGGGATCCCATCGATTGGTCACTGCTGTCATCACTCCACTCATCATGTGTCTCCCGCACCAGCGCGCGCGCGGTGCAGGATGCGTCGCAAGCCCTCGATCGGCACCATCAGCCAGCCAGGGCGGTTGGCGGCCTCGTAACGCACCTCGTAACAGGCCTTCTCCACCAGGAACAGCAAGGTGGCCGCATTGAACGCCGCCGGTGCGATCCACGGGTGCGTGCTGGCATCGAGCACGGCATGGTACGCATCCAGAAACGCCTGTGTGGAACGGCGGCGGAACTGCACCAGGAACTCGTCCAGATGCGTGTCCACGCCCACGCCCGCGCGTGCGGCGGTGCCTTCCTCGCCACGTGCCGACACTTCGCTGGCGTAGTCGAGCGAGCGCAGGAAGCCGGCCACATCGCGCAGCGGGCTGGCCTTGGCGCGCCGTTCGGACAGCGGCTTGGCCGGCTCGCCTTCGAAGTCGATCAGCACCACATCGTCGAAGGCCACCAGGATCTGGCCCAGGTGGAAGTCGCCGTGCACGCGGGTCAGCAGGGAATCGGCCAGCACGCTCGGCGCCTGGGCGAGCAAGGCATCCAGCTGCGGGCGCTCGGCCAGCACCGCCTGCAGCGCTTCGCGTTCGGTGGCGTCATCGGTGCCGGCCAGACGCGTGGTGACCGTGTCCCACATCTCCTCGACCTGGCGGGCGACGCCGGCCACCACATCGTTGGCGGTCGGCAGGTCGATGCGCTGCGGGGCGAAGTCGGCATCGTCGGTGTCGCGTGACAAGGCTTCGTGCAGCTCGGCCAGGCGCTTGCCGACCACCGCGGCGAAGGCGTCGTACCCGGCGATGGCTTCGGCGCGCGATTCGTCGGTCTGCGCAGTGGCGTACTCGTCGAAGCTGCGCGCCAGATGGTCCAGCGTCCAGCGCCAGGCATCGCCCTGGTTGCGGATGAAGCCCTGCAGCAGCGCGATCGTGGTGATGGTGCCCTGCGTGTCGATGCGGCTGACGCTGCCCAGCAAGGGCGCGGCATTGGCATAGCCCATCTCGGTCAGGCGACGGCCGATCTCGATCTCCGGGTTGGCACCATTGGCCACGTGCCGCAGCAGCTTGAACACCGCCTTGTCGGCAACCACCAGCGAGCTGTTGCTCTGCTCGGCCGACAGCCAGCGGATATCCGGATCCTGCGGAATGTCCAGCGTGGCCAGCGCCGGGGTCGCCTCGAAGCGCACCTGGCCCTGCTGCGAGGCATCGTCGCCATCGCAGAAGTCCAGCGCGGCGTTGTCGCGCAAGGCGTCGATCACCCCGCGCACCATCGGCTTGAGTGCGAAGGCATCGGTGAGATACCCCACCTCGCGGCCCTGGCGCACACGCGCCAGCGCCAGCTGCTCGGCCAGCGTGCTGGGGTGGTCGCGCTCCCACACGATGCCGATCGGCAGCATGTAGCTCTCGTGGCGGCCGTCTTCCAGCTCCACGTCCAGCTCCAGCAGGCTCATCGGCTCATCGCCGGGCAATGGCGTACGCCGCGAGATGCGCACATGCTTCAGTGCCTGGTCCTTGGCCGAGAACCAGCGGCGTGCCGACAACCAGGCCGGCAGGATTTCCGCTTCCAGCGTGGACAGATGCGGCAGCAATGCGTTGCTCTCGTCGGTATCGCTGCGCAGCACCAGCGTGCGGTAATCCGGCAACGGCACCGGACTGGGCACATGCCAATCCGGCAAGGTGCCTTCGCTGACCAGCTGGAACGCGTAGAAGCCGAACGGCGGCACCGTGAGCAGATAGGTCAGCCGGCCGACCGGCGGGAAGCTGCCGCCGCCGATGATGTCCACCGGCACGCGGCCCTCGAACTCGGACAGGTCCAGCTCCACCGCCTGCAGCGTGTGCGACAGGTTGGCCACGCACAGCACCGTCTCGTCCTGATAGCAACGCAGGTAGGCCAGCATGCGGCGGTTGCCCGGGTACAGGAAGCGCAGGGTGCCGCGGCCGAAGGCCTGGTAGCGCTTGCGCACGCTGAGCACGCGGCGGGTCCAGGTCAGCAGCGAATGCTGGTCGCGGATCTGCGCTTCCACATTGACGGCCTGGAAGCCGTACAGCGGGTCCATCACCGGCGGCAGCACCAGCTGCGCCGGGTCGGCGCGCGAGAAGCCGCCATTGCGGTCGATCGACCACTGCATCGGCGTGCGCACGCCATCGCGGTCGCCCAGATGGATGTTGTCGCCCATGCCGATCTCGTCGCCGTAGTACAGCACCGGCGTGCCGGGCATGGTCAGCAACAGGGAGGTCATCAATTCGATGCGGCGGCGGTCGCGCTCCAGCAGCGGCGCCAGCCGGCGCCGGATGCCCAGGTTGATGCGTGCACGGCGATCGGCGGCATAGGTCTGCCACAGGTAATCGCGCTCCGAATCGGTGACCATTTCCAGCGTCAGCTCATCGTGGTTGCGCAGGAAGATCGCCCACTGGCAGCTCTCCGGAATTTCCGGGGTCTGGCGCATGATGTCGGTGATCGGGAAGCGGTCTTCGCGCGCGATCGCCATGTACATGCGCGGCATCAGCGGGAAGTGGAACGCCATATGGCATTCGTCGGCGTTCTGGCCGAAGTACTGCTGGGTGTCTTCCGGCCACATGTTGGCCTCGGCCAGCAGCATACGGTCCGGATACTCGGCATCCAGTGTGGCGCGGATCTTGCGCAGGATCGCGTGGGTTTCCGGCAGGTTCTCGTTGGAAGTGCCGGAGCGTTCGATGAGGTAGGGCACCGCATCCAGGCGCAGGCCGTCCACGCCGCGATCCAGCCAGAAGCGCATCACCTCCAGCACCGCCTCCAGCACCGCGGGGTTGTCGAAGTTCAGGTCCGGCTGGTGCGAATAGAACCGGTGCCAGAAGTACTGACCGGCCACCGGGTCCCAGGTCCAGTTGGACTTTTCGGTATCGCAGAAGATGATCCGCGTGCCTTCGTATTCCTGGTCGGTGTCCGACCACACGTAGAAGTCGCGCTCAGGCGAGCCGGCCGGCGCATTGCGTGCGCGCTGGAACCACGGGTGCTGGTCGGAGGTGTGGTTGATCACCAACTCGGTGACGATGCGGATGCCGCGTGCATGCGCCTGCGCCACCAGCTGCTCGAAATCCTCGATGCTGCCGTAGTCCGGATGCACCGCCATGTATTCGGCGATGTCGTAGCCGTCGTCGCGGCGCGGGCTGGGGTAGAACGGCAGCAGCCAGATCGTGTCAACGCCGAGTTCGGCGATGTAATCCAGCTTGGAAATCAGGCCCGGGAAATCGCCGATGCCATCGTCGTTGGAGTCGAAGAACGACTTGACGTGCACCTGATAGATGATCGCGTCTTTGTACCAAAGCTGATCTGCCACCACCGCGGACTGTTCCGCGTCGGCTTGTAACGATGGGACTGCATTCATGCGACCTCTCCTGCGCGGATGCGCCATAACGCGAACGGCCGCGTCGCCTCTAAGCGGATGTGCTGATACTTGCCTTGCCACGTGAAGCGGTGGCCGTCCCACAGATCGTCCACCGCGACACTGGCGTGATCGGGCAGGCCCAACTCCCACAGTGGAATTTCGATGTCCGCGTCCTGGCCCGCCTGCGGGTCCAGGTTGATCGCCACCAGCACCATACTGCGGCTGCGCGACAGGTAGCCGGCATCCAGGAACTTGCCGAAGTACAGCACCTGGTCGTTGTGCGCCTGGTAGAAGCGCGTGCCCAGGTGCGACTGCAGTTCCGGATGCATGCGGCGCAGCTGATTGAAGCGGGTGATCTCATCGACGATGTCGCCGGGCGCACGCTCGGGCCAGGCACGCAGCTGGAACTTTTCCGAGTCCAGATACTCTTCCTTGCCCGGCGCCAGCGGCGTGGCCTCGCACAGCTCGAAGCCCTGGTACATGCCCCACAGCCCCGACAGCGTGGTTGCCAGCGCGGCGCGGATCAGGTGGCCGTTGCGCCCGCTGGTCTGCAGGAACAGCGGATTGATGTCCGGCGTGTTGACGAAGAAATGCGGGCGGAAGCA
This sequence comes from Xanthomonas sp. BRIP62411, assembly GCF_003993525.1. Classification (NCBI taxonomy): domain Bacteria; kingdom Pseudomonadati; phylum Pseudomonadota; class Gammaproteobacteria; order Lysobacterales; family Lysobacteraceae; genus Xanthomonas; species Xanthomonas sp. BRIP62411. Next base: position 20,448 of record NZ_QEZI01000040.1, read on the forward strand.
TTCGCGTGGCACGCCCTGGTTCAACTCTTCCACGTACTCCTGCAGCTCGTGCTTGTGGTTGCGCCAGGTGAAGTAGGTATAGGACTGCGAGAAGCCGCACTTGGCCAGCCGGTACATCATCTTCGGCCGGGTGAAGGCCTCCGACAGGAACACCACGTCCGGCCGGCGCCCGCGGATGTCGGCAATCAGCCATTCCCAGAACGGGAACGGCTTGGTATGCGGGTTGTCGACGCGGAACAGCGTCACCCCCTCGTTGACCCAGAACAGCACCGCATCGCGCAGCGTGTTCCACAGGTCCGGCACCGCACCGCTGGCGTAGAAATCGACGTTGACGATGTCCTGGTATTTCTTCGGCGGGTTTTCCGCGTACGGAATCGAGCCATCCGCGCGCCAGGTGAACCAGTCCTTGTGCTCCTTCAACCACGGGTGATCCGGCGCGCACTGGATGGCGAAATCCAGCGCCACCTCCAGCCCATGCGCACGCGCGGCCTGGATCAGGCGGCGGAAACCGTCCAGTCCGCCGAGCTCGGCATGCACCTCGGTATGCCCGCCATCGCTGGCACCGATTGCATACGGGCTGCCCGGCTCGCCATCGACCGCAGTGACCGAGTTGTTGCGGCCCTTGCGGTTGTTCAAGCCAATCGGGTGGATCGGCGGCATGTACAGCACGTCGAAGTTCATCGCGCGGATATGCGCCAGTCGCTTGATCACATCGTCGAAGGTGCCGTGCCGCTGCGGATCGCCGCTTTGCGAGCGCGGGAACAATTCGTACCAGCTGGCAAAGTGCGCCGCGCGCCGCTCCGACTCCACCCGGAAGGTCATCGGCGTCTCGGAGCGGAACGGCTTGTCGTCGGCCGCTGCCATCGCCTGCGCGGTATCCGGCTCCAGCACGATCGCCAGCTGCTGCAGCGGCTCGCTCTGCGCACCGATGCGGGTCAGGATGGCCTGCAGGCGCTCGGCCAACGCACCGGTGCTGCGTGCGTGCGCAGCCTGCACCACGGCCACTGCTTCCTGCACATCCACCGGCAGCACCGTGTTGGCGGCACGCTTCTTTTCCAGATCCGCATGCAAGGTGGCGAACACATCGCGCCAGCCTTCGACGCGGAATTCATAAGTGCCGATACGCTCGAGCGGGAACTCCGCGCGCCAGCGATCGTTGCCCAGCGCACGCATCGGCGCACTTGCCCAGGTCTTGGCATCGGCCGGGCGCCACAGCACCGCCACCGCGATACGGTCGTGCCCGTCGCAGAACGCATCGGCTTCCACGCAGATGCGGTCGCCCACGGTGCGCTTGACCGGGAAACGGCCGTTATCGACCGACGGCGTCACCGACTCGATGCACACACGCGGCCAGGCGGCCGCGGTCTGCGCGCGCGGACGCATGCGCGGCACCGCCAGCACATGCCGCGCCGGCACGCTGCGGTACACCCGCACCTCGCCCGGCTCCAATGCTTCCAGCGTCGCACCGGAGAGCGTGCTGCCGTCTTCGCCTACCAGCGCTTCGGCATCGCCAAGCAGGCGCAACAGATCCGGCGCCGGGACCGGCACCACATGATCGGCATCGCCATTGATCAGCAGCAGCGACGGCAAGCCGCCCAATGGCTCGATGGCCACCGCCGTCAGGCCGGTGCTCTCGCGCAGCAGCGGGCGCAAGCGCAGGCCGGCATTGCTGGGCGGCACGCCGTCGCGCGCCCTGATCGACAACGGCAACGTCTCCAGCTGTGCCTCGTCCAGCAACCATGCCCCGCCCAGGGCGTGGGCCAGCTGCCAGTGCTGCCCGGCAGCGGCCGCAGGCTTGCCCTCGGGCGCGCCCATCACCGCGACCACCTGCGACGCCAATGCGCGCAGTGCGGTGTCTTCGTCGAAGAACCAGCTACCGCGGCCGTCCCACCAGGCAAGCGAGGAGAACGCCGCATCGAAACCGGCACCGGCCAGCTGCTGCAGGGCCTCGATGCCCAGGCCCGGCGTCCAGGCCGCAAACACCACCTCGGGTGCCTGCGCATGCACGCGTGCGATCAGCTCGCGCCAGCGCTGCGCCGGCACCTGCTGCGGCTGCAACAGGCGGAAGCCGGCCACGCCTTGCGATGCCCACTCCAGCAGGCGCGCGCTCCACCACTCCACCAGCGCCGCACCTTCCTGCGCATAGGTGAAGCGTGCCTCGGCCACTTCGGGCGTGGCGCGCGGCTGACGCGGGTCCGGCACCGCCGTGCTGCGCGCACGGAACCATTGCGGGTTGTCGCGTACCACCGCGCTGTCGCCACCCACTTCGTCCAGGCGCACGTCGAGCAGCAGCTTCACGCCGGCGCGGTGCGCGGCCTGCACCACCTCGCGCAGGCGCTGCGCGTCTGCCTCGCTGGCACCGGCCACCTCACTCAGCCGGCCCTGGGCGTCGCGCGCAAACGGCGGGGCGAGCACCACATGATCAAAGCCCGCCTCGCGCGCCGACCTGCAGCGCTGCTCCAGCCCGGCGTGGTCCCCGGTTGCCTCGTTGAGAACACAGATCCGCATGGCGCCCCCTCAGCCGACCACGGCGCATACGCGCGCCGTGACAAAGAAAGCGATGCAGGCCGACCCGCCCCGCACATCCGCCGGCGCTCGTTCACGACGCACCAGTCCAACTCCCGTCCGGATCGACCCATCTCTACCCGATCCCTGGTCGACCCTTCCCACCGTGACTGCACTCATGCGCAACTCCGCAACGATTCTTGACCCATGCAGTCAAGCACCCCGGCTGCGAATTTCATGTGTCGGTGGAATTGACGAAAATCAAACAAGCGCGGCAGTGATGAGGGCTCAAGCAGCACTGGCCAACGCCCAAGCGTTGTAGGCTAGGGCCTCAACCTGCAAGGAGCGCAAGGATGCGGAGCTACGTCATGGCGGCACTATTGGCCATCGCCACGGTTGCAACGGCAAAGGATCAGAGGCTGAGCCCGAGCCGCGCCGGAGAGATCGTAGGGCTCTGGCAAGATGTCAGCGTCAACGACGATATCGTCAAGGAGGACTACGCCGGCTTCGTGCAGGTTGTCGACCTGGACAAGGATGGAGTCGATGAGATCGTCTATCTGAGTTCTTCGTACTGCTCGGGTTCCACTTCCGACTGCCCCAACAGCATCGATGTATCGCGCAAGTACTCACCCGGAAAGGCACCCAACGTCAGCGCTCCAATCGACGCATGGGAAATCAGGGCACGCAGGACCGGTTATACGCCAGACGCCAGCGAGCAGATTCCTGGCGAAGTGATGCGCCTTGCAGTCCAAGGCAATCGCATCGAGGTCGTGTTCCTCGTGCAGGAAAACTCCCCAATCTGCAAACGGGAACAACCCAATCCGGACGGATCGCAGCGCTGTCCCGCCCCCGGCAGCTACAGCTGGGCTTACACCTGGAAGCCAGGCGCCCTGGCGCGCATTACCGGCGCTGGCAGCTACGAACCACATGTCCCCAAGGCCCATTTCCCTGAGCCGCTACGAGGCGCCTGGGTCACCTCAGGGATCGCCTGCCGCAACGCCGAGACAGCGGACCCCAAACACCTCATCCAGTTCGGCTGGGATGACATGACCGGCAAGGGCGAAGACCTCTGGCCCAACGGGGTCACCCTGCTGGCACGCACACCATGGACATGGCGCATCATCACCGCGTCTGCCAACGCGCCGAAGAAGGACGTTCCTGCAGTCTTCATCCTGAGCGAGATGGAAGATCGCCTGATCATTGCAGAGCAAACGCGCGTCAGAACCTTTGATCGGTGCCGCTGAGCGGAAAGCCGGTTGCCATCGCGTTTACGGCAACGCAACGTCGGCTCGAACGCATCGCTAGAGAACGTTCGATCAACGTCCGGGCACGCGTATCAAGTGAACCCGAGCCCGCTCTTCGGCGATTACGGCGGGTCCGATGATGTAAACAGTGCGGGAAAGCACTGGTTAGTGGCCATCGCTGATTTTGCCGGGTGGTGGCACCGCAGCGCGTTGACGTCATTGCAACGTGGCAATGACACTGGTACTGAAGCAATCACGTTCAATGGATGCGTTAAGAGGAGATCGCATTGATAAGGCACCCAGCTGTGGCAACGTTCCAGATTGTAGAGATGTGAAGATATGAGCATTCAAACAAGAACCACCAATGCATTTGCGCTCCGCTCTTTCCTGTCGCTTGTTGGTGGAGTGGTCTTGTTTCAAGTCGGAAACACGCTGGGCAAGGGCTCCTCCTATCAGGTCAACTGGTACTTCATTGCCCTTTGTGCGGGCTATGCATTAATTCCGATCGCCATTCTTCGGGCCATCCGGCGCCGCCCCAATTTTTCCAGGCGTCTGTATTCGATAATTCTTAGCGTGCTGGCGCTGTTGGCAGTTGTGGGAGGAATCGCTGTTTCCCTGATTCCCTTTTCGGGTCCCTGAAGCTCGGAAACGGCGACGTCGCTCCCTTGCCGCTTGCAAACCAGGCGTGGCAGACCAGCGGCCTGCCACGCCCACGCTCACATCGCCTTCTTGATGGCTTCCGCCTTCGCCAGGTGCTGCTCGACGTGCGTCTTGGTCTCGGTCAGGTGCTGCTTGACCGGCTCGGTCGACGCCACCGTCATCATCTGCGTCTGGATCAGCTGCAGCGCATCCTTGTGCCCGGCGATCATTGCATCGATGTAGGCCGCCGCGTAGTCCTTGCCGGACTTCTGGCCCAGCGTGGACAGGTCCTGCTCGCCCTTGCTCTCCAGCTTCTTGACGTCCGGGGTTTCGGCCAGCGTCCCCAGCGCCTTGGTCTTTTCCAGGTTCTCGGTGTGTTCTTTCTCCATCATCTTCGCGTACTCGAGCACCGCGCCGGTGACCTTCTTGTCCTGCGCCTGCTTCGCTGCGGCGATCTCGTGGTTGTTCACCGCCCCGAGCAGGCCCAGGGCGATGTCGTCTCCGGAGCTCGCGCGCGCCGCGCCTTCCGGCGCCGGGCTGGCTTCGCCGACAGGCGGCGTGGTCGGGGTCGCCGCGCCACCGGTCGGCGTCGGCTCGGTGGACGCGGCAGGCGCTGCGGCCTCCTTGTCGGCATCAGGCTTGCAGCCAGCGAGCGCCAGCGCCGCGACCATGGACAGGACCAACAGTGATTGTTTCATGCTCCACTCCCTTTCGATTGAAGACAGCAGCATCGCGCTCCCCAGGTGAAGAGGGCTCATACACGTCCACTGGGGTAATCAGACACAAGCATGGGCTGCAGGGCGAAGACACAACGCCGCACCATGCACCGCACTGCACGCGGCGGCACGCGCTTGCGCACGGGCGTGGAACTGCACGTGGGCCAGCGCGGCTGGGCATGCGTGGCGTGTGGTGACACTTTCCTGCTGAAAGACGGCGCGGTTTGCCGCACACTACCGCGCCACATTTGGAGTGATTGCCATGCATAAGGCCTGGATGCTTGCCCTGTTGGGCGTTTCGCCGTTGGTCCACGCCGCACCTGCCGGCGACGATGCCACCTGCCGCAATGGGTTGTTCACCAGCGCACCGGTGGCGTTCTCCCTCGGCAAGGTCATCCCGCCGCGCCTGTACCTGCTCAAGGACACCGATGGCTGCCCGGACACGGGCGGGGCCGCATGCCAGGAGCGCGCCTACGTGGTCAAGAACGATATCGTCCTGACGGCGCAGCGCCGCAATGCCTATGTCTGCGTGCTCTATCCCAACAAGGGCGGCGGCACCGCCGGTTGGGTTGCACAGTCCAGCCTGCAGATGCAACCAAGCGCAGCCACGCCCACACCGCAGGCGTGGAACGGCCACTGGCACTATGGCGACAACACGCTGCAATTGACCACCAACGCAGACGGCAGCATCACCGTCAACGGCGATGCGTACTGGCCCAGCGCCTATCCCGATCCGGAACAGACGCCGGGCGGTCCGCACACCGGTTCGGTCACCGCGCGCGGCTATCCAGAAGGCAACCGCGTCGAGGTCAACGAGAACACGTGCAAGGTGCGCCTGCAATTGCTGGGCGACATGCTGCTGGCCGACGACAACCTGGAATGCGGCGGAATGAACGTGTCCTTTGGTGGGGTGTATCGAAAGAAGCCATAGCAAGCGCGGGCATCCTGTGCGCCACTCCCGCAGAGGAAGGCGCACACATGGGTGTGCGACCTCCGAGCACTGGCCCCTCCCAACGCAGCCCCCACACGCCCCAGCCAACGGAAGCAGGCACGCCATCACTATCACTACGGCATAAAAGCCGATGCGAGGTGGCGCAGTGCGGTTTCCGTTGGCCTGCACCGACCAGAACGGATGCGGCTCGCTCGACCCCGCAATCGGCCAATGCACGGAAGCAGCAGGAAGCACCAGATCACCTGGCCAGCGGTGGCGCACCACGTGGACCGGCGTCATCTATCATTGCCGATTGCTGTTTTGAAGGAATTGCGTTGAGACGTCCCGCCCCACGCCCGCTGCGCGCACTTCTGTTTCTTTCCGTGGCCTTGCTTGCCGCTTGCAGCACGAACACCACTACCAACACGCTGCCGCCATCGGTGGACACTACCGCCAACGCAAATTACTGCATCGGGCGGCTTGCCGTGACGTCCAACATGCCACTGCATTTTCTGGGAAGTTCCGCGCAGTTTTACTGGGGCGACATCGATACCTACCGCGAGGACGCGACCAGCTATGCGCAGCGCCTGCTGGCCGCGCAAGCACCGGCCAGCGATGGCCGGGTGCGCCAACTGATCAAGCCCGTGGAAACGCTGGCACAGGACGATGGCAGGGTCATCGTCGTACACGAGGAAGATGCGCTGCCGCTCGACCCGAATGTCGTGCAGGTCACCGGCTTCGCCCATCGCGATGGCACGACCTTTCGCTTCCAGAAGACGGCCATCAGCCGCCTGCAGGACATCACCGAACGGCGTGCCAAGGACATCCTGGCCTCGATCACCAGCAGCGTATCGGCCTTTCCGCAAGCGGCGCAATCCCGGCAGGGGTTTTGCGTCATGCACGGCGCTGTCAATCTGGCACCTGGGCACGACTGGCACGAAGCCTCCAGGGTCGAGGGAGAATTCACCCTGCAGGGAACGCGCTACCGTTTCAGCCTGCGTTCGCGCTACCTGCGCTCGCTATCGTTGAACGCGCAGGAAGTGACAAACCAGCGCGACCTGCTGCTTGCACTGGCGGGCGCCATACCGAACTCCAGCCTCGCGCCGATCAGTGAACTGCCGGTCGCCGCCAGCAACCCATTGCAAGCCAGTGCCCGCCTGCTTGAGATGACGACAGCCGGTGGCAAGCAACAGGTCTACGAGTGGCACCTCCCGGCGGCCAGTACGGCACCCGGTACGCCGGCAACGTTTCTCTACATCTGGCCAGCGTCCGGGCAGGCGTCAGCGCAGGACCAAGCCAAGTTCAGAAGCTGGGTTGTGGCCCATCCGCAGCAGACCACACCGCTGTTGCAGATACAGCAACTCGCCAGCAGCGGTGGACAGCAGCACGCGACGCCAGCAGGAGAAGAGAGCAGGCTGGTGTACCGGATGCAGCTGCATTACCACGGCGACCAGGCTGCCGGCGGGCGCCATTACGTGATCTACAAGGATGGCCAGAAAGTCGACGATGGACGCAGTGATGCCAACGGATTCACCAAGTCACACAATGCCGACTACGACCAGGTGTGGACAACCGAGGTGCTCAATAAATGAGTACATCCCTCAGCGCGTTGTGCCATTTTTTCCAAAGAAGCAAGTCGGAGAAGATTGGTAAAAACCCACGCTATACATTTGCTCTATGCCGTTGATGAAGACAAGGACGGGCCAAGATGCTCCGCTTTTGAGGGCACGAGCGTGCGAGCAGCATATGCGGAATTCAAGCGCACGCTGGTTACCAGTCTGTTGGAATCCGCTACGCTCAACCCCATTACGTGGACACGAGACAGGCAATGAAGCTGACAGCCGCGCAAATCCTTTCGACGCCTGGCCAAATCGAAGAGAACATCAGTAAGCACCTCGATGTCATTCGCCTGGCGGCGAGCAAGGGTGCGGATGTGCTGGTCTTTCCCGAGCTTTCCCTCACTGGTTACGAACCCGGATTGGCGCAGGCGCTGGCGGTGCAGCCGGCTGATCAGCGCTTTGATCAATTTCAGGTAGCAAGTGACCGGCACGGCATGCTCATCGCCGTTGGCGCGCCCACGAAGGGGGCGAAAGGCATCGAAATCAGCATGCTCTGCTTCCAACCAGTGTTGCCACGCACCACCTACTCCAAGCAGCAGTTACACCCCGACGAGTTACCCTTCTTCACCGGCGGTGATGAGCAGCTTGTTCTCAGACACGCAGATCAGGTGTTGGCGCCTGCCATTTGCTACGAGTCACTGCAGGCAAGCCATGCGGAACAAGCTGCAACGTCAGGTGCTGGCGTGTACCTGGCAAGCGTGGCCAAATCCGAGAGAGGCGTGACATCGGCCTATAGCCATTATCCGACGATTGCAAAAACGCATTCCATGACTGTCTTGATGGCGAACTGTATAGGCCCCGCCGACACCTTCCTAGGAGCGGGTCAGTCTGCCATCTGGAGCAGTGACGGTGACCTCGTTTGCAGCGCTGATGCCTTCCAGGAGGCATTAGTGGCGTACGACACAAGGAATGGAGAAGCGAGCGTCTTCAGATTGGTTTGAGGTCCGGCCAAGACCAATGAGAGGCGGCTCTATCTGTGCGGTGACACTCGGCAGCCCCGCACGCCCGCTGCGTCAGCAGCTGCGTGAGGACATTCGCGAATGCGGGTTTGGCTTGAACGTATTTTCAGGAAGCAACGACCTGGGGGTATAAGCGCTTCGCGCTGTTGAGTGCATCAGCCAACGTCCCTACCTCGGACAGTAGCCTGCCGATATCCCGCTCGGGATTGGCGTAGAAATAATGGCAGAAGGCGGGCATGCCCATTTATAGCGCATGTGAGAGCGAACTCGATAAGACGCGGGGAACAGGGCTTGCATGCTCTGTTGCGCACCTAACGTGCGACATTAGGACGAACCCATGCGACTGCAGTTCTGCTTGCTTGCGTTGGCGATGGCATTTGCGCCACACGCGCTTGCCAAAGGGCCTTCCACAGCGTTGTCTGATGCCAACATCAAGACGCTGCTGATTCAACAATCGATCGATGCATATCCCGGCAACTGCCCCTGCCCGTACAACGCGGCACGCAATGGCAGCAGCTGCGGCGGTAGAAGCGCATATAGCCGTGGCGGTGGCTACGCCCCGTTGTGCTACCCAAAGGACGTGACCAAGGCAATGGTTACCGACTACCGAGCTGGAGCGCAGTGAAGCCGATAGGCAAAGCTGGCCGCCGCACTCGGGCCAGACCTGCCCTCATGCCGTTCGTCTTCTGCGGCCACGCATAGTCCATCAAGTCGTTACGAGGAAACATCCATGAAAAAGGCAAAGATCGTTTTGGCGATCGTGGTAGCTCTCGCCTCCGCTTCAGTGTGCGCGCAGACCCGTGTCAATGGTTATCAGCGCGCTGACGGCACTTATGTGCAACCTCACTATCGCAGCGAGGCCAACAGCACAACGCTCGACAATTATTCGACACGTGGGAATATGAATCCATACACCGGAAAACTTGGAACTGTCGATCCGTATAAAGAACAGAACACGTATCGCCAGCCAGCACCACAGCCAACCTACGAACCATCCAGGGCCGACGCCGTCAACCCTTATGGATCCGGTTACTGATGCATCGAACCCTGCCTCGGCAGGGTTTTTTGTCTGCATCGATGTTTGCTGGCCGTAGCGCACCGGCATGCGTGTTCAACACGGCGAGGATGCATCCTGATGTTCTCATCCGGCAGGCAACGCAGCCCGGGCACATCACTGCACAGCGGCCCTGCACGCGGCCAGTGCGCGGCTGATGTGCTTTTCCACCATCTTGATCGAGATGCCCATGGCTGCGGCCACTTGCGGGTAGGTGAGGCCGTCGATGCGGTTGAGGATGAAGGCCTGGCGACATCTGGGCGGTAGTGCGGGCAGCGTGTGGGTGTGCAGGTGCTGCAGGATGCGGCGGGCATCGGCAATCTGGTCGACGTGGGCGCCGTCTTCGGCCAATGGTGAGATCAGGTCCAGTGCGACGTGGGCGTTGGCGTGGCGGCGGTGGCGGGTGCGCCAATGCTCCAGCACCACGTTGTGGGCGATGCCGTACATCAGCAGTGCGTAGTCGGCGATGTCGGGTGCGTCGCGGTAGGCCAGCAGGCGGAGCAGCGTTTCCTGGGTGAGGTCGTTGGCGATGTCGCGGTCACGCAGGCGCCGGCGCATGTAGGCGAGCAGGTCGGCATGCAACAGGCCGATGGCCTGGTCGAAACGCGCCCTGCCCGCTGCCGGCTCTTCGCGTACGCGCCAACGCGTGGTGTGGCGTACGCGGGTGTAGCCGCGCATAACTGCGGCGCGCGGATGTGCGACGTACGGCGTGCGTGTAGTGGCGGTTGTGCCTGAGGCGCTGCGTCGATGCCAGGCGGTGCAGGTGTTGGTCGCGCGTTCGACCGGCAGCGGCATCCATTTGCTGCCGAAGTGCGGGAATGTGCCAAGGATGCCGGCCAGGGTGTCATTCACCATGCGAGTTCTCCAACTGCGGGGTGCACGCGCGGAGTGCGGGATGCGGCGGGTTGATCACTCTGCAGGTGCTACGGTGACGATCAGATAGCCGTTGCGCAGGCGGATAGGGAGCTTACTGCCGATGGTGGAGCCAAGTTGTTCCAGCCAGCGGCCGCGTAGGCGCAGGGCGGGGATGCGTTGGTTGCCGATGAAGTAATAGCCCTGGCCGATGGTGCAGTGTTGCGGAGCACGTGGGTGAGCGGCGGCACCGTGGCACACAACGGGCGTTTGAGGTCAGCCGCCCCCCAAGGAAGGTTTGCCTTGAAAGAATTTTCTGATGCGACATTGGATCTCTAGCGGGTTGGGTCATAGATATCCAAGCCTAAGGAAATGCCTCTTTGTCCAAGCGCCAACAGGGCTTTAGTGGAAAGTGCTAAACCGTCATTCCTCCCAGCCATGAAGATGCCGCAGAACAGGTCAGGCTCATAGCGATTGCTCAAGTGTTCCCACACAGTCAAGTCTTGGGTGAGCTGGTCCAGGATTTCGAAAATTTGTGCCTCAAGATCCTCAGGCTCGCGTTGCGTTGAAGTCAGTCTCCAGCTGCCAGTCTTGGCAATGCGCACTGCGCCGTTCTTCAACTTAAGTTCTTGCCCCTTATGCCTGGAGGCCGTTGGGCTGCCCGAAAGCAGCGCGCTGATCTCGTCGGGCACCAGATCGTCTCCAAAGAATCGGAGTGTTGCTACGGAATACTCTAGTGCTCCCATTGGACTCCAATGTCTGAATTAACCCGCACCGCGACGCGGCGTCGGCTTGGACGAACTACCAGGCCTACTTCTGCGTTGACGCATGCGCGGCCAGGAACTTGGTGATGCTATCAGGCTCGCGCTTGGAATCCCACGCGCGACATAAGGCGATCATTACCGAAAATATTATGGATTAGCTCGGTGCGTGCCCACTAATCCTTTCTAAAGTAGTTCCACCACTTCTTGCTCGGCTTTGCGCCATGTTCCAGCAATGACCCACGGCCAGGGCTGACGAAATGGTACTGGCCCGACGACTTCATCAGGCTGTGTAAATGGCTGCGTCCTTCCGCACGCTTCTCGACGACGTAGGCCAGTTCGTCAGGCTTCAAGATCTGCACAGCTGCAAGGAACACGTCTTCCGCTGGAAATTGGATCTTCTTCGGGAGCTCAGGGTGCTCAACCCCAATCATGACGCCCACCATGCCGTGTTCGTTCTGGAATTCCTCCAAGCCGCAATCTTGAGCGAAAAGCTCCATCGTGATGACGCCGTGTCTTTCGATAAAGTCGGCGATCTGCCCGCTGCATGCGGCTTGCTGGGAGAGTGCGTAGACCAACTTGAAAAGCCATGAACCTGCAATGTCGCCAGTCAACTTCTCTTTTGTCTCCGCGATGATTTCCAACCTATAGCCGTTGTTCGGCTCTTCAACATCATCGAACGGGTCTGAAAGACCGTTGCTTGCCACCCTAATGCTGTCGCTTGTGCGGATGACGCTGAATGCCTGCCTCAGTGCAGGCCAACTGGGCCCGCCCATAAAGGCCGGGTTTATAGCATGCGCGATGACATCAGGATCGACCTTTCCCAGAGATCCAAACAACTCGTCACGCGCCGCGTTTGTCTTTTCGTAAATTTCCGAGCTCATGGTTTCCATTCCTATCAAATTTTCTAACCTTTCTGATCTGCTGACCGGTAAAGCAGTCCCGCTAGCACCGACAGCTAGAGGGATGTGACGTATTGCAAAGCTCTTGGATGTCGTCCTTATCGGCGAAATCCCCATGCATCACCAAGACGCTCGGATCGGTAGGGAGCGACCAGCACAGCGCTACGCAAGCTGGTGTGCAGCCAGCGTCCGCATGATGCTCGTCGAGTCGGTGCCTACCGTCAATTGTTGGCTGCCTTGTCTGTCGCCTTCTCGCCATCATCCGCCACGGTGACGACCAGCTCGCCGTTGCGCATGCGGATGTGGAGTTTGCTGCCGATGGTGAAGCCCAGTTGTTCCAGCCAGCGGCCGCGTAGGCGCAGCGTGGGAATGCGTTGATGGCTGTCGGGGTAGTAGCCGTAGCCGACGGTGCAGTGTTGCGGGGCACGCGGGTGGCCGGGGCGGCGCGGCTTGCCGGGATCAGGGG
>NZ_QEZI01000041.1:0-394 GCF_003993525.1 Xanthomonas sp. BRIP62411
CAGCGGGTCGCGTGCTTCCAGCAAGGCGGCCACGTCGCAGGCCAGCGCCACGCGGGTCGCATCGCCGGCCTGCACCAGCATCGCGGCCAGGCGCGGATGGGTGCCCAGCGCGAGCAGGCGCCGGCCCAGCGCGGTGATGCCGCCGCTGCCGGTGAGTGCGCCCAGTCGCTGCAGCAACTCGTGCGCGGCGGCCAGCGCGCTGGCCGCCGCGCACGAGTTGCTGCAGCGACTGGGCGCACTCACCGGCAGCGGCGGCATCACCGCGCTGGGCCGGCGCCTGCTCGCGCTGGGCACCCATCCGCGCCTGGCCGCGATGCTGGTGCAGGCCGGCGATGCGACCCGCGTGGCGCTGGCCTGCGACGTGGCCGCCTTGCTGGAAGCACGCGACCCGCTG
>NZ_QEZI01000042.1:0-6043 GCF_003993525.1 Xanthomonas sp. BRIP62411
CGCTTGAACCACGCCGACAACGCCCACATCACGAGTGCAGGCGCGGCACCCCTGCCAGCGCGCGCATGCGAGAGCCCCATGAGCCAGTTCGACCTGACCCCTCCCTCCCCCGCCCAGCGCGACGCCCTGATCGCCGGGCTCAGCGACGAGGAACAGCGCGTGCTGCTGCACCATGGCACCGAAGCGCCATTCTGCGGGGTGTTCCTGGATAACAAGCTCGACGGCGTCTACACCTGCCGCCTGTGCGGCTTGCCGTTGTTCCGCTCCAGCGCCAAGTTCGAATCCGGTACCGGCTGGCCAAGCTTCTTCGCGCCCTACGACGCCGCCCATGTGCGCGAGATCCGCGACATCAGCTACGGCATGATCCGCACCGAGATCGTCTGCGCGCGCTGCGACAGCCACCTGGGCCACGTCTTCCCCGACGGCCCGCCGCCGACCGGCGAACGCCACTGCCTGAACTCGGTCTCGCTGGGGTTTACCGAAAACGGCCAGGCGCTGCCCAACCCCTTGCAGCGCGAAGGTGCCGAGGCGCAACCGGCCTGAGCCGACGCGTGTCGTCCGGCACGCAGGGATTCCGTGCCGGACGCCGTGGCGCACACCTGCGCCCCGCATGCACACACCGGCAGGCGCTGCCGCATCGCCAACGCATGCGGTACGCGACGAGGCGTTGATCCATTCCGGCCACCCGGTGCGACTCACTTGAGCCGGGTTGCGTCAGGACACGTGTTGCAGAGAGTGCTTGGCATGGGCAGTTGCACCGCGAAACCCCGTGATCCCAGGCTGAAGCGGCCCGCAGGCTACCTGGCGCGTGCAGCGCTGTTGCCGCCCATTTCCCGTGCGAAGATCCGCTGCGCCAGTTGATCGTTCAGCTACACCGCACACCTTCACGCCGTGCGCTTCAAGAATCCGCCGCGCAAGCCGAAACAACAGCAACCTTGTTTGCTTCTGGCTGCGCCATGCTCATCATCATCGGCTTCATCGTCGTCATCGTCAGTGTCCTGGGCGGCTATGTGCTGTCGCATGGCAAGCTGGGCGCGCTCTGGCAGCCGTACGAGCTGATGATCATCGGTGGCGCGGCGTTCGGCGCGTTTCTGGTCAGCACGCCCGGCAAGATCGTCAAGGAAACCTTCAGCAGCATCATGGGCGTGTTCAAGGGCCCGCAGTACAAGTCCGACGACTACAAGGACACGCTGAGCCTGATCTACGAGCTGCTCAACAAGGCGCGCCGCGACGGCTTTATGGCGCTGGAAGACCACGTCGAAAAACCGCAGGACAGCACCATCTTCGGCAACTACCCCAAGGTGGTTGCCGACCATCACCTGCTGGACTTCATCACCGACTGCCTGCGCCTGATGATCGGCAGCAACATCGAACCGCACGAGCTGGAGCCGTTGCTCGAACTGGAGCTGGAAAAACACCACCACGAGGCGCTGGCGCCCTCGCATGCGTTGAGCAAGGTGTCCGACGGCCTGCCCGGCTTCGGCATCGTGGCGGCCGTGCTCGGCATCGTGATCACCATGGGCTCGATCGGCGGGCCGATCGAGGAGATCGGCCACCACGTCGGCGCCGCCCTGGTCGGCACCTTCCTGGGCATCCTGCTGGCCTATGGCTTCGTCGCGCCGCTGGCCGCGGCGATGGAAGCGCGCGCCGAGCAGGACGGGCGCATGTACGAGGCGGTCAAGACCGCGCTGCTGGCCTGCCTGCGCGGCTACAACCCGAAGATTGCGCTGGAATTCGCGCGCAAGACACTGCCCTCCAACGTGCGTCCGAGCTTTGCGGATTTCGAAACGCACCTGAAGACGATCAAGTAGGGCCGCGGTCATGGCCGAGGGCAAATCCACCGTCGTCATCCGACGGGTCAAGAAGGTGCAGGGCGGCGGCCATCACGGCGGCGCCTGGAAAGTGGCGTTTGCCGACTTCGTGACCGCGATGATGGCGTTCTTCCTGGTGCTGTGGCTGATGGCCGCCACCACCAAGGAACAGCGCGCGGCGATCTCGGAATACTTCCGCAATCCCAGCCCGCTGTCGGGCAAGTCGCCGGCGCCCTCGCCGGGCATGAATGGCCCCGGCGGCGCCAGCACCTCGATGATCAAGCTCGGCGGCACCGCCGACATGGCCAAGGGGCAGAAGGACGAAATGGGCCGCAAGCGCGACAACGCCGCCGACACCAGTCAGGACAGCCGCGCCAAGGACAAGAAGCGCCTGGAAGCGCTGATGCAGGACTTGAAGGAAGCCATCGACAAGAGCCAGGCGCTGGAGCCGTTCAAGGACCAGCTGCTGCTCGACCTCACCCCGGACGGCCTGCGCATCCAGATCGTGGACAAGCAGAACCGGCCGATGTTCGACATGGGCCGCGACCAGCTCAAGCCGTACACCGTGGCGATCCTGCGCGAGCTGTCCAGCTTCATCAACCAGGTGCCCAACCACATCAGCATCACCGGCCACACCGACACCACCGCCTACAGCAGCGATGCCGGCTACACCAACTGGGAACTCAGCGCCGACCGCGCCAACGCCGCGCGCCGCGCGCTGGTGGGCGGCGGCATGGACGATGCCAAGGTGACGCGCGTGGTGGGGCTGTCCTCTTCGGTGCTGTTCGACAAGACCAACCCGCAGAACCCGATCAACCGCCGCATCAGCATCGTGGTGATGACCCAGGATGCCGAACAGGCCGCGCTGGCCGGCGCCGGCCAGGGCATTGCGCTGGGCAAGCCCACCCACGATGCCGACACCCATGTGCCGGACCTGAGTGCCGCAGCGACTGCGGCCACCGCGGCGGTGGGGACACCGGCCGCGCTGCCTGCGGCAGGGCCCACCGCGGCGGCGGGCGGACCTGCAGCTGCTGAGAGCGCCAAACCGCCCGCGGCAACCACCACGGTCGGCAGCACCACGCCGGCCGCGCCGCGCGTCTCCACGCGCACCCAGCTGGCCTCGGCCACGGCCCTGGCCAAGGCTGCCGAAGCTGCCGTGGCGGCGCCGCGCACTGCCGTCGGCGAAGCGCCCCAGCGGCGCTGACGGCGGCTGAGGGCATCTGGCCTGATGATTGCCTGGCGATTGCCTGGCGGCGGCTAGCGGTTGCTGGCGGCTGTACGGCTGGAGGCGGCAGGTTGTCGTGCAGACCTGACTGAGGTGCATGCCGAATTCCAGCATCCTGCGGCCGGCCGCTCCGGCTGCATTCCGGTCCCGACCAGCAGCGGCGCGCTCGTGCTCGGGCACAGGCGTGGTGTCGGCCGCTGCAGCCTGCCCGAAATACCGGCGTCGGCGCCTTCGACACGCTGGAGGGCCCATAGGAGCGTGGACTGGCGCGGCGGGCGTTCACCGGCCCGATGGCGGTACCCGAGCCGGGCTGCGCACAAGCGCCTAGAATGGTCGGCCATTCCCAGCGTCGAGAACACCGTGTCCCGCAATTCCAAGGCCAAGCGCGACAAGCGCAAGAAGTCCCAACCCAAGCGCCCGATCGTCCGTCTGGGCCAGGCGCCGCAGATCGCCAACCATGCCGTGCTGCAGGATGCCGACGGCCGCGTGGTCGCGGCGATCGGCTTGCAGAACGACAGCGAATGGCTGCTGTCGATCGGCGGCCAGACCATGGGCAGCGCCGACAATCCGGTGCCGATGCTGGCCATGCTCAAGCACCTGGCCAATCTGCAGGAGAAGGAAGGCAAGACCATCTCGCTGGAATACTCCACCCAGCTGCAGCAGATGATCGACGACCTGGCCGCCGAAGACGGCAAGACCGCCGAGGAATACCTGACCACGCTGGTGTCCGAGTTCGAGAACAGCGACGCCGAAGGCGACGACGGCGAAGCCGAAGCCGAAGACGCAGATGCCGAGGCAAGCGATGCCCAGGCAGATGCTGACGCCGACGCCAGCGACGCAGACGCCGCTGCCGAAACCGCAGGCGACGCGCCGCAGGACGATGCCGACGACGCAAGCGACGGCAGCAAGAAAAAGAAGACCAAGAAGGCCTGAGGGCCTGCCGGTGGCCGTCTACGTCGACGATGCGGTGCATCTGTGGCGCGAGCAGCGCTGGGCGCACCTGCTCGGCGATACGCTGCACGAGCTGCATGCAATGGCGGCGCGGCTGGGCATTCCCCGCCGCGCCTTCCAGAACAAACTCAGCGGCGCGCACTACGACGTGCCCGCACCGCTACGCACCGAAGCCATCGCGCTCGGTGCCATCGCCATCTCCCGTCACACCGATCGCGTCTTGCTCAAGGCCTTGATCGCCAATGCGCGTGCGCAGGCACGGGGCCAGGCGCCTTGAGGCGGGGATTGGGGATTGGGGATTGGGGATTCGCAACGGCGGTGGCCGCAACCTGATTGGCGGCGCGCCTTTGTAGGCGCGCGCCCGAGCGCGAGGAGCTGTCCCGGTAACGCCTGTCGCGCGCAGGCACGCTCCTACGGGGCAATCGCTGGGCCGTGTAAGCCCCCTGGTAAAGAGGCCTGCAACGTCACGACGGCGGCATCCCCTCTGCACCATGACACCACGCCGTTGTAGGAGCGCGCCCGAGCGCGAGGGGCTGTCCCGGTAACGCCTGTCGCGCGCAGGCACGCTCCTACGTGGCAATCGCTGGGCCGTGTAAGCCTCCTGGTAAGGAGGCCTGCAACGTCACGACGGCGGCATCCCCCTCTGCACCATGACGCCACGCCGTTGTAGGAGCGCGCCCGAGCGCGAGGGGCGGTCCCGGTAACGCCTGTCGCGCGCAGGCACGCTCCTACGGGGCAATCGCTGGGCCGTTGTAAGCCTCCTGGTAAAGAGGCCTGCAACGTCACGACGGCGGCATCCCCCCCCTGCACCATGACGCCACGCCGTTGTAGGAGCGCGCCTGGCCTGAGCGCGAGGGGCTGTCACGGTAACGCCCGATCGCGCGCAGGCACGCTCCTACGGGGCAATCACCCGGCCGCGGACAATGCCAGCCAGACCCACACACCCGGAGACCGCTCTCGCGACTCCCCGATCCCGACTCCCCACTCCCGGCCCTCAGAACGCCTCGTTTCCCAGCCGCACCTCGACCCCCAGCAGCGAGGTCAGCGCCAGCATGGCGTCGTCGTCGCGGCTGAGGGCGATCCAGCCGGCATAGGCGTCGCCACCGGTGTTCCAGTTCCACAGCGAGTAGCCGTGCTCGCGCAGACGATCGTAGGCCACCGCCATCAGGTCCGGCACACTCAGATCGCTGGCAAACTCCTCGTCATCCAGGTCGCCACCCCAGTCGATGCGCAGGTTCCAGCGCGCGCTGAGTTCGTCGATGGCGGCAATGAACGCGTCGGTGTCCTTCCAGTCCACGAAGAAGCCCGAGCGCCAGTCGATCGCATCCTTCAAGGCCCACAACCAGGCATCGTCGCCCTCGTCGTCGTCCAGGTCGGCCTGCGCCTCGCGCCAGGTATCGAACTGGCCCAGGGCGGTGTCTTCGTCACCGGGATTGATCAGCACCAGCAGATTCCACACCCGCGCCGGGTGGTCGTCGACATCGTCTTCGTCGCCCTCGGGCTGCAGGCCTTCGTCGTCTTCGTAGTCGGCGCTGTTATCGGGCATGGCGGTCTGGGTTCTCAGGAGAGCAGGCGTGAAGTGTGGAGGCCTGGCGACGCGCACGCAAACCGCCCGGCGCATGCGCACGCAGTGCCGGGGCTGATCTTCGCGGCGCGGGCCCGTATCCTGTGCGGCCGAAGACGGCCATCCCGGCCGCCATGACGCCTTTCCCATGAGCGATACCCCTCCCGATCATCTGGCCATCGATGCACGCAGCCCGTTCCACGATGCCTACGCCCTCAACCGCGGCATCGGCGTGCGCTTCAACGGTGTCGAACGCGACAACGTGGAGGAGTATTCGGTCAGCGAAGGCTGGATCAAGGTGCAGGTCGGCAAGGCCCGCGACCGTCGCGGCAACCCGATGACGATGAAGATCAAGGGCGAGGTGGTGGCCTACTTCCTGGACACCAAGGGCGACGCCAAGGCTGCTGCCGAGTAAGCGCGGCTGACCAGACTACCTCACGCTGTTCTATTGCAGAGCTGCCGGGCGGAGAGTTTGCTGCGGGGCGCGTGTCC
>NZ_QEZI01000043.1:0-379 GCF_003993525.1 Xanthomonas sp. BRIP62411
ATGATGGCACGCGCAATCGCCGCCTCGCGGCTGCCGGCCGGTGCGCTCTTGATGAAGCTGCGGTCGATCTTGAGCCGGTCCACCGGGTAGCGCACCAACGCGCTCAGGCTGGAATCGCCGGTGCCGAAGTTGTCCAGGCTCAGGCTGATGCCTTCGTTGCGCAGATTGGCCATCGTCTCGTGGACGAAATTGACGTTGTTGGTCAGCGCGCTTTCGTTGATCTCCAGCGTGACGAACTGCGCCGGCACACCGGCGGTCTGCAGCATCGCCATCACTTCGTTGAAGAAGCCCGGGCGCAGCAGCTGCGGCGTGGAAACATTCACTGCAATGCTGAAATCGTCGAAACCCTGGTCGCGCCACAGCCGCGCCTGGCGCACTG
>NZ_QEZI01000044.1:0-397 GCF_003993525.1 Xanthomonas sp. BRIP62411
CCCTTCTTCGGCTCCCCGAACGGGTCCGGGCCGGCTCAGCTCGCCGAAGCTCTCCTCGGTGTCCCTGATGGGGAACTGTGGACGGTCACGGTCATCAGCGGTCGCGGCCCGGACATCTCGCTCCCCGGCGGCCACAGGGTGCGAGGCACCATCCGCAACCGGATCCAGAAATTCGAGGACCGCCAGATCTACCAGCTCGGCAACAGGCGCGTTGCTTCGCCCGGAGATCTTCGCTCCACCCTCACGCCCGAAGAGATTCAGAAGGGGCGCCTTTGGCGAGCGGAGCAGGAGGGGGGTCGAGAAGAGGACATCGATATCCGGTCGCTCAGTGAGCAGGAGCTGGTGACCCACGCCATCCAGCGCCCTCGTCTGCTGATTTACATGATCACCACCGAGG
>NZ_QEZI01000045.1:0-386 GCF_003993525.1 Xanthomonas sp. BRIP62411
GCGGCCGCGAGGCACACCTGCACCAGGCCGAACGCCATGCCCATGCGGCCGGGCGGCGCGGTCGGGTCCTCGGCGCGCCAGGCGATCTTCGCGGCGACGGTGGCGGCGGCCGCGGCGCGGAGCCGGGCGGACTCGTCCCCGTCTCCGACGAACGCCGGATCGATCTCGTCCCAGAGCGGGTGCAGCTGCGACGCGTGGCGGTGCGCGATCCGCTCCCGCCAGCGCGGATCCAGCCACTCGGCGAGCGTGCCGTCGTCGGCCACGCGGTACGGCGGCAGGTCGCGGACGACCGCGGCCCAGCGCGCGTCGAGGGAGTCGTCGCCGCGTGCCCGGCCGAGCAGGGCCGTGGCGCGGGCGGCGTCGCGGAGGATCGACACGTCCATGGT
>NZ_QEZI01000046.1:0-385 GCF_003993525.1 Xanthomonas sp. BRIP62411
GCACGGCTACAGCAGGCGCGGGGCCGAGCGGCCGCACGGCGCGCTGATCGAGATCGTGCTGGAGGTCGTCGACACGGGGTTCTCCGTCGACCTGCTGCGCGGGGTCTCGGCGGTCGCGCGCGAGCATGCGCTGAGCGTCATCGTCACGGAGCACGGGCGCGACCAGGAGCTCGACGGCGACTGGATGGCGGGCGTCATGCAGCGGAGGCCGATGGGCCTCGTCCTCGTGTTCTCGGACCTCGCGCCCGCGCAGAAGCGCCAGCTGCGCAGCCGCGGCATCCCGTTCGTCGTGGTGGATCCCGCGGGGTCCCCGGCCTCGGACGTGCCGGCCGTCGGATCCACCAACTGGGAGGGCGGCCACGCCGCGGGGGAGC
This sequence comes from Xanthomonas sp. BRIP62411, assembly GCF_003993525.1. Taxonomy (NCBI): domain Bacteria; kingdom Pseudomonadati; phylum Pseudomonadota; class Gammaproteobacteria; order Lysobacterales; family Lysobacteraceae; genus Xanthomonas; species Xanthomonas sp. BRIP62411. The sequence continues at coordinate 375 of NZ_QEZI01000046.1, forward strand.
ACCTGCTGGGG
>NZ_QEZI01000005.1:0-246729 GCF_003993525.1 Xanthomonas sp. BRIP62411
GCGGTGGGCGGGTTAGTCGAGTCACCGGGCCAGCCGCACTAAAAATGGAACCAGGTTCCACCGATTGTCATGCGCACGTCTTACAGTCGGCAACGCATTCCCCGATCACAAGGAGCTGTCGATGAGGTTGCCGTCCCGTGCCCGTGTTTCCCCCTTGCGCTGGTCCCTGCGCTGCGCGCTTCCCCTGGCCTGTGCCTTCGCGCTGACCGCCCCTGCCGCCCACGCGGCGGTGTTCATCAACGAACTGCATTACGACGACGCGGGCGCCTCCGGCGACAGCGGCGAAGGCGTGGAGGTGGTGGCCACCGCCGGCGAATCGCTGAGCGGCTACCGCATCTATCTGTACAACGGCAGCACGCCGGGTGCGGCGACGGTCTACGCCAACACCGCGGTGCCGGCCGGCAGCCTGGTCAGCTGCGGCAGCCAGGTGCGCGTGGCCACGGTCGGCTACGCCAGCAACGGCGTGCAGAACGGGCCCAACGACGGGGTGGCGTTGGTCGATCCCAACGGGCAGCTGGTGCAGTTCCTCAGCTACGAGGGCACCATCACCGGCAGTGGCGGCCCCGCCGCGGGCGTGAGCAGCCAGACCCTGCCGGTCAGCGAGAGCAACAGCAGCGCGGTCGGCAGCTCGCTGCAACTGACCGGCACCGGCAGCAGCGCGGCCAACTTCAGCTGGGCCGGCTCGTCGGCGCAGACCTTCGGCGCGTGCAACCGCGGCCAGAGCTTCAACGGCAGCGGCGGTGGCGGCGAGACCGGCGCCGCACCGACGATCACCAGCACCACCCCGACCCAGGGCGCGACCGGCTTCCCCGCCGCGGGCGACCTGAGCGTGGGCTTCAGCGAGGCGGTGACGCTGGGCAGCGGCGCCTTCGCGCTCAGCTGCGCCAGTTCCGGCACGGTGGCGCTGAGCTACCCGACCAGCGGCACCCGCTTCAGCCTGTCCACCAACACCGCGCTGGTGGGTGGCGAGCGCTGCACCCTGGCGATCACCGCCAGCGCCATCCGCGATGCCAGCGGGCTGAGCCCGGCCGCCAACCAGTCCATCGCCTTCACCGTGGCCACCGCCAGCGGCGGCGGTACCGGCTATTACGGGCAGGTCAACACCGCCAATGCCAGCCAGTTGCGCTGCTCGCTGCACACCGTGATCAAGGGCCACACGGTCTATCCGTACAGCGGCTCGGGCACCAGCACCTGGACCATCCTGGAAATGGCCGACGAGGATCCCAACAACAGCGGCCGGATCCTGGACGCCTACCGCAACCGCAGCTACGCCAAGGGCAGCGACCGCGCCGGCACCGGCAGCGGGCTGACCTACAACCGCGAGCACACCTGGCCCAACTCGCTGGGCTTTGGCAGTGCCAGCGGCGACAAGGGCCTGCCGTATGCGCCCTACACCGATACCCACATGCTGTATCTGACCGACACCGCCTTCAACGCCGACCGCGGCAACAAGCCCTATGCGGCCTGCACCAGCAGCTGCGGCGAGCGGGTCACCGAGGTCAACGACGGCAGTGGCGGCGGCAGCGGTCGCTATCCGGGCAATTCCAACTGGGTGCGCACCCCCGACGGCAACGGCGGCACCTTCGAGGTGTGGGGCAAGCGCAAGGGCGACATGGCGCGTGCGGTGATGTACATGGCGATCCGCTATGAAGGTGGCACCGACGCAGCCACCGGGCAGTCCGAGCCGGACCTGGAGCTCACCGACGACCGCAGCAAGATCGTGCAGACCTCGGCCTCGCCGGCCTACATGGGCCTGCTGTCCACGCTGCTGGCCTGGCACCAGGCCGACCCGCCGGACGATGCCGAGCGCGCCCGCAACCAGGTGATCTTCAGCTTCCAGGGCAACCGCAATCCGTTCGTGGACCACCCCGAATGGGCGACGTCGAGCCTGTTCACCTCGGCCAAGCCGGCCAGCTGCCAGCTGGCCGAATGATCCAGCCCGGCCCGGCGCGCAAGGCGTCGGGCCGGTCGTCGGCCTGCGGCGGCAACCCACACCATCGCCCGCGCGGCGAACGTGCGCGGCCGCCGGCCCGCGACGTCCGACGTTGTGCCCTTCATCCGGCACATCGCCATCGCGTCCTTGCATGCGCGAGCCGCCGGCGCGCGGGCACCGCCACCCGGCCGCCAGGCCGCCAGGCCTGGCGAAGTTGACGCCCTGTTCCGGAATCTGCGGTCGATCCCCTGCGGACAGGGGATTACACTGCGCGGTCACATGAGCGCCGCTTCCCTCCATCTATTGTTCAGCACCTGCCCGGACGCCGACAGCGCCGAGCGCATTGCGCGCGCGCTGCTGGACGAACGCCTGGCCGCCTGCGTCACCCAGTTGCCCGGCGTGCAGTCGCTGTATCGCTGGGACGGGGCGATCGAGCGCAGCCAGGAAGTGCAGCTGTTGATCAAGACCTGGGAAGACCGCGTGCCGGACGCCATCGCGCGGCTGCGGGCGCTGCATCCGTATGAACTGCCGGAGGCGATCGCGGTCCAAGCCAGCGCCGGGCTGCCGGCGTATCTCGATTGGGTCCGGGCCGAAACCCGCAAGGAATCCTGACGTCCATGAAGTCTCTGTCCCGCTGGATCGCCCGCTGCGCACTGCTGGCCGTACCGTTGCTCGCCGCGCCGCTGGCGCTGGTGGCGCCCCTGCCCGCGCAGGCCGCGGTCAGCGAGGCCGACTTGCTGCCGGTGGACCAGGCCTTCACGCTCAGCGCCACCGCCGACAGCCGCGACAGCATCGCGCTGCGCTGGAAGATCGCGCCGGGCTACTACCTGTATCGCCACCGCATCAGCGTCAAATCCGGGCAAGGCTTTGCCGCCGGCGAGCTGGCGCTGCCGGAAGGCCAGAGCAAGCACGACGAGTTCTTTGGCCAGGTGCAGACCTACCGCAAGCAACTGCAGGCCAGGCTGGCCGGCAAGGCCGATGCCGGGCTGCGGACCGCGGTGCTGCAGGTGCAATACCAGGGCTGCGCCGATGCCGGCGTGTGCTACCCGCCGCAACGTCGCGAACTGCGCGTGAGCTTGCCCGAGGCCGCGACGGCCTCGGCGCCCGCCGCCACCGCCACCACCCAGCGCGAGAACCTGGGCGCACTGGTGCCGCGCGCACCGGCGGGCCCGCGCCTGTTCGGCAGCACCGGCCAGGCGGCCGGCGTGGACGCACTGCCGCTGCCGGCCGAGCAGGCCTTCCGCTTCGAGGCGATCGTTGGCGACGGCAACAGCCTGCTGCTGCGCTTCACCCCGGCGCCCGGCTACTACATCTATCGCGACCGCACCTCGCTGGCGCTGGAAGGCGCCGGCGGGGTGCGTCCCGGGCTGCCGCGCTGGCCGCAGGGCAGCGCGCACCGCGACGAGCATTTCGGCGACGTGGTGGTGTATTTCGACCAGGCCGAAGTCACCTTGCCGCTGCTGCGCGAGCACGCCGAACCGGTCAGGACGACGCTGGTGGCGACCTTCCAGGGCTGCCAGACCGACGGCATCTGCTACCCGCCGATGACCCGCCGCGTGGCGCTGGAGCTGCCCGCCGGCACCGTGTCGCCGCAGAACCAGGCGCAGGCGGCACCGCTGATGATTTCGCCGCTGCCCGCCGGGCAACTGCCTGCCGAGCCGGCGCCGGCACCGACGCCCGCGGCGACTGCGGCACCGGCCGCAGATGCCTCGGCCGACAATCCGCAACGCACCCAGCCGCCGCATACCGACAAGGGCCTGCTGGCGATGCTGGTGCTGGCCCTGCTCGGCGGGCTGGTGCTGAACCTGATGCCCTGCGTGCTGCCGATCCTGTCGCTGAAGGTGCTGGGCCTGGCCCACAGCGGCGAGAGCCGCAGCCACGCGCGCAGCCATGCGATCTGGTACTCGCTGGGCGTGCTGGTGTCGTTCGCGGCGATCGGCGCGCTGGTGATCGGCCTGCGTGCGGCCGGGCAGGCGGCCGGCTGGGGCTTCCAGCTGCAGCAGCCGTGGTTCGTCGCGGCGCTGGCGTATCTGATGTTTGCGGTGGGCCTGAGCCTGTCGGGCGTGTTCACGCTGGGCGGCAACCTGGGCGGCATCGGCCAGTCGCTGGCGTCGCGCAATGGTCCGCTGGGCGACTTCTTCACCGGCGTGCTGGCCTGCGTGGTGGCCAGCCCGTGCATCGCCCCGTTCATGGGCACCGCACTGGCATATGCGTTCACCGCCCCGGCGCTGCTGGCGATGCTGGTGTTCCTGGCGCTGGGCCTGGGCCTGGCGCTGCCGTTCCTGCTGATCGGCTTCATCCCCTCGCTGGCGCGGCGCCTGCCCACGCCCGGCGCGTGGATGGAGACCCTCAAGCAGGTGCTGGCGTTCCCGATGTATCTCACTGCGATCTGGCTGCTGTGGGTGCTGGGCAAGCAGCGCGGCGTGGACGCGCTGGCGCTGATGCTGGTCGGTGCCACCCTGCTGGCGCTGGGCCTGTTCTGCTTCGAGCGCAGCCGCTGGAAAAGCCACCGCATCGGCATGGGCCTGGCGGCGGTGATGCTGGTGCTGGCGATCGTGCCGGTGGTCGGGGTCACCCGCCTGCGCCTGCCGGCGGCCACCGCCGCCGAGGGTGTGGTGGCGTACTCACCGCAGCTGCTGGACCGCCTGCGCGCCGACAACCGCGTGGTGTTCGTCAACATGACCGCGGACTGGTGCGTGACCTGCAAGGCCAACGAAAAGAACGTGCTGAGCAGCGCCGACTTCCGCGACGCGCTGCGCCGCGTCGACGCGGTCTACATGAAAGGCGACTGGACCAACGTCGATCCCAGGATCAGCGCCTTCCTGGACCAGCATCAGGCCGTCGGCGTGCCGCTGTACGTGGTCTATGGCCCCGGTGCCCCGCCGGCGGTGCTGCCGACCGTGCTGACCAGTGCCATCACCGAGGATGCGTTGCTGCGCGCGGCGCGCTGAACCGGCCGGCCTGCCACGTCGGCCGTCGCCCCGGCGAGCATCGCGGCCTGATCCGGCAACGGCGCGGGCTGATGACATGGCAGCGCCAGCGCTGACACCGCTGGATATCGGTATTCAAGGGCAGGACGTCGCTGCCGGCCATGTTGATCGGCAGCGTGGCGAACACCAGGCGTGGATCGACATAACGCCCTCATCGTTGCGCCGGCAATCAGCCCCACTGCCGCGCGAGCGGACACGGCAAACGCCCCGGCGGCAATTCAGCGCGTGGTCGGCCTGCGATCGACCGACCGGCCGCGCCAGGGGCCGGCCGCGAAACGGCGGCCCCGCAAGGCTCCACGCAACAGCACGACTGCCCGCCACGCCCAAATTTAAAACAAACGTTTAAAACAAGCCTAACTTCGCCTATCTGGACAGCATCGGCCACATCGCGCAGACTTCCGGCCTTTCCGCTTTCCCGGATGTCATGGCCCACCTGCTGCTGTTGCATGGCCCCAACCTCAACCTGCTCGGTACCCGCGAGCCGGATGTCTACGGGCGCACCACGCTGGCGCAGATCGATGCGGCCCTGGTGGACCGCGCGCAGGCGGCCGGGCATACGCTGGCCTGCCTGCAGTCCAATGCCGAGCACGTGCTGGTGGAGCGCATCCACGCCGCGCGCGAGGACGGCACCGTCTACATCCTGATCAACCCGGCCGCCTTCACCCACACCTCGGTGGCGCTGCGCGACGCGCTGCTGGGCGTGGGGTTGCCGTTCGTGGAAATCCATCTGTCCAATCCGCATGCGCGCGAGCCGTTTCGCCACCACAGCCATCTCAGCGACAAGGCCGATGGCGTGATCTGCGGCTTTGGCGCCGACAGCTACCGGCTGGCGCTGGAAGCGGTGATCGCGCGGCTGGAGCGCGACGCATGACACCCGTATCGCCGGCGCCTGCGCCGGCCGCCTGACCCCATTCCGCCGGCAGCCGCCGGCAACCTCCACCGATTCACCTCATGAGGCCCGTATGGATCTCCGCAAAATCAAGAAACTGATCGACCTGCTCGAAGAATCCAATCTCGCCGAAATCGAGATCAAGGAAGGCGAGGAAAGCGTGCGTCTGGCGCGCGTGCCCAAGGGCACGACCGTGATGAGCGCGCCGGTGCAGCAGTACGCACCCGCCCCGCTCGCGCAGGCCCCGGCGGCGGCGCCCAGCATGCCGATGCAGTCGCCCACCGAGGCCTCCACCGGCGGTGCCAAGCAGGCTGCCGCCTTGCCGGACGGCCACGTGCTGCGCGCACCGATGGTCGGCACGTTCTACACCTCGCCCTCGCCGGACAAGCCGGCCTTCGTCACCGTCGGCCAGCAGGTCAAGGCCGGCGAAACGCTGGCGATCATCGAGGCGATGAAGATGTTCAACCCGATCGAAGCCGACGTCTCCGGCACCATCGTGGCCATCCTAGGCGAAACCGGCCAGCCAGTGGAATTCGATCAGCCGCTGTTTGTGATTGGCTGAAGCGCCGGGGAATCGGAAGTGGAGAATTGGGAATCGGCAAAGCGGCCTCATGAACGCCTGGAGGCGTGGCGCGATTCCATGGAGCTTGTGGAAATGATCTATCGGTTCACCGAACTCTTTCCCGAGCAGGAACGCTACGGCCTGACGGCGCAATTGCGCCGTGCAGCCGTCAGCGTCCCGTCGAACATCGCCGAAGGTGCGGCGCGGCGCTCAACTCCCGATTACGCGCGGTTTCTCTCGATTGCGCGCGGATCGCTCTCCGAACTGGATACACAGGTCCAGATCGCCGTCCGACTGGGCTACAGCAACACCGAAGACGAAGACATCGTCAGCCAGCAGGTCGACCAGGTCTTCGCCAAGCTCACCGCATTGATGAATGCCTTACGCAGACGTGGAGCCGCACCATGATGCCCGCATCTACCCATTCCCCATTCCCGACTCCCTATTCCCATGCTCGATAAAGTCGTCATCGCCAACCGAGGTGAAATCGCGCTGCGCATCCTGCGCGCGTGCCACACGCTCGGCATCCGCACGGTCGCGGTGCATTCCACGGTCGACCGCAACCTCAAGCACGTGGCCATGGCCGACGAGTCGGTGTGTATCGGCCCGGCCGCCTCCAGCGACAGTTACCTCAACATCCCTGCGTTGATCGCCGCGGCCGAGGTGACCGATGCGCAGGCCATCCATCCCGGCTACGGCTTTTTGTCGGAAAACGCCGACTTTGCCGAGCGCGTGGAGGAATCGGGCTTCATCTTCATCGGCCCCAGGGCCGACACCATCCGCCTGATGGGCGACAAGGTCGAGGCGATCCGCGCGATGAAGGCCGCCGGCGTGCCGTGCGTGCCCGGTTCGGGCGGCCCGCTGGGCGATGACATCGTCGCCAACACCAAGGTGGCGCGCGAAATCGGCTACCCGGTGATCATCAAGGCCGCCGGCGGCGGCGGTGGACGCGGCATGCGTGTGGTGCATTCGGAGGCGGCGCTGAAGGCCGCCATCGAAACCACCAAATCCGAAGCCAAGGCCGCTTTCAGCAACGACCAGGTCTACATGGAGAAGTTCCTGGAGAATCCGCGCCATGTGGAGATCCAGGTGCTGGCCGACGGCCAGGGTGGTGCGATCCATCTGGGCGAACGCGATTGCTCGATGCAGCGCCGCCACCAGAAGGTGGTGGAAGAAGCGCCGGCGCCGGGCATCACCGAAGAGCTGCGCAACGAGATCGGCAAGGTCTGCGTGGATGCCTGCATCCGCATCGGCTACCGCGGTGCCGGCACCTTCGAGTTCCTGTTCGAAAACGGGCGCTTCTACTTCATCGAAATGAACACGCGCATCCAGGTGGAGCATCCGGTCACCGAGCGCATCACCGGCATCGACCTGGTCTGCGAGCAGCTACGCATCGCCGCCGGCCGCAAGCTGACCATCAAGCAGAGCGACATCGTGCTGCGCGGGCATGCGATCGAGTGCCGCATCAATGCCGAGGACCCGGAAACCTTCATGCCCAATCCGGGCCTGATCACCGCCTTCCATCCGCCCGGCGGCCCGGGCGTGCGGGTGGATACGCACATCTATGCCGGCTACAAGGTGCCGCCGAACTACGACTCGATGATCGGCAAGCTGATCGTGCACGGCCCCGATCGCGAGACCGCGATCGCGCGCATGCGCGTGGCGCTGAGCGAGATGGTGGTGGACGGCATAAAGACCAACATCCCGCTGCAGCAGCGCATCATGCGCGACAAGGGCTTCCAGGCCGGTGGGCAGAACATCCACTACCTGGAAAAGCGCCTGGCCGAGCGCAAGAACAAGTCGATCGCGCTGACCTGATCGCAGCAGGCAGAACACAAAAAAGCCCGGGAAACCGGGCTTTTTTGCATTGTTCCCCGGTGCATCGCGCCGGCAGTGCCTCACGCAGGCCAGGCACGCAGGCCAGCCGACCCATGCGTAGGAGCGCACCCGGGCGCGACCGCGCCTTATCGGTGGAACCTCGTCGCGCCCGGGTGCGCTCCTACGGGATCCTGGGTGCGACCGGATCCGCTGCGCAGATCTTGTCGTCCGCGCGGATGCGCATCGCACCCGCATCGGAGCGCGATGCGCTGCATCGCTCAGCGCCGCGGCGCAGGCTGCTGGCTGCCCGGCACCGGCACGATGCCGCTGGAGGAGGCCGGGTCGACCACGGTCATGGTTTCGGTGGAGCCATCCGGCCATACCACCTGGAACGTGGAGCCGGCCGGCAAGGTCGAAAACGGCATCGCGCTGCTGGCGCGGTACACCGCGGCCACCTGGCTGGCGCCATGCCGTCGCTGCTGCTCGTCGGCGGTGACCGTGGTGGACTTGACCGACAGCGGCTGGTAGCGGTGATCGGCGGTGTCGATCATCACGATGCCCACGGCCGCGGCCGAATACGCCACGAACAACGCGACCCAGAACCAGAACTTGGCGCCGTGCGCCAGGCGACGGTAATTCATGACTGCGCTCCCGGCTCGGAGACCAAGGCATCGACCATCTCATCCACTCTGTCTGCTCCCTGCCGCGGCACCGCGGCATCGAATACGAACGACACGAAATCCTGTGCGCTGTCGCGCGAGCAGATGCCCGCGTTGGCGCAATAACTGGTGACCAGGGTGCTGTCTGCGCTGCAGTCCAGCCCCAGCCGGCACGCGGCCACCTGCCAGGCCAGCTCGGCGAACTGATCGCCGGCCACATAGCCGGCCAGGCTGTCATCGCCACTGGCGCGCGCGCCCATCGCCGGCGCCAGCGCCAGGTAGGCCTCCGGATCACGCGAGGCCAGCACGCGCTGCACCAGCGCGCGCCTGTAGCTGGGCGCGCGCTGCAGCGGCTCGCCCAGCGCCAGCAATGCCGCCTCGGCCGCCAGGTTGCCCGCACGCGCGGCTGCCTGGCGTTGCTGCGCCACCAGCCGTGGGCTCAGGCCATCGCTGGGCGCAAAGCCGGCGCAGCGTTGCGCCACGCGGGTGCGCGCGGCGTGCATCGCCACCACCCCCGGCGTGTGTTGGGCGGCGATCCATGCGCTGTCGGCGGCATAGCCGGCCGGGCTGGACGCATACGGCGCGCAGTAATCGTAGACGCGGCTCAGGCGCCACCCCGCCTGCGCATCACCGGCGCGCACCTGCTGCTGCAATTGCTGTGCATAGCGGTACAGGTCCGGCTGCGCGTCCACCGCATCGCGGTAGGGCAGCTGCAGGGCAGTGCCGCGTTCGGCAGGCGCGTGCGCCGTCGATACAAGCGCGCCTGCGCGGGCCGTGACTGCCGCCGCTGACGGCGCCGCAGCTGGCAGATCGTCCGGTTGCGCGCGCACATGCCACCACGCCGCCGCGAGCGCGACGGGAGCCAGCAACAGCCACAGATGGCGGGAACGAGCAAACGGCATGGACGGCGGCGACCCTGCTGCGGAAAGCCCCGCAGCGACGGCGCGGAGTCTAGCACCCGCATTCGCACGCGCTGGCGCGCAAGCGGACGCTGCCGGTGAAGGTTGCGAAAGAGGGAATGCATGGGGAGGCAGATCTGCGGGTGTGTGGTGTAAGTGGCGCGCAGCGGCAGTTTGGTTGCCGGCGCGTTCGCCTCAGCCGCCGGCAGCTGCCGGCCGCACTGCGCTGCGGCCGCAGTGCGGCGTCCGGCGTCCGGGCGTCGGCGTGATCGTGCGCTCGACGCATGCAGGCACCCAGGCACCGTTGCGCAAGGGTCGGCCCGCACGAAGGTCGGCCCGCACGAATGGTCTACGATGCACGCTTTCGAATTGCCCGACCGCCACGATGCCGTTTCTTGAACTGACCCTGCCCTGCTCCGATGCCACCCAGCCCCGTTACCAGAATGCGCTGGACGATATCGGCGCACTGGCGGTGACGCTGCTCGACGCCAATGCCGACACCAGCAACGAGCGCGCCATTCTCGAACCCGGCGTCGGCGAAACGCCGCTGTGGAACACGATGGTGCTGAATGCGCTGTTCGACGGCGACAGCGATGCGCTGGTGCTGCTCGCCGCGCTGGAGGCGTTCGATCCCGGGCTGGACTGGAGCCAGGTCGCGTTCCGCACGGTCGACGACAGCGACTGGGAACGCGCCTGGATGGATCAGTTCAAGCCGATGCAGTTCGGGGCGCGCACCTTCATCGTGCCGTGGAATCACGCGCTGCCCGAGGCCGCGCAAGCGCCCGACGCGGCGGTGATCCGCCTGGATCCGGGCCTGGCGTTCGGCTCGGGCACGCATCAGACCACCGCGCTGTGCCTGCGCTGGCTGGACAGCCTGGCCGGCAGCGGCGAGCTGCAGGGCCGCAGCGTGCTGGATTTCGGCTGCGGCTCGGGCATTCTCGCCGTCGCCGCGTTGAAGCTGGGCGCCGCCAGCGCGGTGGGCGTGGACAACGACCCGCAGGCGCTGCTGGCCACCGCCGACAATGCCGAGCGCAACGCCCTGCAGGCGCAGCTGGCGGTGTACCTGCCGCAGGACGAGCCGGTGCAGACCTATCCGGTGGTGGTTGCCAACATCCTGGCGTCGGCACTGGATGCGCTGGCCGACACCTTGTCCGCACGCGTGGCGCCGGGCGGGCGGATCGCCTTGTCGGGCATCCTGCACGGCCAGGAAGAGGAGTTGCTGCAACGCTACGCGCCCTGGTTCGAGCAACTGCGCTGCGAACGCGACGAAGACTGGATGCGCATCGACGGCGTGCGCCGCCACTGACGCCGCCTCGCGTCAGCGCGGCGGCCGGCCGGCGCGGATCTGCGCGGTGGTCACTGCATCGGCCACGCTGATGGCGCGCAGCCGGGTCACCGCCTGCCAGCCGGCGCGCTGCAGCGCCGCGCTGCGCCACGGCCCGGCCTGCCGGGCCACATGGACACGCAAGCCCAGCTCGGCCAGCAGCAACGCCGCCCAAGCCGGGAGCGACCACGCCTGCAGGCCCAGGCTCGCCACGCCGCCGGCCAGCGCCAGCAAGCCCATCCCCGTCGCCAGCAGCCGCCAGTGCCGCTGGCGCAGCGCCCACCACCGTGGCGCCAGCCCGGCCGACCACTGCGTGCCGTCGGCGACGGCGGTCCACGCGTCATGGCGCCGCCAGACCTGGTAGCACGGTGCGCCACGAAAGTGGTTGATCGCCGGATCCAGTGGCGAATGTGCCGGCCATGCGGCAGTTGGCGGAGCGGCTGGCGGCCTGGCTGGCGGCGTTGCCGGCATGCTGGGGCGGGCGGTGTCGGGAGCGGCTGGCTCGACCATGGACATCCTCCTTGAGTTCGCTGTGATCCCGTCATCATTGACGTGACGACAGTATCGCAAACATATCGGCATATGAAAGTTATACGAACTATCCCTGTTTGCTGCTAGGGCTATATCTCCCGGCCCGTTCCCACTCACGGTGCCGTGTGAGCAAGTTGTACGAACGCGTCCGCGAAGCCCGCGCGCTGACCAAGCTGACCCAGGAAGCGCTGGCCGGCGAACTGGGCGTGACCCGCAGCGCGGTGGCGCAGTGGGAGATGGCCGAAGGCACCGCGCCCTCGGTGGAAAACCTGATCGGCCTGGCCAGGCGCAGCGGCATGGCCTTCGAATATCTGGCCACCGGCCGCGGCGAGCGGACCTTCGGCCCGCCGGTGCCGGCGATCGCCGAAGAGCCGGCGCAGTACCGCCACCTGGACGACCAGCAACGCGTGCTGCTGAACCGCTTCGACACGCTGGCCCCGCGCCAGCGCAGCGGCCTGCTCGATCTGCTGCTGGCCGAGGGCAAGACGCGGCGCAGGCGTTGATTCGGGAATCGGGAATCGGGAATCGGGAATCGGGAATCGGGGGCAGGCTGCTCGGGGCGTCGTTCGGAAGGCAAGCTCGGAGTTGGCAGCTAGCCCAATCGGATGCGGATGATGTGGCGCCGGGACTTCCGCTTGTGGGCTGGAATACGGCCTTTGGCCGCAACTGCGTGGACACGCTCCGAGTTGGCAGCTAGCCCAATCGGATGCGGATGATGTGGCGCCGGCAATTCGGTTTGCATATTGGCTGGAATGCGGGCGTTGCTGGAATGCGGCCCTTGGCCGGGACAGGGCGGCAACAGCGGCGCGACGGTTGGCCACCGGGTGGATGCATCCCCGCTGTCGATTGGAGGCGGTATCGGTGCCTGTGGTGCGTGTCGCACGCACGCATGACGCACCCGGGTTCGCCCGCTGGCGTGCGCGTGGTTGAATAGAGCCCTTCCCGCTGCACGCCTGCCGATGTCCGAGACTCCGCCACCGCGCCGCCCCCTGGCCACGTTCCTGCGTGCGACGCCGGCGGCTCCATCGCTGCTGCCGACCCCGGTGGTGCCTGCTGCCGAACCGCCGCTGCCCGCGCCGCCGGTGCCGGCCAGCGAACTGGCGCCGGCGCCGTCAACCGAGCCGGTGGCCGCACCGGCGGCGCCGGGCGTGTCGCCGCCCTTCGAGCCGCTGGTGACCGCGCCGCGCAGCGAGCCCGCGCCGGTGGGCATCCCCCTGCCAGGCGGCGATGCCGGCCAGGCCGCAGCGGACGCCACCGCGCCGGACCGGCCTGCCTGGACCACGGCAACTGCGCACCCGCTGCCCGGCGATCCTGCCGAAGGCTCAGCGGCCGGCGCCAGCGACACCCGCACCGCGATCGCCGGCACTTCCGCTGCACAGCAGACCGCCGCACATCCGGGCGGCGTGGCGGCCGGCAGCATTGCCGGCGCAGACCAGCAGCGCGCGCACTCCGCTGCGTCCGGCGTTGCATCCGTGCCGGACGCCACGCCAGCGCCCGGCATCGACCCGGATATGGACGCCGAGCCAGGCGGCAGCGCCGCAGGCCCTGCCGGCGCAGCGGCACCTGACCGGTTCCAGCCCCTCGCGGCCCAGGCCGCGCCCGCCTTCGCTCGCCGCGGGCTGGCCCGGCCACGGCTGCGCGCCAGCGGCCGCCAGTGGGCCTTGCTGGTCGGGCTGGTCGGCCTGCTGGCGTTGCAGATCGTCATCGCCGACCGCGCGCAGCTGGCCGCCGATGCGCGCTGGCGTCCGCTTGCCAGCGCGGCCTGCGCGGTGGCGCGCTGCACGCTGCCGGCCTGGCGCGAGCCGGCCGCGCTGACCTTGCTCCATCGCGATGTGCGCCCGCTGCCCGGGGTGCCGGGCGTGCTGCAGGTCCAGGCCAGCTTCCGCAACGAGGCGCGCTGGGCGCAGGCCTGGCCGTGGCTGCAGCTGTCGTTGTCCGACGCCGACGGGCGGGTGATCGGCACGCGCGTGCTGGCGCCGCAGGAGTATCTGGGCCAGCCACCGGCCGCGCAGGACACGCTCGCGCCGGGCCAGGCGGTGCAGGTGGCGTTTGCCGTACGCGAGCCGGCCGCGAGCACCGCCGCCTTCAGTTTCGACTTCCGCTGAGCGGACGCGACCTGCGCCGATGGCCACACGGGCGTGGCGAGCGGTGAGGTCACGCGCTAGACTCACTCCCCCTCGCCGGCCACGCGTCCCGGCTTCGTGACACTGGGAACCCTCCTTTGAACGCAGCCCCCTCTCGCCCTGACCCCGGTCGTGGCGCCCCGAAGTCGCCGCTGCGCGAACACGTGGCCCAGTCCGTCCGCCGTTACCTGCGTGACCTGGACGGCAGCGACGCCGACGATGTGTACGAAATCGTATTGCGCGAGATGGAGATCCCGTTGTTCGTGGAAGTGCTCAACCACTGCGAAGGCAACCAGAGCCGCGCGGCGGCGATGCTGGGCATTCACCGTGCCACGCTGCGCAAGAAGCTCAAAGAGTACGGGCTGACGTAGGACGGGAATCGGGAATCGGGAATCAGGAGTGGGGAATCGTTGGCGCGTTGGTGTGCTGCAGGCTGGCAGTGCGCTGGCTGGCACGCTTGGCGGGGTGGCGCGGCCGTTGGTCGATCTTCGCAGCGTGTTGTGGAATGTTCTGAGTGTTGATGCCCGATAGGGCTGCCTGATTCGTCCCCCCTGCCACGCCTTGAGGCAGGACCTGCTGAGTCCCCGGCGTGGCCCCGCGTCGCGCGCCCTCTTCATCTGACTGGGCCAACCGCCGCGTCTTCGGCGGTTGGCCGCAGTGCTGGATCGGCAACGCCGATCGCCTGGTCGAAGGGATTGCTCAGTTCGGCAAGTGCGTCACCGCTGCATGGTCGCCTGCGGACGCCGGCCCGCTGCCCTGTTCCAGCACGATGGTGGCGATGGTATCGAACGGATCGTCGAACTTCTCGACCACGTTCTTGTCTTCGTCCACCTGGTAGGCGGTGTCGGCCTCGACGCCCTCTTCTCCGGTCTTGGCGATGATGTTGGTATAGCGCTTGCCGTCCCAGCAACGGAAGATCAGCACCGAGTCTTCGCCACCGGTCAGGGTGGAGCCCAGGCTGCCGATCAATCTGCTGTTGGCGCCGGCCGTCAGGATGCTGTTCTTTCCCGCGGTCAACTTGCTGCGGTCGCCCGCCATCAGCGTGCAGTCGTCGCCTGCGGTGAGCCTGCTGCGGTCCCCGGCGGTGAGGAAGCTGTTGCTGCCGGCCAGCAACTTGCTGCGGTCGCCGGCGATCTGGGTGCTGTCGGCGCCAGCGATCAGCTTGCTGCGGTCGCCCGCCGTCTGCACGCTGCCCATGCCGGCGATCAGCGTGCTGCGCGAACCGGCCGTCTGCGAGCTCAGCTTGCCGGCGATCAGCATGCTGCGATGGCCGGCAATCTGGGTGCTTTCGTGCCCTGCGATCAACGAGCTGCCATAGCTGGCGATCTGGTTGCTGCCGTAGCCGGCAGTCAGATAGCTGCGCACGCCGCTGGTCAAGCTGCTGCCATAGCCGGCAATCAGCGAACTGTCCTGCCCGGCGGTCTCGGTGCTGCCGTAGCCCGCGGTCAACGAGCTGTTGTCCTGCGCGATCAACGTGCTGCCGTAGCCAGCGGTCAGGGTACTGTCGCCACCGGCGGTCTGGCTGCTGCCGTAACCGGCGATCAGCGTGCTGGAAAACCCGGCGATTTCGGTGCTGCCGTAGCCGGCAGTGAGCGAGCTGTTTTCCAGCGCGGTCAGCGTGCTGCCATAACCGGCGGTCAGGGTGCTTTCGTAACCCGCGGTCTGGGTGCTGCCGTAGCCCGCGATCAGGGTACTTTCGTAACCTGCCGTGGAATTGCTGCCGTAACCGGCGGTCAGGATGCTGCCATGGCCGGCGGTTTGCGTGCTGCCGTAGCCGGTGGTGAGCCAGCTGATTTCCTGCGCGGTCTGGGTGCTGCCGTAGCCGGCGGTCAAGGTACTTTCGTAGCCGGCCGTCTGGGTGCTGCCATAGCCGGCAATCAACGAGCTCTGGAAGCTGGCGGTGGACGTGCTTCCGTAACCGGTGATCAACCAGCTGCTGCTCTGCGCGGTCTGGGTACTGCCGTAACCGGCCGTCAGGAAGCTGTCGTAACCGGCGGTCTGGGTGCTGCCATAGCCGGCGATCAGCGAGCTGTCCGGGCCGGCCATGGAGGAACTGCCGTAGCCGGCAATCAGCGAACTGCTTTCCTGCGCGGTCTGGGTACTGCCATAGCCAGTGGTGAGAATGCTCTTGTAACCGGCGGTCTGCGTACTGCCATAGCCGGCAATCAGCGTACTGTCATGCCCTGCCGTCGATGTGCTGCCGTAACCGGTGGTGAGCGAGCTGCGCTCCTGCGCGGTTTGCGTGCTGCCGTAGCCGGCAGTGAGGATGCTCTTGAAACCGGCGGTCTGCGTGCTGCCGTAGCCGGCAATCAGCGAGCTGTCCGAGCCGGCGGTGGAAGAACTGCCATAGCCGGCAGTGAGCATGCTGCCCTCTTGCGCGGTCTGGGTGCTGCCGTAACCGGTGGTCAGGATGCTTTTGAAGCCGGCGGTCTGCGTGCTGCCATAGCCGGCGATCAGTGAACTGTCCGAACCGGCAGTGGAAGTGCTCCCGTAACCGGCGGTGAGGTCACTGCCCTTGCGTGCGGTTTGCGTACTGCCATAGCCCGCAGTGAGCGAGCTGTCGCCACCGGAGGTCTGCGTGCTGCCATAACCGGCGATCAGCGTGCTGTCGGCACCGGCGGTGGACGTGCTGCCGTAGCCGGTGGTCAGGTCGCTGCCTTTGCGCGCGGTCTGCGTGCTGCCATAGCCGGCAGTGAGTGAACTGTCGCCGCCCGACGTCTGCGTGCTGCCATACCCGGCGATCAAGGTGCTGTCGGCACCGGCGGTGGAGGTACTGCCGTAGCCGGTGGTCAGGTCGCTGCCTTTGCGCGCGGTCTGCGTGCTGCCATAGCCGGCAGTGAGTGAACTGTCGCCGCCCGACGTCTGCGTGCTGCCATACCCGGCGATCAAGGTGCTGTCGGCACCGGCGGTGGAGGTACTGCCGTAGCCGGTGGTCAGGTCGCTGCCGCTGCGTGCGGTCTGCGTGCTGCCATAGCCGGCGGTCAGCGAGCTATCGCCGCCGGACGTTTGCGTGCTGCCATAGCCTGCAATCAGCGTGCTGTCGCCACCGGCGGTGGAGGTGCTGCCATAGCCGGTGGTCAGGTCGCTGCCTTTGCGGGCGGTTTGCGTGCTGCCGTAGCCGGCGGTCAGCGAGCTGTCGCCGCCCGACGTCTGGGTACTTCCGTAACCGGCGATCAAGGTGCTGTCGGCACCGGCGGTGGAGGTACTGCCGTAGCCGGTGGTCAGGTCGCTGCCGCTGCGTGCAGTCTGCGTACTGCCGTAGCCGGCAGTGAGTGAACTGTCGCCGCCGGACGTTTGCGTGCTGCCGTAGCCTGCAATCAGCGTGCTGTCGGCACCGGCGGTGGAGGTGCTGCCATAGCCGGTGGTGAGGTCGCTGCCTTTGCGTGCGGTCTGCGTGCTGCCGTAGCCGGCAGTGAGCGAACTTTCCCCACCGGACGTTTGCGTGCTGCCGTACCCGGCGATCAAGGTGCTGTCCGCGCCCGCGGTGGAAGTACTGCCATAACCGGTGGTGAGATCGCTACCCTTGCGCGCGGTCTGCGTGCTGCCATAGCCGGCAGTGAGCGAACTGTCCCCGCCCGAGGTCTGGGTGCTGCCATACCCGGCGATCAAGGTGCTGTCTGCACCGGCGGTTGCGGTGCTGCCATAGCCGGCAGTCAGGTCGCTGCCCTTGCGCGCGGTCTGGGTACTTCCGTAGCCGGCAGTGAGCGAGCTGTCGCCGCCGGAGGTTTGCGTGCTGCCGTAACCGGCGATCAAGGTGCTGTCCGCGCCGGCCGTGGAGGTACTGCCGTAACCGGCCGTGAGGTCGCTGCCGGTGCGGGCGGTCTGCGTGCTGCCGTAGCCCGCGGTCAGCGAGCTGTCGTTGCCGGAGGTCTGCGTACTGCCATAACCGGCAATCAGCGAGCTGTCGGCACCGGCGGTACCGGTGCTGCCATAGCCGGCGGTGAGGTCACTGCCGTCCTGCGCTGTCTGCGTGCTGCCGTAGCCGGCCGTCAGCGAGCTTTCCCCGCCGGAGGTCTGGGTGCTGCCGTAGCCGGCGATCAGCGAGCTGTCGGTGCCCGCCGTGCTGGTGCTGCCGTAGCCTGCAGTGAGATCGCTGCCGTTCTGCGCGGTCTGGGTGCTGCCGTAACCGGCCGTCAACGAGCTGTCGCCGCCGGAGGTTTGCGTACTGCCATAGCCTGCGATCAGCGAGCTGTCTGCCCCTGCGGTTTCCGTGCTGCCGTAACCGGCGGTCAGGTCGCTGCCATGCCGCGCGGTCTGGGTGCTGCCATAGCCGGCCGTCAGCGTGCTGCCCCCGCCTGCGGTCTGGGAACTGCCGTAGCCGGCAACGATGGTGCTGTCGGATCCGGCCACGCCGGTGCTGCCGTAGCCGGCGATCAACTCGCTGCCGTTACCGGCAGTCTCGGTACTTCCATAGCCGGCGATCAGCTGGCTCTGATCGGCGCCCGTGAGCGTGCTGCCATAGGTGGCGATTTCGCGGGTGCGCAAGATCGCATTCGAAGGCTGTGCGGCCTGTGGGTCGATGCCGCTGGCCGCCACTGGATGTGGCGCGGTGGAAGGCGCGCCGCTGTCGACGGCCGGCGCAGTGAACTGCGCCTGCGCTGCCTTGGGAATGAAGTCCGCGGCAACGACTGCAGGCGGCTCCGGCTGGGGCGGGGTGTGCTGCGCAATGCCCGCGGCAATGCACTGCATCGCGCCGGCACGGTTGCCGGCGTAGACCACCTCGGCGCGGGGGAACTTGATCATTCCCTCCTCGCCCAACCAGATGATGTCGGCGGTATCCACCATGCAGACCACCCAATGCGCATCGGCATGCATGTTCAGATGCGCATTGGTGCCCTGCCCCCACAACAGGCCGGTCAAACCGTTTTCCTGCTTGATGGTGGGTTGCCAATGCCGGCACTCGACACTGCCGGACTGCGGCCAGATCAGTCCGCAATGATCGGACATGTTGTTCGTGCAGGTGCGTAAGGCCAGGACTTTTTCGCGATTCATAGGCTTGCTCTCATGAGGATGTTCCGGGCAGCTGCGCAAACCGGCGTGCATGCCCTGGCCAATCGAGGGATGCGGGTCATCCCGCCGTCATGGCGAGACGGATCCGCCCATTGGCGAGGGCAGTCGCGGTACTGCGGCGGTTGGTCATCGACGAGCGCCACCAGGCGCACGCGCGCTGCGGTGTCTTGCTTGAATCGCAGGGTCATGGACGGCCGTGACGGCAAGACGCAGCGGGGAGTGACGGCAAGGCTGGCTCCTGCGCGACAGCCGTTGCAGCAATTAGCGACGGGACGCCTCGCCGAGAGCGTCGTTGCTGGTGAACCGGTTGAGCGAATCGGTCAGCGAGCACAGATCGTCGGTCAGCCCGGCGTGGCCACTGTCGCCGCAGCGGAAGACAGGTGCGCATTCCCGAAGAACAGCTGGGTGCGCCACGCACGGGGACCGGTTTTTTTGATCAATCTGCGACCGGCTCCGGATTGTGTTCGTCAGTGCACAAGCCGAATCAAGGAACGTGTCGCGCACTCACCGCATCGCGTCGCGAACGCATGCCGGCATCAGATGAAGCGCCATCGCCCGCGAAAACAGGCGTCCCCGCGTCACGCGGCAATGCCGTGCGGGGCTGCAACTGAGATGCAGTGTATTCAAGGTGCGTGATCCATTCGCGCCTGCAGGCGATGCACGGTTGGCAGTTTCATCGTGGCGATGACTGCCCGCAGCGGTGACGGGCGTCAGGCAACGCGTCAGCAACGCGCGCAGCAGGCACTGTTGCAACCGTCTACCTGGCCGATGCAACGTTCGCGCAGCGTCGAACGTATCGCCCGTTGCGACGCATCACCTGATGATCGAAGCCTGGCACGCCTGTGGCCGGAGCGCGTCGTCTGCGTCATCGGGTGCCCGGCATCGCTGCAAGCCGGGCACCGAGGTGCGCCACGCACTCGCGCCCCGCTGTCGCAGATCACAGGGAACGCCACCTTTGGCAGCGACGCAGACCGAGGCCAGCTGGTCGCGCACGCCGCCATGGCCTGCGCGACCGACCAGCGCGGCCACCAGCAACGACGCTGCAGCCGCAGCGGGCATCACCTGGCTGGCGCCGATGCCGCCGCGAGACAGCGTGCCCGGCATCGGCCGCAGCAGCGCCCGGAAGTGTCCTGCCAGCGCATGGATCGACGCCATCACGGGCGGTCGAGCCCATTCAAGCGCCGGTGCGGCCTACAATATCGGCTGCCCCGCCTTGATAGCCCCCACCAATGGCCTCTGATTTCCTGCCCGTGCGCCGGGCCCTGCTCTCCGTTTCCGACAAGACCGGCCTGGTCGATCTGGCCCGCGCGCTGGCAGCGCGCAACGTCGCGCTGCTGTCCACCGGCGGCACCGCCAAGGCGCTGCGCGAGGCGGGCCTGCCGGTCACCGACGTTGCCGAGCTGACCGGGTTTCCGGAGATGATGGACGGCCGCGTCAAGACCCTGCACCCGCTGGTGCACGGCGGCCTGCTCGGCCGCGCCGGCGTCGATGAAGCAGTGATGGCCGAACACGGCATCGTGCCGATCGACCTGCTGGTGCTGAACCTGTATCCGTTCGAGTCGGTGACCGCCAGGGCGGACTGCACGCTGGCCGATGCGGTGGAGAACATCGACATCGGCGGCCCGGCGATGCTGCGCAGCGCGGCGAAGAACTTCGCCCGCGTGGCGGTGGCCACCGACCCGGCGCAGTACGCCGAGCTGCTGGCCGAACTCGATGCCAACGACGGCCAGCTGTCGGCGGCCAAGCGCTTTGCGCTGTCGGTGGCCGCGTTCAACCGCGTGGCGCAGTACGACGCGGCGATCAGCAACTACTTGTCGGCCGTGGCCGACAGCGCCGAAGCGGTGCCCACGCGCAGCCCGTTCCCGGCGCAGATCAATTCCAACTTCGTCAAGGTGATGGACCTGCGCTACGGCGAGAACCCGCACCAGGCCGGCGCGTTCTACCGCGACCTGTATCCGGTGCCGGGCACGCTGGCCACCTTCCAGCAGTTGCAGGGCAAGGAGCTGAGCTACAACAACCTGGCCGATGCGGATGCGGCATGGGAATGCGTGCGCCAGTTCGATGCGCCCGCCTGCGTGATCGTCAAGCATGCCAACCCCTGCGGCGTGGCGGTGGGCGCGGCCTGCGGCGATGCCTACGAGCTGGCCTATGCGACCGACCCGACCAGCGCCTTCGGCGGCATCCTGGCCTTCAACAAGACCCTCGATGCGGCGACCGCGAAAGCCATCCTGGACCGCCAGTTCGTCGAGGTGTTGATCGCCCCGGACTACGAGCCCGGCGCGCTCGACTACGCGACCAAGAAGGCCAACGTGCGCGTGCTCAAGATCCCGCACGGCAACGGCCTCAACAACTACGACACCAAGCGGATCGGCTCGGGCCTGCTGATGCAGTCGTCCGACAACCGCGGCATGTCGCCGGGCGAGCTGAGCGTGGTCACCCAGCGCGCGCCCAGCGAGGCCGAACTGGGCGATCTGCTGTTCGCCTGGCGCGTGGCCAAGTACGTCAAATCCAACGCAATCGTCTACGCCAAGGACAGCCGCACGATTGGTGTCGGCGCCGGGCAGATGAGCCGCGTGGTCAGCGCCAAGATCGCCGCGCTCAAGGCCGAGGAAGCCAGGCTCACGGTGGCCGGCTCGGTGATGGCGTCGGACGCGTTCTTCCCGTTCCGCGACGGCATCGATGCCGCCGCCGCTGCCGGCATCCAGGCAGTGATCCAGCCTGGCGGGTCGATGCGCGACGGCGAAGTGATCGCCGCCGCCGACGAACACGGCATCGCAATGGTGTTCACCGGCGTACGGCATTTCAGGCACTGATAGAGCCGGGATTCGGGATTCGGGATTCGGGAGTGGCAACGTCGCTCTGGTCTCTCCTGTTCCGGTCTCCGCCTTGCTTCAACCAATCCCCAATCACGACTCCCCAATCTCGGCATTAAAATGAAAATCCTCGTCATCGGCTCCGGCGGCCGTGAACATGCCCTGGCCTGGAAGATCGCGCAGTCCGCACGCGTGAGCGAAGTGCTGGTGGCACCCGGCAATGCCGGCACCGCGACCGAAACCAAATGCCGCAATGTGGCGATCAAGGTCGATGACCTGGATGGCCTGCTCGCCCTGGCCCAGCGCGAAGCCGTGGCGCTGACCGTGGTCGGCCCGGAAGTGCCGCTGGTGCTGGGCGTGGTCGACCGCTTCCACGCCGCCGGCCTGCGCATCTTCGGGCCCACTGCCAAGGCCGCGCAGCTGGAGGGCAGCAAGGCCTTCGCCAAGGATTTTCTCGCCCGTCATGGCATCCCCACCGCGTACTACGCCGTGCACACTGACGTCGACGCGGCGCTGGCCTATGTGCGCGAGAAAGGCGCGCCGATCGTGGTCAAGGCCGATGGCCTGGCTGCCGGCAAGGGCGTGATCGTGGCGATGACGCTGGCCGAGGCCGAAGACGCGGTGCGCGACATGCTCTCGGGCAACGCGTTCGGCGATGCCGGCGCGCGCGTGGTGGTCGAGGAGTTTCTCGATGGCGAAGAAGCCAGCTTCATCTCCATGGTCGACGGCACCCACGCCTTGCCGATGGCCACCAGCCAGGACCACAAGCGCGTCGGCGACGGCGACACCGGCCCCAATACCGGCGGCATGGGCGCGTATTCGCCGGCCCCGGTGGTCACGCCCGAGGTGCATGCACGCGTCATGCGCGAGGTGGTCGAGCCGACTGTGCAGGGCATGATCGCCGACGGCGTGCCGTTCACCGGGTTCCTGTACGCCGGGCTGATGATCGATGCGCACGGCGCGCCCAAGGTGATCGAGTTCAACGTGCGCTTCGGCGACCCGGAGACCCAGCCGGTGATGCTGCGCCTGCAATCGGACCTGGTGGACCTGCTAGACGCGGCCATCGACGGCAAGCTCGACCAGGCGCAGGCGCACTGGGACCCGCGCCCATCGCTGGGCGTGGTCATCGCGGCCAAGCCCTATCCGGAAACCCCGGTCACCGGCGAGGTCATCAGCGGCCTGGACGCCGTGCCGGCCACCGCCAAGGTGTTTCATGCCGGCACTGCACTAAATGCCAACGGTGAGGTCGTCAGTGCCGGTGGCCGCGTGCTGTGCGTTGCCGCCCTGGGGGACAGCGTGCAGGAGGCGCAGCGCAACGCGCATGCCGGCCTGCAGCCGATCCACTGGACCAACGCCTTTCATCGCAGCGACATCGGCTGGCGTGCGATCGCCCGCGAGCGCGACGCACAGGGCTGAGCACTCGCAACCACACGTTGCAAGGTCGTCAAGCGCGATACATGCCCGTGCAGTTGGCCGGACGCGCAGCTCACGCGGCTGCGCGCAGGCACGTGCAACTGGGCTGCAGTGCAGGCACCGTCATCGCGCAATCGGCTCCAATCCGCACAAACGCTGCCCTACTGACAAAGAATTAGCCGCCCTCCACCCCGGCGGCGCGTGCCTGCGGCAATAATGCCCGGGCACCTTGCCTTGCAGAGACCGTGGCCACTCCCTCCTTCGAAACCCGCCTGAGCCGCCTGTGGGCCCATGAAAAGGCCAGCTATGGCCTGCGCGTGTTCATCGCGCTGGCAGTGGCGATGGGCGTGTGCTGGCACTGGCAGCAGCTCACCGCGGTGCCGGCGCTATTCCTGGGCGCCATCGCCAGCGCCATCGCCGAGACCGACGACAACTGGCTGGGCCGCATCAAGTCGGTGCTGCTGTCGCTGTTGTGTTTCGCCGCCGCCGCCGCGTCGGTGGTGCTGCTGTTTCCGTATCCGCTGGCGTTCGTGACCGGCATGGCGGTGGCGACGTTTTCGCTAACCCTGCTCGGCGCGCTGGGCGAGCGCTACGCCTCGATCGCGCAGGCCACCGTGGCCTTGTCGATCTACGCCATGATCGGCATGGACCAGCACGGCAGCCACGATCCGTCGATCGCCTGGCACGGCGCGGCCCTGCTGCTGATCGGCGCCACCTGGTACGGCGTGCTGTCGATCCTGTGGACGCTGCTGTTTGCCAACCGCCCGGTGCGCGAGCGACTGTCACGGCTGTTCTTCGAGCTGGGCCGTTATCTCAGGCTCAAGGCCGACCTGTTCGAACCGGTGCGGCAGAGCGACCTGCATGCACGCCGGCTGGCGCTGGCCGAGCAGAACGCCAAGGTGGTCGGCGCGCTCAACGCCGCCAAGACCGCGATCATGAGCCGCTTCGGCCGCTCGGGGCGGCCGGGCGTGCAGTCGGGCCTGTATTTCCGCCTGTACTACATGGCGCAGGAATTTCACGAGCGCGCCAGTTCCTCGCACTATCCCTACGAAGCGCTGACCGACGCGTTCTTCCACAGCGACGTGCTGTACCGCTGCCAGCGCCTGCTCGCGCTGCAGGGCAAGGCCTGCGCGGCCCTGGGCGAAGCGATCCGCCTGCGCCAGCCATTCGACTACGGCGACAACAGCCGCCTGGCCACCGAAGACCTGCGCCAGTCGCTGGACTACCTGCACGCGCGTGCCGACCCCGCCCTCGCACGTCTGCTCGGCGCGCTGGAATTGCTGGTGACCAACCTGCAGAGCATCGAACGCAAGCTGTCGGAAGCGGCGCAATCCGATTCCACCAGCGACAACCTCGACACCCGCCTGCGCGATTCCTCGCCGCATACCTTGCGCGAAATGGGCGCGCGCCTGATGCAGCAACTCACGCCCGGTTCGGTGCTGTTCCGCCACGGCCTGCGCATGGCCATCGCGCTGGTGGTCGGCTACGCCATCATGCAGTCCATCCATGCCGACAACGGCTACTGGATCCTGCTCACCACCGCCTTCGTGTGCCGGCCCAATTACGGCGCCACCCGCCTGCGGCTGGTGCAGCGCATCGCCGGCACCCTGATCGGCCTGGTCGCCACCTGGGCGTTGATGCAGCTGTTTCCCGGCACCGAAGTGCAACTGCTGCTGGCACTGGCCGCCGCACTGGTCTTCTTCATCACCCGCACCGATCGCTACATGCTGGCCACCGCCGGCATCACCGTGATGGCGCTGTTCTGCTTCAACCTGCTCGGCGATGGCTTCGTGCTGATCTGGCCGCGCCTGATCGATACGCTGATCGGTTGCGCGATCGCCGCGGCCGCCTCGTTCCTGATCCTGCCGGACTGGCAGGGCCGCCGCCTCAACCAGGTGATGGCCACGGTGCTGGCCAGCTGCGCGCGCTACCTGGCCCAGGTGCTGGAGCAATACGCCAGCGGCATGCGCGACGACCTGCCCTACCGCATCGCCCGGCGCGACATGCACAACGCCGATGCCGCGTTGTCGGTGGCCTTGTCCAACATGCTGCGCGAACCGGGCCGCTATCGGCGCAACCTGGACGCCGGCTTCCGCTTCCTGGCGCTGTCCAACACCCTGCTCGGCTATCTGTCCGCGCTTGGCGCCCATCGCGCCGCGCTCGATGGCGAACACGATCCCGCCATCGCGCAGGCCGGCGACTACCTGCAGCGCGCGCTGGGCGAAATCGCCACCGCCCTGCGCGAACGCCAGCCGCTGCCGGTGCACGACGAAAGCCAGGAAATCGCCACCGCCGAAGCGCTGGAACAGCACGCCGTGCAATTGCCGCCCAAGCAGCGCCTGGTACGCGACCAGCTGGCACTGACCCTGCGGCTGTTGCCCAAGCTGCGTGCCGCGGCCCTGGCGGTCACGACGGCACCCACAGAGACGCCAACGCGGCTGGCGGCCACCAAGGCCTAGCGCACCGTTGTCGGTGCGCCTGGACACCGCAGCAGGCACGCCTGCGTCCGCACGCAAGCGCGATGCCGGGCCATGCGATGCACGTCCGGGCCACGCCCGTCCAACGCCTGCGGCGTCGCTCCGTCCGCTGCGCCTACTTCCACTGCTTGCGCGCCACGCTCAGTCCCACCCAGCCCAGCGCGGCCACCGCCAGCACCGCCCCACCGATCACCACACCGTTCCAGCCGGCCTGCGCATAGGCCGCCGTGCCCAGCGTGGAGCCCACCGCACCGCCGATGAAGTAGCAGGTGATGTAGGCCGAGGTGATGCGATTGCGTGCGTTCGGATTGCGCTGGTAGATCACGCTCTGGTTGGCGATATGCACGCCTTGCACCGCGATATCCAGCAGCAGCACGCCGACGATCAGCAGCGCGATCGACTGCGGCGCAAACGCCAGCAATCCCCATGACAGCAGCAGCATCACCAGCCCGCCCCAGCTGACGCGGTCGCCATGGCCGTGGTCGGACCAGTGACCGGAACGGTTGGCCGCCAGTGCGCCGGCCGCACCGATCAGGCCGAACAGCCCGATCACCGCCGTGCCATAGCCATAGGCGGGCCCGGACAACAGGAACGCCAGCGTGGTCCAGAACATGCTGAAGCCGGCAAAGATCAACCCGCCCAGCACCGCGCGCGCGCGCAGCACCGCATCGTCGCGCAGCAGCGTCAGCACCGAGCCCACCAGCTGCGGATACGACAGCTGCGCATTGCCCGGGTGCCGCGGCAGCCCGCGCCACAGCAGCCAGGCGGTGACCAGCAACAGGCCGGAGGCGATCCAGTACACCGTATGCCAGCCACCAACACCGGCCAGCACCCCGGCCGCGGTGCGCGCCAGCAGGATGCCCAGCAACAGGCCGCTCATCACCGTGCCGATCACCCGCCCGCGCTCGTGCGGGGCGGCCAGGGTCGCGGCAAACGGCACCAGGATCTGCGCCGCCACCGAACTGGCACCGGTGACGATCGTGCCGGCCAGCAACATGCCGAAGCTGTGCGAGACGGCGCTCACCAGCAGGCCCAGCGCACTGAGCACGAACAGGCCGACGATCAGCCCGCGCCGCTCCAGCCGGTCGCCCAGCGGCACCAGCAACAGCAGCCCCGCCGCGTAGGCCAGCTGCGCGGCAGTCACCACCGCGCCGGCACTGCGCACCTGGATCCCGAACGCCTGCGCCAGCGTCTCCAGCAAGGGCTGCGCGTAGTAATTGCTCGCCACCGCCAGCCCGGTGGCGGCGGCCATCAGCAACACCAGCCGGCGCGGCAATGGCGGGTGGGCAATCGGTTCGACGGTCATGGCAGGTGCCTGCTGAAGGAGTGGGCGCAGTGTGGGCAGCGACGCGGCATCTTTCCAATGTATTGTTTTCACTGTGTCCATCGCGTTTTGAGATCGCATGCTGACCCTGCGCCAACTGGAGTTCGCCGTGGCCGTGGCCGAGGAAGGCGGCTTCACCGCCGCCGCGCGCCGTTGCAACACCGTGCAATCGGCGCTCAGCCACCAGGTCGCCAAGATCGAGCAGACCCTTGGCGCACGCCTGTTCGAGCGCGGCACCCGTCAGGTGCGGCCCACCGCCGCCGGCGAGGTATTCCTGCACAACGCCCGCGCCACCTTGCGCGCGGCCGAGCGCCTGCACGAGGAAATGGCCCAGGCCCTGGGCACGGTGCGTGGCCAGCTCACGCTGGGGCAGATTTCCTCGCTCACCACCGTGCAGCTGCCGGCGCTGCTGCGCGCGTTTCGCAACGCGCATGCGCGGGTGGACGTGCACCTGCGCACCGCCATGAGCGAGGCCCTGCTGCACGACCTGGGCGAAGGCCGGCTGGACGTGGCGCTGGTCGGCGTCGGCCCGCAGGTCGCAGTGCCCGACCAGCGGCTGCTGCTGCACGAGGAGGCCCTGGCCCTGATCGTGGCGCCCGGCCATCGCTTTGCCACGCGCAAGCGGGTGGCGCTGGCCGAGCTGGACGACGAACCGATGGCCGGGCTGATCGCCGGCGCCGGCGTGCGCGGCATCGTCGATGCGGCCTTCGCGCAGGCCGGTTTGCGGCAACGCCAGCAATACGAGGTCACCCACGCCGATCTGATGCGCGAACTGGTCGCCGCCGACCTGGGCGTGGGTATCGTGCCGCAGACCATGGCCGCGGCCATGCGCGGGGTGGTGACGGTTGCACTGAAGGAGCGCTTCGGCTTTTCGACCTATGCGGTGTGGCGGCCCGACCCCACCCCGGCCGCACGCGCCTTCGTGGCGCTGCTGCGCGCCCAGGCCGCGCGGCCCGCGCCATCGGCACGCACGCCGCGCCGCGCGTAGCGGCATGCACCAGCCCGCCGTGGAAGCCTGCTAGGCTGCGCGCGTTCGCAAAGGAAACTGCATGTCCGGTCACAGTCAGTTCGCCCTGCTCAGGCAGCGCCGCTTCTTGCCGTTCTTCGCCGTGCAGGCGTTGGGCGCCTTCAACGACAACGTCTACCGGCAGGCCATCATCGGCCTGTTGTTCTACCTGGGCATCGATGCGGCGCAGCGCACGCTGTACACCAATCTGGCGCCGGCACTGTTCATCCTGCCGTACTTCCTGTTCTCCGCGCTGGCCGGGCAGATCGCCGAGAAGCTGGAGAAGCAGAAGCTCATCGTGATCACCACCACGATGGAGATCGCGATCATGTCGCTGGCGGCGGTGGGCTTTCTCACCGAGAACATGGTGATCCTGCTGATTGCGCTGTTCTGCACCGGCCTGCAGTCCACGCTGTTCGGGCCGGTGAAGTATTCGATCCTGCCTTCGGTGCTCAAGCCCGAGGAACTCACCGGCGGCAACGGCCTGGTCGAGATGGGCACCTCGATCTCGATCCTGTGCGGCATGATCTTCGGCGGGCTGATCTTCCAGATCGCCGGCAGCCACGGCCCGGAGGCCGCAGCCACCGCGGTGATTGCCATTGCCGTCACCGGCAACCTGGTCGCGCGGCTGGTGCCCAAGGTCGACGCCGGCGCGCCCGAGCTGAAGATCAACTGGAACCCGATCCCCGAATCGCGCGCCATCATGCGCCTGACCCGGCGCACGCCGGCGGTACGCAACGCCGTGCTCGGGGTGTCGTGGTTCTGGTTCGTCGGCACCGTGCTGACCGCGCAGCTGCCCACCTATGCGCAGGTCAATCTTGGTGGGCAGCAGGATCTGTACGTGTTCGCGCTGGCGCTGTTTTCGATCGGCACCGGTGTCGGTTCGCTGCTGTGCGAGCGGCTGTCCGGGCGCACCGTCGAAATCGGCCTGGTACCGCTGGGCGCGTTCGGCATCAGCGCCTTCCTGCTGGACCTGTATTTCGCACGCCCGGGCGCTGCGCCCGCCACCGATCTGTCGATCGGCCAGTTCGTGCAGCAGGCCGGCAGCGTGCGCTTGATCGTGGATCTGGTCGGCATCGGCCTGTTCACCGGTCTGTTCGTGGTGCCGTTATTCGCGTTGATCCAGAGCCGCACGCCCAAGGCCGAACTCTCGCGCGTGATCGCCGGGCTCAACATCCAGAATTCGCTGTTCATCGTCACCGCCGCCATCATCGGCATCGCGCTGCAGTTGCCGCAGCTGGTGCTGTTGGGCGTGCGCATTCCGCTGCCGGGCCTGAGCATTCCGCAGGTTTTCCTGGCGTTGGCGCTGGCCAATACGCTGGTGGCGCTGTGGATCTTCACCCTGGTGCCCGAGTTCCTGATGCGCTTTCTCAGCTGGGTGCTGGTGAGCGTGCTGTACCGGCTGCGCGCACGCGAGATCGACCGCCATGTGCCCGAGGAAGGCGCCGCGCTGCTGGTGTGCAACCACGTCAGCTACATGGACGCGCTGATCCTGTCGGCGGTGATCCCGCGCCCGGTGCGCTTTGTCATGTACTACAAGATCTTCCGCATCCCGGTGATGCGCTGGATATTCCGCACCGCCAAGGCGATCCCGATCGCCGGCGCGCGTGAAGATCCCGCGCTGATGCAGCAGGCCTTCGACCGTATCGACGCGGCGCTGGCCGACGGCGAACTGGTGTGCATCTTCCCCGAAGGCGCCTTGACCCGGGATGGCGAGATCGCAGCGTTCAAATCGGGCGTGGAAAAGATCCTGCAGCGCCGCCAGGTGCCGGTGATTCCGATGGCACTGCGCGGCATGTGGTCGAGCATGTGGAGCCGCCGCGACACCCGCCTGGGCCGCATGCGCGTGCCGCGCCGGATCCGCGCGCATATCGAAGTGGCCGCCGGCCCAGCGGTTCCCGGCGACGCGGCGACCGCCGCGCTGCTCGAGCAGCAGGTCCGTGCACTGCGCCAGGATCAGCCATGAGTGCGGCCGGCGTGGGCTTTGCGTCCGTCGCGCGCCGCGAGTAGCCTGTGCGCCATTGCACGTATTGCCGCCGCGCTCGCCTAGCGGGCGCGACAAGAAGGACCGGGGGAAGTCGCCGTACGCCACATCACCGTGTCAGACGCGTTCGCCGTGACCGGCGGACGCTGCCTGCGCGGCCCATCGCTGCCTTCCCCACGCGCTGCAACATCTCGCTGTTGTTTACCACCCAAGGAGCTTCACCATGAGTGCCATCCCACCGCCGATCCATCCCTCGTCCAGCGCCGCACCCGGCCCGGTCCCCAATCACCTGATCTGGGCGATCGTCTCCACCGTGCTCGGTTTCTGCCTGTGCTGCCCGGCCCTGATCACCGGCATCGTGGCGATCGTGTTCTCCAGCAAGGTCAACGGCCTGCTCAACCAGGGCGACATCGACGGCGCACGGCGTGCCTCCAACACCGCCAAGACCTGGTGCATCGTGACCAGCGTGCTGGCCGTGATCGGCCTGCTGATCAACATCGGCGTGGTCGCCACCGGCGGCATGCAGGGCTACATGGACTACATGCAGCAGTTGCAGCACATGCAGTAATGGAATTGCGTCCACGCCATTGGCTTGGACTCGGGGCGGCCACCAGCGTGGCCGCTCTCGGCGTGTCGTTGCTGTATCGCTTTGATCCGAACGCGAGCAACAGCCCGTTCCCGCCCTGCGTGTTCCGTGCCGTGACCGGCTGCTATTGCCCCGGTTGCGGCATGACCCGCGCGCTGTATGCGCTGGTGCACTTCGATCTGCCCGGCGCCTTCGCCATGAACCCGGCCGCCGTACTCGGCCTGTGCACCCTGCCCGGCCTGATCGCCTGGAAGGCCGGTTGGCGCGCGCGCTGGTTCGCACCGGTGGTTGCCGTCATGTCCGAGCCGAAGTTCTGGTTATGGGCATTGCCGATGTATTGGATTGCCAGAAACTTGCCGTGGTACCCGTTTACCTTGCTGGCGCCGGGTTAGACCGCAAGGATCAAATCTGTGAACTTAGAGCAAGAATCCGAGCACGCCACTGAGCTACTAGTCGGAAAGATTGTTAAGTCTGTTAGACGTCACCGACCTGGCGAAGTCGTCATCCAGTTCGAAGATGGAAGCCGGCTCTTCGTGGACGTCAATGGCGATGCTCTTGAGCTTTCTATCACCGATTGCACAGGTGATTAACTGCCTCTAATCGGGCCTGGTGTTAACGCACCCACCCGGCGATCACCAGCAACGCCAGCACCACCATCCACAGCAGCAGCACGCGCCAGACCAGACTCATCGCATCGCGCACTTCCGGCAGGCGGCGCCACACCGGCACCAGCCCTGCATCGGTGTAGTCGTGCGCTTCTTCGCGCAGTTCGGCACTAACGCTGGCACGCGCCACCGCACCGAGAAAATGCGGCTCCAGCGACCACCGATTGCCATGCGCTTCACGCCAGGCACGGAACACCGTGTCGAAATTGCCCACCAGCGCCATCGACACGGTGATCAACTGCGCCACCGGCCATTCCAGCGCGGCCAGCAGCCAGCGCGCGCCGGCCAGGTTGCGCGGCGGCAGCAGCACCGACAGCGGGCTTTCCACCGCCAGTGCCGTCAGCCGGTACAGCACCGCACCGAACGGCCCCAGCAGCAAGAACCACCACAGCACTGCGAACCAGCGCCGCAGCCCGTTGACCACCACCGCTTCCACCAGCGACGGCGCATCTTCGTGCACGCTGCCGCCGGCGGCCTGCAGGTGCGAGATGGCCTCACGCCGCAACGCCGGCGCGTCGGCATCGATCACCGCTTCCACATCGCGGTCCAGATCGCGCGGTCCCCAGGTCCAGGCCAGCACCGCCACGCCGAACAGCAAGGCCCAGAACCCGCGCCACACATCGTCCAGCAGCCATTGCAGCAGCACCACTACCAGCAGGGCCGGCAACAGTGCCAGCAGCACGCCATAACGCCCCTGCCAGGCACCGCGCCCGGCCGCATGGCTGTCCAGCCGGCGTAGCCACTGGCCGAACCATTCGAAACGCCGCAGCCGCGCCACCTGGGCGGGCGCCAGGTGGCCCAGCGCAAGTGCGACGACGACAGCAACCAGGGTGGTGAACATGGGTGGGCCTCCTCAGCCGAGTCTAGCCGAGCCGCTGCACGCGCACCCGATCTGCGTGCGCTGCGCCGCTCGCCCCGGCTCAGCCATGGACGCGATGCCAATGCTCGATCAGCGCGCGCGCGATGGAAATACGCGGCGGCAACCCGATCTCGCCGTCGCCGGCCAGTGCCGCGGTGACCTCGGCATGGCTGACCCAGCGCGCGTCTTCCAGTTCGCCGGTGACCTGCGGCACTTCGCTTGCCGCAGCGCGCGCGCTGAAGCCCAGCATCAACGCGCCCGGGAACGGCCACGGCTGCGCGCCCAGGTAGCGGCAGTCCTGCACCTGCACACGGGTTTCCTCGAACACCTCGCGCGCCACGGTCTGCTCCAGCGACTCGCCGGGTTCGACAAAGCCGGCAATCACCGAGTAGCGCCCCGGCGCCCAACTCGCCTGTCGCCCCAGCAGCAAGCGCGCGCCATCGCTGACCGCCACGATGATGGCCGGATCCACGCGCGGGTAATGCTCGGTCTGGCATTGCGTGCAATGGGCGATGAAGCCGGCCCGCCGGAATGCAATCGCCCCGCCGCAGACACCGCAAAAGCGCGTGCGCGACTGCCAGTGCAGCATCGCGCGCGCGTAGGCGAACGCGGTGGAGACGTCTGCCGGCCAGTCGGCGGCGGCCTGGCGCAGGTCGATGCGCTGCGGCGCTTCCACACCCGGCACATCGGACGGCAGGCAGAACCAGCCGACCTCATCGCGCAGCCCCAGAAAGATCGCTCCGTCCGGCGCTTCGCCAAGCGCGGCGCCGTCCATCAGCAGCGGCTGGCCATCGGCATCGGCCAGCGCGGTGCCCTTGGCATCGAGCAGAAGCACGCGGCCTTGCGGCCACAGACGCGCCAGCGCAGCAGCATCGTCACGCAGCAGATCGCCGCGATCCAGCGGCGCGTGGGTGAAGGCAAAACCGGAGGCGGAAAAGGAAGGCTCTGACATCGGCGCAAGCCTGCCGATAATCGGCATCGCCTGCAACCGGCGCGCCACGGATGCAGGCCCGGCTGGCGGCGCGCGTTCAGACGTTGCCACGGGCCCGCGCTCGCCGACGGTGCTGACTGCGTCACATTGCGCGCTGCGCCGCACGGCAGGGCACGCGCGATCGGCACGGCGTTGCGGCAACCAGGTCGAATCCGGGCATGCTCAGCCTTGTCGCCTGCAACAGCGACAAGGCCTCGATCGGAGCGTGACGCGTCCAGGCGGACCCGGGACGCGACCGATCATCGGCGCTGGCAGCGCCTCACCATCCAGGCCTCAGCGCTGCTTGTCCAGCAGCTGATGCCGTACGGCGACGATGCACGGCTCATTGGTGGTCAGATGCACGAAAGCCGAGTTGTCGTTGGGGTCGCCACTGCCGATGTCCACCAGCGCTGCCTGGGTGCTGCCGCGGCGTTTGAAACCGGCAATGGCGGTCACCGCATTCTTCAGCGGGATGGTCGCGTCGTTGGACGAACCGCACAGCAGCGTCGGCGTCTGCGGCGCCCAGTCCAGCACGTCGTTGCGTGCCAGATCCTTGCGGAACGGATTGTCCGGGTTGCTGGCGAAGTCACGGTAGAAGCCGGGCTGGAAATACACCTTGAGCTGATCGATCCCGGGCAGCCTATCGCCCAGCACCAGATCGGTCAGGCCCAGCTTGCCGGGGAACAGCCCCTCGACCCTGGCCGCCCACGGATCCTGAAACACCTGCCCGGCCGCCAGATAGAGATTGCGATACGTGTGCTGCATCGCGACGATCGCGTAGCTGCCCAGAATGATGCCGAAGCTGCTTTCACCGACGGCGTTGCTCCCGCTCCAGCTGTCCACGAAGGTCTGCTCCAGCGCGTAGGGCCCGGAGATCGGCGCGCTGGCCACCAGATGGAACTCGCTGGACAGATGCGCCTCGATTTCCCGCTGGGTTGCCAGTGCGGCATGGCCGCCTTGCGAATACCCCGACAGCATCACCTTGCCGGACAACGGCGTCTTCAGCCGCTGCAACACGCTGCGTGCCGCGCGTAGCGCATCGATCGTCGCACTGGCCTCGGATGCGCTATGCAGGTAGGGATGGAAACCGTAGCTGGATTTGCCCAGCCCCAGGTAATCGCTGCTGACCACCACATAGCCCTGGCTGGCCAAACGGGTGACCAGCGGGTCGTTCCCCTTGGCATCACGGATGTCCTTGGCCTGTTCCTCGTTGCGGAGCGTCGCGGTCGACCGCCCCCAGCCCAGCAACGGATACGGACCGGTGCAACGCTCGCCACCCGGAATCAGCACCACGCCCGACGCCGTGGCCGGCTCGCCATCGACGCCGACGGTGGCATAGGTGAACTCGGCCACGCGCACGTTGCATCTGGGCTGTTCGGTCGCCGGCTCGGCGGTGAGCAATGCGGCAATCGCATCGCGGGTGTAGCTGGTTAGGAAATTGCTGCTGAGCAAGCTGCCGCGCGCGGGTGACGCCTGCGCACCGGGTGCAAGCACTGCGCTGGCGATGCCAAGCATGGCCAGCAGGCCAAACGCCGATCGGGTTCTGATCTGCAACATGGTGAGACGTTCTCTCATGGATGGATGCAAGGGGCGGGGGAGCCGGCGCGACAAAGGAGCGGGATCAGCTGCCCGATCCACGTACGCACGCGTGGCGATGCGCTTACTGCGCCATGGTGTGGAATCGGCATCGCGCGCGGCACGCTCGCTCAGCGCAGTGGCGAGGCCCGCGTGTGTCAGGCAAGACAAGACGCGATGCATGAATGAAGCGAGCATGTCCGGGCACCGGCGCTTGGGCGTGCGTGCAGTATGGCCATCGCCGCACGCGCTCCAGCTCACGCGCACGAAGCTTGCGCGCGCATGGCGAAACCCGCAGCACGCAAATGTTTACAGCGCGTTAGACATGCATATCGATGGCGCGTGGCGCCATACCACCCCGTGGCATTCGTCCCGGTGGCGATCGTCTGCGCGGTCCGTGGCGCACATCGCTCGGCGTTTGACTGCGCCCGGCAAACGGTATCGGTATCGGTGTTGGTGTCGCGCGACATGCATCGCGTCCAAGAGATCCGCAATGCACAGGCGACGTACCGCATGCGGCCCTGTCGCCGCACTTATGCCGCTACCGCACTCACCACGCCGCGCTGAACATGGAAACGCTGCACGCAGCAGATCGCCCGCGCCTCAAACACCGGCAACCGCGCCGATTCAGACGCTGAAGCTGCTGCCGCACCCGCAGGTGGTCTTGGCATTCGGATTGCGGATCACGAACTGCGCCCCGGTCAGGCTTTCGGTGTAGTCCACTTCCGCGCCCATCAGGTATTGCAGGCTCAGCGGGTCGACCAGCAGCGTCACCCCGTCGGTGGCCACGGCCAGGTCGTCCTCGGCGCGGTTCTCGTCGAACTCGAAGCCGTACTGGAAGCCGGAACAGCCGCCCCCCTGGATATAGACGCGCAACGCCAGCTCGGCGTTGCCTTCTTCCTGGATCAGCTCGCGCACCTTGCTGGCGGCGGCCACGGAAAAGTTCAGCGGCCGGTCGATGGACTGGTAGTCCGGGGCCGGGGCGGCGGTGGGAAGCGAAACGAGCGTGCTCATGGCGTCAGCATGGGGGCCAGGCGGCCCCACTTCAAGCGCTGCCTGCCAAACCCGACACCCCGCTTCAGCCGCAGGCCACGCACTCAGGCCTCGGCAGTCTCGGCCTGCAAGGCCTTGGCGGGCTCGGCACGACCGGCGTCCGGCGCCGGCAACGCGGCGGTCGCGCCGGCGGTGGCGGCATGGATCAGGCGCCCGGTGAGCTGCGCACCGGCGCTCATCTCCACCACCTGGTAATGCACATTGCCCTGCACCCGCGCGTTGGCGGCCAGTTCGACCCGCTCGGCCGCATGCACATCGCCGGTCAGCTGGCCGTTGATGATCACCACCGGCGCGCGTACCTCGCCCTCGATGCTGCCCTGCTCGGCCACCGTCAAGATGGCGCCGGCGCCGTCTTCGGCGATCACCTTGCCCAGGATGCGGCCTTCCACATACAGCCCGCCGCTGAACACCAGGTCGCCGCGGATGACCACCTGCGGCCCGATCAAGGTATCGACCACGGTCTGCGCACCACGGTTGGATTTGTTTCCGAACATGAGCTACTCCCCCGCGCCACTCCCGGCGACTTTCCAGTCGAATGTCTGATTGACCGGCGCCCCGTCGCCGCTCAGGGTGATTTTGACACGTTGCGGAGTGAAATCCTTCGGCAGGATCACGCTGCCGTCCAATTGCTGGAAATAGCGGAACGAGTAGGCCTGCCCGGCCGCATCCGGCTTCTGGTGCAGCTCGTTCCAGTTCACCGTGACCAGCTTGCCGGCGCGCACGCCTTCCACCGTAAAGCGCAGCTGGCCCTGGCTGATCGCGCCGCGGTTGAGGTTCTGGGTCAGCACCACGCTGTAGTTCCAGGTGCCGCCGGCCTCTGCGCTGAATTGCACCGAGTGTGCGTTGAGCCCCTTGCGTTGCGCGGTGGAGCCCACCAGGCGCTCGTAGAACGCCACATCCGCGCGCAGTGCGGCGATCTGCTCGTCACGCTCGGCCAGCGAGGCCTGCACTTCGGTGTTGGCGGCGCGGCTGATCTTGTCGGACATTTCCAGATTGACCTGGCGCTGCTGCAACTGCGCAATCTGCCGACGCTGCTGGGCCTGACTGCGTTGCGCCTGCTGCAACGCCGCCTCGGCCTCGACCAGGCGCGGCGCAGCGGTACGGCTGGCCATCCACCATGCCCCGCCCAGCGATGCCAGCCACACCAGCGCGATCACCAGCCACCGCCAGCGGCCGCCGGAACGGCCACCGCCGGAGTCACGTTGGACGATCTGAACGCGTGCGGCTGGTCGCATGGGCATCGGGTCCGGACGGGCCGGCGCAGTCATGGGCGGCGTAGTGTGCCAGAGCGTCGGCAACCATCGTGCTGGCGCTGGACCGCGGTTATCCGATAGTTCCGCATTGTTCGCAGGAAGCAACGCCATGAGCGAAGCCCATCTGTTCGTGATCGGCATCCTGCTGGCCTGGCTGGCCGGCATCCGTGTCTATCTCACCGTCTTCGGTGTCGGCCTGGCCGGCCTGCTCGGCTGGATCGAGCTGCCGCCGGCCCTGCATCCGGCGCAGTCGTGGTGGGTGCTGGGCACCTCCGGTGCACTGGCAGTGGCCGAGTTCTTCGCCGACAAGATCCCCGGCGTGGATTCGGGCTGGGACCTGCTGCAGACGCTGGCACGGGTGCCCGCCGGCGCCTTCCTGGCGGCGGCCACGCTGTCGCCGGACGGTGACCTGAGCACCGGCGTGCTGGCCGCAGGCGCCGGCGTGGCGCTGACCAGCCACACCCTCAAGGCCGGCACCCGCGCCTTGCTCAACACCTCGCCGGAACCGGCCAGCAACTGGGTCGCCTCGCTGGCCGAGGACACCATCGCCACCACTGCCCTGGCGCTGGCACTGGCGCACCCATGGCTGGCACTCAGTGTTGCGGTGGGCTCCAGCGTGCTCGCTACGCTGGTGGTCTGGTGGGTGTGGCGATTTCTGTGGCGGGGCATGCGGCGGCTGGTTGCGCCGATGCGCCCTGCCACCACGCCGGCTGCACGTCGCTCCCCGCTATCGTGAAGTTCATCGCATAATCATCGCGACTGCAGGGAGTATTGATGGCCGCCCGAGATCCGGTTCCTTTCACCCGTGACGACACCGCCACGCGTAATCGTCCACTGCGCGCCGAGACACCGCCGGCCGACTACTGGCGCCGCTGGGCCGACGAGGCCGCAGCGGCATCCAACCCGGCAGAGCCCGTGATTGCCGCCATCATTCCCGCGCCCGCTGCCGCACCCGCATCGATCCTGCCGATGGCACCAGCCCAGGCCGTCGCGCCAGGCGGCAGTGCGCCAGCGACGGCTGCAGCGCCGACGCTGGCGACTGTCTCGGCGTCGCGCGAGGGCGACGACACCATGGCCGCCGATGCACCGTACCGCGTGCTGATCGTCGAGGACGACCGCTCGCAGGCGCTGTTCGCGCAGAGCGTGCTGCACGGTGCCGGCATGCATGCGCAGGTGGAAATGACCGCCGCCAGCGTGCCGCAGGCGATCCAGGACTACCACCCGGATCTGATTTTGATGGATCTGCACATGCCCGAGCTGGACGGCATCCGCCTGACCACCCTGATCCGCCAGCAGCCCGGCCAGCAATTGCTGCCGATCGTCTTCCTCACTGGCGACCCGGATCCGGAGCGTCAGTTCGAAGTGCTCGACAGCGGCGCCGACGACTTCCTGACCAAGCCGATCCGCCCGCGTCACCTGATCGCCGCGGTGTCCAACCGCATCCGCCGCGCACGCCAGCAGGCACTGCAGCAGGTCGGTGAACAGGTCAACGTGCGCAGCAATCCGGAGACCGGCCTGCCGACACGTGCCCATGTGATGGAACTGCTCGCCGATGCGCTGGCGCGCAAGCAGACCGGCGGGTTGTTCTTCATCGAAATCGCCAGCGCGCTCGGCTTGCGCGAGCGCTATGGCTATGCCGCCTATGAGCGCCTGATGACCCAGGCCGGGCATCGCCTGGCCAGTGCCGCGCAGCCGTATCCGCTGGCGCGCCTGAACGACAACAGCTTCCTGCTGCTGGGCGTGGACATGCCCGAATCCAGCCTGGAACAGCAGGCGCTGGAAATCCGCCAGCGGTTGTCGGCCCATGCCTTCCCGGTGCGCGAGGAAGAATCGGTGCACGTGCGCTGCGCCATCGGCGTGGCACCGCTGGGCCTGGGCTTCGACGATACCGGCAGCGCGCTGGAAGCGGTCGAGCGCACCGCGCTGCAGGCACGCCTGCGCAGCGACGGCGTGCAGACCTACCTGGCCCCCAGCCAGGCCGAACAACAGGAGCAGCTGCGCCTGGTCGAAGGCCAGCTCGAACTGGCGTATCAACCGATCGTGGCGGTGGCCGGTGGCGACACGGCGCAATACCAGGTGCTGCTGCGGCTGCGCCAGGCCGACGGCACGCTGCTGTCGGCCGGCCAGGTGATTCCCGCCGCCGAAGCGGCCGGACGTATCGCCGACCTGGACCAGCAGGTCATGGACCACGCGCTCGGCCTGCTGCATCTGTACCAGCACGCCCACCCGCCGCTGCGGTTGTTCGTGTCGCAGTCGCCGCGCACGCTGGCGCGCGATGCCTTCGCCGACTGGTTGCTCAAGGCGCTGGTCGAGCGCGGCGTGGCCGGGCAATCGCTGATCGTCGACCTGCGCCTGGACGATGCCTTGATCCACGCAGTCACCGTGCAGCAGTTCTGCGCCAGATTGATGCAGGCGGGCGTGCAGTTCTGCCTGAGCCAGTTCGAGCCCGGCGACGAAGCCAACGCGCTGCTGAGCCAGCTGCCGCTGAGCTTCGTGCGCATGGCCAACCGCTTCGCCGATGCCCATGGCAATGCGGCAGTCCGCGACGAACTGCGCGGCGTGATCGATATCGCCCATCAGCGTGGCTTGCTGATCATCGGCCAACGCATCGAGGACCCGCAGTCGGCCGCGGCGATGTGGATGAGTGGCGTGGACTTCATCCAGGGCAACCTGGTGCAGACGGTCGGCAAGGAACTGGACTTCGACTTCACGAACGCGGTGCTCTGAGTGACAGCGCGGGCAGGAGGCCTCCGCGCCTGGAGCGGCCTGGCCGTGTTGGCTGCGCTGGTCGCAGCGCTGGGTGCGGGCCTGCAGTGGTCGGCCATCGACGGGCCGTGGCGCACGGTGACGGCCGCCGCTGCAGCGCTGGCAGTGGGGTTCGGCCTGTGTGCCGCAG
Source organism: Xanthomonas sp. BRIP62411 (assembly GCF_003993525.1). Taxonomy (NCBI): domain Bacteria; kingdom Pseudomonadati; phylum Pseudomonadota; class Gammaproteobacteria; order Lysobacterales; family Lysobacteraceae; genus Xanthomonas; species Xanthomonas sp. BRIP62411. The sequence continues at coordinate 39,613 of NZ_QEZI01000005.1, forward strand.
CTGCCGGCTACCGCAGCGCGCGCGCCCAGCACGCCCTGACGCAACGCCTGGAAGAGGCCGACGTCGTCCGTGAGCGCCTGCAGCAGGAGCTGCAGCGCCACGGCGAGCTTGAACAGGAACTGCTGCGCGCCAAGCAGGCCGCCGAGGCCGCCACGCTGGCCAAGGGCGAATTCCTGGCCACCATGAGCCACGAGATCCGCACCCCGCTCAACGGCATCATCCCGATGCTGGAGCTCATTTCCAGCGGCCAGCTCAGCCTGGACCAGCGCGACATGCTGCAGACCGCCACCGGCAGCTCGCTGCAGTTGCTGCGCATCGTCGACGACATCCTCGACTACTCCAAACTCGAAGCCAACAAGCTCGAACTGGAGATCACCACCTTCAACCTGCGCGAGTTGCTCGACGGCGTCGTACAGCTGTTGCAGCGTACCGCCGAAGGCAAGCAGCTGCGCCTGGGGCTGGATATCGAGCCATCGGTGCGCCTGCTGGTGCGCGGCGACCCGATCCGCCTGCGCCAGGTGCTGGGCAACCTGATCGGCAATGCGATCAAGTTCACCGAGCGCGGCAGCGTCGACATCCAGTTGCGCCGCCTGGGCGAAACCCGCGCCCAGCACCTGCTGCGCTTCCAGGTGCGCGATACCGGCATCGGCATCGCCCCGGATCAGCAGGCGCGCCTGTTCCGCTCCTTCGCCCAGGCCGACGCCTCCACCACGCGCCTGTATGGCGGCACCGGCCTGGGACTGGCGATCTGCAAGCGCATCATCGACCTGATGGGCGGCCGCATCGGCGTGGAGTCCGAGCCCGGGCGCGGCGCCACGTTCTGGTTCGAGATTCCGCTGCTCAAGGTCATCGGCGACCTGCAGCAGAACAGCGGCGCCGATGCCGCCCGGGTGATGGTGATCAGCTCCGACACACGCCTGTCGCAACGTCTCAAGCGCCTGCTCGACGGCTGGGGGGTGTCGCATGTGCTGATGGAGACCACCCAGGAAGCGCTGGAACGGGTGCGTCGCCACAGCGACGGCGAAGGCTTCCGCTGCGTCATTGCCGACCACGACACGCTGCGCTACAGCGCGCGCGCCGTGCATCGCGCACTTGCGCGCCCGGACGACCTCGGTGGCGCGCGCCTGATCTGGTTGTATGGCGACGAGCCGGTGCCTGCCGAGCTGCAGGACCATGCCACCCTGGTGCCGCGCCAGAGCCCGGACGAGACCCTGCGCTCGCTGGTGCTGCCGCCCGATCCAACGCCGGCCCCCGCCACCACGCTGGCCGCGGCGATGATTCCCGAGCCGATGGCACCGGCGCTGGCCAATACGCGCGAAGTGCGCATCCTGCTGGTGGAAGACAACCCGGTGAACCTGCTGGTCGCGCAGAAGCTGCTGGCCGTGCTCGGCTTCGACGCCGACACCGCCACCGATGGCGACGCCGCGCTGAGCAGCATGGAGTCCACCCGCTACGACATGGTCTTCATGGATTGCCAGATGCCGGTGCTGGACGGCTATGCCGCCACCCGCCGCTGGCGCGCGATGGAGACCGAGAGCGGCGGCCGTCCGGTCCCGATCGTGGCGATGACCGCCAACGCCATGGCCGGCGATCGCGAGCGCTGCCTGGCTGCCGGCATGGACGACTACCTGTCCAAACCGGTGGCCCGCGAGCAGCTCGACGCCTGCCTGCAACGCTGGCTGCCGCGTCAACCGCTGCCAGCCGGCACGCCCCATGGCAGCCAGGCCGCAGCCGCCCCCGAAAGCGCCAGCAGCGCCGCGCAGGCGCGCGCCTTGCCGATCCTGGACAACAGCGTGATCGATGAGCTGTACGAGGTGGCGGGCGCGGACACCATCACCATCCTGCAGCTGTTCCTGGAAGATGCGCCGGGCATGATCGAACGCCTGGAAACCGCGGCCACCAACCGCGACAGCATGCAGCTGCGCGATCTGGCGCATACGCTCAAATCCTCCAGCGCCAACGTCGGCGCCCAGGCGCTGGCCAATGCCGCGCGCCGGATCGAACTGGCCGCGCGTACCGGCACCATTGAGCGCCCCTCGGTGATGGTGGCCCTGGTCATCGCCGAATACGCACGCGCCCGCCTGGCATTGCTCGGCCAGGTCGCCCGCCTGCAGACCAAGGCCCGCGCCGCCAACTGAGGGCGGCCAACAAACCGTGGCAGCGGCTGTCAGTCGGGTGCCAAGGACGCGCTCGCAGCAAGAGCGTGCGCGTGGTACATGCAGCTTCCGGGCAGCGACAGCCACGCCGACCGCTCATGACCTCATGCGCGCCGGCGTTGTTCTCGCGATGGAAGAGGCCGAAGGCCCGGCGGCAGAAAGAGCCAGGATGCAGTGAGCCGACGCCACCCATCAACGCGCCGCCTGCCGGCAGCGCTGCAGCCCGGTCAGCGGCCCTCAGTCGTCCAGCTTGGTCAGCAGGTAGTTCGGCTCGCCGATGCGCGCCACCAGATCCAGCTGGGTTTCCAGCCAGTCGATGTGCTCTTCTTCCGACTCCAGGATGTCCACCAGCAGCTGGCGGCTCACGTAGTCGTTGACGGTCTCCGCATAGGCCACGGCCTCGCGCAGCACGGCAACCGCCTCACGCTCCAGCGCCAGATCGCAGCGGAACATCTCGGTGGGGTTCTCGCCGATGCGCAGCTTGCCCAGCGCCTGGAAATTGGGAAGTCCTTCGAGAAACAGGATGCGGTCGGACAGCTTGTCCGCATGCTTCATCTCGTCGATGGATTCCTTGTACTCATGCTCGGCCAGTTCCTTCAGGCCCCAGTTCTTCAGCATCTTGGCGTGCAGGAAGTACTGGTTGATCGCAGTGAGTTCGTTGTAGAGCACCTTGTTGAGGTACTCGATGACCTTGGTATCGCCCTTCATGCGATGTCTCCGAGACAGTGAGCCGGCCGCACTGTAGCGCGTTGCCGCGGCGCATGAAGGAACGCGAATCGTGATCAGTTGCGGGACGCTTGCCCGCTCCCGGCTGGATCGTCGTACGGCCTGTCGCGGGAGCGGAGCTCTATCGATCTGCGTCGAGCAGTCGCTGCGGACTGCGGAGGGAACCAGCGGCGGACTGACCGATGACCGCAACGGTCCGGAGCGAGCGCATGGCCGGAGGCCAGCAAGGCGACCTGTCGACGCCAGTGGCGCGGGTGGCACCAGGAAGGCGTCAATGCACCCACCAGCCCCGTCAACCTGTCATCGACGACGCGCGGACGCGCCGGAGAATGCTCAGGCAGCGCTGGCAAGCCCCAGCATGGGCAAGGGCAGCGCGCGGCTCGCATGGGCCTGGCTCAATACATCGCCCGCCATCTCCAGGCACGACCCACAGTTTGAACCACAGCCGGTGCGCATGGTCAGCTCGGCCAGGCTGGCGCAGCCATTCTCGGCCGCTTCGCGGATCTGGTGGTCGGTGACCCCATTACAGATGCAGACGTACACGGTATCGGTCGGGTGCTGGCGATCCGGAGAGGACCGGCACTGATTCCACCGCAAACGAGAATAGGTGTCAATTCCAAACGTTAATCATTATTAATCCGAACCGCACGAGGCCCGCCCCGCTTGCGTGGACGCTTGCGCGGGCTGTCGTGCCCGGCCGCACTGCTGCCCGGCAACCAGGCCTCCAGCGCACGCTCGGGCATCACCCCGACCGCCGCCGAGCCGGCAATGGTCTGCGCCAGTGGAGCCAGATGACGCAGCGCGCGCGCATAGACCCCGCGCTTGAACATCACCACATGCTCGACCGGGTACCAGAAATCCACCCAGCGCCAGTGATCGAACTCGGGCGTGTCGGTGTGGTCGAGCTTGAGATGGGATTCGTGGCCGGTGAACTGCAGCAGGAACCACACCTGCTTCTGGCCGATGCAGACCTGACGCTCATTGCGCCGTACTGCCCGGCTCGGCAGGCGATAGCGCAGCCATCCAGGGGTGGCACCGAGCAATTCGACATGCTCGGGCAACAACCCGGTTTCTTCGCGCAACTCGCGGTACATGGCTTCCACGGGTGTCTCGTCGGTATTCATGCCACCTTGCGGGAACTGCCAGCCGTCCCTGCGCACACGTCGTGCCCAGAACACCTGACCATCCTCTCGCATCAGCACGATGCCGACGTTTGGCCGGAAACCGTCCGGATCGATCACGATGCGGACTCCTGAAAATCTACTGTCACCGACTCTGCCACGGCGACGGCCGGCTCACAAGCTGAAAACGAAATGCTTGACAACACGCGAGCGCTTGGTAAGAATTGCCGGCTCCCTAGGCTATGTAGCTCAGCCGGTTAGAGCACAGCACTCATAATGCTGGGGTCGGTGGTTCGAGTCCACCCATAGCCACCAAGGTGTTCATGCGCTCACAGGCATGCAATAATCTTGGCCCAACACGTTTTATTGCCCCGTCGCCAAGCGGTAAGGCACCTGACTCTGACTCAGGCATCGGTGGTTCGAATCCATCCGGGGCAGCCAAACACAGAAGGTCCGATCTGACGATCGGGCCTTTTTTGTTGCCCGATGATCCGCCCCGGCAGCCACCGGGAATAGCCCGCACCAACCACTGCCGCACCAAGGGCGCACAGGGATCGGCCGCAGGTGCCCCAAACTGCCGGAATGGGCGTGCTGCGTCGGCCAGGCAGACAGGCACCACTGCCGGAACCTGGCCACCCGCATGGCATCACCCCGGGCGGCCGTGCACAGACGCAGCGGCCGCCGCCAGGTTGTTGGCACGAGAAGAGGGCCATGCCGCCCCTGTGAAGCTGCCAGACCCGGCCCCGCAAAGACCTGCCCTGCGACCCAGCACACCCAGGCCGCCGAGCGCAGAGTCACGATGCGCACCCCCGAAACGACAAAAGCCCGGCATGGCCGGGCTTTTGAAGCGGGCGCCCCGGCGAACCGGGACGCAGCAAACGCGATGGATCAGCGCTTGGAGAACTGGGTCGCGCGACGGGCCTTGTGCAGACCGACCTTCTTACGCTCGACTTCGCGGGCGTCACGGGTCATGAAGCCAGCCTTGCGCAGCTCGGACTTCAGGGTTTCGTCGTACTCGACCAGTGCACGGGCGATGCCCAGACGGATCGCACCGGCCTGACCGGTGGTGCCGCCGCCGGAGGCGGTGACCAGGATGTCGAAGCTTTCGGTGTTCTTGGTGAGTTCCAGCGGCTGACGCACGATCATGCGTGCAGTCTCACGGCCAAAGAACTCGTCCAGCGGACGGTCGTTGACGGTGATGTTGCCGGTACCCTTGCGCAGGAACACGCGAGCGGTGGAGGACTTGCGGCGGCCAGTGCCGTAGTTTTGCGTGATAGCCATGATTAGATATCCAGAACTTGCGGCTGCTGGGCGGCGTGCGGATGCTCGGCACCCGAATAGACCTTGAGCTTGCGGTACATGGTGCGGCCCAGGGGGCCCTTCGGCAGCATGCCCTTGACGGCGATTTCGATCACGCGCTCCGGGTGGCGCTCCAGCGCCTGCTCCAGGCTCTCGGTCTTCAGGTTACCGATGTAGCCGGTGAAGCGGTGATACTTCTTGTCTTTCAGCTTGTTGCCCGTGACCACGATCTTCTCGGCATTGATCACCACGAGGTAATCGCCGGTATCGACGTGCGGGGTATAAACCGGCTTGTGCTTGCCGCGCAGGCGGCGGGCCAGTTCGGTGGACAGACGGCCGAGCGTCTTGCCGGCGGCGTCGACGAGATACCAGTCGCGCTGGACGGTCTCGGACTTGGCGGTGAACGTAGTCATGAGAAAACTCTTGAGTGGTCGGGCGGATTGCAGCGGCAATGACCGCTGGAACTTTGCCACGCGTTGTGAAGGCGAAACAGAAGAGGCGGGATTGTACGGGACAATACAAGGCCACGCAAGTCGCCGGCCGGCCGGAGTGCTGGCGGTTGGCAGCGGCTCGGTCGGGGGCCAGAATCGGCGCATGACCCAGACCTCCTCTTTCCGACTGCATGGCCCGCTCGACCGGCTGCTGGTCGAAGCCCAGCGCGCGCTGGACACGGTATTCGGCAATCCGCCCGCCGAGCGGCCCAACCCGGCCGCCGACACCCCCGACGTCGCACTGGAACCGGACCAGCGTCGCCACGCCGCCGGCTTGATGCGGATCAACCACGTCGGCGAGGTCTGCGCGCAAGGCCTGTATTTCGGCCAGGCCGCGGTCGCCCGCGACGCCCACACCCAGCAGCATCTGCTGGAGGCGGCGCAGGAAGAAACCGACCATCTGGCCTGGTGTGCCGACCGCCTGCACGAGCTGGACAGCCGCCCCAGCCTGTTCAACCCGCTCTGGTACGCCGGCAGCTACGCGCTCGGCGCCCTGGCCGGCTTGCGCGGCGACGACTGGAGCCTGGGCTTCGTGGTCGAGACCGAGCGCCAGGTCGAAGCCCATCTGGACGAACACCTGGAAACCCTGCCGGAGGTCGACCAGCGCAGCCGCGCGATCCTGCGCGTGATGAAGATCGACGAGGCACGCCACGCCGACCAGGCCGAACAGGCCGGCGCCCGCCCCCTCCCGCCACCGATCCCCAGCGCCATGGCCCTGGCCTCCAGACTCATGAAAGCCGTGGCGTACCGGCTGTAGCCGGCGGGATTGGGGATTGGGGATTGGGGATTGGCGACTTGCCGCTGGCCGCATCCGAGCAAATCAGGCTCCACACCTCGCAATACCCACCTAGAGCAGAGCCCCCTTTGTTAAGGGGGCGCGCCGAAGGCGCGGGGATAGGATGCTACGGAGTGGGGCCCGAGGTTTGCGTAGCAAACCTTGGGGGGGCAGACCCACGCAGTGGGACTGACCACCGGGGCTGACCACGCCTACCCCACCAACTTCAATCCGATCACCCCGGCCACGATCAGGCCGATGCAGGCCAGACGCGACCATGAGGCGCTGTCGCCGAACAGCGCGATGCCGGCGATGGTCACGCCCAGCGCGCCGATCCCGGTCCAGATCGCATAACCGGTGCCTACCGGGATGGTCTTCAGCGCCTGGGTCAGAAACCACAGGCTGATGCCTGCCAGACCGATGGTCAGCACCGTCGGCCACAAGCGCGTGAAGCCGTCGCTGTACTTCAGGCCCATGGCAAAGCCGATTTCGAACAGGCCGGCCAGCAGCAGGTAGATCCAGGGCATCGCAGTACTCCTCAGTTGAAAAACGCACAAAAAAAAAGCGACCCAGTGTTTGCACACTGGGCCGCCGTCGGCTGTGGAACGCGAGGTCATCGCGTGGCGGGCCGTCCCGCCTTGGTTCTTTCGCGCGCCTGCAGGCAGCCGCGCACCAGCTCGCTCGCTGCGCTTACTCGCTCAGGTTGCGCCCGTGGAACAGTTCTTCGATCTCGCGCTTGAGCAGCGTTTCGATCTTCATGCGCTCCTTGAACGAGAGGTTCTTGGCGCGTTCCTCGAACAGGTACTGGTCCAGGTCGAAGTCCTTCAGGTGCATCTTGGTGTGGAAGATGTTTTCCTGATAGACGTTCACGTCGAACATCTCGTAGCGCGACTTCACGTTCTTGGCAAGGAAGTGCTGGATCGAGTTGATCTTGTGATCGATGTAATGCTTCTTGCCCTTCACATCGCGGGTGAAGCCACGGACGCGGTAGTCCATGATCACGATGTCCGATTCCAGACTCTCGATCAGGTAGTTCAGCGCCTTCAGCGGCGAGATCACGCCACAGGTGGCCACGTCGATATCGGCACGGAACGTGGCGATACCCTCCTGCGGATGCGTCTCGGGGTATGTATGGACAGTGATATGACTCTTGTCCATATGAGCGACCACCGCATCGGAGATCAGCTCCTTGCCGGCCTGCTTCTTGTCGATGACGGGCTCTTCCGAGATCAGGATCGTGACCGATGCGCCCTGCGGATCGTAGTCCTGACGTGCGATATTGAGGATGTTGGCGCCAATGATCTCGGCAACATCGGTCAGGATCTGCGTCAGACGATCGGCGTCGTACTGCTCATCGATATATTCGATGTAGCGCTGACGCTCCTCTTCGGTACGCGCATAACAGACGTCGTAGATGTTGAAGCTCAACGCCTTGGTGAGGTTGTTGAACCCCTGTAGCCTCAGGCGAGGCAACGGCTTGACCACGTCGGTCTGTCCTTATGGAAGGCGGGAAAGGAAACAATTATGAGCCAAAGATCCCAGCAACGAAATGCCGACGTTAAGAATGGTTTACCTTGCATGACTCATGCCGTTAAGCTTCAGGAATTACACGCGGAACTACCATGAGCCCAGGAAACACGACGGTTGTGACTACGACGGTACGTAACGCTACCCCTTCTCTGGCGCTGGACGCGGGCACGATCGAGCGTTTCCTGGCGCACAGCCATCGCAGACGCTATCCGACCCGGACCGATGTGTTCCGGCCAGGAGACCCGGCTGGCACGCTCTACTATGTGATCAGTGGCTCGGTAAGCATCATTGCCGAGGAAGATGACGATCGTGAGTTGGTGCTGGGCTACTTCGGTAGCGGCGAGTTCGTCGGCGAGATGGGGTTGTTCATCGAATCCGATACCCGCGAGGTGATCTTGCGCACCCGCACCCAGTGCGAGCTGGCCGAGATCAGCTACGAGCGGCTGCAGCAGCTGTTCCAGACCAGTCTGTCGCCGGATGCGCCGCGCATCCTGTATGCGATTGGCGTCCAGCTGTCCAAGCGGTTGCTCGACACCACAAGGAAAGCCAGCCGCCTGGCGTTCCTGGACGTGACCGACCGCATCGTGCGCACCCTGCACGACCTGTCCAAGGAGCCGGAAGCGATGAGTCATCCGCAGGGCACCCAGCTGCGCGTGTCGCGGCAGGAACTGGCACGGCTGGTGGGCTGTTCGCGTGAAATGGCCGGGCGCGTGCTCAAGAAACTGCAGGCCGACGGCCTGTTGCATGCACGCGGCAAGACCGTCGTGCTCTACGGCACCCGCTAAGCGGTAGCGGTTGGTGCAGCCCTGCACCAACCGCAGCTCGAACCGCATGTCGCACGGCATGCGGGCTGATGTGGCCGGGTGCGCTCGGTCACCGACTGCCGGCCGTGTGCCGTGCATCGCCGACTGCTTGCCCGCCGACTCGATGGGCAAGGCCTGACCTCGTCGCAGCCGTGACCTGGCCGGAGCCGCTTACGGTACGCTTTCGGCACCAGGCGCTACAGCGCCTTGCCACCGCGATCGCGACATCCCCAGTTGAGGATCGGCGTGCCCGCCGGCAGCACCTGCCGGAACAGCGCTTCGCGATTGGCCTTCGGATTGACTACCACCGGCGCGCGCGCCGCCTTCAGCAGCGGCAGATCCGCGGTGCTGTCCGAGTAGGCAATGGCGATGTCGGCGTAGCCGCGCTCGCGCAGCATGCGCATCTTCTCTTCATTGTGGCAGTGGCGTCGCGCGGTGACCGCGCCCAGGCGTGGACCGACCAGGCTGCCGATCACCGGCACGTCCTGATGCGCGACAAAGCCAAGAATCGCGCGAGCAAGTTCCGGCGGCGCGCCGGTGGCCACCACCACACGGTCGCCGGCGGCGCGGTGGTCGGTGAACACCTTCAAGGCGTGCGGCAACAAGCGCTGCCGGATCTGCGCTTCATGCTTGAGCACGTACGCATCGATGAAGCGATTGAACTCGCGCGCGCGGTGCAGGCCGAAGGTGGCGATCCACACATAACCGGACACGCCGCGGCGGCGGGTCGGCAGCATCGCCACCATCGGGCCGAGGATCGGCGAGGCCAACAGCGCCACCAGCAGACGCAACGGGTTGCGCTTGATCAGCCAGGCGAACAGGTGGCTGCCGGAGTCACCGTCATACAGCGTGTGGTCGAAATCGAAGACCACCAGCGGTGCGTCGTCGCGCGGTACGGGATACGCCTCAGTCATGCGCGAAGAATAGCTGACGCAGCGACTCGCCGGGTTCGGGCGCGCGCATGAAGGTCTCGCCGACCAGAAACGCGTTCACGCCGTGGCCGCGCATCAACTGCACATCGGCCGGCGTCACGATGCCGCTTTCGGTCACCAGGATGCGGTCACGCGGCACGGCGGCGCGCATGTCCAGGGTGGTCTGCAGCGTCACTTCGAAGGTGCGCAGATTGCGGTTGTTGATGCCCACCAGCGGCACCGGCACCTGCACCGCGCGCTCGAGCTCGTCGATGTCATGCACTTCCACCAGCACGTCCAGGCCCAGCTGCATGGCCAGGCCGGAGAGCTCGGCCAGCTGCGCGTCCTCCAGTGCCGAGACGATCAGCAGGATGCAATCGGCGCCGAGCACGCGCGCTTCGTAGACCTGGTAGGGGTCGACGGTGAAATCCTTGCGCAGCACCGGCAGCGTGCAGGCCTCGCGCGCCTGGCGCAGATAGGCATCGGCGCCCTGGAAGAAGTCCACATCGGTCAGCACCGACAGGCAGCTGGCGCCGCCAAATTCGTAGCTCACCGCAATGTCGGCCGGGTGGAAGTCGGGGCGGATCACGCCCTTGGAGGGGCTGGCCTTCTTCACTTCGGCGATCACTGCCGGCTCGCCGGCGGCGATGCTGGCCTGCATGGCGGCGGCAAACCCACGCGTGAGCGGCAGGTCGGCGCTGCGCGCGATCAGCTCGGCCAGCGGCACGCGCGCACTGCGCTCGGCGATTTCTTCGGCCTTGCGGGCAAGGATGGTGTTGAGGATGTCGCTCATCGTATCGGGTCCTGGCGGGCGGGCATTATCGATCAAGACGGCCGCAACTGGCCGCGGCCACGCGCCGGCGCGCAGCATGCCAGCGGTGGCATGAGGGTGCCGACGCGTGCCTGCCGGTGCAGTGGCGGGGGTCAGCGCTGCGCGGCAGTCTGCCGGGTGAAGGCAACATAGGCATCCAGTCTTGCACGCGCCGAGCCATCGGCCAGGACCGCACGCGCACGCACGACGCCGTCGGCGATGCTGTCGGACACCCCTGCCACGTAAAGGGCCGCACCGGCATTGAGGGCGACGATGTCCAGCGCCGGGCCGGGCACGTTGTCCAGCACCTGCAGCAGCATCGTGCGCGACTGCGCGGCATCGGCCACCTTGAGGTTGCGGCTGGCCGACATGGCGATGCCGAAATCCTCCGGATGCACCTCGTACTCGCGCACCTGGCCATCGCGCAGCTCGCCGACCAGGGTGCCGGCACCGAGCGAGAGTTCGTCCATGCCATCGCGTCCCCACACCACCAGCGCGCGCTCGGCACCGAGTTCCTGCAGTACGCGCGCCTGGATGCCGACCAGATCCGGATGGAACACGCCCATCAGGATGTTCGGCGAGCCGGCCGGGTTGGTCAGCGGGCCGAGGATGTTGAAGATGGTGCGCACGCCCATTTCGCGGCGCACCGGCGCCACCACCTTCATGGCCGGATGATGCACCGGCGCATACATGAAGCCGATACCGGTCTGCGCCAGCGAGGCGGCGACCTGCTCGGGCTGCAACTCGATCGCCGCGCCCAGTGCCTCCAGCGCGTCGGCACTGCCGGACTTGGACGAGACGCTGCGGTTGCCGTGCTTGGCGACCTTGGCGCCGCCGGCGGCCGCCACGAACATCGCGCAGGTGGAGATGTTGAAGGTATGCGAACCATCGCCACCGGTGCCGACGATGTCGACCATGTGCCGGCGGTCGCCCACTTCCACGCGGCGCGAGAACTCGCGCATCACCGTGGCTGCGCCGGCGATCTCGCCAATGGTTTCCTTCTTGACCCGCAACCCGGTGAGGATGGCCGCGACCATCATGTCCGAGACCTCGCCACGCATGATCTGGCGCATCAGCTCGACCATTTCGTCGTGGAAGATTTCGCGGTGTTCGATGGTGCGCTGCAGGGCTTCTTGCGGGGTGATGGGCATGGACAAGGACCGTGGCAAAACGTGGGAAAGATATGCGGCAGTGAGCGTGATCGATCAATCCTGGCGATGCAGTCGCGCCTGGCGGCAACGCCACGCAGCACTGCGATGCGCAGCGCTCATTGGCCCGGACGCCGCATGCGGAAGCGCGCCTGCGCCTGCACTTCGAAATAATCGGCGGCGCCGCCCGCACGCAGAATCGTCTGTACGGCAGCAGGATCGTAGATACCGTCCTGCAGCGCCGCGTGCGCCAGATGCACACCGACCACCTCGCCCAGGACCAGCCAGGTTTCGATGGCCTGCCCGCTTGCGCTCTGCAGCGGCAGCAGCTGGCTGAGCCGGCATTCGAAACTGACCGGGCTGGCCGCCACACGCGGGGCAGCGATCAGCCGCGACGGCGCCATTTCCAGGTCGGCCAATGCGAACTCGTCGACCTCCGCCGGCACCATCGCGGCGCTGGCATTCATCGCCTCGGCCAAGGGGCGCGTGGCCAGGTTCCAGGTGAATTCGCCGGTGGCTTCGATGTTGCGCAGGCTGTCCTTGCGGCCGATGCTGGCAAAGCCGACGATCGGCGGCACGTAGTTGAACGCGTTGAAGAAGCTGTAAGGCGCCAGATTGGCGATGCCCCCGGCGCTGCGCGAGCCGATCCAGCCGATCGGTCGCGGACCGACGATGGCATTGAACGGATCGTGCGGCAGCCCGTGGCCCTGGCCTGGTTCGTAGAAGTGGAAACTGTCGCTGGCGGTGCTCATCGGGATCCGGATGCAGGTGTGGACGAAGCGAGGCGGGAAACCCGCTGCACGCTGGCGGCGCGCAGCCGATTGCGGGCAGTGCGCGCATGGGTCGCCGATGCATCGATGGTGCCGAAGACTGCATCACGACTGACGCAGGTTGCAGCGGCCCTTGCGACGCACGCGGTACGCATTGCGATCAACGCTGCAGGAAGTTCTTCAGCAGGGCGTGACCATGCTGGGTCAGGATCGACTCGGGATGGAACTGCACGCCTTCGACCGGGAACTGGCGATGACGCAGGCCCATGATCTCTTCGATCGAGCCATCCGGATGCTCGGTCCAGGCAGTGACTTCCAGCGCGTCGGGCAAGGTGGCCTTGTCCACCACCAGCGAGTGGTAGCGGGTGGCCTCGTAGCTGTCCGGCAGGCCGGCGAACACGCCCTTGCCCTGGTGGCGGATCGGCGAGGTCTTGCCATGCATGATGTTGTCGGCGCGGATCACATCGCCGCCGTAGACCTGACCGATGCTTTGATGCCCAAGACACACGCCCAGGATCGGCGTGGTCTGACCCAGCTGTTCGATCAGCTGCAGCGAGATGCCGGCCTCGTTCGGGGTGCACGGGCCGGGCGAGATCACGATGCGCTCGGGCCTGAGCGCGGCGATCTGATCCACGCTCATCGCGTCGTTGCGCACCACCGTGACCTCGGCGCCCAGCGCCTGCAGGTACTGCACGAGGTTGTAGGTGAAGCTGTCGTAGTTATCGAGCATCAGTAGCATTTCAGGCCTATCTCTTTGTTTTTAAAGGGCAATAGCCCAAAACAACTCACCGATACCCGCTTTGACACCTGTCAACCTGTCTGATACCCAAGTGGCCGGTGAGCGAGCAACACTGGAGCATATCTTCGCACGGGCTCGCTCAGCGCTCCTGTACCGAATCACCGCGATCAGCCATGCAGATGCGCGATCCATTCTGCCCCTCTCACGAACCACAGTGTTCCGACAGGTCCGGACCGGCTAGACAACTTGCACCCCTCGCGCGGAACGCCCGCTGTCTCCAGCTTGGATCCAATGTGCGCCGTCATGTGCCCTAACGATGCGTTCGGCGTGACGGCAGTTCGCATCCTCCGCTCCGGGCAAACTTGAAAGACGTGATGCTTCGAGAAATTCGCAGGCGTGGAGGTGTTTCTAGACAACCGCGCTCAGCTGAACTCCATCACGCAAAGGCTTCCCATGGCTCTGTCGTTTCGTTCGCCGTCCCCCATGCTCATCGCTCTTTCCGCGTTGCTGGCAGCGCTGACGGCCTGCGAGAGATCAACGCCGTCGGCGGCATCGGCGCCGCCCGCGGCAGCAACGCGGCCTGCAACGGCGCCCGCGATAAACTGGCATGAGGGAAATGTAGAGAAAGCCCTGGAAGAGGCCAGGAACACCGGCAAACCACTCCTGTTGTACTGGGGCGCCATCTGGTGCCCACCGTGCAACCGGCTCAAGGCCACCACGTTCAAGGACCCGGGTTTCATCGCGCAGACGCGGCAATTCGTGGCAGTGCATCTGGACGCAGACCTGCAAGAAGCCCAAACCTGGGCCGAACGCTTCGGCGTCAGGGGGTATCCCACGGTCATCCTGCTACGCCCGGATCGCAGCGAAATCACCCGGCTGGTGGGCGACAGCAGTACCGCCCAGCTTGTCGATAGCCTGCGCGTTGCAGCTCAATCCACCGCGAGTACAAAGCAGATCCTGGAGCGGGCGCTCAACGCTCCACAAACGCTAAAGCCGGACGAGTGGACTCTTCTCGGCAATTACAGCTGGTTGCAGGACGACCAACTGGTCGATGCAAAGGCTGCGCCCGACACCCTGGCTGCACTGGCGAAGGCGGCACCACAGCCGGCCTTGCAGCGTCGCTTCCAGCTGCTGGCAGTAGCTGTCACCAGGCAGAAGCCCGTCGCAAGCCCGGCGACGTACACGTTGCTGCAAACCGTGTTTTCCAATCCGTCGGAGGTGCGCAACAATCTTGATGTGCTGGTGCGTGGTGCTGCCACGCTGGTTGCTTCCGCGACCGACGATCCGGGCAAACGTGCCGCATTGTCAGGGGAGTTCAATCAGGCGTTGGCAAAGGCCTATGCCGATCCCACCTTACCCATCGTTGATCGTTTGCGGACCGGGTATGCCGAGATCGACCTTGCTCGCCTGGCACAGGGACAGCCGACCAGAGCGGAAATGAATAAGCCGCAACCTCCGCTGCCCGCAGACGTGGTCAAGACGGTGCACCAGCGCGTGCAGTGGGCGGTGACGGAAGCCAAGACCGATGAAGAGCGTCAGTCCACGATCACAAGTGCTGCCGGCTTGTTGGCGCTGGTGGGCGATAACAAGGGATCTGCGCAATTGATGCAGGCCGAGTTGACGCGTAGCAAGACACCGTCCTACTACATGCCCTACCTGGGTATCCTGGCCGAACAGCGCGGTGACACCAAGGCTGCGCTGTCATGGTTCAAGAAGGCCTACGATTCGAATGGTAGCCAGGGGACCGTGGTTGAGCGGGGCATGACCTATCTGGATGCGCTGGTCCGGCTCAGCCCGGAGGACGGTACAGGTATCGAGACGCTTGCAAGCCGAGTGATCGGCGATCTGGCGCGTCAATCCGATGGCTATCTCAAAGATAATCGCCAGCACTTCGAGGAAGTCGGCGCATCACTGAAGACGTGGAGCAAGCAGAACCCGGCAGGCAGCGCAGTCCTGGCCCGCCTGCGCCAGAAGGCGCAGACACGTTGCGCCGACGAGAACAAGCCGGCCGCCTGCGCCGACTGGCTGGGGTGAGGCGGGGCGTAGTCCTGATGCGCCTGCGAAGGTCGGCACAGGCACGCCCCGCGCAGGTGGTTCGCCCATCAGAAACGCAGCCAATGCCATCCCGTCCTATTCGGCCAGCTCACGCATGACCTTGATCAGGTCGGACTTGCCCTCGAAGCCGATACCCGGCAACTCCGGCATCACGATGTATCCGTCCTGGACCTTGACGCCATCCGGAAACCCGCCATATGGCTGGAACAGGTCCGGGTAACTCTCATTGCCGCCCAGACCCAGGCCTGCGGCGATGTTGAGCGACATCTGATGACCACCGTGCGGGATGCAACGTGCGGGCGACCAGCCGAACTGCTCCAGCACCTCCAGCGTGCGCAGATACTCGACCAGGCCATACGACAGCGCGCAGTCGAACTGCAGGTAATCGCGGTCCGGGCTCATGCCGCCGTAGCGCAGCAGGTTGCGGGCATCCTGGTGCGAGAACAGGTTTTCGCCGGTTGCCATCGGCCCCGGATAGAATTCGCTCAGGGCGGCTTGCAGCGCATAGTCGAGCGGATCGCCGACTTCCTCATACCAGAACAGCGGATAGTCGCGCAGCATCTTGGCGTAGGCGATGCCAGTCTCCAGGTCGAAGCGCCCATTTGCATCCACCGCCAGGCGGGCCTGGCTGCCGATTTCCTCCAGCACCGACTCGATCCGGCCGCGATCCTCCTCGATGGACGCGCCACCGATCTTCATCTTGACCACGGTGTAACCACGGTCCAGATAGCCGCGCATCTCTTTGCGCAAGGCACTGTTGTCCTTGCCCGGGTAATAGTAGCCACCGGCTGCATAAACGAAGACGCGGGGATTGGCTTGCCGGCCTTTCATCTGCGCCAGATAGCGGAACAGCGGCATGCCGGCGATCTTGGCGGTCGCATCCCAGATCGCCATATCCAGCGTGCCCACTGCGACGGAACGCTCGCCGTGACCACCCGGCTTTTCGTTGGACATCATCGCCTTCCAGATCCTGGACGGATCCAGATTGTCGCCGGCGTCGTTGCACAGCGATGCACTGTCTGCCTCCAGGATGCGATCGCGAAAGCGCTCGCGTATCAGCCCTCCCTGTCCATAGCGCCCATTGGAGTTGAATCCGTAGCCGACGACCCGGCGACCGTCGCGCACCTGATCGGTGACCACCGCCACCAGACTGGCGGTCATCTTCGAAAAATCGATGTAGGCGTTACGGATCGGCGAGGAGATCGGCTTGGTGATTTCAACGACATCGATGATACGCATTGGGTGGTCTCCCGCAGGTTGGTGTGAGTTATGGATCGGTTGAGGAGGCTGCGACAGGCATGGGCTCGCCCGCTTGTTGACGACGCATGATTTCCCGGGTCTTGGACAGATCCAGCGCGCCATCCCACTTGGCAATGGCAAGCGTGGCGACACTGTTGCCGATCAGGTTGACCACTGCCCTGGCCTCGTTCATGAAGCGGTCGACGCCCAGCAGAAGCACCAGCCCTGCAACAGGCACCGTGTCGATGGTGGAAAGCGTTGCGGCCAACGCAACGAAACCCGCACCAGCGACACCAGCCGATCCTTTTGAGGTCAGCAACAACACCCCAAGCAAGGCAATCTGTTGGTAGACCGGCAGCGGCGTGTTGGTCGCTTGCGCCACAAAGATGGCTGCCATGGTCAGATAGATACAGGTGCCGTCCGCATTGAAGGTGTATCCCGTGGGCAGAACCAGGCCAACCGTCGACTTGCGCACGCCGGCCAGTTCAAGCTTCATCATCATGCGCGGCAGGACAGCTTTGGTCGAACAGGTGCCGAACGTGACAAGGAGTTCATCCTTGATGAACCGGAGAAGTCGCAGCAACGGAAAGCCGGTCCACCGTGCGATCGCTCCCAGCACTACAAACACGAACAGTGCCGACGTCACGTAAACCGCCAACATCAAGTGCCCGAGCGACCACAGGGTGGCAAGACCATATTTGCCGATCGTGAAAGCGATGCCCGCACCGGCGCCCAGTGGCGCGAGCCGCATCACCATGTTGATCATCTTGAACAGCGCCTGCAGCCCGTTATCGATGAGATCGACCAGGGGCTTGCCGCGCTCGCCCAGCTGTAACAGCCCTACCGCAAACAACACCGACACCAGGATGACCTGCAGCATGTTGCCTTTGGCAAAGGCATCCACCAACGTGGTGGGAATGATGTTCAGCACGAAATCCACCATGCCCGCGTCGTCTCTTGCGCGATCGACATACTGCCCGATCGCGCTGCTGTCGATCGATGTGGCATCGATGTTCATGCCATCCCCCGGCCGGATGATGTTCACCACGACAAGACCGATCGCCAGCGCCAGTGTCGACACGATCTCGAAGTAGACCAGCGCCTTGATGCCGGTTTTTCCGACCTCTCTGATGCTTCCCATCTTGGCGATCCCGACCACGACCGTCCCAAAAATGATCGGCGCCAATAACATCTTGATGAGTTTGATGAAACCCTCTGCAACAGGTTGCATGACCACGCCCAGATGCGGCCAGACATAGCCCACCAGGCCGCCAATGACGATGGCGATCAGCACCTGCACGTAAAGCTGGCCAAGCACCTGTCTTATGCCACCTCGTTTCTGCATGATCGCCCGCTCCCGTCGACATGCGAACCCACCGGAATTGCCGCTTGCTGGACAACCTGCCTGTGGAGGCGTTGCAAGCTCGAGTCGGAGCGTAAGTGCCAGCGCCCAAGCGCTGCCAATGCCTTTTTTATCCGCTTGATGCACAATCGGCATCATGGAACTGACATGGCTCGAAGACTGCTTGGCGCTGGCTGAGACCCTGAATTTCTCGCGCGCCGCACAACGTCGCTTTGTCACCCAGCCGGCCTTCAGTCGGCGCATTCATGCCCTCGAAGAATGGTTGGGCACGCCGCTGTTCACGCGCTCGCGCAAGGAAGTGCTGATGACGCCGGCGGGCGAAGCGTTCGTTCGCAAAGCATCCGGGTTGGTCTCGGGCATTTACGCTGCGCGGCAGGAAACACTGGAAGTGGCCGGGCGACACCGGCCTGCGTTGGCGTTCCTCGCCACCCATGTTCTTTCTTTCACGTTCTTTCCGGCATTTGTCAGGCGCATCGAATCAAACACAGGTATCGGTGCGTTTCAGCTGGTCTCGGACACGCTCAGGGCGTGCGAAAAATTGATGCTGCAAGGGGCAGCGCAATTCCTGCTCTGCCACCATCATCCGCGGATGCGTCTTGGGCTGGACACGGAACAGTTCGAGCGGGTTGTGGTCGGCAACGATGTGCTTCAGCCCTTCAGTGCGCCGAAGGAAACTGGCGACGGCAGCCCGCGTTGGTCGCTCGCCTCAACCGATGCAATGCCCTTGCTGTCCTACAGTGCAGATTCCGGCCTGGGCCGCATCATCGCCGGGCATCCAGCGTTCAAGGATGTGGAACCGCGCCTGACACCTGCGCTCACTTCCGATCTTGCAGCGACCTTGCTGGCCATGTGCCGTTCCGGCGCCGGGATCGCGTGGCTGCCGCGCACACTGGTGGAAGAGGACCTCGCCAAAGGGCTGCTGGCCCATGCAGCGCCCGGCGACACGCACTGGGATATCGGCATGGAGATCTGCCTGCTACGTCACACCGGCGGCTTACCCCAGCAAGCCGAAGACATGTGGGAAAAGCTCAAGCAAGGCAAGCTGGAGACCTAGCGGGTGCGGCATGCGCGCTGCTGCGCGCTTGGAATCCGGGCGCTTGCCGCCGCTATCCGCCTGCGGGCCGTCCTGGCGCTCCCGCGCACAATCCTTCCATCACCGTCTCCATGAGCCAGGCCAGGCGTGGCTGCCAGTTCTCTGTGGCGTCGATCTGCCAGATCCCTGCGATCGCCAGGAAAAACTTGTCCGTGGTGATCCCTGGACGAATCGTTCCGGCATTCTCGTTGGCATCCAGCAGCAGTTGGGCGGCAGCGATCACGGGGGCATAGCCTGCGTTGCCTGCGCACTCTTTCGCGTTGGCGACAACCCGAAGCGCATCCGCCAGGCCCGCCTTGGTAATGGCGTATTCGGCCAGACGGTTCATCCACTCGCGTAGCGCCTGCTCCGGCGGACGCGTCTTCAGCAACTGCTCGGCGAACCCGGTCACCTGCAGCATTTCATGGCGATAGACCTCTACCACCAAGGCCTCCCGCGTCGGGAAGTGGCGGTAGAAGGTCCCTTGCCCGACGCCCGCCTTCTTGGCGATCGCGCTCAGTGGCACATCGGCCGAGCGCACCAGCTCCGCAAGCGCCACGGACAGGATGCGCTCGCGATTTTGCAGTGCATCGGATCGCGTTGGCTTTTCCATACCCTGTTCCTCACTGAATTATTGACAAACGGACAGTTGTCCGCCAACGTCTCAGGGCAAGCGGACTGTTGTCCGTTTGGATTCTACCCCTTCCGTACCCAGGAAACATCCATGAAGAACAGCGGCAACATCATCCTCATTACCGGCTCGACCTCTGGCATCGGCCTCGGACTGGCGCTGCGGCTCCAGCAGGCTGGCAACATGGTCATCGTGTCAGGGCGAAAGAAAGCGCTGCTGGATCAGATCACTGCCGAGCATCCAGGCATCGAGGCAATCGAAATCGACGTTGCGGACGCAGACTCTATCGTCCAGGCCAGCCGCGTGGCGGCCGAGCGCTACCCCGCCTTGAATGTGGTGATCAACAATGCCGGCATCATGCCGAGCGAGAACGTCTTCAAGCCAGAGTCCTTGCAGGCTGCCGAAGAGGCGATTGCCATCAACCTACTCGGCACCATCCGCATGACCTATGCATTCTTGCCGCAACTTGCCGGCAACAACGACAGCGTCATCATCAATGTCAGTTCCGCGCTGGGCTTTGTGCCGTTCCCGGCTGCAATGACCTACAGCGCCAGCAAGGCAGCAGTGCACTCATTCACCGAAGCCTTGCGTGTGCAGCTGGCCGACAGCAACGTACAAGTCATCGAGCTGGTGCCTCCGGGCGTTCGCACCAAACTGTACGGCCAAGGCAACGACGAACATGCCATGCCCCTGGAGGAATTCCTCGACGAAGCACTGGCGCTGCTGCATGCAGAAAACACCCCGAAGGAGATTGTCGTGGAACGCGCCAGGTTCCTTCGCGATGCGGCGGCCAATGGCAGCTACGACGAGATGCTGGGAATGCTTTCTACCGTCAAGTTCTAGGGCTGGCGCAGAACATCCAACTCGTCAGCACGGCGCCACTGCCGTGCTGACGCCGGTCATTCACCCGTGGGCGCATTAATGGCTGCAAGGCCGCGACCGCGAGATGCGCAGGCATGTTCGCCGCGCGCATCCAGTGCTTACAGGTGAGCGCCTTCGACACCTTTGCAGCGCGCAGACCATCCCGGTGCGATGTGCAACCGGCTGGATCCATTCGGTTTGGCACCCGCTCCTCACGAAGGTTCTTCCGATCCCCTGGAATCGGATCTCAGCGGGGCGCGGTCACTGCCCGGTTGCGCGTAACGATCGTCTCGTGACTTGGCGGTGCGTCGGCCCCAAGGAACTCGGCCATCAGTGCATCGCGATGACCCGGTGCATCACCCTTCACTGCGGCCTTGAGCGCTGACGCCAGCTCAGCGGTCGGAAGCTCGGTGCAATACGCAGGCGTGCCTGGCTGCTGCCGCCATGAATCTGCAAGATTTCCCGCGTCGACCGAGTCGAACCCGGCAGCGTCGAGCAGTTGCTGCGCGATCGCCTTGCCGGCCGGACTGTCGCCTGCCACCGGGATGGCGATCCGGTTCTGCGTGCCTGCGGGCTTGCCGCGCTCAGCCAGTGTCCTGGCGAGCACGGCGTTGAATGCCTTGATGATGGGCCGGCCAAGCTGCTCGCTGGACCAGACACTTTCCAGCTTGCCGCCGTCGACTTCCGGGATCCTGGTGCCGAGCTGCGGGTAGTAGTTCGAGGTATCGATCACCGCCACCTCCGCAGGCACGGTCGAAAACAAGCCGGCAACCTCGGGAATCCTGGCGAACGGGATCGACAGCACGATCACCTCCACCCCCGTGACCGCTTGTTCCGCCGTGACAGGCTCGGCGCCGATCTTGTCGGCCAGTTCGCGAATGCTGTCGGGTCCTCTGGATCCGGCCAGTTTGACGAAGTGTCCGGCTGCGACGAATTTGCGCGCCAACACGCCACCGATATTGCCTGCGCCAATAATGCCGATGTTCATATTCACTCCTTTCCAGGACATGTGAGCCGTGTTGCTCAGGCCCGCGTGCCGTTGCCCGGTACGCGGCTCACATGAAAATCGCGCGATTGATGCGCACCAGATAATTGCCATCCGGGGAGCCGGCCTGGCCGATCCGTTCGGCCAAAACGTCCAGGACCAGGTCCCTGCGTTTCGGAAGGCGAGCCTTCTCAGCCGCGGCCAACGCCTGCAGGATCTCCTGGCGAGTCAAGTCGGTGCAATAGACCGGACTGCCAGGCTGCTGCCGCCAGGACTCGGATAGGCTGCCGGCGTCGACCGCGTCCAGGCCGGTGTCGTTGACGAGCGCCATGGTGACGCGCAGGTCTTCTTGACGATCGGCAGCAACCGGGATCGCAATGCGTTGCGGATCGCCGGCCGGCTTATCCCTGTCTGCAAAGGACGCCGCGCCGATTGCATTCCAGGCCTTGGCGATCGGACGGCCAAGCTGCGCTGCAACCCAGAGACTTTCCACCTTTCCTTGATCGATGTCCTGGATCAAGCCGTCCCGTGTGGGGTAATAGTTGGAGGTGTCGATCACCACCGTCTCGGCGGGGATGGAGGAAAGCAGCGGGCTTGCTGCCGGAATACGGTTCAACGGGATGGAAAGGATGACAACCTCAACATCGACTATCGCCTCTTGCGCGGTGACTGCATGGCCGCCGTTGACGAACGTGTCGCGCTGAATCGTGTCGGGCCCGCGCGAGTTGGCGACCTTCACGTCATGCCCTACCGCAGCAAGCCTGCGGACGAGTGTCTTGCCAATGTGGCCAGTGCCCAAGATGCCGATCTTCAATGTAACTCCTCGCAATTTTTGTGAGGAAACAAGCTAGTAGTGAACGGTAAGATCAGCAAGAACCCACCAAATGGTGGGGTACTCACCAGAGGTAAGCCAATGGCTCAGGACCCGCCTTGTCAGGATCCCAAACAGCAGCGTGCGTGGGCCGCCACTGCAGCCCGCGCTCTTCGCGTTTTCGAGGGCAAATGGAAGATTGTCATCATCGTCCATCTTCTCGCGGCGGACGGGCCGTTGCGCTTCTCAGAATTGGAACGTCGGATACCGGACGTCACCCAGAAAATGCTTATCCAGCAACTTAAAGCATTGGAAGAGGATGGGATCGTCATCCGCACGCTTTATCCCCAGGTACCCCCCAAGGTGGAATACACCCTAAGCGCACTGGGACGTGCGCTCGGCCCGTCATTCGAGGCGCTAGTGCAATGGGCCGAATTGACAGAAAGCCGTCTTGCTACGGCCGACGACGTGCGTCGGGGAGTCTAAACCCAACCTTGCCGAGCCCACTACGCGTCCGCGCATCAGCGCTGCGCGCGATGGCAGCAGTTCCTATGAGCTTGTGCTGTCGCGGGACGTTGGACCGGCCGGAGGCATCAGGCATCAGGTCGAGCCCGTCATTACACAGAGTCGCATCCAGTCCATCGAGATAGCTTTGCTGCCCTGTTGCTATCAGACAATCAAAATATCTCTTATGTGTTGCGACATCGATTCGCTGCGGCTTTCGCTGCATCAAGGTTTTGTGATGACCGCCGCTAAGGAAGGACAGGGCAAGCAATCTCTACCGATCTGAACAGGTCCGCTGCCAGGGCGTCGCGTCAGGCTCCCTTGCCGTCCCGCCCATCCCATCGGTTTCCTCACCCCCCTCAGCTGCATCACCAGGCCCGTCATGCTAACTACGATCAAGAGCAAATTTTTATTGGCATTGTTGGGAACGCTGATCCCGAGCATCCTGCTCTGCCTGTTTCTACTGAACAGCCTGCACACCTCCAAGAACAATGTCGGCACGCTCTACAACCGGGACTCCATCGGCTCCGCGCTTGCCAGCAGCATCGACGGCCAGCTGACGCGCGTCGACATCAACATCTTGCGCATGATTGCCATCGGCACGCCGGAGCTGATCACGCAGTGGAAACAGGAAAACGAGAAGCGATTCACCCAGGCGGCCGCCAGCATCGTGGAACTGGAGCAGATGCTGCACAACGAAAAGCAGCACGCGGCCCAGTTGCAGAAGATCAAGACGAGCTACGCGGCCATGCAGGCCGGCATGCAGCGCCAGATCGAGTTGATCGAGGCAGGAGATATCGCGGGCGGCGCGGAAGTCAACCGCACCCAGGTCAAGGACAACGCGAACGCCACATTCGCCGGGCTGGCCACCTTGCGCGATGAGCTGGCCAGCTCCGCCAAGCTGCGTTACCAGCAGCAGCAAGCCACCAACACGCGCGCGATGACCCTGTCGGCGATCGCCCTGGGCCTGATTGCACTGGCCGGCGTCAGCCTCGCACTGATCCTGGGCAACGCGATCTCCGCCTCGATTCGGCGGGCGGTGGCCGCCGTTGAGCAGCTGTCGCGCGGCGTGCTGGATGTCGATATCAAGGTCAGCGGCAAGGACGAAACCGTACAACTTGCCAGCGCGGTCTACCGCATCCGCGATCGTCTGCAAGGGGTCATCGCGGCGCAGCTGGAAATGGCCCGTCGACACGACGCTGGCGAAATGAGCTACCGCATGGACGAAGGCGCATTTCCCGGAGAGTATGGCCACATGGTGCGCGATGCCAACGCGCTGGTGAGTTCGCACATCGCGGTGACGATGCGCCTGACCCAGATCATCGGGCGCTACGCGATTGGCGATCTCTCCGACGAGATGGACCGCCTGCCGGGCGAAAAGGCCGTGCTTACCCGGACCATGGACGAGGTCAGGGCCAATCTGACCGCGATGAATGACCAGATCAAGCAGCTCGCGCAGGCCGCCGCCAGTGGCGATTTCACCGCGCGCGGCGACGCCGACCGTTTCCAGTACGATTTCCACGTGATGGTCGACAGCCTGAACCAGCTGATGGCCACCGCCGATGGCAACCTGCAGTCGCTGTCGTCGCTGCTGCAATCCATCGCCGCCGGCGACCTGACCGCGCGCATGCGCGGCGACTTCAATGGCGTGTTCGCGCAGATGCGCGACGACGCCAACACCACCGCCGCGCAGCTTGCAGACATCGTCGGACGCATCCAGCATTCGGCGATCTCCATCAACTCGGCCGCCAGCGAGATCGCCGCCGGCAACCAGGACCTGTCGCAGCGCACCGAACAGCAGGCCGCCAACCTGGAAGAAACCGCCGCCTCGATGGAAGAGCTGACGTCCACGGTCAGGCAGAATGCCGAGCACGCGCGTCAGGCCAACCAACTGGCGATCGGCGCGGCAAGCGTGGCATCGCAGGGCGGGGAGATCGTCAGCAAGGTCGTCGGCACCATGGCCGGCATCGAAGCCTCGTCCAGGAAGATCGCCGACATCATTTCGGTCATCGACGGCATCTCGTTCCAGACCAATATCCTGGCGCTCAATGCCGCCGTGGAAGCGGCGCGTGCCGGCGAACAGGGCCGTGGCTTCGCGGTGGTCGCCTCGGAAGTGCGCACCCTGGCCCAGCGCTCCACCGCGGCGGCCAAGGAGATCAAGGGATTGATCGACGACTCGGTGCAGCGCGTTGCCGAAGGCTCGACGCTGGTGCATACCGCGGGCTCCACGATGGCCGAGATCGTGGCCAGCGTGCAGCGCGTGACCGACATCATGGGCGAGATATCCGCCGCCTCGCAGGAACAGTCCGCAGGCATCGAGCAGGTCAACCTCACCGTGACCCAGATGGACGAAACCACCCAGCAGAACGCCGCGCTGGTGGAAGAAGCCACCGCCGCGGCGCGTTCGATGGAAGAACAGGCCGGGCAACTCACGCAGGCGGTCGCGGTGTTCAAGATAGAAGAGGCCAAGGTCCGCACCGCGCACGCCCCGGCGCGTGCAACAGCAGCCCATAACGTCGCCCAGGGGAAAAACCCGGCACCTGGCAAGACGCCGACACGCCGGGCGGTTGCGCCACAAAAGCCGACCGCTCCCACCGCCATGGATGCCGCCAACTGGCGGGAATTTTAGTCCTCAGGCAACCGGAGGGCCCGGTGATCCGGGCTCTCTTGCGAGTGAGGTTGCTGGCTGAAGCAACAAGCCCTGCCGCCGGGCCGGCGATGCCATGCGCATCGCTGGTGCGTTGACCGTCCATGACTGGATGGTGACAACACGATCGCGGCTATCCGGAGACGGTCAACACACCTGCAGCACCAGGCCTATCGATGTATCCGCCGCCCTCCACGCAGGCGATGCCGAGCGCTGCAATGCACCGGCACCTGCCGGCGAAGGAGCGCGCAATGCTGGGCGATCGTACCCGTTTTCATTTCCGTTGATCGGACCTTCGCGCACGACGGGCGCCATGCCCCGTGCGTCGTCGAGACCTTGACTCACATCACTGCGCTGGCGCCAACGCCACTTCGCATCCAGTGACGCTGCCGGATTGCCGGCGGCGCTAAATAGGGCGTGACGTCATCGAGCGCAGGCGCAATGCCGCGCGCTCAGTCATTCGATCCTCCCCGCTCTCACTGGTGATTTCTCATGCTGCTGTCATTCCAGCGCCCTTGGCCCCTATCGATCGCGCTGTTGGCGGTGCTGGCAAGCCTGACCGGCTGCGGCAAGCCGGACACACCAGCACCGCCGGCGCAGACCCGGACCGCTGCCCCACCTGCCGCCAGCGCCGGCATCGCCTGGCGCGAAGGGGACGTCGAGGGTGCCTTTGCCGAGGCCAGGCAGAGCGGCAAGCCACTGATGCTTTATTGGGGCGCCATCTGGTGCCCACCGTGCAACCGGCTGCAGGCCACCTTGTTCAAGGATCCTGCCTTCATCGCATTGACGCGTAAATTCGTGGTGGTGCATCTGAATGCGGACCTTGCAGATGCCCAGAAGTGGGGCGATCACTTTAGCGTCAAGGCATATCCCACCATCATCGTGCTGCGCCCGGATCGCAGCCAGATCACGCGCCTGGCTGGTTATAGCGACAATGCCCGCCTGACCGACGCGCTGCGGGTGGCTGCCACACGGACCACGACCTCGGAGCAATTGCTCGAGCGGGCGTTGCAGACGCCGAAGGACCTGAGCGCCGACGACTGGACCTTGCTGGCCGGCTACGAGTGGTGGGGCATGGCGCGCGAGCCGGCAAGAACGCACAGTGCAAGCGAGGTGCTTGAGCATTTGGCCGCCTCCGCGCCGCAGCCCGCATTGCAGCGCAGGTTCGCGCTGCTGGCGCTGTCCATTGCACCAACGCCGCCGGTGACCAGCCCGGCGCATCTGGCGTTGTTGAAGGCGGTGCTGGCCGACCCGGCGGAAGTGCGCGCCAATCGCAGTGAGCTGAGCCGCTTTGCGCCGCGCCTGGTGGTGGCGTCCACCAATGATCCTGGCGAGCGCGCTGCCCTCTCCCTGGCGTTGAATCAGGCGCTGGACACGGTCTACGCCGACGCCACGCTTCCGATCGCGGACAGGATGATCACGGCCTCCACACGGGTCGATCTCGCTCGCCTGGCACAAGGTCAAACATCCGACAGCGCGCCGCAGAAGCCGCAACCACCGCTGCCGGCAGCGGTGCTCGACACCGTTCGCCAGCGCGTGCAATGGGCTGTGCAGGCGGCAAAGACCGACGAAGAACGTGAGTCCGTCATCGCCGGAGCCGCCGAACTGCTGGACGCAACAGGCGACAACGCCGGTGCAGAACAACTGCTGCTGGGCGAACTGACGCGTAGCAAGACGCCTTATCACTACATGCAGTTCCTGGCCTATCTCGCCGAAGAACGCAACGATCCGAAGACGGCGGTGACGTGGCTGAAAAAGTCCTACGAAGGTTCACAAGGCCCTGCAACGCGTGTGGAGTCGGCGTTGCGGTATGCCGATGGAGTGCTCCGGCTCACCCCGCAGGACACCGCTGCCGTCGAATCCGCCGGCGCGCAGGTGATCGCGGAAGTGGCAGGCCAACCGGATCGCTACGGTCGGCGTAACCGTCAGGGCATCCAGGCGCTGGGCAGCGCGCTCAAGACCTGGAGCAGGCAGCATCGCCAGGAAGGCGGCGCGGTGCTGGCGCGCCTGCAGCAGAAGATGCAGGCCAGCTGCGACGGCAAGACCACCAGCACCTGCAGCAGCTGGCTGAGCTGAGCGGGGACGCACCGGCAGGCAGCTGCAGGGCGGCGATGGCGCTGTCTCCGGTGCCTGCGGCCGCCCTCACCGCCCGCGCACCCGATTCCGGCGCCATGATTCGGTAGGGATCCTCCTGCGCCAACGATGGAACGTGGCCCGGCGACATCATGCTCCGGCAGATATCCCCGGCTGCGATTCTCAACCACGTCTGCCTGGGTGCGCAGGCAATACCGCACGCCGGTTCACTCCACCAATTCGAAGCTCGCCGTCACGCCTGCAGCTTCGGCCGATGGCGCCACCCACACATCGAACACCCCCGGCTCCACCGTCGGTTTCAACGCCTGGCCGATGAACAACAGGTCCGCACGCCGCAGCATGAACTCCACCGGCGCACTGCCGCCTGCAGGCACCGTGAGCTTGCGGAAATCCTTCAGCTCGCGCACCGGCCGGGTGACGCTGGCACTGCGGTCGCGGACATACAGTTGCACCACTTCGTCCGCATCGCGCGTGCCGTGGTTGTAGATGCGTGCGCTGATGCGCAGGCTGCCGTTGGCTGGCAGGCGCGCATCGCTCAAGCTCAGCTCGGCATAGGCGATGCGCCCATAGGTGAGTCCGTGGCCAAACGGAAACAGCGCCGCATTGGGCGCCGTCCGGTAATGCGTGGTGTAAGGCTCCAGGTCGTCCGGCTGCGGAGTGGGACGGCCGGTGGGTGGGTGGGCATAGGTGTACGGCACCTGCCCGAGCGCATGCGGGAAACTCACCGGCAAACGGCCGGACGGTGCCTGTGCACCAAGCAGGATGTCGGCCAGTGCAACGCCGGCGGCAGAGCCCAGAAACCAGGTCACCAGGATCGCCGCGCAGCCAAGCACCGGCCCCTCCAGCGCAAGCGCGCGACCGGTGCTCAGCAGGACCACGACAGGCGTGCCGGTGGCGACGACTGCCGCCAGCAACTGTCGCTGCGGCTCGGGGATGCAGATCTCACTGCGCGATTGCGCTTCGCCCGAGTAGCTCAACGGTTCGCCGATCGCCAGCAGCGCGACATCGGCACCGCGCGCGGCCGCCACCGCGGCCTGCACGCCGCCCGGCAGTGCCTGGTCAAAGTCGCAGCCGTCCACCACCTGCAGTAACTGCGGATCCTGCAACGCATTCGCCAGTGCGGCGGCCAGCGTGTTGCGCCTGTCCTCCTCGTCGAACAGGCTCCATGGCCCGGCGTGGTTGACCCAGTCGCGCGCCATCGGCCCGATCAAGGCAATGCGCTCCCCGCTGCGGCGCAATGGCAGCAGCTCGCCATCGTTCTTCAGCAATACCACCGATTTGCAGGCGGCTTCGCGGGCCAGTGCCAAGGTGTCGGTGGTGCGCTGCGATGACTGCGCCCGTGCGGGCCGGATGCGCCGGAACGGGTCGTCGAACAGCCCCAGCGCCGCCTTGAACGCCAGCACGCGTCTTACCGACGCATCCAGCCGTGCCATCGGCACATCACCTGCGGCAACCAGGGCCGGCAGGTGCTGCAGATACAGGCCGCTTTCCATGCTGATATCCACCCCGGCCAGGAAGGCCAGCCTTGCCGCGTCACGCCCATCGACCGCAACGCCGTGCGCAATCAGTTCCTGGTCGGCCTGGAAGTCGGACACCACCAGGCCGGGATAGCCCCATTCCTGGCGCAACGTCGTATCCAGCAGCCATGCGTTGGCCGTGGCGGGAATGCCCGACAGTTCGTTGAAGGCGGCCATGGTCGTGACCGCGCCGGCGGCAAACGCTGCCTGGAACGGCGGGAAATACACCTCGCGCAGGGTCCGTTCGGACACATCCACGCGGTTGTAATCCAGCCCACCCTCGGCCGCACCATAGGCGGCGAAGTGTTTGGGGCAGGCAGCCATCGCCTCGGGATGGGCCAGCCCCGCATCGCCCTGAAAGCCGCGTACCCGTGCCTGCGCAAACAGCCGTGCCAGCAGCACGTCTTCGCCGGCGCCTTCCACGCCACGGCCCCAGCGTGCATCGCGGGCGATATCCACCATGGGCGCGAAGGTCCAGTCCAAACCGACCGCACTGGCCTCCCTCGCCGCGGCACGCGCAGTGCGCTGTGCCAGCGCCGGCTCGAAGCTGGCTGCTTCGGCCAACGGCACCGGGAACACGGTGGTGTAGCCGTGGATCACATCGGCGGCGAACAACAGCGGAATCCGCAACCGGCTCTGCAGCGCGGCCTGCTGCAGTTGCTGATGCCAGCGTACGTTGGAACCGTTGAACACTCCGGTCAGCCGTCCGGCGCGGGCGGCAGCCAGTTGCGCGCTCCCGTCGGCAGTGCGCGTGAGTGGATTGGCGACGATCGCCTTGCCGTCCTGCTGCGCCGAACTGAACAGGCTGAGCTGGCCCGCTTTTTCCTCCACGCTCATGCGTGCGACCAATGCATCGATGAAGCCGGGCGGCCGTGCCGGACCGGCCGGCAATGCCCAGCCGGCGGGAATGCGCGCGAGCAAGGCAAGTGTGCCCGCGCCACGCAGCAGCTGGCGTCGAGTGGTGCATACGGACATAAGGATGAAGCTCGGCGGCGTCAGCCAACGCTACAGGAGCGGCAAGCCCGGGCGCAGATCCCACGTTCGCATTTGCGGCGCGTCCTTCGGGATATCTCCATCCTGCTGATTTGAATAACCAACTGGAGAACATGCAGGAGCAACCCCATCAGTCGCCGCACTCC
This sequence comes from Xanthomonas sp. BRIP62411, assembly GCF_003993525.1. Taxonomy (NCBI): domain Bacteria; kingdom Pseudomonadati; phylum Pseudomonadota; class Gammaproteobacteria; order Lysobacterales; family Lysobacteraceae; genus Xanthomonas; species Xanthomonas sp. BRIP62411. Next base: position 69,811 of record NZ_QEZI01000005.1, read on the forward strand.
TGCAGTGAGCATTCAAGATATCTGCCGCACTACCGAGCCATCCGCACCGATGGGTATGGGCGCGAAGGCCCATCATTGGCGTCTTACCAACATGCGTGACACTGCAGGAGCGGCGATCCAAATCGCGCCGGCCTTTTTCTGGAGAGTTCAATTCGACGGTGGTCGTCGCTGCGAGCACGACGATGTGCTCGGGTAGGCGAAGGCACGGCCAACGGCAGACACATTTCATCGGCACAAGGAATGCTTTATTCCGTTGCGGAATGATCATTTCGCAGTTGAAGCGTCCCCGATCTTCGGCTTGATGTCATTTTCGAGTCACTGACGACGATGACGCATGCCACACACGGTGGCCGTGGATGCCGGGGCGCGTCCAAGCACTGCGATTGCACACTGGAAAGTTCGCACTGTCGTTGACCGGATCGTTGATGACGGCACGTGCGCCAGACCGTGTCTGCGTGCCGCGCGTTTGCCGGGCGACACCTCGATCGACGCGTCGCCGGCCACCGGCGCCGCCTGCGCTGCAACCGAGGCCGGCACCGCCATGCGTCCGTCGAATGATGTGCTGGCTGTCAACGCCGCACGTCGGCAGCCCAGCAAGCCCGGCGGCAGCGCGCCGCCCTTCCCCCCACAGCGAGGACATGCCGTGATGAAGATCCCCTCAGCCAGTGCTTCCCAGCCGCCGCAATCGACGCATAAAGACGTTGTGATTGACATGCCGCCGCTGCAACAGCGCAACCAGACGCCAGCAACAACGGCAGACCCTGCACTGGCGGGCCTGCCTCGCAGGCCGTCTGGACGACGCAGCAACTCTCAACGCAGCACCGGATCTGGCAGGGCTGCGGACGGAACCCAGCACACCGGCAAGAGCCCGCTGCTGCATGCCGCTAGCGCATCGATACTGCATGGCGAAGAAAGCACCAGCGAGCACTTCTTCGACGCCGACGACTCCTTTGCACCACCAGACCCGTCCTCCATCCCCCACCAACAGGCTGCACCACACGATCCGCCGGAGCACACATCCGCAGCCACCGCCGCAACAACACGCAGCGAGCGCCTGGGTGCGCTGGCTGCATCGATCGGGACCGGTGCAGTGCGTGGCGCAAGCACCGTCCTTGGACCGACCGCCACCGCGGTGGCGGCGGCAGCGCGCGGCATACTCCCGATCAAATTCGACGGACAATACCTGGGTGCTGCGCTGGGGCATCTGGTGCACCAGGCCAGCTCCGTAGGACCGACCACATTTGCGCGTGAGTTGCTGGGCGAGGGATTGTTTGCCGCTCTTCGCCAGCTTCCACCCGAGGCGGTGGTCGCCATGCAGGCCGTCGCCGGCACGCTGCAGATGGCGCTGCATACGCTGCGGAGCAACCGCGAGAAGCGCAACCCCGACGCGGCTGCGCGAGGCTTCCACAATCTCAGTCTCGAACAGTGGGATGCCTTATCCAGCGACGAACAGGAGAACAAGAGAACCGAGCAGCAACATTACTCGGATCTGGTCACCCGGCTCGCGCTGGGCGGCATCCTGAGCAACATCGCCGTGGGTGCGGCCGGCAAGGCATCCGGCCAACCGGAGATGGCGGCCAGGCTGCTGGCCAGCGACCTGAAGATCGCCGCGTATGCCGCAGCCCGCGACACCATCCAGGCCACCTTCAAGATGGTGGGAATGCAGCACCCGGCCCGCTCCAATGGTGGCATCAGCGATCCGCACATCACCAGCGCCGGCAGGTTCTACGGCATGGCCAACGTGCTGGCCAACCTGGCATCGAACGAGCTGGCGTCGCCGGACTTTGCAGCGGCCCGGCAACGCTGGGCCGGCCTGAACTCGCCTTTCACCCAAGGCGAGGCGACCAGCATCATCTTGCGTCAATCGGCGATGACGGCGGCCCTGAATGTCGGCCTGGAAACGGCGGACTGGATCAATGTCACCCAGCACGAAGCCGACCAGGCCGGGACGAAGCAGATCTGGGAGCCCGAATGGAAAGGCAAGCGCGAGGATTATGAGCGGGTCATGGATCACTCGGTCGCACGCACGGCCGCCATCAATTCCAATATCGCGCTTGGTACCGCCATCAACATGATTGGCGCCTGGGTCGGGCTGTCGCCCGCACGCAGCGGCCTGCTCTCCAATACGGTGTCCGGCGTGGCAGCCGGCATGCAGTACAAGACCATCGGCGCCACCTGGCAGGCCGATGGGGCCGTTCGCGCAGCCGAAGCGACTCGCTCGCAGGCCGGGTAAGCACGGCGATCAAACCACCTCGCTCGCCATTCGGCGGGCGTGGTGTGTATGCCCACGGCACTTCCTTTTGGGCACGCAATGCGGGCAGACCAGCAACGCAGTGCGCCACCGCCGCGTGCAATAGCGTTACTCGGCAACCACCCCGCGCCTGGTCAGAATCGCGTGAATGGCATGCGCATACTTGTCGCGCTCCGCGGGCGTTTCGGAATGATAGGCGCCGACGGCAGCCCAGGTATTTCCATATTTATTGGTCATCTCGCGCAGCCGCCAGGCCGCCACATACACGCTGACGCACGGCTGCATCAACGCATCCCTGGAGATGCCGTAGCTGGAAAGACGCCGCAGATGGATCGAATTGATCTGCATTTTTCCATAATCAATGGTGCCGTTGTTGTTGCGGTGGATCGCGTCGGCACGGCCCCGGGATTCCTGCCACGCAATGGCGCGCAACACCCAGGGATTGACGTGTTGATAACCGGCGGCTTCTTCAAAACAGTCTGCGCGTGCGAGCGGCGCGGCGCACAGCAACGCCGCCGCAAGCCACGCGCATCGCCGAGGCGCGACAGCACGGCTGGCCTGGAGCGCGCACCATCGCTCGTCTGCGGGCATGTTGCTGGAGAGCGTGGCCCAATGCCGTGGATGCCACATCCCCGTGCCGTGCGCAGACGCACACGTGGTCGGCGTATCGGTCTCTGTCATCTCTGTCACCTGATCGTCGTTGATTCCAGCAACGCGGCGGAGTGGATACGCATCCCCGGTTGATCCAACGTCCCCCGCTCGATCGCGCCACCATAACGGTGCTGTGCACACGCCGGCACATGCTGGACGAAGCGTCTATGACATAAGCGAAAGCACCGCGTGCAGCGTTGCAACGCAGCTGTTTTCCAGCGGTTTCCCAAGATTTGGCTGCCATCACGTTCGCAAGCAAAAGCGCGCTTTCGCGTCCTGGCAGATGCATCGCGCTTGCCTCTTCTACCTTGCCGACGGGGCAACACAGCGTCCCTGTTGCGAGCTTGCCGTTGCAGCTTTCCGGCAACCGCGATGTACCCAGTCAACCACATGAGACGGGAACCACCATGGACTCATCTATCGGAACCAACTTTTCGAATTTCAGCAACGTGCAGACGATGGGCGTCGGGCCCCAGCAAACGCAGAACTCCGGTCAGCGCGCGTCCTCGGCTGGCTCCGAGCAGCAGCTGGATCAATTGCTCGCCATGTTCATCATGATGATGCTTCAACAGAGCCAGGGCAGCGATGCCAATCAGGAATGCGGAAACGACCAGCCGCAGGACGGTCAGCAGGGCCTGAGTCCGTTGACGCAGATGCTGATGCAGATCGTGATGCAGCTGATGCAGAACCAGGGCGGCGCCGGCATGGGCGGTGGCGGTTCGCTAGGCAGCAACCTGGGCGGCAACAGTCTGGGTGGCGGTTTCAATGCCAACCTGTCGAGCATTACCGGCCAGGCCTGATGGGCAATGCGTGCAGGCTGCCGGTCCACGCGGCAGCCTGCACGTTTCAACAGCATCGGCGGCCCCTCGGGGCGCTGCTCAGGGCGAGACGATATGCGGGGTCAGCAGGAACAAGCGCTGCAGCCGCGACCCGCTCTGCTGGCGATGCTTGAACAGGTTGCCGACCAGTGGAATCCTGGACAGCCCGGGCACCTTGTTCAGATCGGTCTGGTCGCTATCGGAAGCATAACCGGCGATCAGCAGGCTCTGCCCCTCGTTGACGAATGCCTGCGTGGTGATCTCGCTGGAGGTGATGACGGGAATGCCATCGACGGTGTTGGCGCCCAGCTGCCCGTCTTCGATGCGCACATCCAGGCGCATCTGTCCGTTGGCCGAGCCCGGCACCACACTTGGCAGAACGCGTAGCGACACGCCGGCGGACAGGTTGTAGAGGTCCGCGGATGCGTAGCCGCTGACACGCACGAATGCCTGCTGCTTGTGATCCATCACCGCTTCCACGTTGTCCAGCGTCGCCACCTGCGGGGTAGAGACGATCTTGGCCTTGTTGGTCTGCTCCAGCGCCGACACACGCGTCATCAGGTAACGTCCCGCATCTCCCAGGACCGCCGTCAAGGTGCCGCCCAACGGAGCGCTTGCCCCTGCCGCCGCCGCACCGCTCAGGGTGCCATCGTAGCCAAGCTGGCCGCCACGCCCGTCGCCGGTCTGCACGTCGACACGCCGGCTGTGAAAACGCCAGTCCACGCCCAGATCCTGCATGGCGCCATCGCGGATCTCGATGATGGTGGCATCGATCTGCAGCAGCTTGGGGCGGTTGTCGAGCTGCTGGATCAACGTGCCATAGGCCGCCATCCGCTCGGGGCGGTCGCGAATCAGAATGGCGTTGGTGCGCGGGTCGGCCTCGATCACCGGCGCGTCGGAGGCCAGCTCGCCGCCGCTGCCTGCATCCACCGCCAGCGGCGTGTCGCGCCGGGCCTGGCTCATCTCCGGCCAGACGCTAGCCGGCGCATTGGTGCCAGTGCCCGGCAACGGCGGGCTGACCGGCACCCGATCGGACGGAGAGCCACCGCCGAACCACGACGCAGGCAAGCCGAGAATGCCGTTGTTACCACTGCCGCCGCCATTCTGGCCCTGAGCACTGATGCCGAACGTATTGGACGAGCCGCCGCCGATCGGTTGCACCCGCCCGAAATTGGCGCCCGGCCCGGGCAGCGCCGCGGTAGGAGCGCCACGCACGCCGTACATGCTGCGCAACAGGCTGGCCATGCCCGGCACCTGGACATCCTGCCCACCGATGCGGGTGCTGTGATCGGCGGCCTGCGCATAATGCAGCTGGAACACCTGCACCTCGGTGGCGTCGCGTTGGCGTGCGCCCTGCTCGACCTGTTTGGCGATCGCGGCGACGGTATCCACATACCCCGGCGGGCCGGACACCACCGCCACGTGCGCCGCCTCGTCGTAACGGACCGGAAAGCGCGGATCGTCCAGGCGCATGCGCGCAAGCGCATCGCGCAAGGCACTGGTCGATGCAGCGCCCAGATTCAAGGTTGCGTTCTTGGTTTCATTGGCGCCCCAGATCCTGAGCACCGCACCGTCGTAATACCAGACGAAGCCGAATGTCGCAGACAAATCGTCGAGGAATTTCTGCGGGCTGGCCTCGAACTTGCCACTGAGCGTGCCGGTCACTTCCGGTGAAATCCAGGTGGTGATGGATTGGCTGGCGGACAGGTCGCGCAGCACTTCCTTGAGATCCTTGTGGTCGGCGACGTATTTGAAGCTGCGCGAATGCCACGGCACCTGCGCGGCATCGGCATGCGGCGGCAGCAGCGGCAGCAGGCTGAGCAACAACGCGGCGGCCAATGGCGCACGTCGATGGCGGTGAACTGGAGGACAGGCATATGCCATGGCGTTCCCTCTGCGAGGCAAGTGAAAGAAGTCGATGGGGTGGCGCCCGGCAGGCAGGCGTCGGCCGGGATTGCGTGCCGCGTGCAGCCGGGCTGCAGACACGGCGTCGGGCAGTGCATCGGTGGCGCGTGCGGTCAGTGTAGGCAGCGCACGGCAGTGGATGTCTCAACAATGATCAATTCGCGGCGCCCCCTTTGCCGCCGATGTTGGCGGCATCGTGCAACTGCTGCTGGAAATGGAGGAAGCCGAGTGCGTCACCGGATTGCGTAATGAACACGCTGGTCAGCAATGCGAGCAGCAGCAATGCCAGTACCCCACGGATCGGCTGGCTCAGGTTCGATGGTTCCAGCTTGTCGGCGGCGCGGGCCACAAAGCCGATGGCCAGATCCACCAGCACCAGCACCAACATCACCGGCGCAGACAGCTTGACCATTGCGGTCATCATGTCGTCGGTCTGCTGGATGACGAAGGACTCGGCGACCGCTCCCATGTCCGGCGTGAGCTGGCTCAGCGGCCACCAACGGAACGATTCGAACAGCGCACCGAGCAGCATCAGCATGCCGCCCAGCGCGTAGAAGGACACGATCGCCAGCTGCATCAACACCGTGGACACCGGCGTACTCTGCTCGCCGCTCAGCGGGTTGGTCATCTGGACGTTGTTGTAGCCGGACACATCGTCGATGAGCAGGCCCACGCTCTCGGCAACCCAGAACACCGTGGATGCGGCAAACCCGATCAGCAGGCCGATGAAGGCTTCCTTGAATACCAGGCCCACCAGGCCGGTCGCTTCGATCCTGGCCAGCGCATCGGCCGGCTGTCCGTAGGCGATGAAGGAACTGAGCACATAGATTACGCCGTTGCGCGCCATCCCCGGAAGGCTGTCCTGCGCCGTGGCCGGCAGCACGAAGAACATCACGAACACGCGCACTCCGCACAACGCCAGCAGGGTCAGCAGCGACACGCCCTGGGATGACAGCGCCAGCAGCGCGGTGGCGGTGTCGTTCATTGCCCCACTCCGCGCGCGGCACGATGCAAGCGCAGCCCGACCAACGCCTCGATCGCGTCTTCCTCCTCGGCCGCTTCGCGTTGGGCTTGCCAGGCACGCTGCGCGCTGGCGGCGTTTTCCGCATACATCTGCGCCTGCGCCTGCAGCTTGCTCACGGCCTGTTGCACCGCTGCGGCCTCGTCGCGTGCGTTCTGTAACGCCTGCGCCGCTGCGACCAGCGCCTGCTCTGCGGCGCGGCAGCGCTCTTCCAGCACGGCGCGAAAGCGCTGGTGCTGCAGGATCGCCTCGATGCCGATCGGCTCACCCGCGCCGGCCCTGTCGGCCAGCGTGGCATCGAATGCGGCCAGACGCGCGGTGCAGGCGCTGGCCTCCTGACTGCAACTGGCGCATTCGCGGTCGCACTGCGCCAGCGCGCGCCTGCAGTCGCCCAGACGGTCCTGCATCCGTTCATGACGGCGCGTCTTCAGCTGCTGCAACGTGGTCCAGGTGCCGGCATGCTCACGCATCGTCGATCACGCTGGCAAGCTGCTCCAGGGTGGTGTTGTAGTCGCTGAGCTGGTCGGTGGGCTGGCTGAGGAAGTCGCGAATGGCATCGATCCTGGCGATCGCCTCGTCGGCGACAGCGTCGCTGCCCTGGCGGTATTCGCCGACCTGCAGCAAGGTTTCCACTTCGTTGTACTTGGCCAGCAGACGCCGCAGCTGTCCTGCGTACTGGCGTTGCTCGGCAGACACGATCTGGCTCATCACCCGGCTCAGGCTTCCCAGCACATCGATGGCCGGGTACTGGTTCGTGGCGGCGATCTCACGCGACAGAATCAGATGGCCATCCAGGATGCCGCGCACTTCTTCGGCGATCGGATCGCTGCCGGTGTCGTCCTCGGCCAGCACGGTGTAGAACGCGGTGATCGAGCCGGTCTCGCCCATGCCGGCACGTTCGAGCAGGCGGGGCAGCTCGGCGAACACCGATGGCGGAAATCCACGACGCGTGGGCGGCTCGCCGGCGGCCAGACCGATCTCGCGTTGCGCGCGGGCAAAGCGCGTCAGCGAGTCCATCATCAGCAGAACGCGCATGCCCTGATCGCGAAAATATTCGGCGATGGCGGTGCCGACATAAGCGGCCTTGGCGCGCTCGATGGAGGAGCGATCGGAGGTGGCGCACACCACCACGCTGCGCGCCAGACCGTCCTGGCCAAGAATCATCTCGATGAACTCACGCACTTCGCGTCCGCGTTCGCCGATCAGCACGATCACGTTGACATCGCACTGCGTGCCGCGCGCGAACATGCCCATCAAGGTGCTCTTGCCGACGCCGGCGGCGGCGAAGATGCCCATGCGCTGGCCTTCGCCCAGCGTCATCAGGCCATCGACGATGCGCACGCCGGTCGACATCGGTTGTTCGATCAGGCGCCGGCGCATCGGATCCGGCGCCTGCGCCTGGATCCGGACCCAGCCGTCGCCGGCGAGCGGCCCCTGGCCGTCCGCCGGCTCGCCCAGGCCATCGAGCACGCGTCCCAGCAACGCCGACCCGACCGGCACCGCCAATGGGTGGCCCGATCCGATCACGCGTGTCTCGCGCGACAAGCCCACCAGTTCGCCAAACGGCGCCAGCAAGGCAAGATTGCGGCTGAAGCCCACCACCTCGGCACGCTGCAGCAGCGTGCCGTCGCGCTGGCGCAACTCGCACACCTCGCCCAGGCTGACCTGCACCCCGGCGACCTTGAGCATGGTGCCGATCACCTCGACCACCTTGCCGTAGCGACGACCGAAGGCCAGCGCAGCCAATTCGCGCTCGAGCGTTGCCTCCAGCACCGGCAACTCAGCAGTCATCCGGCACCGCCTGCGGCGCGGCCAGGACGCGGCGGATCACCCGCTGGATGCTGCGTAGCTGATCGTGCAGATCGGCCTCGAACACGCCGGTATCCCATTCGCACACGCAGGCGCCCAGGGCGAGACCCGCGTCGCCGCACAGTTCCACCGGCATGGGCCAGCCTGCGGCCGCCGCGGCCGTATCGAAGGCGCGCCGCGCGTCGTCCAGCGCATCCGGATGCACGCTCACCCTTAAGGCCCTGGCCTCGTCCAGGGCGCCGTCCAGCGCCTGGGCGGCGCGTGCGTACAGCGCAGCGGGATCGTGCCCGTGCAGCACCTGTGCGCAGGCATGCGCGACGATCCCGGCCAGACGCTCGCGGGCGCGCCGTGCGGCGTCCTCGGCCGCGAAGGCATGCCGCACGCCGCGCTCGTTCCACGTGTCGAGCTGACGGCGCAGGCCGGCGGCATAGCCCAACCGTGCGCTGCGCTCGGCCTTGTCCCGGGCATCGTTGAGGATCGCCTCGGCTTGCTGCCGGGCGTCGTCGATCAGCGCCTGCGCACGCGCCTGGGCGTCCGTCAGCGTCTGCGCGCACCGCGCGTGCACCTGTGCAGCCGCGGCGTCCAGTTCCAGCACACGGGCCAATGCCTCACGGGGGATGACGTCGCCGTCCAGGCCGACCGCCTCCGGTGTGGACCTCAGCCACAGGCGCATGGCAGCTCCGGCAACAAGGTGGGAAGCGCCTGCAGGAATGCATCGCTCGCGCCATCTGCAGCGATGGGCGCCACCTGGGCAGCGCCCAGCGGCAAGGACAGCGCGATCACCTTGGCGATGCACGGGTCGGGCCAGGCGCCATCGGCCGCAAGGCGACGCCAGCCATCGCCGACCCATGCCGCCTGGTCGGCGTCGCGCGGCAACAGTGGCGCTGTCATGCCGGTGACCGCGCGATGGCGCACATGCTCAAGTACCGCCGGCCCCACCCGCTGCTCGAACCAGCTCAGGCGCTCGCGCTCGATGCAGCGGCGCAGCGCCAGTGCGCGCGAAAACAACGCGCGGCTCATCAATACCTTGGCGAGCAGGTCGGGCGCCAGCACCACCAGCTGGTTGGCCGGCGAATCCAGCGCAGAGACCTGCATGCGCAAGCATCCCGACCAGGCCTGGATCACGCGCACACGGCGCTGCGCAGGCGCGCGTTCCCAGCCCGATGCAGCGACCGGACCCAGCCAGTGCGCCACCCGCTCTGCCTCCAGCGATTGCGCCAGGGCACACACTGCCGCCGTCCATCGTTGAAGCCACCGTGCCGCGTTGTCGATGCGTGCCTTGTCCATCGGCCGGCCTCACCCAGCAGGTTTTCTGGACAACGCGCGCAGACGCTGCCAGCCGCCCCAGCGGCGTGCATCGGCGCTCGGCCACCAGTACAGCGCTGCTGCACCAACTGCCACGCACAGCGCCAGCGCGCATCCGGCCAGCCATGGCCACGCCCAGGCACGTGGGGGCGCCGGTGTGGAGAGCTGCGCGTCGCTTTCCGCCCCGCCTGGCACCAGCGTGACGCTGACGTTCTCGTAGGTCAGTCCTTCCACGCTGTGCATCACCAGCGTCTTGATGCTCGGCACCAGGCTGGTCAGATCGCTACCGACGCGAAACTTGATGAACACCGCGGCGCTGGAGGGTTTGACCGAGGTGGACAGCGGGTCGTTGTTGGGAAGCACGATCTCCACGTCGGCCGCGATCACCCCATCGATATTCGACAGGGTCTGCGACAGCTGCTGCGACACGCCGTAGATGAAGCGCACGCGTTCTTCGGTGGGTGTGGAGATCAGGCCGTCCTTCTTGAACATCTCGCCGAGATTGGCGTGCTGCGCGTGCGGCATGCCATGCGCGCGCAGCACCTGCAACGCGTATGCCAACTGGTCATGCGGTGCGTTGATCGCCCAGGTCTTGCCGTCGTCGGGCGTGCGCTTTTCCGCATCCACATCGGCGGTCAGCAGCACGGCGAGCATCTCGTTGGCGTCGTTCTCGGTCAGCCCGGAATACAGCTGCTGGTCGCAGCCAGACAGCAGCAGTGCCAGCAGCAACACCACCAGATATCTGAGCGCTCGCATGCTATTGGTTCTTGAACAAAGTCTGCACGGCGTTCTTGCCCGACTGCGCCACGCCGACGCTGACATTGAGGTTGAAGCCGACCATGGTCAGCTCGTGCATCAGCTTCATTTGTTGCGAGGCCATTTCCTGCAGGTCCATGGTCGGCGCCCGCATGCTGAAGGCATCGATATGCTCGGCGATGGTGCGCACGCCATCGTTCTGCACGTCGACCATCCGACTCACCATGCTGGGCTCTCCCACGCGCTGCATGGCAGGCGGCAGCGGGCTGGAGGATTGCATCAGCGCCTGGAAGCGGTTGACGAGCGCCTGGTTCGGCGCTGCCGTCGGCGATATCGCGGGCGTGGACAGGCCGGAACTGGCAGTGATCGGGGCAACAGGAGGAATGAGCGTCATGGCATGTTCCGCAGGCTGGGTAACGTCCGGGTCAGGCGCGCAGATACTGCGCGTTGGGAACCTCCATCGGCGCGGCGGATTCGGTCGCCGATTCCGCCTGCATGGGGGCCGGCGTGTAGCGTCCTGAGAGCGCCTTGACCAGGCCAACGGCGTCGGCATCGGCGTCCTCTTCGATCAGGCTGTCTGCAATGCCATGCCACGAGGCGTCGCCCACCGCAAACAGGCAGCACGCGTACAAGGCCTTGCACAGTGGCTTGGAGCCGGCATCGGCCTCCAGCTCACGCAACAGGCGCGCACCCTCCAGATAACTGCCACGCTTGATCGCGATCCAGGCATCGAAGGTATCCAGCGCCTTCAGCTCCGGCCGCAGCACCCGCACGGCGGCCAGTACCGCTGCGGCCTCTTCGAGTTTCTCGTGCGTCAGCCCCACCGTGATCAGTTCGATCAGCCCACTCACGACCGAACCGGGACATTCCATCTTTTCCATACCGCACCTCGTCATTCAATGGCTGTGGACAGCATGCGTGCGTAACGTACGCGTCGGCGCCAACCAAGGCTCTTCAGAAGCGAACATCGGAATACCATCGCGAACAAACACATCGTGCTTCGTCCACCCATGCACACGTTCGCCCTGGAAGCGGATCGCCTGGCGATGGCTCAACCAGAATCGGCGTGCAGCAACCGCGGCCGGAGATCGCCATGTCGGATGAGAAGACCGAGAAGCCGACAGAAAAAAAACTGCAGGATGCGCGCAGGGATGGGGAAGTGCCGCTCAGCCCGGACGTCACTGCCGCCGCCGTGCTGCTGGCCGCGTTGTTGGTGATGAAACTGGCGGGCAGTTATTTCGTCGAACACCTGCGCGCCTTGATGTCGATCGGCTTCGATTTCAGCGCCAATACACGCGATGCCACCGCCTTGCACCGCGCACTCGGTCGCATCGGCGTCCAGGGCGTGTGGCTGACGCTGCCCTTCGTGGTCGCATGCCTGGCCGCAGGATTGATCGGCAGCTTTCTGCAGACCGGGCTCAATGCCTCGCTCAAACCGGTCACGCCCAAGTTCGATTCGCTCAATCCCGTGAACGGGGTCAAAAAACTCTTTTCGTTGCGAAGTCTCATCAACCTGCTGAAATTGGGCATCAAGGCCGCGGTGATCGGCGTGGTGCTGTGGTACGGCCTGCGCGCACTGATGCCTACGATCATCGGGCTCGCCTACCAGCCAACGGCCGACATCGCCCAGATCGGCTGGCGTGCGCTGGGCATCCTGTGCGCCCTGGCGGTGCTGGTATTCGTGCTGGTCGGCGCGGCGGACTGGAGCGTGCAGCACTGGCTGTTCATTCGCGACAAACGCATGAGCAAGGACGAGCAGAAACGCGAACACAAGGATAGCGAAGGCGATCCGGAATTGAAGGGAAAGCGCAAGGAATTCGCTAAGGAACTGGTCTTCGGCGACCCGCGCGAGCGCCTCGCCAAGGCCAAGGTGATGGTGGTCAACCCGACCCATTACGCCGTCGCGCTGGCCTACGAACCGGACGGCTTCGGTCTGCCGCAAGTGGTGGCCAAGGGAGTGGACGACGGTGCGCTGGAACTGCGTGCCTACGCGCACAACCAGGGCATTCCGATCGTGGCGAACCCGCCATTGGCGCGTGCGCTGCATCAAGTCGAACTGGGCGAGGCGGTTCCCGAATCACTGTTCGAAACGGTGGCGGTGGTGCTGCGCTGGGTCGACGAGCTGGGCCGCGACAACGATGACGGCAGCGGTCCGCTGCCCTGCTAGGAGATCGCATGCGCCTGACACGGTATTTCGCATACACCGGTGAAGTGGCGATCGCCGCCTTGGTGGTGGCGGTCATCGGCTTGATGATCCTGCCGCTGCCCACCCCGCTCATCGACACGCTGCTGGGCATCAACATCACCCTGAGCGTGGTGTTGCTGATGGTCACGATGTACGTGCCCGACTCGATCTCGCTGTCGTCGTTTCCCTCGTTGCTGCTGTTCACCACGCTGCTGCGGCTGTCGTTGAACATCGCGTCGACAAAATCGATCCTGCTGCATGCCGAGGCCGGCCACATCATCGAGAGCTTTGGCGAGCTGGTGGTCGGCGGCAACCTGGTGGTGGGCCTGGTGGTGTTCCTGATCATCACCACGGTGCAGTTCATCGTGATCGCCAAGGGTTCCGAGCGCGTGGCAGAAGTCGGTGCGCGCTTCACCCTGGACGCGATGCCCGGCAAGCAGATGAGCATCGATGCCGACCTGCGCGGCGGCAACCTGAGCGCAGACGAGGCACGCAGCAAACGCGCGCGGCTGGCGATCGAGAGTCAACTGCACGGTGGCATGGATGGCGCCATGAAATTCGTCAAGGGCGACGCCATCGCCGGCCTGGTGATCACCATGGTGAACATCCTGGCCGGCATCGTGGTGGGCGTGACCTATCACGGCATGAGCGCAGGCGAGGCGGCCAACCGCTTTGCGATCCTGTCGGTGGGCGATGCGATGGTCTCGCAGATCGCCTCGCTGCTGATCTCGGTGGCGGCCGGCGTCATGATCACCCGCGTGGCCAACGAGAACGAGGCCAAGATCAGCTCGCTCGGGCTCGAGATCGGCCGCCAGCTCACCGGCAATGCGCGCGCCTTGATGGCGGCGAGCGTGCTGCTGGCCTGCTTTGCGTTCGTTCCGGGATTTCCTGCGGTGCTGTTCCTGCTGCTGGCGGCGGCAGTGGGCGCAGGCGGCTATACGATCTGGCGCAAGCAACGCGATGTCAGCGGCAGCGATCAGCCCGCACTGCCATCCACCAGCCGCAAGGGCGCCAAGGGCGATGCACCGCACATTCGCAAGAGCGCGCCGGATTTCGCCTCGCCCCTGTCGATGCGGCTGTCGCCGCAACTGGCTGCGCGGCTCGACCCGGCACTGCTGGACCAGGCGATCGAGTGCGAACGCCGGCAGTTGGTGGAACTGCTGGGCCTGCCGTTTCCGGGTATTGCGATCTGGCAAAGCGACGCCCTGCAGGACCTGCAGTACGAAGTACTGATCCACGACGTCCCGGAAACCCGCAGTGCCTTGAGCGATACCGCAAACCTGCAGAAGGCGCTGGCCCAACAGGCGATCGCACCGCTGCGTGCACGCGCGCATCTGTTCGTCGGCATCCAGGAAACACAGTGGATGCTGGAACAGGTGAGCGCGGACTATCCCGGGCTGGTTGCAGAGGTCAACAAGGCCATGCCCGCCCAGCGCATCGCCGATGTGTTGCGGCGGCTGCTGGAAGAACGCATCCCGGTGCGCAACATCAAGAGCATCCTGGAGAGCCTGGTGGTGTGGGGACCGAAGGAAAAGGACCTGCTGATGCTGACCGAGTATGTGCGCTGCGATCTCGGCCGCTATCTTGCGCACACTGCGACCGCAGGCACCGGGCAGCTGCCTGCGGTGATGCTCGACCACGCGGTGGAACAGTTGATCCGGCAGTCGATTCGCGCCACGCCGGCAGGCAATTTCCTGGCCCTGCCACCGGAGCAGGCCAACCAGCTGGTCGAGCAGGTGGAGCGCATCGTCGCAGATCAGGCACAGCATCCACTGGCGGTGGTCGCATCGATGGACGTGCGGCGTTATGTGCGCCGCATGATCGAGGCGCGCCTGAACTGGCTGGAGGTCTATTCGTTCCAGGAACTGGGCGCAGAGGTGCAGCTGCAGCCGATCGGCAGAGTGGTGGCCTGATGCGCAAGCCACCGGTCCGCCACGTGCGCATCCTGCCGATCGCCGGTGCACCGTTGCCGCCGCACGCAGCGCCCACTCCGGTGCGTGCGACGCAGCGTGTCAGCTTCATGCAACTGCGCCGACGCCTGAGCAGCGTGCTGCGCGGATTGCCGGACATGGTGGTGCCGGAGGATGGCGACGACGCTCCGCCGCTGCCAGGCGATGCGGATGCTGCCAGCGACGGTCACGACGCTGCGCCGCTGCCAGGCGCGCCCCCCTGCCTGGATGACGGCAATCGTGGACAGATCGCCCGAGGCAACGACAGCGACGCCTTGGGTCGGCAGATCGCCGCCGAGTGGATCCGCACCCAACGCGCGCAGATGGCCATCCACCACATCGCGCTGCGGGTGGCCGAATTCTGCAATGCCACGCCGGTGCGCGGCGCAGGGATCTGGGAGGCGTGGCTGGAGATCAACCACGACATCCTGCCGCAGACCACGCTGTTCTTGCGGCTTTCGCCAGACCAGCTATCGCTTCGCTTCGACAGCGGCTCGCCCGAGACGCGCGAGGTACTTTGCAATGGAAGAAAGCGTCTGGATACCGCATTGAAGGCCGCGCTCAGCGACACGCTGCAGATCAGCATCGAGGTCGCCTAGCGCCGCACATGCAGAACAGCCATATCGAGGGACCCCGCTTTGTCAACCGAGCCGAGCCCGACGCCAACGGCACGCGACTTGTCGCAAGCGCTGACCCACGTGCCTGCTGCGCGCGCGCAGCTCGGCAGAATCCTGTGCGACCCGCGTACCGCACGCCGCTGCGGCTTTACCGCGCAACGCCGCGGCATCCGGGCCGCGGAAGCGGCGCGCCTGCAGCTGCAGTTCGATAGCGGCACCCTGGAGTTGCGGATCGCCGCACGCGACGGACTGGCGCCGCTGTTGAACGAAGCCGATGCCGCCCTGCGCACCGCGATCGCCGATGTGCTGTTGAGCGATGCGCTGCGCGCCTTCGCACCACTCGGACTGGGCGCTGCCGAGGTCGTCGCCTTCGAGCGCTGCGCGGACGCGGCCAATTGCCGCGACATCGGCATCGCCCTCGGCGACATCGACGCGATCGCGGAGACCGCCAGCCCATTGCTGCTTGCCGCGCTGCAAACCGCTACCGCTGCGCTGGCGACACCATCGCCACTGCCGGCCTGGCTGAGCGCACTGCGGCTGAGCACGCGCCTGCGCATTGGCCAGCGCACGGCAGCGGCGACGCTGCTGCAGTCGCTACGCCCGGGCGATGTGCTGCTGCACGCGCTTGGCCCGGCTCCGGTGCGCAGCGGCGAGTTGCTCTGGGGCCTCCCCGGAGGTGCGGTGTTGCGCGCACCGGTACGCCTGAACCCGCAACAGATGATTCTGGAGACCGCCCCCGCCATGCAGCACGATACGCCCGAGTCCGATCCCTCGCAGTCCACCACCGATGTGGCGGCACTGGAGCTGCCTGTCCAACTGGAAGTGGACCAACTTGCGCTGTCGCTGTCGGTACTGTCGGGCCTGCAGCCCGGCCAGATCCTCGAACTGTCGGTGCCGGTGGATCAGGCCGACATCCGTCTTGTCGTCTATGGCCAGACCATCGGCATCGGCAGGCTGCTGGCGGTGGGCGAACATCTCGGCGTGCAGATCCTCAGCATGTCGGAGACTCCACATGCAGATGCCTGATGTCGGCTCGCTGCTGCTGGTGGTCATCATGCTGGGATTGCTGCCCTTCGCAGCGATGGTGGTCACCTCCTACACCAAGATCGTGGTCGTGCTCGGCTTGCTGCGCAATGCCATCGGTGTGCAGCAGGTGCCGCCCAACATGGTGCTCAACGGCGTCGCGTTGCTGGTGTCGTGCTTTGTGATGGCGCCGGTGGGCATGGAGGCGTTCAAGGCCGCGCAGAACTACAGTCCCGGTGCCGACAACAGCCGCGTGGTGGTGCTGCTCGACGCCTGCCGCGAACCGTTTCGGCAGTTCCTGCTCAAACACACGCGCGAGCGCGAAAAGGCTTTTTTCATGCGCTCGGCGCAGCAGATCTGGCCCAAGGACAAGGCCGACACGCTCAAGCCGGACGATCTGCTCGTGCTGGCGCCGGCGTTCACGCTCAGCGAGCTGACCGAGGCGTTCCGCATCGGATTTCTGCTGTACCTGGTCTTCATCGTGATCGATCTGGTGGTGGCCAATGCGTTGATGGCAATGGGTCTTTCGCAGGTGACGCCGACCAACGTGGCCATTCCGTTCAAATTGCTGCTGTTCGTGGCGCTGGATGGCTGGTCCATGCTGATCCACGGCCTGGTCTTGAGTTATCGGTGACGCCATGGACCATGACGATCTGGTGCGGTTCACCTCCGAAGCCTTGTTGCTGTGCCTCAAGGTGTCGTTGCCCGTGGTCGGCGTCGCCGCGCTTGCCGGCTTGCTGATTGCCTTCATCCAGGCAGTGATGTCGTTGCAGGATGCGTCAATTTCGTTTGCGCTCAAGCTGGTGGTGGTGGTGGCTGCCATTGCGGTCACCGCGCCCTGGGGCGCATCGGCGATCATGCAGTTCGGCCAGGCGCTGATGCAGGCGGCCTTTCCATGATCCGGCGCATTTCCCCAGGCGCTGTGCCGCCGTCGCTGCCGACCACGCCCGGCGCCTCGCATCACCATGCCGATGCGCCGGGAGCTGGCGCGCAGCCGCTGGCGGACACGCCCCATCATGCCCCCCGTCTGCGCCCCGCTCCGCCACGCAGGCGGCGACGCGGCATGCGGTCGCTGGATGGCATGGACGACGAGCTCGACGCCACCGACCAGGAAGATGCCGAAGCGGCGCGCGTGTCGGCGCTACGCGGCCGCGTCAGCATCGCAGTCGCTCAACCCCAGGAGCAGGGACAACGTCAGGACGATCAGCATGGCGCCGGTGGTCGCGCACATGCCGGCGATCCGCACGCAGGGACGTGGCCAAGCGCCTCGCCGGTACACTGGGACGAGGATGTGCGTGCGGGTGTCCAGGCAGTCATCGATCGCTATGCGGCAACGCGCGCCGCCGACCAGACGGTCAGACGGCACGCCCTCACCACCGCGTTCGTGGAGTTGCGTGACATCGGCATTGCCCATCCGGTCGCCGCATCGCTGACCACCATGGTCTGGATGTTGATGCGCGAGCACCTGCAATCGGTCCAGGCGAGCACCTTGTCCGAAAGCATCGACACCTTGCGCAAACGCCTGGCGGAGATGGTGCGCGCGCAACCGGAGCCCACACCGGCGCTGCGCAGCTACAACCTGCTGCTGCCGCTGATGCTGATCAGCGCGGGAAAGCCGCGCAGACCCGCTGATTGTGCGCGTGGCGTCACATGTTTGAACACGCTACTGATGGAACACCAAGACGGGGCCGCTCAGGGGATTCGTGCATGATCATGCAACTTCGCATACTGACGGGAATACACGCCGGCGCGCGATTAGATTTGCAGCCAGGCAGCTACACGTTAGGCGCCGATCCCCAGGCCGAGATCCGGATCGAAGACTGGCCTGATGGCCCGCTCATCATCGAGGTGGATGCAGATGGTCAAGTTCGTTATCGCAGCGACGCGTTGCCAACGACACCGTTTGTTGCGCTGCATCCAGTGCGTTTTGGTCCGTTGGTGCTGTGCGTCGGCGAGGCTGCAGCGGAGTGGCCGGACGATGTGGCGCTGCTGGAGCGGTTGCTGTCTCCAGCCGCGACGCCGGCAACACCCCCACCACGCAAGTCCAGGCGCACTGCGCTGCGCGCAGTGGTGGGCGCCATGCTAGCGCTGGCCGCCGCAGCGCTGCTGCCCTCCCTGCTACCGGCCTTTCTCTCCGATGCCGCTCCCGCGCGCAGCCAGGACAACCAGCTCAACCAGGTCCGGTCCGTGCTGAAACGGCTGGGCTTGCGCGAAGCGCGCGTGGAACAGGTCGGTACGCGCGTGCGCGTCGAGGGTTTGGTGGCGAGCAGCGCGGATGCGGCACGCCTGCGCGTACAACTGCACCGGTACCAACATGCGGTCACGGTCGATGTGCTGGTGGTGGATGAGGTGCTGGCAACCCTGCGCGATACCTTGGCCGACCGCGATCTGAACGTTCGCTACGACGGCCAAGGCGTGTTCTCCATCGCCGGCAGCAGCGACAACGCAGAGCGTGCAATCCGAAGGATCGCCGATCTACGCAGCGATCTGGGCCCGGAGGTCCGCAAGCTGCATGTGGACATCACCCAGCAGGACCCGTCGGTAAAACCGCCCGCCAATTACGACGCCGCGCTGCTCGCCGACGGGTTGCATTACGTCGAGACCCCGGACGGCACCAAGCACCTGACTTCCCTGCCGCAGCACGCGGCGCCATGAGAACCGCACCATGTTCGACGCCATGACCCATACGGTCACCCAGGATATGAGCAAGATCTTGCAGACCAAGGCGGAGGATCTCTCCGGTGAGCGACTGCGCAACATCGATGCAGCGCTGCACACGACCGCGCAACAACTCCGTGTGCGTTGGTCTGCAGCGAGCGATCAGGCTGCGCGCAACAATTTCACCGTCTTGCACGACGGCATCAACGCCGCACGCGACATCGTCGCGCACATTGCCAGCATGCCTTGATCATCGAGTTCCTTGGCCACGTTGGTCAAGCAAAACGCGCCGGCAGGCGCTCCACGTTACTTCATCTTTAGCTGAGGAGTATTTATATGTCGGATTTACAATCGATTGGGCCGCGATTGGGCCAGGGCGGGGATCTGTTTAAATCGGACTTTTCAAGCAGATACGACAATCATATGAGCAGCCAGACTTCAGACAATCAGATGGATAGTCTGATGGGTGGCATTGGCCATTCAGCCTCCGCACAGGAGCGCATGAACAACTACCTGACCGAGAAGAAGAACGAACTTGACTTCAACGTAGCGCTCAACAAATTCATCGGCAAGGCTGGCGACAACGCGAAGCAGCTGGTTGGCCAGTAATGGGCCCTGACATGACGCAGGGCCGGTGCATGGCCCTGCGCATGTCGTACGACAGATGAGCAGCACCCGATTCGAAGCGATCGTCCAGCAGATGTGCGAAGCACTGGACCTGCCGGATGTGCAGACGGTGCTCAGCAAACGCGTGCTGTGGGTGGACGGGTTTGAGGTCTATCTGCACATGCCTGCAGCCCAGACCGACGATGAAGCACAGCAAGCGCCGGAAGAAGAAGCGCTGTATCTACGCATCTGCTACGGCCTTGCTCCTGCGGGACGCAGCTTGACGGTCTTCCGGCTATTGCTGGAAGCCAACCTCTCGGTGTACGCGCAGGACCAGGCGCAACTGGGATTGAACGACGCCGGCGTGATCGTGCTGATCGTGCGCGTTCCGCTGGACGACGACGTCGACGGCGCATGGATCTGCGATCTGCTCGTCCACTACGCCGAGCATGGCCGTTACTGGAACAACAATATCTTCATTGCACACGACGAAATGTTTGAAGGAATCGCGACAGGGAATTATCTATGGCTACGCGCCTGAGGTGTTCAGCCGTGCATGCAAGCTGATGCCTGCAGCGAGGCAGGCACGACTCAGCAGCACGCTGATCGGAGCCTTGCGCATCCACTGCACCGTGTCACATCGCCACGCTGTCGCGCCGTGATTCCCCCTTCGCAGGATTTCTTACGCCATTCATCACTCGCAAGGACACTCGCCAATGAATCTCGCCATCCCCTCACACACCACTGCGAGCTTGCAGCCGTCCTCGTTCTCCCTGTCGCAGCAACAAGCCCTCACCGCGGTGATCATGAGCATGCTGGCGTACTGCATGCAACGCGTGCTCAGCGACATGCTGCAGTCACAGGATCAGCCATCCAGTGCCGGTCAGTCACCGACCACCCCCAATCCGACGCCCTCGATGCCGCCATCGAACCCGCCGAGTTCCACCAACCCCGGCGGACAACACGGCAGCGGGACTGGCAATGGCAGCGGCGGCGATGGCAGCAACACCAACAAGGGCAACGGAAGCACCAACGGAACAGGAGCCGGCAACGGCACATCCCACAGCAACCCGGGTCAACCGGCAACGCCGCCTGGCACCGGCCAGCCGGTAACGCCCAGCCCCAACGGCACGCAAGCATCCCTGCCTCCCGGCAAGGTCGTCACCGCACCGCCCGGCGTACAGAACAAGCCCATCGTGGTGCATAAGGGCGAGGTGTTCGACGGCAAGAATCAGAGCTATATCGGCGGCCCCTGCCTGGGCAAAGGCGATCAGGACGAGCACCAGCAACCGTTGTTCGTCGTCGAGGACGGCGGCTGCCTCTGCAACGTCAACATGACGGGCGGCGGCGACGGGGTGCATTTCATGGGCAGCGGCAAGATGGTCAACTGCGTCAACGAAGATGTCAGCGAGGATGCGGTCACCATCGATGGCCAGGGCAACCGCGAGCATGATGCGGGAATTGCAGGTTGTAGCGCTGAGGTCAGCGGCCGGCCGAAGGTCGAGATCATCAATTGCACGTTCAAGAATGCCGCAGACAAGGTCGTGCAGGACAACGGTGCTGCCGACGTGGTGATGTCGGGTGACACCGTCGAGGGTGCCAGCAAGGTCTTCCGCACCAATGGTGGGCATGCCGATATCAATACGAGCCTTCAGGTGGAAAACTGCGAGTTCAATCAGGTCAAGGAAGCAGTGTTCCGCACCGACGCGCCAGGCGCGACGGTGGCGTTGGCAAACCTGAAGACCGATGCGCCCGACGAGGTGATTGCTCCCAACGCGTCCCAGGTCATCGGCGCGACACGCATCGGCCATAAGGCCTACAGCGGCTGATCACACTCTGCACCGTTGCTGTGCGTCGATCGCGCCCGGCAGATGCATTGCGTTGACGCATCTGCCGGGTATCGGCGCCCGGTGGTGTCGAGGTCCACATGCGAGGAGTCGAGCGTGACCCGTATCCGCCCTTCCACCCTGACATTCGGGCTGCCTGGCAACAGCCATGGCGCGGCGCATGCGGGTACGCCGTCGCCGCACAAGCAGGCCCATCACCGACTGCATCAACTGGATGGGCCAGCGGCCGAGTCCGAAGCACGCGCTGCAGAACTGGATGTGGCCGCACGGGTGTATCGCTACACCGCAGCTGCTGCCGACACCGGACAGGGCACGCCTGCGCCACGCGAGACAGGCAGGCTGCGGGGCGTGCGGAAGTCGTTGCAGAAGCTCGCCCGGCTCGCCGGCACGGCGGTGGGCATCGCCCGGCAGGCCACTCCCGACCATACGCGCCTGCTGCGCTACCAGGGCACATCTGCGCAGCCTGCACCGCCCACTCGGGCAGAGCCGGGCCACTGGCACACACTCGCTCCTTTGCAGACAGCGACATTCGCCGCCTCGCAACGGCTAAGCGACGCCCGGATCGCCGTGCGCAAGGCCGCCGCGCTGGAGCGCCTGGTGGTGCTGCATATCGATCGCCTGGAGCAGGACACAAGCCTGCAGGCCAGACGCGCGCCGCGCCTGGCCGACCGTGCCAACGCCACCCGCAAACGCCAACAGGTGCTGGCCACCTGGAATACGCTGCTCCGCAAGCACATCGCCAGTTGCAGCGAGCGCCTGGCGCGCACCGAGCACCAGCTGCAGCAGCAACTGGACCAGCTCACGGCCATGCCCGCGCCTGCTGCAAACGAGCGCCGACCGCGCTTGCGTGACCTGCTCAAGCACGAAGCCGAGCTGGAGCGCATCCGCCAGCAGCACCAGCACGCGCAGCACCTGTCCGCCCTGCGCGAGAAACAGCAGGCCTTGCTGCAGCGCCTGGAAGCGCGCGCCGCCAACCTCGACACCACACTGGCACAGGCGCTGCAGTCAGCACTCATCGTGGCCGGCGACCTGTTCGAGACCGCTGCGCGCGCCGACGCGTTGCGTGCACTGCTGCCGGCGCTGGCGGATCTCACGCAATCGCTCGAGGAGGAGGTTGACCGCGCAGCGGCCGACGATCTGCGCGCCAGCCAGGCGCTGCGGGCCGCATCGGACGCACTGATTGCCGCGCAGATCGCGCAGACCGCCTCCAGCACAACCGATGCCGCCGCGGCCACCGCATTGCGCAACCGCTTGTCGTCCTGGGCGAGCGGGCTGTCCACCGCGCGTTTTGCAGACCAGGCCGTGCCTGCAGCGGGGATCGTGGCCATCGCGCTCGGCGCGCTGCGCGCGGCAGTGGCCGGTGTGCTCGGCGACAACCGCGCTGACGCCGCGGCGCTGCTGTTGGCCACCTTCGACCGTGTCCACGACAGCACCTGGAGCGCGCTGATCCCCGCCGATCCGGAACGGCCCGAAGACCCGCCGGGCATGACGATGGGCGAGCACTCCGCCATTGCCCGCGCAGCGATCGAGGCGGCGACAACGCATTGGCTGGAGACCCTGGGACGTGTGCCACGCGGCCGTCAGGTACTGGGACAGTTGATCCAGGCACGCCACGAGCGTGCCGCCGACCCCGGCCGCCAGGACATCGCGCGCATTGCGTTGCGGGCCGATGCGCTGCTGCGCGCCGCACCTGTGGACGATGCCGCCACGCGGTGCTGGCTGAGCGGTGCGCGGCGCGCCGCCGGTGTCGCCCTGCACGCGGCCGACCCGGCAGACGCGTTGCGCACCTGCAGCAGCGACGAACGCGCGGCCTACCATGCGCTGCGCAACGGCTACGAGTCGCGTGCTCCCGATTCGGCGTATGCGCGCGCAAACGCCCACCTGCAGGCGTTCGGCGAGGCGGTGCGTACTGCCACCTCGCCGCATCCTGCCGGCGCACACGCGAGCGCTCCCAATCCACTGCAGGCCTTGTCGGAGGGGCTTGAGGTCGCATCGGCCACCGCACTGCCGACACCGCGTCGACGCACCAACCTGACCCTGGAGCACGCCGCGGCTGCCTTGGCCGGCTACCTGGGCGCATTGCATGCGGCCCGACCGCAGGGCAGTGTTCCATCGCAGGCCGAGCTGCACTGGCAGGCGGCGGCCGAGCTGCTGCAATGGGTCGATGAGGACGTGGACCGCAGTTGCGTGGTCTTCGATGCCGCCACCCTTGCACGCATCGCCGAACGTGCCGCAGCGCTGCACAACCACCATCAGGCGCAGGCATCCCGAACCCCGGGCGGTGCAGCGGTGCAGGCAGCGCCACCGGAAGGATTGCGGCGTGCCTGGGAGCAGGTGCGGAGCGGTCGCTGCACCGCGCCAGCCGCGTTCGATCTGCTGCGCACCTGCCTGTCTACGGTGCGGGCGGAGCACGCAGAGCAAGCGGCGGAGCCGCAAGCAGGCGATCCCTCGCCACAGGCCACGTTGTGGCTCGCACATGCGCAGGACTGCCTGGCGCATTTCGACGCCGCCGTCGACAAGACCTTGCAGTTGATGAAGCAGACCGGTGCCGGCGCCCTGGCTCACCCCGAGGCATTGCTGGACCTGCTGCGCGACATGCTCTCGCACCTGGAATGGCGCGACCGCTGGCGGATGACCTGCCAACAGACCTGGGGCGCCAATCTCGCACCGCTTTCGGCGGCAGCTGCGATTGCAGGGTCTGCGTTCGGCCTGGGTACACGACTGATCGCCAGCATGCAGTGCAATCGCGATGCCTCGCTGGAGTTCTACATGGGACGTACCGGCCTGTACCTGCAGATCAGCCGCCAATCCGCGACGCAGTGCCAGCTCGGTGCGGGTCTGACTGTCGGCTATGGCATCGATGTGGAAAGCGACTACGCGGCAGCCGGGGTGTCGGCCGCCGTGGACTGGCGCTATCGGCGCGAGGCCGGCGTGGAAGACGGCCTGCAGCTCCGTATCCCCCGGCTGGGCAAGGGACGCGAGCCGGAGCTGCTGCAGGCATTTTTGCGCATGCTGGAGCATCTGGTACGCCGCGCAACGCCCGATCCTTCCGCACAACCCCCCGACGCGGACTGGATGCAGGCATTGCTGGCCGAGCATCCGGACGCCAGCGTCGGGCTGATCGACCAGGCCGCACGCGTCAGCCAGGGCACCGAATGCGGCGCCAGCGTCAGCGCCGGCCTGCGTGCAGGCGATGCGCACGGCCGCCGCGCGGGCGGTGCGCTGGGGCTCGGCGTCAAGTCGCGCCAGGACCTCGGCTGGACATCGACGACCGTGGCCGGCTACATGACCACGCACTACTGCGACGCCACCGCCGCACGCCGGGTGGAAGCGGCCGCACGCCTGACGGCCGGCGTGCAACTGGCGCTTGCCCAGCATCGACACGGAGGCGCATCGGCAACGCCTGCGGCCAGCACCACGCTCTCGGCACTCGATGCCGGCTATGTCGCCGAAGTGAGCGCGGACGTGGCCACCGCGTTCTGCACGCTGTTCCAGTTCGGTGGTGAAATCGATGCGGTCCGCAGCGACCGCGCAACCGACTTCGCGCAATTCGCCGCGTTCGAGCGCCTGGTCCGCACCCAGTGGGAGCGCTGGGCCGACTACGGCCTGGTCAAGCTGGGCACCGATGTCGACCAGACCCTGCAGCCGGTGCTGGCAGAGCTGCAACTGGAGCATTTCATGCAGCAGGCCAGGCGCTTTGCCGATGGCAACGCGCTGGCTGCGCTGTTCGCCGACGAGGCGTTACGCAGCGAAGCTGCACCGCTGCTGGACGTGCACCGCGCACTTGCACTGGTGGCGCAGGATGCAGGTGACGACACGGCTGCACTCGCCGAGCGCACCGCCTTCGACGCGTTGCTGCAGCAGCCCGCCGTGTGGGAGCCGACGTTGCTGCTGGTCCGCGAGAAGACAAAACTGACCGAAGAACGTGGCGTGGACTTCATCGTCAAGCGCCAGCGCAACCGCATCGCCGAGGCCATGCGCACGGTCGGTCAATGGCCAGCGTACGAAGCGGTGCCGCGCGCCGTATCGCCCCGCTCCACCACCACTACTCGCACGTAAGCCGCGCACCGGGCTGGCCCCGGGACCGCCAACAAACGACAGACGCAACGGCGGTTGCGTCTGTCGTGGCGGCGTGCGCGACGCAGTGGATCAGCTGCAGGATCGACCGCTCACGGCCTGCCGTTTTCCCACTGGCGAAGTTCCTCACTTTCGTGCAGTGCCTGCCTGAGCTTCTGTAGCTCGGTCTTGAGTGTCTTGGTCAGGTCGTTGCGTGGCACGCCGCTGAACATCGCCGCCTGCCCGGCGTGCAGGCGGTCGAGCACAGTGTCGATGGTCGCCATCGAGACCGATTGCGTGCCGACCTCCGTGCGCAATTCCTCCAGGGCTTCACGCAATCTCCCCGCCAGCGGCCCAGTTGCAGGCGCAAGCGGCTGCCCCTCCTCCAGGGCGCGCGCAATCTCTGCCGATGTCGGCGCCGACAACAGCGCGATCGCCGCCTCGACGGGTTCGGCCAGCGCCTGAAGCGTGCCTGCGATGGTGCGTTGATGACCGGCGGCGCTGGCGGCGCGTTCCTGGTCCAGGCGCGTGGCCTGGGTGGTGTTGGCGCCGTTCTTGGCCTTGAGCGCATTCCAGATCGTATCGTTGAACAGGGTCTGCGCTGCCTGTTGCACGACCGTGGCGGTGGAATTGGCGGCTTCGCCCGCAACGCTGCCGTTTGCGTTACCGCCACGCAAGGGCGCAGCGATGAGGCGGCCGGCCCCGAGCGAGGCGAAATTGGCCAGCACGTTGCTGAGCATGTGACGGCCCAGCACATCGCGTACCGCAGTGGTGATCGCGTTGGTGGTGCTCAAGGCCTGCCTGGCCAACGCCAGGCCTTCCATCCCGGTTTCCAGCAGGTAGTTGGGGAAATGCACGGCGTCGGACCATTGCGCGGGCCGACGGGTCTTGTCCGGCAATGCCAGCGCAAACAGATTCAGCCGCTGCTGTCCGCCAAGCAGGTCGGGCACGCGCATCTGGCCGGTACGCGCAACCGCCTTGCCGGTTTCGAGCATCGCCTTCTGCACCACCCCTGCCCCGCCAATGGCGAGCGCGCTCAAGCCCAGTTGGCCGGCCGGCGTGCGCGTGCCCGGGTCGGCGGAGGTCCGCCGCGCCGCGTTGAATCCCGCGTTGATCGTCGGCTTGAGCAGCAAGGTGTCAAGGGACTTGTCGTCCAGGGTCGATTGCCACTGGGTGATTCCCTGGCGGAGGTCGTAGGTCTGCGCCTTGAGCTCGGGAAGCGTTTCGGTGTTGCCTTCGCCGGGACGCGTGAAGCGTTTGCCCTCGGCAGTGATTTCCAGCAGGGCCGGCGGCGGATCGGGCACCAGGATCTTGGGGTCGATGGCTTGGAACCGCGGCAGGTTGGCAACACGCGCGCGCCGGTCCATCGCCGGGATCAGCAACGTATCGCTGGTATAGGACATCAGGCCCGCCACTGTGCCGGACAGCGTCGTCGTACTCAGCGTCTCCGATCCGGGCGCACGCGCGCCATCGTAGGCTGCACCGGCGGCGAGACCGAACGGGGTCCGCATCGAGCCGATGACGAAGGCCCTGAGGCACTCGTAAGCGATCGGCCACGCTGCTTTTGCGCCTGCCGTCTTCATATCGCCGACGATCTGGTATCCGGCATCCGGCCCGAACGCGGCGATGCGTTCGTCCACGCGCGCGTCCGCCCATTCCAGATACGCGGCCTGCAGTGCCTCCTGCTCCTCCGAGGGCGCTGCAAAGCGCAGAGTGCCCAGGCGAGTCCGTAGCTGCGCCTTCAACTCAGCGGCCGCCGCCGCGCTGCGCTGCGCATAGCTCGCTGCAACGGCAGGCGCATGCGGCTCATCGACGACCGAGGACGCGGGGCTTACATACGGAGTGTAAAACGCTGCGTCCGTCGACTCGGAAGAATGCGATGACTGCGAGGACTCCGAGCGATGTGATGCACCATGCGAGGACTCGGCATGACTTGCGTCGGTGGTCACGCGACGTGCAACCGGTGCGCGGCGACCGCGCAATACCGGGCCCGAAGAGGGCAGGCCGGCGAGCGGCCCGGTTGGCACTCGCGCCTGTGGCAGGGCGACGGCCTCCTCGGCATGCGTCGGGCGTGTGGGTGCAGGAGCCGTTGCGCGGCCGCTGGAAGAGGTCCCGATGTTGCTGGAGAGCTTCATGAGGCCACCTCGGCCGTGCTGCCGGCCTGCGTCACCAGCGCGTCCAGCACCACACGTGCGGTCACCTGCCCGCGCTCCAGCGCAGTGGCCACGGCATCGGGCGTGCGTTCGACCAACAGCGGGCAGACACAGAGCAGGCCAAGGTCCGAGAGCGTGAGCCGCCAGCCGTATTGGGTCAGCAATTGTTCCTGCAGCGCCAGCAGCGTCACCACCTCCTCGCCGCCGAGCTCGCGTGCGGCCAATGGCAGGATCACTTCCGGAAACGCCGTCATCTCGCCCTGCTGCATCTGCGCGTGGACACGACACAGCATGCCCGCAGGACCAAGGATGGTTTCGCCTTGGCCAAGTCGCTGCGCAAGCTCCTCAGGCAACCCAAGACGGACTCCCAGGCTGGTGAAGAATGTGTCGTTCACTGTGTGGAGATTTCCCAATTCCGACATTGTCCGAAATCCTCGAGAAAGTATGCGATGGGTACCGATACACCATTCCGGTAGGAGAAAGTCTCCATTACCGGATGCATAGCCGGGCAACCCCCTGCGAAAGACTCTTGCCGCGCGCGAAGATGTCCTGCTGAAAAATGTGCAACCGAGACCTGGATCATGTGCCTTGCACTCCGGAGCACGACAGGATCATGTTGCACAACCCGGATGCGGGATTAACGCCATTGCACCCCGGACATTCGATTCGCATCGCTATGCCCGACTTCGCGATGCAGGTCGCAAAAAATGGTCAGCGTGCTGCATTGTTGCCGCCCATAGCGGCCACCCCAAATATCAGGCGTGGATTCGCTATCGCGCGTTGCGTTTCACTCTATTTCATCAATACAAGCGAGTGGTATTCATGAAGGTTTCTTCCGCACCCCAGACAGCACGCTCCTACACTAACCCCGTAGTGAATTCACCCAGCGCCGAAAGGCAAAGCAGGCCGACCACAAAAAGCGATGGGCCGCTTGCACAGCTCCAGGGACGTTCCGCTCCGAAAAGATATCGCACCGCCCCCAAGCCTGCTCAGTCGAACGCACAGGCTCAGCAGATGCGGCCACTTGGCATGCCGCCATTCCATGCAGGCACCAGTAACGACTGCGGTCTTCATACGATTGCGGCACTGACCGGGCTCGCCGAGGCGGATGTTGTCAACGGGCTTGGCCTGACACCGGACAACATTCAATACATCAGCCAGCATGGCATGACGCCAGACCAGTTTACCTGGGCGATTAGTAAATTCGAAAATGGCAGTGTCAAACACCAGCGCGGATCGCCGCAAGACCTTGCAAGTGCGCTTCATCAGCTTCCAAACTACGAAAAGATTGCGATCGGCATGGAGCGTCATTCAGGCATCGGACACCTCGTTGCTGCGATGCGCCAAGGTGAAAAACTGGTCATCTGGGATCGCCAGGTCAGCCATGTAACAGAAGTGCGAACGAGAGAGGAGTTATTGAATTATTTCAATAGCAATAATGTGTCAAGTGTTCAAACGTGGTCCCGTCAGTGATTCCCGGTAGCCCGCAGCTATCCGCAGGCAACTGAAAAAACCTCTGCAACATCCTTCTGCAATTGCTGCAGGGCTGCAGCCCAAGCGCTCAGCCCTGCATTGGTCCGGCCGCTCACCTTTTCCGGGCAGGCCAGGATAATGCGCTTCGGGCAGGCGATAGCAGAGAGAGTCCCCCAGCGCGCTGGCCTCTCACGTTTCGATGCAGCGTCATTGCTCCGCTCGCCACTTCCACAGCTCTCGCGAACCCCCCCGGTCCGGGGGCCGGTGCAGGAATGCTTGCCGGTCGCAGATAACAGCCGGCAAGGGACATTGGCGTGCAAGGTAGCAAGATGGTGGCCGCCAACCTTTGTCAGGCGGCTGTGGGTAACCCTTGCGCTGCGCGCTGCCGGTCGATAAGACTGCGTTCGTTCGGCACTCGGGAGGTGCAAGACGACCCAATGCAGCGTCCAGCTGGGCTGGCAATCTCGCTTATACGGATACGCTCACTCGCAGTGGTGAACAGGTATGTGCGGCAAAATTTATTGCAGCCCCCGTCTATCGAACCGCGAGAGCGTGCGCCTGAAATCAGTTAATCGGCACGCCAATGCATCAGGCGATCGTGGTGATCGCCCTGCACTGCTCTCACAGCAAACGCCGAACGAAGGCGAGCATTACCTGCGCCGCCCACCCCTCAAGCTCCTGAGATTCTCCTTCGTATCCGCCTCGAAATTGTCTGCAATGGGCTTGGGAATAGTCTGTTTACCCAGTGGCACCCCGCCCGCGTCTTCCAGATTCTGGCGAATCTCGCCTTTCTTCTTCTCCTTGTCCAATCGCATCTCTTCGTAATGCAAACCTGCCAACACGGGCACTTTGAGCATCTCAGTCGATTTGCTGATGCTGCTACCTACTAAATAACCTTTAACCGCATCAGTTGGCTGTTGCCGCTCGGCTGCCCCCTTGCCTGCTCCCTTGGCTGCGCCCTCGGCTGTCCCCTTGGCCGCGCCTTCGCCTGCGCCCTTGCTCGCCCCCTTGGCTGCGCCCTCACTTGCCGCCTTGGCAGCGCCCTCGGCGACCCCTTTGGCGGCCCCCTTGGCTGCGAGCCTGGCCGTAGGTCCGCCGACAGCGCCAACCACCGCCCCAGCCATGTTGATGCCGGCGAGTTTCCACGCGAGCGACATGTCGCCGCCTTGCAGTGCGGTGTCGAGGACCTGTGCTGCCTGCGCTTCGCTCTCCAGTGCCAGCGCTGCTGCATCGGCAAACTCGCCGATGACGGGGATGCCGTTCAGTGCACTCAGTCCGACCGAGGCCCAGTCCAGGATCTTGCTGTCCCATTTCAGGAACTCATGCAATCCCTTGCCGACGGTACCGATGTCCTTTTTCTTCTTCTTGATCTCGGGTTGATCGGCCTTGCCCATCAACATGTCCGCGACGGCCTTCTGCTGGTCGGGTGATGTGGCTGCGTGCGTGGGCGATTTCTCCACGGTCTTGTTGGCCGCCGTCATATGTTCGTAGAACTGCTGAAAGTCCTTGTTGCTGATCTTGCCCGAGTCGACGACATGGCCGCCGCCGAAGAAGCTGTGGGGCTTCTTGTAGCCGGTGATCGAGTTGTTCAACACGCCGAACAGCAGCGGGTCGCCCAACAGCTGTTTGGCGGCATCGCGAACTGCGGGGTCGGCCTTGTCGTCTTTGGCGATCGTGTCGAGCTTGTCGCGCGTCACCTCCTTGCCGTCGCCGAAAAACGCGTCCTGGTGGCTGTTGATGGTATCCAGCGTTTTCAGTTCTGGCGCGGTCAGGTGCATCTGCGATGCGGATTTCTGCAGAAAATCCGGGGTACTCATCGTACCCGAGTCTCCCGCCAGCGCCTTCCACTGATCGGGGTGCTCACGGAAATACTGCGCGGCAGCGATGACCTGCGGTGGGCGCTTCTGGGTCTTGTCGTCGCCTTCGACCAGGTGCTTGAACGCGTCCTGGTTCAGATCCTTCGGCAGATAGTCCGAATAACGATAGAACTCGCGCATCGCGTCGCTCTCGGTCATGACCGTGGGCTCGGTCTTGTCCGGGCTGTCCGACGCCACATAGTTTTGCGTGTAGCCCTTGGCTTGCTTGGTGGCGTACTCCGCTACCTGCGCGTGGCCGGCCGAGAACTTGCCGAGATCGCCGGCGGTGATCTTGCCGCCACATTTGCCATCGCCCTGCGAGCCGATAGCGAAGAACAGCCGCGGGTCCTTTTGCAGTTCCGTCAATGCCTTCTTCAGATCCGGCGGTGTCGCCGGGTCGTTGATCTTCGCATCGAGATCGGCCCACGCGAGCGGCAGCTTGTCTTTGTGGCGATCGAGCGTGGTGACGATCTCCAACTCGTTCTGGGTGAGCGTCCCGCCATCCCACGTGACCGAAGAGCCGTCCACCGGCGGCGGCAGGTCGCGCCCTTTCATTTTTTCGGGATTGTAGGTCGCGTTCTTCCCACCCATGGCAGTGACTTGCGGATGGCGATCGGCAAAGTCGTAGAGGTTGGCCGCAATCAGCTTGCCATTGCACTTGCCCTGGTCGTCGTGGTGGTGCTTGCCGTGTCCCTGGGATGCCATTGCGAAGAACAGGCCGGGATCCTGCTGCAGGCCTTGCAGGGCTTTTTTCAGGTCAGGCGGCGTGGCCGGATCGTTGACCTTTTCATCGAGCTTGGCGAACTCGATCGGCGTCATGTCGCGATGCTGATTGAGCGTTGAAACGATCTCCAGCTGGGATTGCGTGAGCGTGCCGCCGTCCCAGGTGACCGTGGAGCCCTCTGCTGCCGGCGGCGGCGTGTCTCCCTTGATATTTTTGGGATTGAACTCGGCGTTCTTCCCGCCCAGATCGGTCACCTGTTGATGGTGGTCTGCAAAATCCCACAAATCGGCGGCCTTGATCTTGCCGCCGCATTTGCCATCGCCCTGCGAGCCGATGGCAAAGAACAGACGCGGGTCTTTCTGCAGGCCTTGCAGCGCGCTCTTCAGATCGGGGGGTGTGGATGGGTCGTTGATCCTGTCGTCGAGTTTTGCGAACTCAAGCGGCATCTTGTCCTTATGCTGATTGAGTGTCGAAACAATCTGGAGCTCCGATGCGGTGAGCGTGCCGCCGTCCCAGGTCACCGACGATCCATCCACCGCAGGCGGCAGCTTGGATCCCTTGATGTCCTTGGCATCGAAGGGGGTCGCTAGCGTCGGCCAGGAGGTGCGCTTCTCGATCGGCTGGCTGGCCTGCATGTCGTCAGCCGAAGGCGTGGACAACCCAGCAATGCCGCTGCCTGATCCATCGTTTGGCGCATTGCCATAGATGGCGGCAAGCAGCTGGTAGATCTGCTGCAGGAACAGGTTATCCATCGCCAGCAACAGATCGGAGTCGTTCATGGCCGAATCGGATCCGGGCGCCTCCGGAGACGAGGCGTCATCCGTGAGAGGGAGAAACAGACCGGCAGCACTCCCGGTCGATAGCGTGTTGAGCGACATGTGCGGCCTCGCAGTGACAGAGCAGTGACAGAGCAGCTGCATATGAGTACATGCTCATACGGTCACACGGGCATGTCTCATGCGGCGAGCACAAATGTTGCCACCGCCGGTACGGGGCGCATGCACCGATGAACTATTTTGGCGAAAAAAGCGCAAGAAACCGCGCGCAGACGACGAGCCTGCAAACCGGCGTAGAGGTAAGACACCCCCGCGCCACGATGGTGTCGCTGCCTGTGCCGATATCGGTCATGTCGGTCTCGATGGTCACCGTGCCGGTACGATCCGGCGCGCACGCACCCGCCTTGGACATCGGCGCGCCGCACACGGCAGCGGCCATGCCAATCCCGATCAGCCATTGCCCGTCGCGCACGCTGGCGTGCGCCGCCTGTTTTAACAGCGCGCGCGCCTTGTCATGCTCGGCGCGTGCAGTGGCCAGCGATATCTCCGGATACTTGCCCGTGGCATGGACGTTTTCCTTGCAGGCGATCCGGATGGCAGCGGCTCACTGCGCGATCAGGAACACCGCATAGATGTTTTCGGTGTAGGTGATCGTGCCGGTCAGCAGGCTTTCGCCGATGCCCTGGGCTCCGGCGCTTGGCGCAGGCGGCGGCGGTGGGGCCGGTGGCGAAGGCGGCGACACCACCGAGCCTGGCTTTGGCGCTGCGGGGGCCGACCAGGTGCCCGCCTCGACGCCATAGGCAAAATTGGGGGCGACATCGGAGATGCTGTAGATCCCGCCGAGCCGCACGCCGTAAGCAGCGGCCAGCCCTTGGGCCGATTCGCGCGACTGCGTGGCGGCTTCGCGCTTGAGGTCTGCACGCAAGGCAGCGGCATCGGCGTAGGCGGTCTGCATCGACAGCACCTGGACATGCTCATTGGCCTCCAAGCCGCCGAGAAAGGCACGCACATCCTTCAAGGACGTAAAGGTGCCGCGGATCTTGCGCTCCACGCGAGTGCCTTCGAAGACCGATTTACCCGCCTCGTAACGCGATTGCGGCGCAATCGACAACGCAGAGGCATACAGCGAGTCCTTGAGCACGCGGTTGCGCTGCAACCCATCCAGGACCACACGGGCGCGCTCTTCGACGAACGTGCGTGCCAGGTCGGGCTGCAGATTGGTGTTGCTGACCTTCAGATCGACGATGAACCGGTCCGGGTCCACGGTCCGATAGGCCTGCCCCTTCACCAGCAAGTGCGGCTGCGAGGGCAGCGTATTGATCTGCGCTGTGCCCACGGCAGGTAGCATGAGGGCGGTGGCAAGCATCCAGCCGGCGAATCTGTTCATTGTCGTCTTCCTTGATGGCGAGTGATGCCCCTACAGCGCGGGGTCCTGCAGAAGCGCCGCCACGTCCGCACACAGCCGATCGACCGCCGCCGGCGTGGTGGCCCATGAGGTCACGAAGCGAATGACCAGGCGGCCATCGCTGCGGGTTTCCCAGCGTTCGAAATCGTAGCGCCGGGCGAGCTGTTCGGCCTGCGCTGCGCTGACAACGATGAACTGCTGGTTGGTCGGCGAGTCGCTGGTGAACTGCACGCCAGCGGCCAGCAAGCCGGCGCGCAAGCGCTGCGCCATGGCATTGGCATGCGCGGCCAGCTCGAGGAACAGGCCGTCTTCGAACAAGGTGGCGAACTGCGACCCCAGCAGCATGCCCTTGGCCAGCAGTGCGCCGCGTTGCTTGATCAGATAACGGAAGTCCGCCTGCAATGCCGGAGTGACGATGACCAGCGCTTCGCCGAGCAAGGCGCCGTTCTTGGTGCCGCCGATGTAGAACGCATCGGTCAGCGCGGCGATCGTCGGCAGGTCCAGATCGTTGCCATCCGCTGTCAGCGCGGCGCCCAGGCGTGCGCCATCCAGGTACAGCAGCAGGTCGTGTGCGCGGCAGAAACGCGACAGCGCCTGGAGTTCGGCACGCGTGTAGATGGTGCCGCTCTCGGTGCTGTTGGAAATGTAGACCAGACGTGGTTGCACCATGTGCTCGTTGCCATGCACGTCCAGCAACGGCTGGATCAGCGCCGGCGTCAGCTTGTCGTGCAACGCGGGCACGGCCAGCACCTTGTGGCCGGTGGCTTCGATGGCGCCGGTTTCGTGCGTGGCGATGTGCCCGGCCTCCACCGCGATCACCGCCTGGTGCGGGCGCAGGAACGCCGCGATCGCGGTCAGGTTGGTCTGGGTGCCGCCGACCAGCAGATGCACGTCGGCCTGTGCCTGCGCGACTGCATTGCGAATCAATGCAGCCGCACGCGCGGTGTGGCGATCGGTACCATAGCCGGCGTTCTGTTCGGCGCTGGCCTGTGCCAGGGCCTGCAGCAGGCGCGGATGCGCGCCCTCGCTGTAGTCGTTGCGGAAGCTGATGCGCATCGCGTTGCCCTGCCCGTCCATCACAACCCCTTGGCCGCCTGCGCAACCGCACGGAACAGCGCACGCCCCTTGTTCATGGTCTCCTGCCATTCCAGGTCCGGGTCGGAGTCGTAGACCACGCCGCCGCCGGCCTGCACGTACAGATACCCGTCCTGGATCACGGCGGTGCGGATCGCAATGGCGGTGTCGGCATCGCCATGCCAGCCGATATAGCCGACTGCGCCGGAATAGACGTTGCGCTTGACCGGCTCCAGCTCGCGGATGATCTCCAGCGCGCGAATCTTCGGCGCGCCGCTGACGGTGCCGGCCGGGAAGGTGGCGCGCAGCACGTCGCTGTAATTCAGGCCGGCCTTGAGCGTGCCGGTGACCTCGCTGACGATATGCATCACGTGGCTATAGCGTTCGATCACGAACTGCTCGCCCACCTTGACCGTACCCGGTTCGGCCACGCGGCCGACATCGTTACGACCCAGGTCGATCAGCATCACGTGCTCGGCGCGCTCTTTCGGGTCGGCCAGCAACTCTTCTTCCAGCGCCTTGTCCAGCTCCGGTGTTGCGCCGCGTGGGCGGGTACCGGCGATCGGACGCACGGTGACCACGCCATCGCGCAGGCGCGCCAGGATTTCCGGCGAGGAGCCGACCACCTGGGTACCGCCGACATCGAGAAAATACATGTACGGCGATGGATTGAGCGCACGCAGCGCGCGATACACATCCACCGGACGCGCGCGGAACGGCACGCGCAAGCGTTGCGACGGCACCACCTGGAAGATGTCGCCGGCACGCACGTATTCCTGCGCCTTGCGCACCACCGCGTGGTATTCCTCGCGGGTAAACGAGGAGCGGAAATCCGACTCGTCGATCGCATCGGAAATCTGCGCCTGCGGATACCCCGCGCCGCCCTGACGCAGGCGGTGCGCCAGTTCGTCCAGGCGTCGGTTGGCGCGCACATAGGCCTGCGGCTGGCGCGGGTCGGCGTGCACGATCAGGTACAGCCGGCCCTTGAGGTTGTCGAACACCGCCAGCTCTTCGGACAGCATCAGCAGGATGTCCGGCGTGCCCAGCTCATCGGGTTTGTCGCCGGTGCCCAGGCGCGGCTCGATGTACTGGATGCACTCGAAACCGAACCAGCCGACCAGGCCACCGGTGAAACCGGGCAGGCCGTCGAGCTGCGGCACCGAGTGCTCGGCGCGCAAGGCGTCGACTTCGGCCAGCGGGTCGGCGACCTCGCGGGTTTCCAGCACTTCGCCGTGCTCGCTGATTTCCAGCGTGTGCCCGCGGAAGCTGTACACGCGCCGCGCCGGCAGGCCGATGATGGAATAGCGCCCGAAGCGTTCGCCACCTTCGACCGATTCGAACAGATAGGTGTAGGCGCCGTCGGCGAGCTTCAGATAGACCGACAGCGGCGTGTCCAGGTCGGACAGCACTTGCCGGACAACGGGGATACGGGTGTGACCTTCAGCGGCCTGGCGCTGGAACTGCTCTGCAGTGATCAAGACGACTTTCCTTCCGGGACTCTGTGGCGGGGCGGACGACGGCAACGGGCCACCATCGCCACCAGCGGCGAGCGGAAGAGAAGGAGCGTGGAGTCGTCAGGCGGGACACGCCGCTACTGTAGCGCAACTGCCGCGCAAGGGCAGCAGGCGCGAGACCAAAGCCGCGCAAACCGCGAAGCCGAGCCAGTCCGGCCTGGGTGTCTTACAGCCCGTGACACCAACACGCCGCAACACCCGATCTATCGCTCTATCGCTTTTCCGATTCCCCAATCCCGATTCCCGATTCCCAGCCCTCAAACGCTCCGCAACGGGCACTCCACCGGCAAATGCATCCGCAACCGCGCCGGCACGCATTCGATGCGGAAATGCAGCGAGGTCTCCGGCTCGCCATCCAGGTTCAAGGTCAGCGGCTGGTGCGAGACGATCTCCAGCCACGGCAGCCGCGCGCGCACGGCCACGCGCTCCAGCGCGGCCTGTTTGCCGCCGGTGACCAGGGTACCGAGGGTGGCGGCCACTTCGCCGTTGAGCGCAGGCACGATGGTGACGTCGAGCAGGCCGTCGTCGATCAGGGCCTCCGGGCACAGCGCCTGGCCGCCACCGGCCTGGCGTCCGTTGCCCAGGCCAAGTGCAATGAACTCGCCTTCCCAACGGAAGTCCGGGCCGCTGAAGCGGGCGCTGATCGGGTCGATCCGGCCCAGCCGCGACATGCCGGTGATCAGATACGCCAGGCCACCGAGCATCTTCTTCAGGCCTTCGTCGGTTTCGACGGTGACCTGGGTGCCGAACCCGCCGCTGGCGACGTTGGCGCACCAGTGCGGGCCGTGCTCGGCGTCGATGCGCAGCAGGTCGATCGGCTCGGCCGCACGCTCGGCGATCAACGTCAACGCGGCGAGCGGCTCGATCGGCAGATTGGCGGCGGTGGCGAAGTCGTTGGCGGTCCCCAGCGGCACCAGGCCCAGCGACGGCAGCGTGGCGGCGTCGGCCGTGTGATGCGCCAGCGCGGCGGCCACTTCGCTCAAGGTACCGTCGCCCCCGGCCGCGATCACGGTGTGGGCGCCGTCGGCAACCGCTTCGCCGACATAGCGCTCGGCATCGCCGTCTTCCCAGGTGACCCGCACCTCGAGCTGGATGCCGCGCTTGCGCAGCGTTCCCACAGCCTCACGCAGGTCCAGGTTGTCGGTGGACTTGCCGTTGAGGATCAGACGCCAGTGGGACGCGGCCATGCACGCTGCCAATGCTGTGAGGGTGGTGGCCGCAGGCTAGCAGCGGCCCGCTGCGTGCCTCGTGAATACGCAGCGTCGCCCGGCTGTCATCGGCATGTCACCGATGACCCGGAGAGTGGAAGGCCATAGCAGGGACGACGGGCGGAGGCAGGATCAGCCTCCAATTTTCCTGAAGGCCGCTCCGGTGGGGCGGCCTTCTTCTTGCGTGCCACGGCGGCGCGGCAGGCCGCGCTCAGGTACCGGCGGCGAAGGCGGCCAGGCGCTCGCCGTCGAGCCGGTAGACCGTCCAGCCGTCCATCGGGCGCGCACCGGCCGCCTGGTAGAAGTCGATGGCCGGCTGGTTCCAGTCCAGCACCGACCATTCGAAACGCCCGCAGCCACGCTGCACGGCCAACCGGGCCAGATGCCGCAACAAGGCCAGGCCGGCGCCCTGCCCGCGCGCCTGCGGACGCACGAACAGGTCTTCCAGATACAGACCGTTGCGGCCGAGCCAGGTCGAGTAGTTGAAGAAATACACCGCAAATCCCAGCGCCTGGCCATCCTGCTCGCAGATCAGTGCATGCGCGGTGGCCCCGTCGCCGAACAGGCTGGTGCGCAGGTCCTCCGGGCTGGCCTTGACCGCATCGGGCTCGCGCTCGTACACCGCCAGTGCGGTGATCAGCTCGTGCAGCAGCTGCGCATCGTTCGGCGTGGCAGCGCGGATCTGCAGCGTGGGCGCGCTCATCGCACCGCGTCCACCGCTGCGCGCATCTGCGCGATCACCTGCGCATAGTCGGGCGCGTTGAAGATCGCCGAGCCGGCGACGAAGGTGTCGGCACCGGCCGCAGCGATCGCGCCGATGTTGTCGGCCTTGACCCCGCCGTCGATCTCCAGCCGGACCGGCTTGCCCAGCGCGTCGATCTTCTTGCGGATGGCGCGCAATTTATCCAGCGCCGAGGGAATGAAGGCCTGCCCGCCGAAGCCGGGGTTGACCGACATCACCAGCACCAGATCCAGCTCGGGCAGCACCCAGTCCAGGATGTCCACCGGGGTGGCCGGGTTGAGCACCAGGCCGGCCTGGCAGCCGTGCGACTTGATCAGCTGGATCGTGCGGTGCACATGGCGGCTGGCTTCGGGATGGAAGCTGATGGTGGTGGCGCCGGCCTCGGCGAAGTCCGGCACGATGCGGTCCACCGGCTCGACCATCAGGTGCACGTCGATCGGCGCGACGATGCCGTGCTTGCGCAGCGCCTGGCACACCATCGGGCCGATGGTGAGGTTGGGCACGTAGTGGTTGTCCATCACGTCGAAGTGCACCCAATCGGCGCCGGCCTTCAGGACGTTGCTCACTTCCTCGCCCAGGCGGGCGAAATCGGCGGACAGGATGGACGGGGCAATCGCCGTCGGTTGCATGGGCAGCTCGTCAAGGAACGGGACACGCATTGTCGCAGGCACGCAACGCCAGTGCATCCGCGCCGGTCCCGCCTGCGTATGCACCTGACCGGCGCACCGCGCCCTTTCGCCAAGGACACCGCATGAAGACCACCCCGCTCGCCTCCGCTGCGCTTGTTTTGATGGCCCTGGCCCCATCCGCCTGGGCACAGACCGGCCCGGCCGACTGGTCAGGTTTCTCGATCGGCGCCAATGTCGGCGGTGCCGACGTCAGCGGCGTTTCCGGCGGCCGCTTCGGCTTCGACACCAACCTGGACGGCCGCGATGGCGACCAGGTCAGCACCCCGACCGGCGCCGATGCCTTCTCGCCCGGATTCTGCGGCGGCGCGGCGGCCGGGCGCACCCCGGCCAGCGGCTGCAGCAAGGACAAGGGCGGCGCCGAATACGGCGCGCGGCTGGGCTACGACTGGCAGGCCGGCAACTGGGTCTACGGCGTGGTCGCCGAATACACCCGCAACGACCTGCGCGACAGCGTCAGCGCCTTCAGCACCACCCCGGCGTTCTACACCTTCACCCGCCAGCTCAACCGCACTGCCGCCCTGCGCGGCCGCATCGGCTATGCCTTCGGCGCACAGGGTGACTATCTGGCCTATGTCACCGCCGGCGTGGCACGCGGCGAGTTCGACCACAGCTTCTCCAGCAGCAACACCGCCAACAGCTTCACCAGCAGCGGCGGCGACAGCGCCGACGGCTACCAGGCCGGCCTGGGCCTGCAGCGCCGCTTGAGCGACAACGTCTCGGTCGGCGTGGAGTACCTGTTCACCCGCCTGCAGGACGAAGACACCCGCGTGCGTGTCGGCCCGGGCACCGCGCCGGCCACCAACCCGTTCCTGCGCGTCAACCCGGCCGGTACCAATCTGCGCCGCACCGATACGGACTTCTCGTCGAATGCGGTGCGCCTGACGGCGACCTACCGCTTCTGAGTTCTGGAGCTTGCGTGACCACGCCCGACCTGCAAGGGGTCGGGCGTGTTTGATGGTGGCGCCAATGCCGATGCCGGAACGCGGCGGCTGGATCAGCGTTTACGCAGGCGCTGGATCCGGTCGTAGGCCGCATTGATCTGGCTGGCTTTCCGCTCGGCCTGGCGGCGTGCTTCCGGCTCGGCGTTGGCCACCTTGTCCGGGTGGTAGCGCGACATCAGCCGGCGATAGGCCAGGTCGATCTCGGCAGTGGTGGCGTCCGGCTCCAGTCCCAGCGCCTCGTACGGGTTTTCGGCGCGGCGCTTGAACCAGCCGGCGTCCACCGCATGCCCGATCGCCAGGCCGATCATCAGCCCGACCACCGGCGCGCCGCGGAACAGCAGGGCGCCGGCCAGTGCGCCGAGCAGTTTTCCATACCAGGACATGGGCGATCGGGGGGGCGGGAAGGCGGGCTGGCGATCTTACCCGAACGCCCGCCCGGCCTGGCTGACGCGGCCTGCACGCCGGCCCGCAGGCGGGCTCCAATAAATACAGCGGCGCGCACCGAAGCGCCGTACACTACGCGGCCCGCTGCCCACCCGCGGGCCCGCCGGGTCCCGGGGACAGCGTCATTGCGACGTCCTTAGGAGTGCCTGTGTCGACCACGCTGTTGCAATCCGATCTGCCCGGCCTGCCGTTGCGTCACCGTGGCAAGGTCCGCGATGTCTTCGACATTCCCCGCGAGCGCCTGCCCGCCGATGCGCCCCCGGGCGATTATCTGTTGATGGTGGCGACCGACCGCCTGTCCGCGTTCGACGTGGTGCTGCCCGACCCGATCCCCGGCAAGGGCGAGATGCTGTGCCAGGTGTCCAACTTCTGGTTCCACAAGACCGAGCACCTGATGCCCAACCACCTGGTCGACATCACCGTGGAGCAGGTGCTGCCCGAAGGTGTGGACGCGGCGCTGTATGCCAGGCGCGCGGTCGTCACGCGCAAGCTCAAGCCGGTGCCGGTGGAAGCGATCGCACGCGGCTATCTGATCGGCAGCGGCTGGAAGGATTACCAGCGCACCGGCAAGATCAGCGGCATCGAACTGCCCGACGGCCTGCGCCAGGCCGAGAAACTGCCCGAGCCGATCTTTACCCCGTCGACCAAGGCCGCGGTCGGCGACCATGACGAAAACATCGACTTCGACGCGATGGTCATGACCGTCGGCGCCGAGCTTGCCGAACGCGTCCGCGATGCCACCTTGCGCATCTACCGTTTCGCCGCCGATTTCGCCGCCGAACGCGGCATCCTGCTGGCCGATACCAAGTTCGAATTCGGCACCGATGCCGATGGCCGCCTGTACATCATGGACGAGATGCTGACCCCGGACTCGTCGCGTTACTGGCCCGCCGACCAGTACGAACTCGGCACCAGCCCGCCCAGCTACGACAAGCAGTTCGTGCGCGATTACCTGGAAACCCTGGACTGGGGCAAGACCGCCCCCGGCCCCAGCCTGCCGGCAGACGTGATCGAACGCACGCGCGCAAAATATGCCGAGGCATTGCAGCGGTTGGCGGGTATTTCGGTCGATTGATCTCCAAGGCCCCGCTCCTGGGGCTTTGAGGCCGTATTAAAGCAACAATGGCAGGCAGCGCTCTTTATTGGGCGCTGAAGGACGCACCTGACGCGGTCTGTTGCCCAAGGAAGTCGCAATGGCACTCTCTTATTGTTCGTTCCGCAGATTGCCGGGGTTACGTAACGCACTGCTGCCCGGGCTGCTTGCAGTAAGCGCGTGCAGCGCCGGCGAATCAGCAGCTCCTGTCGCGCCACCAGTCACATCCACGGCGTCTGCAGCAGCACATGCCGCCTCTC
The DNA here is from genome assembly GCF_003993525.1 of Xanthomonas sp. BRIP62411. Classification (NCBI taxonomy): domain Bacteria; kingdom Pseudomonadati; phylum Pseudomonadota; class Gammaproteobacteria; order Lysobacterales; family Lysobacteraceae; genus Xanthomonas; species Xanthomonas sp. BRIP62411. The sequence goes on from NZ_QEZI01000005.1 coordinate 111,620, forward strand.
CTGGTGGCGCTTCCCGCAATGACCGGCTCGCTGCCTTACTGCAGGCAGCCGGCGTGCAGTGCGCCGATGCGAACATGGCAAAAGGCTGTACGGCCGGAAATGTCGATGCCGGCGATTTCTATGACGTAGAGCTCTCACCTGCATGTGGCAATACGGGCTTCTTTGCCGGCGTGGCGCAAGCAAACGGGGTGGATGTACTCGACGCGGTGCCAACCACTGGAAGTAATGCGATCGCAAGAGCCAGGCTGGCGCAGGGCCAGCTCGTCTGCATCCAGGCGATCGGCCGCGCTGGGCAGACCCCGCTGTATTACTACGTAATCGCGATCCCTGCAGACACTGTCGCCCAATGCAAGAACAACCCGGCATGCGGAACATACGGCGACAGGCCGATCCAACGCTCGAGCACCGCCACTGGTGACAGCTGCCACGCCGCCGCACCGGGCCAGTACGTCGGCGAGTGCGCGCAGGGATGGGTGGGTGCGGATGCACTCGATGTGTTTTCAAACGGGATAGAGTCACCCGCGCCGGCCTGATCAATCCGCAGGTAACCCCTAATCAAATCATCATGATTTTTGCGAAGGCGGGATTTGCGTTAGCCTGGCGCGTGTTGGCGGCAATCACCGGCAATGGAACGACCCGAGCGCCGGGGCACGGATCGTCGGGCGGGTGGCTCTCCTGGGGTGTTGGCCTGCCGCCTGCCGGCCGGTTTGGGTCACCCTCGGTACCGCAAGCCTTCACACATTTGCAGGTAGCGCGCGGATAGCATCCCGCCCGCGCACCCGTTGCCCACCATGATCAGGAGGATCCCTTGGCCCTTTTCCGCACGTCCCTGCACGCGCTCGCACTGAGCCTGGCGCTGGTTGCCTGCAAACCGCAAGCAGAGCCAGCCGGCGCTGCGATGCCTGCTGCGGCTGCCGCGCCTGCCGCCTCGCCACCTGCTGCCGCTGCAGCAACGCCTGCCCAGCCGGCAACCTGCCCCAACGCCGACTTCGCTACGTTTCTGAAAAGCTTCAGTGCGGACATCGCGGTACAGGAAAAGGCCACGGCCAATCCGCTGACGATGATTCAACTCGACCCGGACGCACAGCCCGAGCCGGCGCCGGTCACCCGTACGGTTGCGCTGGCCGACGTTGAATGGCCCGTCATCCCGAACCTGGAGGCGGCCCGCAACGGCGGCCGCGAAGTCACGATTTCCGAAGAAGCCGATGGCCGCCAGGTGCTGGTCCGCACACCGGACACCGGCGATCAGCAGGTCTACCACTTCGCCCAGCGCCCTTGCTGGATGCTGGTCAAGGTGGACGACCAATCCCTGTAATCTGCGCGCCAGCGGCCGCGCCGTTCATCGCATACCTGCCATCGTTCCAGGAGATAACCTTGCGCCCTTTCCGATTGATCGGCCCTGCATTGGCAGTTGTCCTTGCGGCCTGTAACGGCCCCCAGGCCGGCGGTGCAACCGAGCAGCCGACGGCTGCTGCCGACACTGCGGCGACGCAGTCGTCCGCACCTGCCGCAACACCCCCCGCATCACCGACACAAGGGACTGTACCTATGGGCACGATAGACTCCTTCATTCCGGCAGGATCGAAGGCCCTGGAGACCATCCGTGGCGATCTGACTGGCGCGGGGCGCTCCGATGCGCTGGTGGTGATTTCCCCGCCAGCCACTGGTGCGGAAAAGCTCGGTGAAGGGCAGCCGCGTACGGTCCTGTTGCTGACACAGACTGCCGACGGCGCGCTGAAAAAGGCTGCCGAAAACAGCAAGATCGTCCCATGCGCCCGGTGTGGCGGCCTGGCAGGCGACCCCTATGCGTTTTCGCGCATCCAGCCCGGGCAATTCACCATTTCCATTTCCGGCGGATCGCGTGAGCGCTGGGCAGACGACTTTACATTCAAGTACTCGGCAGACAAGCAGAGCTGGTTGCTGGACAAGGTGGTGCGTGACCTGTCCGATACCGAGACCGAGCAGCACAACACCCTGGAATTGACCACCAAGGATTTCGGCACGGTGGCATTCGCGGAATTTGATCCCTCCACATTGAAGAAAGCTGCGGCATTGGACGACGCCGCAGCCGAGAAGGCGAATTAAACGGAAGTAATGGTTTGCACGGACAAGGAAGGAGTCCGTTATTTCATGTTGCTGAGAAATGAGGAGTTACACCCATGGCAACCGATCGCGAAACAGGGCTGCTCCAATCAGCCTATGCAGCAGGCATTACCCAGCCGAAGGAGCTGGCAAACTTCATGGCCCAGGTGGGTCATGAGTCGATGGGCCTCAACCGCCTGGAAGAAGGGTTCCGCTATACGCATGGATCCTCGCAGGTGAGTTCGAAGGTGCGATCCGCACTGCGTGAGGGGCCCGAGGCCCTGGAGCAGGCGCGTCTGGATGCCCTGCGCGGGCAACCGGAAAAACTGGCCGAATTGATGTATGGCGGGCGCATGGGCAATAACGAGCCCGGCGATGGCTACCTGTACCGTGGCCGCGGTTACATGCAGCTCACCGGCAAGGATCAATATCGTGCGGCCGGCGAAGCGTTGAACCTGGACCTGGTGGCGCACCCCGATCTGGCGGCACAACCTGAGAACGCATCCCGCATCGCGACCTGGTACTGGCAGAACAACGTGCCACAGGCCGCCAGGCAGGACGCGCATGCGGCAGGCGTTGCGATCAACGGCGGCGATCCGCCGAATGGATTGGCCGACCGCGAGAACCGGTTTGCCCGCTGGCAGCGCGATATCACTCCAGAGCTGATGAACAACCTGGCACACGGCCAGCTCGGACAGCCGGTGCAGCCCGCTGCGCCAGCACCTGCGCAGCCGCAGCATGGCGGTTCCAGCACGTTTCAGCACACGATGGAACGGATGCTCCCGCCGCAGAACGGGACGGCGCCGCACATCACCGGCCATTACGGCGAGCATCGCAGTGCCCGCGATCACGGCGGTACCGACTTCAACTACCAGGGTGGCCAGACAGGCCGCAACCTGCAGCACCCGACGGTGCATTCGCCGGTCTCCGGAACCGTGACGTTTGCGGGCGGCAACTACGGCACTGTCAAGATTCGCGATGCACAGGGTAACTCGCACGAGATCCTGCACCTGGACGCACTCAAGGTGAAAGAAGGTCAGGCGCTGTCCGCGGGCGATGCCATCGGCACGATGGGTGGACGCGGCCCGAACGGCAACAGCCAGTACGCACAGCATGTGCATTACCAACTGCGCGATGCCAGCGGCAAGTTGACCAGCCCGGAGACGTTCTGGAATCAGGGTCATCAGCAGGAGTCGGGCGCGCGCCACTCCCAGCCAGCGACACCGGCGGGCAATGGCACGCTGCGGCATGGCGAGCAGGGCGGCGATGTCGGCAAGCTGCAGCAGGACCTCAACCGGCTTGGCGTGCGCGATGCGCAGGGCAACCGGCTTGCCGAGGATGGTCGCTTTGGCGACAACACGCGGGAGGCAGTGATTGCGTTCCAGAAGCAGCACGGACTGCAGCCCGATGGCGTGGTGGGGCGCAACACGCAGGCCGCGTTGTCCGCACAACCGGCACAGGCACAGGCACAGGCAGCACAGACGCCTGTCGCTGCGCCCAAGGGCCCGTCGCTCGACGATGCCTCGCACCCGGACCATGCCTTGCACACCGCGATCCGCAGCAGGCTGCCCAGCATGATCTCCAACGAGACGGCGGCCCACGTCACGCTGCAGGCCAAGCAGAACGGGATCGATTCGGCAGACAAGCTGCAGAACGTCACCGTGCAGGATGGCAAGGCGTTCGTCATGGGCACCACGCCGGGCTTCCGTGCGGCGGTGGATCTGAACCAGCCTGCCCCCACGCTGGAGCAGACCAGTGCGCAATTGCTGGCTGGCCAGGCTTCGCAGCAGCGCGCTCAGGACGAGCAGCAGAGGGTCGCGATCGGCGGCCGCTGAGGGCTCAACGGTGCAGCAAGAAAAAACCGGCCAGGTCTCTGGCCGGTTTTTTTGTGCGTGTCCTTTCGGCATTGCCGCCGAGAGCGATGCGGCAACCGTGCCTCGGCACACACGCATCAGCGCGTTGCTTTCGCCATTCGCCGTTGGCCGATTGCCTGCCACCGGAGATCGACACACCTTCCAGACGTCGGTTAGACACGGCCTGCAGCGCTGATGACGTCCCACACGCAGCGCCACGTCGGGCGCTCTGCGATGCCCTCCACATCGCAAAGTGGCGCGGCGCACAGAACGCAACACAGCTGTAACTTTTCCTACTGCGCTGTCATGGACTGTGCAAGTTTATCTGCAGGCACCTGTTGCCAGTCGCGATCGGCCGTGATGCGTGTCGCCGCCGATCTTTGCATTGCACGTTTTCGGGGAGAGAGTCGTCATGCAAGTTCATGTCCTGGGCGCGGCGATCTGCTGCGCGCTATCGTTGTCTGCTGTCGCCACTGCCGCGGATCTTTCCGCAAATGCCGCGGTGTCGCGCGCGCAAACCTTGTTGGGCAATCACGCTGCGGCGCTGGCCAACCGTGCAACGGCCGATGCGTTTGTCGCGCGCGACAGCATCGTCGATGCCGACGGCACCGAGCATGTGCGCTTTGATCGCACCTATCAGGGCCTGCCGGTCATCGGCGGCGATGTGGTGGTGCATTCGCGACGCGGAGTGATGCGTCAGTTGAGCCAGAGCATGGACACCAGCGTGCGCCCGAGCATCGTGCCGGGCATCGATGCGGACACGGCTATGCGTGCGGCCGGTGCGCAGTTCGATCTGGCACCCGATGCGGCGCCGCGCGCAAGCCTGGCCTTGTATGCGCGTCAGGGGGCACCGCGTCTGGTTTATGAAGTGATCTACAGCGGCATCAAGCCCGACCAGACGCCGACCGAAATGCATTACATCGTCGATGCAGTCAGTCAACGCATTCTCGAGTCCTGGGACACGGTGCATACCGCCTGCGCGGGCGGCACCAGTGCGGCCGGCACCGGACGTTCGCTGTATGCAGGCAGCGTGGCATTGGCAACGACGCGTTGCAGCAGCGGGTATGAATTGACCGATCTGAGCCGCGGCAGCGGCGCCACCTACAACATGCGCAACAGCACCTCCGGCAACGGCACGCTGGTCACCGATGCCGACAACACCTGGGGCAGCGGCGCCAATAGCGATACGGTGACTGCGGCGGTGGATGCGCATTACGGCGTCGCATTGACCTGGGACTATTTCCGCACCGCCCATGCGCGCAGCGGCATCGCCAACGATGGAGCCGGTGCACGCAGCCGGGTGCATTACGGCAGCCGCTACAACAACGCGTTCTGGCAGGACAGCTGCTTCTGCATGACCTTCGGCGATGGCGACGGCAGCACGTTCACGCCGTTGGTGTCGGTGGATGTGGCCGGTCACGAGATGACCCACGGCGTGACCAGCCGCACCGCGCGCCTGGTGTATTCGGGCGAGTCGGGCGGCTTGAACGAAGCCACCTCCGACATCATGGGCGCGATGGTGGAGTATTCCGCCAACAACAGCGCGCAGCCGGGCAATTACCTGATCGGCGAGAAGATCATCCCCGGCAACAGCAGCGGGACGCTGGCGCTGCGCTACATGTTCAAGCCCAGCCTGGATGGCGACTCGCCCGATTGCTACAGCAGCAGCCTGGGCTCGCTCAACGTGCATTACAGCTCGGGCGTGGCCAACCATTTCTACTATCTGCTGGCCGAAGGCGCGGTGGTGCCGAGCGGCTTCGGGTCGGGCACCAGCTGGAACGTGACGCCGGCCGGGTTGGTCTGCAACGGCAACACGGCATTGACGGCGATCGGCCGAGCGGCAGCCAGCCGCATCTGGTACCGCGCGTTGACGGTGTACATGACCTCCTCGACCAACTATGCGGCCGCACGCCGGGCGACGTTGAGCGCGGCCACCGATCTGTACGGCAGCAGCTCCACGCAGTACCGCGCGGTTGCCGCAGCGTGGAGCGCCGTGTCGGTCAACTGATGGATGCCGCTCCCTGTCACGCGCGCTACGCGTGGCAGGGGCGCGTCTGCCACTGTGCCATCCGCGCGCGTATGCTTGGGTCATTCCTGGGAGGGAACATGACCGAACGCACCAAGACCGCGCGACCGATCGACCGCTATTTCGCCAGTTATTCCGACGACCATCGCAACGCGACCAATCAGCAGATCCATGTGCTGGCGGTGCCGGCGATCCTGTGGTCGGTGGTGGGCCTGCTGTGGTGCATCCCGGTCGGCGGCACCTGGTTCAGCAGCGGCGTATGGGCGGCGTTGTCGATGTTCGCGGCCTGGTCTTACTACAACCGCTTATCGCGTCCGCTCGGGCTGGGCATGCTGGGGATCTTCTTTTTCTTCGGCTGCCTGTGCCGGTTGATCGAAGGCAGGCTCGGGCTCAGCGGCCTGTTCACCACGGCGCTGACAGTGTTCGTGCTGGCCTGGATCGCGCAGTTCGTCGGCCACCGGATCGAAGGCCGCAAGCCGAGCTTTCTAACCGACCTGACCTATCTGCTGATCGGGCCGATCTGGGTGCTGGCCAAGTTATATCGTCAGTTGGGTTGGCGGTATTGAGCACGGCCGACACGCCCAGCGCACAGCCCGGTGCCGGCGTGGTCATGCGTTGAAGCGGCGTATTACGACTGCGCGCCACGCAGCGCTGCATGGCACACAGGTGCACCTGCGGGGTATCACTCGCCGATGCCGAGCTCTTCGGGCAGCGGACGAAAGGCGCGTGGCGCGTAGCCGAAGTCGCGACGCGCCGGTTCCAGGTCGAACACCAGGTCATCGCGCATGCGCTGCAATGCGGCCGCATTGATGCCACGCAGGCGCCCCAGCCGCTGCGCGGCAGTGAGGGCAAGGCCGAACAGGCCGGGCGGCACCTGATACAGCCGCGCCGGTCGCGGCAGCGCCGCCAGCACGCGCTCCACCATCTGCGTATAGGCCAGCACCTCGCCGCCGCCGACGGCATAGCTGCGCTGCTGTGTCGCCGGCTGGGTGAGCACCGCCAGCGCGGCGCTGGCCAGATCGTCCACATGCACCGGCTGGCGCAGCCCGGTTGCGTTGGCCGGCAGCACGAAGGCGCCGGTGCGCTGCGCCAGCCCGGCGATCTGGGTGAGCGTGCGGTCGCGCCCGGCCCCATAGACCAGCGTCGGGCGCAGCACCGTCGCCGTGGCACCACGCGCCTGGGCTGCGGAGAACAGCGCCTGTTCGGCATGTGCCAGGCGCTGTGCGACATCGCGCTCGGCCGCGTCGATCGAATGTTCCTTGACCTCCAGGCTGGTGGAACCGAACGCCACAATGCGCGGAGCGCGCACCGGATTTTCGGCATACCAGCGCGCGAAATGGTCCAGCGGGCCGCAGCTGAAGATCACCTCGAAGGCCTCGCCTGCGGCAGCCGGCGTGGCCAGGTCGCCCTGCCGCCAGATCAGCCCGGAGCGCGCCGCGCGCGGCTGGCGCGACCATGCCGTCACCTGCCAGCCGCGGCTGAGCAGCCGCGTCAGCAGGCGTTCGCCGATCTGACCGCTGCCGCCGAACACCAGGGCGCGCGGCGCAGAAACGGCAGGGGACGGAGCGGGATCGGCAGCGGTCACGGGGCTCGGATGCGGTCTGGGTGATCCCAGCATAGCGAGTGACACGCAGCGGCGCGATGCTGCTGCGTTGGCGATTTGCGCATGCGCGCAGCCACGGCGTTGACGCGGGCGTCAGTCAACGGTTTGTTAAGCTCTCTGGCCTGCTCGCGAATCTTGTGTTCCCTGCATGCCTTTTCCGCTGGAAATCCTGCTCGCGCTGCCATTTGTGATGGCGGCCGCCACTGCGCTGCTCTGGCGCGTCTCCCGTTCGATCACTGCGTGGTTGGCTGCGGCCGCGCCGTTGGGCGGGCTGCTCATCCTGGCAACGCTCACACCGGCCGTGCTGCGCGGCGAGGTGGTCGGCAGCCAGCACGCGTGGTTGCCGCAGATCGGCCTGATGTTCTCGCTGCGGCTCGATGGCCTGGCGTGGATGTTCGCGTTGCTGGTGCTGGGCATCGGCGCGCTGGTGGTGCTGTATGCGCATTACTACCTGAGTGCACGCGACAGCGCCTCGCGCTTCTTCGCCTATCTCATGCTGTTCATGGGCGCGATGCTCGGCATGGTGTTGTCGGGCAACCTGCTGTTGCTGATGGTGTTCTGGGAGCTCACCAGCATCAGCTCGTTCCTGTTGATCGGCTTCTGGTCGCACCGCAAGGACGCGCGCGAAGGTGCGCGCATGGCCTTCGTGCTGACGGCCGGTGGCGGCCTGGCGCTGCTAGGCGGCATCCTGATGATCGGCGGCATCGTCGGCAGCTTTGAGCTGGATGCGGTACTGGCGGCCGGCGATCTCATTCGCGCCAGCCCGCTGTATCCGTATGCGTTGGGATTGGTGCTGCTGGGCATCTTCACCAAGAGCGCGCAGTTCCCGTTCCACTTCTGGCTGCCGCACGCGATGGCCGCGCCCACGCCGGTGTCGGCGTATCTGCATTCGGCCACGATGGTGAAGGCCGGCGTGTTCCTGCTGGCGCGCCTGCATCCTGCCCTGGCCGGCACCGATCTGTTCTTCTATACGGTCACCAGCATCGGTGCGATCACGCTGCTGCTTGGCGCCTGGCACGCGATCTTCCAGCACGACCTCAAGGGCGTGCTGGCGTACTCGACCATTTCGCATCTGGGCCTGATCACGATGCTGTTCGGCCTGTCCACGCCGATGGCGGTGGTGGCCGGCGTGTTCCACATCCTCAACCATGCGGTGTTCAAGGCCTCGCTGTTCATGGCCGCCGGCATCATCGACCACGAAACCGGCACGCGCGACATGCGCAAGCTGGGCAATCTGCGCCGCCTGATGCCGGTCACCAGCGCGCTGGCGATCACCGCCTCGCTGGCGATGGCCGGCGTTCCGCTGCTCAACGGCTTTCTGTCCAAGGAAATGTTCTTTGCCGTGGCGCTGGAAACCGACGCGCCGCAAACGATGCGGGTGTTGGCCAGCATCGCCGCCCTGCTGGCCGGCCTGCTCGGCGTGGCCTACAGCCTGCGCTTCGTGCACGACACCTTCTTCGGCCAGGGCCCACGCGATCTGGACACCACCCCGCACGAGCCGCCGCGCTGGATGCGGATTCCGGTGGACGTGCTGGTGCTGATCTGCGTGGCCGTGGGCATCGTGCCGGCCTGGACCATCGCGCCGGTGCTGCGTGCCGGTGCCAGCGCCATCCTTGGCGAACGCCTGCCCGACTACAGCCTGGCGCTGTGGCACGGCTGGAACTGGCCGCTGGCGATGAGCATCGCCGGCATGGTGGGCGGTACCCTGTTGTACATGGCGCTGCGCCGCACGCTGGACATGTACGCGATCCAGAACCGCTCGCCGGGCAAGGCGCTGTTCAACTGGAACCTGCGCGCCCTGTTCGCCGGCACCGTGCGCATGACCGATGCGGTCACCAACGGCAATCTGCAGCGCATGCTGATGCTGCTGGTGCTGAGCGCGGTCGTGGTGGCGCTGGTGCCGTTCCTGCAGGGCGGCGCCTTGCCGGCCTGGCCGGCGCCCACCCCGCTGCCGCTGCTGGGCTGGGCGATCTGGCTGCTGATGATCGCCTGCGCCCTGGGCAGCCTGTTCCTGTACAAGCAGCGCCTGCTTGCCGTGCTGGTGCTGGGTGGCACCGGCCTGGCCGTCAGCATGACCTTCGTGTTCCTGTCGGCACCGGACCTTGCGTTGACCCAGCTGCTGGTGGAGATGGTGACGCTGGTGCTGATGCTGCTGGCGATGAATTACCTGCCCGAGCGCTCGGTGCCCGAACCTGCGCGCCTGCGCAAACTCCGCGATGCCGGCATCGCCGTGGTCGGGGGCGCCGGGCTGGCTGCGTTGGCCTACACCTTGATGACCCAGCCCAGCCACACGGTCGCCGGCGAGCTGCTGCAGCGTGCGCTGCCGGAAGCCTACGGGCGCAACGTGGTCAACGTGATCCTGGTGGATTTCCGCGGCTTCGATACCTTCGGCGAGATCACCGTGTTCGCGATCGCCGGACTGGTGGTGCACGCGCTGCTGCGGCGCTCGCGCATGGCACCGGAGCGCACCATGCCCGGCCCGCCGATCAAGTTGCCGGTGCCGGCCGACCTGGCGCAGATCATGTTCCCGCTGACGCTGACGGTGTCGTTGTTCCTGTTCCTGCGCGGCCATAACGCGCCCGGTGGCGGTTTTATCGCCGGGCTGGTGCTGGCGGTGCCGTTGCTGATGCAGTACGTGATCCAGGGCACCGCGTCGGTGGAATCGCGCTTCGGCTTCGACTACATCCGCCTGATCGGCATCGGCCTGCTGTGCGCGCTGGTCAGTGGCGCCGGTGCACTGGTCTTCGGCATGCCGTTCCTGAGCAGCGGGCATCTGGAGATTCCGTTGCCGCTGCTGGGCGATCTGGAACTGGCCAGCGCGCTGGGCTTCGATATCGGCGTGTATCTGGTGGTGTTCGGCGCGGCGATGTTGATGCTGTCGATGATGGGCACGATCAAACCCTCGCGTACGCGCAGCTCGCAGCGCGGCGAGATCGACCCCACCCAGCGTTCGACACGCACCGCGGAGCAGCATTGATGGAACTGGCAGTGGCAAGCGCGATCGGCGTCCTGACCGCATTGGCGATCTACCTGTTGCTGCGCGCGCGCAGCTTCGACGTGATCCTGGGCATGACCTTCCTGTCGTATGCAACCAACCTGCTGATCTTCGCCGGTGGGCGGCTGCGTAGCGGCCAGGCGCCGGTGCTGCGCGAGGGCGTGCCGGCCGACCTGATGCACTACACCGACCCGTTGCCGCAGGCGCTGGTGCTGACCGCGATCGTGATCGCCTTCGCGATGACCGCCGTAAGCCTGGTGCTGGCGATCCGCAGCCGCAGCGACAACGGCAGCGACCATGTGGATGCGCATGAAGACGCCACCACCGGCGTTGACACGCGCGAGGCACGGCGATGAATCATCTGCTGATCCTGCCGATCCTGATCCCGATGCTGGGCGCATCGGCGTCGCTGTTCGTCGAACATCGCCGCTATGGGCCGCGCGTGCAACGCACGGTGGCGTGGACGAGCATGGTGTTGCTGGCGGTGTCGGTGATCGCCCTGTTCGCGCGCGCCGCCGACGGCCAGGTGCTGGCGTACCTGCTCGGCGACTGGCCGGCGCGCATCGGCATCGTGCTGATGGGCGACCGCCTGTCGGCGTGGATGCTGTTAACCACCTTGATCCTGGGCGCGGCCTGCCTGCTGCATGCCTGCGCGGGCTGGGACCGGCGCGCGCCGCATTTCCATGCCTTGTTCCAGTTCCAGTTGATGGGCTTGAACGGTGCGTTCCTGACCGGCGACATCTTCAACCTGTTCGTGTTCTTCGAGGTGATGCTGATCGCGTCCTACGGCCTGTTGCTCAGCGGCGGGCGCGGGCTGCAGATGCGTGTGGGCCTGCATTACGTGGTGTTCAACGTGTGCGCATCGACCCTGTTCCTGATCGCGCTGGGCCTGCTGTTCGGCGTGTTCGGCACCTTGAACATGGCCGAGCTGTCGCAGCGCATCGCCACGTTGCCGGCGCAGGACGTGCCGCTGGCCAAGGCCAGCCTGGGCCTGTTGCTGCTGGTGTTCTGCAGCAAGGCCGCGTTGCTGCCGCTGTACCTGTGGTTGCCGGAGACCTATTCGCGCGCGCCGGCGGCGGTGGCGGCGTTGTTTGCGATCATGACCAAGGTCGGGCTGTACGCGACGCTGCGCGTGTCGGCGCTGTGGTTCGGCGCCGGTGCCGGCGCGCTGCAGGGCTTCGGTCGCCACGCATTGCTGTGGCTGGGCATCGCCACGCTGTTGATGGCCGCCTTCGGGGTGATGGCCGCATCGCGGCTGCGGGTGATGGTGTCGTATCTGGTGGTGTTCTCGGCGGCGACGTTGTTCATCGCCTTCTCGCTGGACGATGCCGGCGCATTGGGCGCGGGGCTGTACTACCTGCCGCACAGCAGCTTCGTGGCCGCGGCGTTGTTCATGGTGTCGGACCTGATCCGGCGTCGCCGCGGCAGCGCCAGCGACCGCAAGGAGGTGGTCGCGCCGCTGCCGCGGCGCGGGATGCCCGGTGCGATGTTCATGGTCGCGGCGGTGGCGGTTGCCGGGCTGCCGCCGTTGTCCGGCTTCCTGGCCAAGGCCGCGTTGCTGCAGCACGTGCCCGCCGGCCTGGTCGGGCCGGTGTGGGTCGCCATCCTCGGCAGCAGCCTGCTGGTGGTGATCGGCCTGACGCGTGCCGGCGTGCGCCTGTTCTGGCGCGTGCCCGAAGCGGTGCAGGATGTCCCCGCGCTGCAGCCGCAACGCCGTGCGCGCATGCGCCCGGTGGAGACCGCCGCCACGCTGCTGTTGCTGGGCGGGCTGGTGGCGATGACGGCCGGTGCCGGACCGTTGATGCGCTACACCGACGCGGCCGGCGTGCAGCTGCGCGATCCCGGCGCCTACGTGGAACAGGTGCGCGCCACCACGCCGCAACGGAGGCAGCCATGAGCACGCGCATGCCGCTGCGCAGCCGGCTGCTGCCCTCGCCCTCGCTGAGCGTGACGGTCTTCATTTTCTGGCTGTTGCTCAGCGACAGCTTCGGGCCGCAGCAATGGGTGCTGGGCCTGCTGCTGGGCTGGGTGGTGCCGATCTTTGCGGCGCGCCTGGACCGCGAGTTCGCCCGCATCGGGTCGCTGCGCTCGGTGCCGCGCATGTTGCTGGTGGCCGCCGGCGACATCGTGCGCTCCAACCTCAAGGTGGCCGGCCAGGTGCTCGGCCCGGAGTCGCGCATCCACCCCGGTTTCATCTGGGTGCCGCTGGACATCGCCAACATCCACGGCATCGCCGCGCTGACCAGCATGATCACCCTCACCCCCGGCACGGTGTCGGCGGCGCTCTCGGATGACCGCAAGTATCTGCTGGTGCACGTGCTGCACCTGGACGACCCGGACGCCCTGATCGCCGAGATCAAGACCCGCTACGAGAAGCCCCTGATGGAGATCTTTCCATGACCGGCCACATGTTCATCGAATCGACCATCGTCATCTGCATGCATGCGGTGGGCCTGGCCATGCTGATGGCGCTGTGGCGCCTGCTGCGCGGGCCAAGCGTGCCCGATCGCATCCTGGCGCTGGACACCCTGTCCATCACCGCCATCGCCGAGCTGATGCTGCTGGGCATGTACCTGGATTCGCCGATCTACTTCGAGGCCGCGCTGGTGATCGCGATGCTGGGCTTCGGCAGCACCGTGGTGCTGAGCAAGTTCGTGCTGCGTCGGGACATCGTCGAATGATCGCGCTGACCGAATATCTGCTCAGCGCGCTGTTGCTGGTCGGCACCTTCTTCATCCTGATCGGCGCGTTCGGCCTGGTGAAGCTGTCGGACTTCTTCAAGCGCCTGCATGCGCCGACCAAGGCCAGCACGCTGGGGGTGGGCTGCGTGCTGCTGGCATCGGTGGGCTATCACCTGTTCCTCGGCGTGGACCCGCAACCGCGCGAACTGCTGATCACCGTGTTCCTGTTCATCACCGCACCGATCAGTGCCCATCTGATGGCCAAGGCCGCGTTGTCGCTGATGATGGAAGACCGCCCGGAAGTGCCCAACCACGGCGACATGAAAAAGGAAGGCCTGCCCACGCCGCAGACCCAAGGCGATGTCGGCGAGAACGCCGACACCGCCAGCCAGCACGCCGGGCCGGACAAGCATCCGCACTGAGGCTTCCTGCTGCCGCGTCGGCCGCCACCGCCGTGCTGGCCCCGGCGCGGTTGCAGCCGGTCAGCGACAGCAGTGCGCGCATCAAACCGGGCAATCCGGTGGTCATGCATGGCGTCCCTACGGGTCCGCCACAGCCCAACGGCGCACATCGCGGCGGCGTGCAGAACGCCAGCGCGCCTTGCAGCGTGCCGATGTCATCGGCGCTTCATTGGCTGCGGGCAAGCTGGGCGCCTCGCAGGACCGCCGCCATGACCCCACGCAAGACCGAGCTCGCCCTCACCGCGCTGCAATCGCACCGCAGTCCCCTCACCTTGCTGCAGCGACGCGCGCTGATCCTGGCAGACGGGCAGCGCGATCTGGCAACCCTGGCAGCACTGCTGGGCGGCGACGGCGCCGCCTTGGTGCAAGGGCTCTGCGCGATGGGCTATCTGGCCTTTGGCACGCCTGCAGGCGACGCGACAACGCCACTCGCGCCCCCGGCCGCTGCGCTCGCTCCCGTCGTTGCGGGCGATTGCGTGCCGCCGCCAGCTGCACCACCGAGCGAGGAGGACCTGCAACGCCAGCGTCGCCGCGCGGCCACCAACGCGCGGCTGTACCTGCTCGACATCCTGCAGCTGCAACGCAACCCGGTGGCCGTGGTGCTGCACCGGCAGCTGCACGCCGCACGCACCGAAGACACCATCAGCGCCGCCATCGCCGAGGCGCTGCGCGCGTTGCCGCAGATCACCTCGGCAAGCTATGCCGAGCGCGTACGTGCACGGATCGGCGAGCTGCTGCCGGATGCGTTGCAGGCTGCCTGACCGGCAACTGACACCGACATGGCGTGGATGGCATGATCGGCCAGCGGCAACGGATGCCTTGCAGTTGGCGTGATCCGACAATCGCAGCCGGTACCGTGCAGGCTGCTCGAGCACGCGCCTGCGACTGCTGCGTTGCGGACGGCACGTTTCCGACAACCACGCCTCTGCCGTGCCGTACTGCCTGCTCAGCCCCCCGGCTGGCGGCCTGAGCTACGGTGCATCACCTGACCTGGGCGCCTGGAACGCTGCGCGCAAGCCGGACCAGCATTGCTGGTAGTCGCCCTGCCGATGCGCGGCCTGCAATGCCTGCTGCGTGGGGCGCAGCACCGCGCGCGTTTCGAACATGAAGGCCATGGTGTCGGCGATCACGTCCGGGCGCGTCAGGTCGGCATGCGAGGCCTTGTCGAAGGTCGCCGCATCCGGGCCGTGCCCGCTCATGCAGTTGTGCAGCGAGGCACCACCGGGCGCGAAGCCGTCAGCCTTGGCATCGTAGACGCCGTGCACCAGCCCCATGAACTCGCTGGCCACATTGCGATGGAACCACGGCGGGCGGAAGGTGTGCTGCGCCACCAGCCAGCGCGGCGGGAAGATCGCAAAATCCATGTTCGCCGTGCCATGCGTGTCGCTGGGCGAGGTCAGCACGGTGAAGATGCTCGGGTCCGGATGGTCGAAGCTGATCGAACCGATGGTGTTGAAGCGGCGCAGATCGTAGCGATACGGCGCGTAGTTGCCATGCCAGGCCACCACGTCCAGCGGCGAGTGGCCGATGTCCGCGCGCCACAGATAGCCCTGGAACTTGGCCACCAGTTCGAACGCGCCTTCGCGCTGCTCGAAGGCCGCATGCGGCGTTTCGACATCGCGCGCATTGGCCAACCCGTTGGAGCCGATCGGCCCCAGGTCGGGCAGCCGCAGCAATGCGCCGAAGTTTTCGCAGACATAGCCACGCGCCTCGCCATCGGGCAGCTCGACACGGAAGCGCACGCCGCGCGGTATCACCCCGATCTGCTGCGGCTCCAGTTCCAGCACCCCGAGCTCGCTGTGGATGCGCAGGCGCCCCAGCTGCGGCACCAGCAACAGCTCGCCATCGGCATCGTAGAAGAAGCGATCGTGCATGGAGGCATTGGCCGCATACAGATGCACGGCAACGCCGGACATCGCCTCCGGCCCGCCGTTGCCGGCCATGGTGTAGAGGCCATCGACGAAGTCGGTTGGTGCCGACGGCAGCGGCAACGGGCTCCAGCGCAGTTGATCCGGCGGCACCGGGCCGCGCCCGAAGTCGTTGTGGAAGTGCGTCTGTGCGATCAGCGAGAACGCGCCATGCACCGCCGCCGGGCGGATGCGATACAGCCAGCTGCGCCGGTTCTCGCTGCGTGGCGCGGTGAACGCGGTGCCGGACAACTGCTCGGCATACAACCCGTGCGCCACGCGCTGCGGCGAGTTCTGCCCCACCGGCAAGGTGCCGGCCACCGCTTCGGTGGCGAACGTGTTGCCGAAACCGGTCATGTACTGCGGGGTGTTATGCATGGCATGCGTCCGGATCTTGGCCCTCCCTCCCCGGATGCAGAAGGTTGGGATTGAGTTGAATCAGGCCTTTCCTACCGAAGAAGAGCTAAGGCCTGGCGGATTAAGCCCCTCTCCTCGTGGGGAGAGGGGCTTTAACGACGTGCGTCTTCGTTACTTTGTGTTGTCGGAAAAACACCTTGCCTGAGCGCGCTTGATTGCGACCACTTGCCGCCCGCTTCGTTGGATCCGTACCGGAACCACATCCGACGTTACGGGCAGCCAGGCTGGACATCGCAACACTTTGCACCACTCAAACCCGCACCGACCCAGTTAACCGCACCAACCACAAATCCCGAATCCCGAATCCCGAATCCCGAACAGCGAATCCCCAATCCCCGCCCTCAAAGCACCCCACGCTTCATCTGATCGCGCTCGATGCTCTCGAACAGCGCCTGGAAGTTGCCCTCGCCAAAGCCCTCGTTGCCCTTGCGCTGGATGATCTCGAAGAAGATCGGGCCGATGCAGTTGGTGGTGAAGATCTGCAGCAGCTTGCGCTGCTTGGTGTCCACATCCGCATCGATCAGGATCTTGTTGCGCCGCAGGCGTTCGACATCCTCGCCGTGGTCGGGGATGCGCAGGTCCACCACGTCGAAATAGGTGTCCGGCGTGTCCAGGAAACTCACCCCCGCCGCGCGCATCTTTTCCACCGAGCTGTAGATATCGTCGGTGAAGCAGGCGATGTGCTGGATGCCTTCGCCGTGGTAGGCGTCCAGATATTCGTTGATCTGGCTCTTGGGGTCGGAGGATTCGTTGAGCGGGATGCGCACGATGCCGTCCGGGGCAGTCATCGCCTTGGACACCAGGCCGGTCTTGGCGCCCTTGATGTCGAAGTAGCGGATCTCGCGGAAGTTGAACAGGCGCTCGTAATAGTCCGACCAGCGCTGCATGTTGCCGAAGTAGAGGTTATGGGTCAGGTGGTCGATGAAGGTCAGCCCGAAGCCGGCCGGCTGCGGGTCGGCGCCTTCGATCGGCTCGTAGTCGGCGTCGTAGATGCTGCCCGCATCGCCGTAACGGTCCACCAGGTACAGCATGCAGTCGCCGATGCCCTTGACCACCGGGGCCGGGACAGCGCGCGTGTCGGCCTTGTCCTGCACCGCTTCGCCGCCGTTGCCCAGCACGGTCTGCAGCACCGTTTCGGCCGGGGTGCGGAAGCGGATCGCAAAGCCGCAGGCGCTCGGGCCGTGCGCGGCGGCGAAATCGGCGGCAAACGAATCGGGCTCTCCGTTGAGCAGGAAGTTGACCCCGCCCTGGCGATAGACGGTAATGGCGCGGCTGCGGTGACGCAGCACCGCGCTGAAGCCCATCTTGCGGAAGTAGTCGTGCAGCTGCGCGGCCTGGCCGGCGGGCGCGGCGAATTCGACGAACTCGAACCCGTCGATCCCCATCGGATTGTCGAAGGTGGTGACCTGCATGCCCAGGTTCGGGCGGGTTGCGGTACTGCTCGGTTGTGCGCTCATCGTCGTTTCTCCACGCTAGGCCGTCCGCAGGGCTATGCGGGGTGGCAGAAGACCCGCGAGAATGCGCAGGCCACCCAAGGTTTGTAGTTGCAAATGAAACCAAAATCAAGACACAGTGCAACATGAGCGATCTCGACGCCCCTACCCCGCCGCCACATCCTGTGCTGCTCAACCTCGAGCAGTTCCTGCCGTATCGCCTGAGCGTGCTGTCCAACCGCATCAGCAGCAATATCGCCAAGGTCTACGGTGATCGTTACGGCATGGCCATTCCCGAGTGGCGGGTGATCACCATCCTGGCGCTGTATCCGGGTTCCTCGGCCAGCGAGGTCTCCGACCGCACCGCGATGGATAAAGTTGCAGTCAGCCGCGCCGTGGCGCGCCTGCTGGAGCGCGGCTTCATCCGCCGAGAAACCCATGGCGACGACCGCCGCCGCTCGATGCTGGCGCTGTCGCCGGCCGGGCGCCAGGTCTACGAGACCGTCGCCCCGCTGGTCAACGAGATGGAACAGCGGCTGATGTCGGTGTTCAGCGCCGAGGAACAGCAGATCCTGGAGACGCTGATCGACCGGCTGGCCAAGGACGGGCTGCCGCGCATGGCCGGCAAGGACTGATAAAAAAACCCCCGCAGTGCGGGGGTTTTTGCATGCCACGGCAACGACGGGTCAGGCCTGCGGCGGCGCCCACTGCTTGAGGAAATCGAACAGTTTCCTGCGGTCGAAGCCCTCGCCCTTGCGCAGTTCCGGGCCGGACTGGGTGGTCAGCAGCTTGCCGTCGTTGTCCAGCACCAGCAGCGACGGGTAGTCGTTGAGCTGGGCGAACTGCGACAGGAACGCGGCGTTCTCGTTGGTCGCATCGCGATTGACCTTGACCACCACGAAGTGCGCATCGCGGAAGCTGCGCAGCTCCGCATCGCCGCCCATCAGCTCGTCCAGCGCCTTGCACGGCTCGCAGGCCGCATTGCCGACGTTGAGCACGATGCGCTTGCCGCCGCGCTTGGCCTCGACCTTGGCGGTCTCCAGATCGGCGGCCGGATCGCGCGAGGGGTCGTATTGCGCATTGAGCGCCGCCGCCGCAGCGATGTCCGCCGCGGTGGGCGTATTGCCCGAGGACACCGGCTGGCTGGGGTCGGCGCTGGGCGGCTTCTGCATCGAGGTGTCCAGCGGCCGCGGCGCCTCCTGTTGCTCGGTGGGCTGCCCGCAGGCGCTCAACAGACCTGCCAGCAGCAGGCCACAGACAGTGGGTTTGATCGGCATTGCAGTTCTCCTCACTTCACACCATGCATCAGTTTGTTGATCAACGGCGCGATCAGGAACAGCACCGCGCCAGCGCCCAATAGCGCCCAAAACCCGAAGGTATACCCGCTCAGGGCCGAGGACACGCTCATCCCTTCGCTTCCGCTGACATGCCCGGCAAAGATGCCCGACAGGTTGTTGCCGATGCCGGTAGACAGAAACCAGCCGCCCATTCCGAAACCGACCAGACGCACCGGTGCCAGCTTGGTCACCATCGACAGGCCGATCGGCGACAGGCACAGCTCGCCTACCGACTGGATCACGTACACCATGAACAAGGTCCAGAACGGCACCTTGCCAGCATCGTTGACCAGGCTCGACAGTGCAAACATCAGCAGCAGGAACGCCAGGCCGTTGAACAGCAGGCCCAGGCCGAACTTGCGCGGAATCGACGGATTGAAGCGGCCGGCCTTGACCCAGATCCAGGCGATGATCGGCGCCAGGGTGATGATGGCAATCGAGTTCACCGACTGGAACCAGGCGGTCGGGAAGGTCCAGTCGCCGAAACCGCGGTCGACGATATTGTCGGCCAGGAAGGTGAACGAGCTGCCGGCCTGTTCGAAGAACATCCAGAACAGCACGTTGAAGGCGAAGATGATCAGCATCGCGATCACCTTGTCGCGCTGCACCTTGCCTTCGCGGATGCCTTCGACCAGCAGCATCACCGACAGGCCGACGAACAACACGGTCAGCACGATCTGCAACACGTCTGCACCGACGGCGAGCAGGAGGTACACCACCGGGATCGCCAGCACGCAGCCGACCAGCACCATCAGCACCCGGCCGATGCCCTGCGCGTTCGGCGCCGGTGCGCCGATGCCCTTGAGCTGCGCGCGGCCGATCCAGAACCACACCAGGCTGATCAGCATGCCCGCACCGGAGGCCATGAACACCATCTTGTAGGACGGCATGGCCTGGGTGCCGAACACCTTTTCAGCCAGCAACTGGGTCAGCACCGGCGAGATCATCGCGCCGAGGTTGATGCCCATGTAGAAAATGGTGAAGCCGCTGTCGCGGCGCGGATCGGCCACCGAGTACAGCTTGCCGACCATGGTGGAGATGTTCGGCTTGAACAGCCCGTTGCCCACCACCACGGTGGCCAGGCCGATCTCGAACATGGTGTGGTCGGGAATGGCGATCAGGAACAGGCCGGTGGCCATGACGGCCGCACCGACCAGGATCGAGCGTTGGTAGCCGAGCACGCGGTCGGCCACGTAGCCGCCGAAGATCGCCGCCGCATACACCAGCGCCAGATAGGCGCCATAGGTGCGTCCGGCCGGCGCCTGGCCGGTGGCATCGCCGCTGAAGAACTGCGCCACGATGTACAGCACCAGCGCCCAGCGGATCCCGTAGAACGCGAAGCGTTCCCAGAATTCGGTCATGAACAGCATCCACAGCGGCCGGGGATGGCCGAGCAGCGTGGGGAACTCGGGCGGTGCAGGCGGCGGCGGGGTGGCGGAAGTCGGCGCGGTAGCGTCAACGCTCATGGAATGTCCCTTGCGTATTCAGGAATGGCTGGGTGCCCAGGGCGTACCCCGGGAGACGCGCGAGGATCACTTAGACGTCATGTACGCGTCAAATTCGCAGCACTCCTCGACCTGATGGCGGCCACTGGAGCGCCACCGGCCTCAACTCCAGCGAGCCACTACCGCCCCGCCCGCTTCCGCTGGCCCGCTCAGCCGTTCTCCGGCTCATCGCGGCCACCCTTCATCGGCTCGCGGCTTTCCATGCCCACCGACGTGCGCACGTCGAACAGCTCCGGGAAGAAGGTCAGCGCCAGCGCCTGCTGCAGGAATCCCACGCCGCTGGAGCCACCGGTGCCACGCTTGAAGCCGATCACCCGCATCACCGTGCGCATGTGGCGGAAACGCCATAGCTGGAACTGGGTTTCCACATCGACCAGGTCCTCGCACAGCGAATACTCGCGCCAGTAGCGGTCGGTGTTTTCGTAGATGCGCTCGAACACCGGGCGCAGGCTGTCGTCGGCCACATGCGCGCAGGTCCAGTCGCGCCCCTGGTATTGCGGCGGGATGGCATGTCCGAAGCGCGCCAGGTAGCGCAGGAATTCCTCGTACAGGCTGGGCGCTTCCAGCACCTGGCGCAGCCGTGCCTGCCCCTGCGGGTCGTACGCGAACACCTGCAGCATCTGCGGGTTCTTGTTGCCCAGCAGGAACTCGATATAGCGGTACTGCAGCGACTGGAAGCCGGACGAGGGCCCCAGCACATCGCGAAACCCCATGTACTCGCTCGGGGTGAGCGTCTCCAGTACCGACCACTGTTCGGTGAGCTGGCGCAGCACCTGCTTGCTGCGCGCCAGCACCTTGCGGCACTGCCAGACCTGATCGTTCTGCAGATGCACCATCGCCGCGCGCAGCTCGTGCGCCAGCAGCTTCAGCCACAGCTCGGAGGTCTGGTGCTGGATGATGAACAGCATCTCGTCGTGGTGCGCCGGCTCGGACAGGGGCTGCTGCGCCGACAGCAGCTGGTCCAGCCGCAGGTAGCCGCCGTAGGTCAGCCGCCCCTCCAGATCGGTATGGATGCCGGGTTCCAGGTCACGCAGGTTCTTGTCGACGGGCATGGCAGTGCAGATGGATCGGGCCGGTCAGGGTAGCTCAGTGGCGGGGATTGGGGATTGGGGATTGGGGAATCGGGAGCGGAGATTGGATATCGACGGCCTGGCGGCTGAGGGCGGCGCTGGAGGCTGGGTCTTCGACACGTGATCTCCGGTGTGTGTCGCATCGTTCTACCGTGCAGACCTTCTGGCTGGACCGACGCCCTTCCGGATTATTCCTTGTGCAGCGCGCGGCCTCCCTGCATGTCGTTGCAGCGCGCCTGCATGGCGCTGTAGCGAGCCTTTGCCGCAGCGCCCGATCTGACTGGGTGACCGCCGGCTCACGCGGGCAGCCTGACAACCCGGTGGCGTACGCGACTGGTACTTCACACCTGAAAAAGCCAACCGCTTTCGACTGCGCAGTCGCAGCAACTGCGCCGGTGTCACCGTATCGTCAACCTAGGTCTGCAAATTCATGCAGAATCGAACGGCGCTGCCGGCCAGGGACGTGGCCGGACCAGGGGAGCGTTTCACGTCTCACGGATCAGGGGACTCTCATCTCATGCATGTGTTGCAGCGTCGTGCAGCCTTACTTGTCTGTGCGCTGGCGGTTGCCGGCCACGCCAACGCCCAGGTCGTCATCAGCCAGGTCTACGGCGGTGGCGGCAACAGCGGTGCCACCTTCCGCAGCGATTTCATCGAGCTGCACAACATCGGCAGCACCACGGTCAGCCTGGACGGCTGGTCGGTGCAGTACGCCTCGGCCGCCGGCAGCAGCTGGCAGGTCACCCCGTTGGCGGGCAGCGTTCCGGCCGGCGGCTACTACCTGGTCAAGCAGGCCGACGGCAGCGGCGGCAGCGTTGCGCTGCCCACGCCCGACGCCACCGGCACCATCGCCATGGGCGGCGGCGCCGGCAAGGTGGCGCTGAGCAACAGCGCCTCGGCGTTGAGCGGCGCCTGCCCCACCGGCAATGCCGATCTGGTCGGCTATGGCAGCACCGCCAGCTGCGCCGAAGGCAATGCGCCCACCCCGGCGCCCAGCAATACGCTGGCGGTGCTGCGCGGCGGCGATGGCTGCACCGACACCGACAACAACGCGGCCGACTTCGCCACCGGCACGCCGGCTCCGCGCAACGCCGCCAGCCCCGCACGCCTGTGCAGTGGCGGCGGCCAGCCGATCGCCACGCTGGCCGATGTCAGCCAGGCCGAGGGCAACAGCGGCAGCCGCAGCCTTGTGTTCACGCTGAGCCTGAGCCAGCCGGCCGGTGCGGGCGGGGTGAGCTTCACCGCGGCCACCGCCGATGGCACCGCCGTCGCTGGCAGCGACTATGTCGCCCTGCCCGCGTCCAGCGTCCGCATCGCCGCCGGCGAGCGCAGCGCCAGCATCAGCGTGGAGGTGCTGGGCGACACCACGCCCGAGCCCGACGAGACGTTCGCGCTGCAGATCAGCGGCCTCACCGGCGCGTTGCCGGCCACGCTGAGCGCCACCGGCACCGTCCTCAACGACGACTTCAGCCTGCTGCCGATCCACGCCATCCAGGGCAAGGGCGCACGCTCGCCGCTGGAAGGCCAGGTGGTCGCCACCTCGGGCATCGTCACCGCCCGTCGCAGCGCCGGCTTCTTCCTGCAGGCAGCAGATGCGGAAACCGATGGCGATGCGGCCACCTCCGAAGGCGTCTACGTCTACACCGGCAGCGCACCGCCGGACGCCGCTGCCATCGGCAACCGGGTGCGCGTGCAAGGCACGGTGCTTGAGTACGTGCCCACCGCCGACCCGACCCAGCCGCCACTGACCGAGATCGGCGGCAGCCTGACCGTGCTGCTGGATTCCACCGGCAATCCGTTGCCGATG
Organism: Xanthomonas sp. BRIP62411; assembly: GCF_003993525.1. NCBI lineage: Bacteria > Pseudomonadati > Pseudomonadota > Gammaproteobacteria > Lysobacterales > Lysobacteraceae > Xanthomonas > Xanthomonas sp. BRIP62411. The sequence continues at coordinate 134,797 of NZ_QEZI01000005.1, forward strand.
CCGGTGGCGTTGAGCGCGAACTTCCCCAACCCGAACGGTGCCTTTGATCAGCTCGAAGCGCTGGAAGGCATGCGCGTTACCGCCGCCAGCCTCACCGTCAATGCGCCCACCGGCGGCAACGTCAACGAGACCAACGCCACCGCCACCAGCAATGGCGTCTTCCATGCGGTGGTCACCGGCGTGCCGCGTGCCTTTCGCGAGCCCGGCGTGCAGTTGCCCGATCCATTGCCGGCCGGCTCGCCTGCCGGGGTGCCGCGCTGGAACACCAACCCGGAAGTGATCGCGGTCGGCAGTGCCGGCGTCGGCGCCGAGCGTCTGGACCTGGCATCGGGCTGCGTCGTGCAGGATGTCACCGGCCCGCTGGACTACAGCTTCCGCCGCTACACGCTGTATCCGGAACGCACCCCGCAGGTGAACTGCAACGGTGCCGACCAACCGCGCCCGGCACCGCGGCCGCAGGCCGACGACGTGGCCGTGGCCACCTACAACATGGAGCGCTTCTTCGACGACCAGAACGACCCGGCGACCGGCGAGCCGGTGCTCACTCCGGCTGCGTTCCAGGCCCGCCTCAACAAGGCCTCGCTGGCGATCCGCAACTACCTGCACACGCCCGACATCCTGGGCACGGTGGAAGTGGAAAGCCTCGGCGTGCTGCAGACGTTGGCTGCGCGCATCAACGCCGATGCCATCGCTTCCGGCCAGCCCGATCCGCAGTACGTGGCCTACCTGCAGGAAGGCAACGACGTCGGCGGTATCGACGTGGGCTTCCTGGTCAAGACCGCTGCGGTGTCGGCCGGCGTGCCGCGCGTGGAAGTGGTGTCCATCGCCCAGGAAGGCAAGACCACCACCTGGACCGAACCGGGTGGCGCGGTGAGCCTGCTCAACGATCGCCCGCCACTGGTGCTCAGTGCCAAAGTGCACCAGCCCGATGGCCGCGTGCTGCCGCTGACCGCCGTCGTGGTGCATCAGCGCTCGCTCAACGGCGCCGAGACCGACGATGCGGCCGGCACCCGCATCCGCGCCAAGCGCCAGGCCCAGGCCGAGTACCTGGCGCGCCTGCTGCAGACGCGCCAGCAGCTCGACCCGGCCGAGCAGGTGCTGGTGATGGGCGACTTCAACGCCTTCGAGTTCAATGACGGCTACGTGGATGCGATGGGTACCGTCACCGGCAGGCCGGCGCCGGATGCGCAGACCGTGGTGGGCGGCGATGGCGTGGACCTGGTCAACCCGGACTACACCGACCTGACCTGGTTCAACACGCCCGACCAGAGCTACTCGTACGCCTTCGACGGCAACGTGCAGTCGCTGGACCACATCCTGGCCAACGAGGCGCTGATGCGCGCACCCAACATCGCCTCGCTGTCGGTGGGCCATGCGCGCATCAATGCCGACTTCCCCGGCACCGCGCGCAACGATGCCAATACGCCCACGCGCTTGTCCGACCACGACCCCACCGTGGTGCTGTTGCGCATGGCGCCCGCGCGACGTGCCGACCTGGGCGTGATGGTCAGCGCGGCACGCGCACAGGTCACCGAAGGCGAGCGCATCGACTTCAGTGTGGATGTGGAGAACCGTGGGCCCGACAGCGCAGCGTTCGCAGCGGTGGCACTGGCCTTCGATGCCGCGGTGCGCCCACGGGTCACCGCGGCACCGGGCTGGAACTGCCAGCCGCCGGAAACCGGCGCCCAGACGGTGGTCACCTGCACCATCGCTGCGCTGGCATACGGCAATGCACAGCGCTTTGCGGTGCAGGTCGACGCTGGCGCGGAACTGGCAGGACGCAGCCTGACCCTGGCCGCCTCGGTTGCCTCGCAAACGCCCGACCCGCAGCCGGACAACAACACCGACACCGCCGCAGTGACCGTGCAGCCGCAGTTGCGCAGCGATCTGGCGGTGCGCCTGGAAGGCCCCGCCACGCTGCCAACCACTGCCTTCAATGCCACCTACCGGGTATTGCTGGACAACCGCGGCAACGCAGCGGCCACCGGTGCCAGCGTGCGGATCGAAGGCAACACGGTGTCGGCGCTGTCGCTGCTGGTGCCGCCCAGCGGCTGGCGCTGCGCCAGACAGCTGCAGGCGCTGCGCAGCGCCAGCTTCGTGTGCAGCACCGCCGCGGCGCTGCAACCGGGGGCGCAGGCCACCTTCCAGCTGACCGTCGCGGCCAAGCCGATCCCATCCGGGCGCGCGGTGCGCGTGCAGGCCAGCGCCACATCGACCTCGCCCGATGCCAACCCGGCCAACGATTCGGCGCTGATCGTCACCCCGATCGGTGGAGGCGCCGACCGCCGCTGATCGCAGTGCACCACGTCGCAATTCTGTACTGCGACAAAGGGCGCGGCCTGGTCCGCGCCCTTTTTTTTGTGCAAGCCAGCATCATTGTGTGCTGCGGTGCAGGACAGCTTTTTGCTGTGTGGTCCTTAACATCGCAACTCATATCATTTGAAACTTCTTGGTGAAGGTGTCGCCGCAATGAGCGTAGCCGCGCAGTTCGAGATCGAATATCTGCAATACATGGACGCGGACGGCCAGATCGTCCGCGACGACCTGCCGGCCGACGCCGCCAACCCGCAACAGCTGCTCGCCCTGTTCAAGCGCATGCTGTTCGTGCGCACCTTCGACAGCAAGTCGGTCGCGCTGCAGCGCACCGGCAAGTTGGGCACCTATGCGGCCTGCCTCGGTCACGAAGCCACCCACGTGGGCATCGGCGCGGCGATGCGCAGTGGCGATGTGTTCGCGCCCAGCTATCGCGAGTACGGCACCATGTTCGAACGCGGCGTGCGCCCGCGCGATGTGCTGCTGTACTGGGGTGGCGACGAACGCGGCAGCGACTATCCGCGCGATGCCGATGCGGCGATCGACTTCCCGATCTGCGTGCCGATCTCCACCCAGTGCCTGCATGCGGCCGGTTCGGCGCTGTCGTTCAAGCTGCGGGGCAAGCCGCAGGTCGCGGTGGCCTGCTGTGGCGATGGCGGCAGCTCCAAGACCGACTTCTATGCCGCGCTCAATTCGGCCGGCGCCTACAAACTGCCGCTGATCCTGTGCGTGATCAACAACGGCTGGGCGATCTCGGTGCCGCGCTCGGCGCAGACCGGTGCGCAGACGCTGGCGCAGAAGGGCCTGGCCGGCGGCCTGCATTGCCTGCAGGTGGATGGCAACGACCTGATCGCGGTGCTCGAAGCGATGCGCCAGGCGCGCGCGCGCGCATTGGCCGGCGACGGCGGCACGGTGATCGAGTTCCTGACCTATCGCCTGTCCGATCACACCACCGCCGACGACGCGCGGCGCTACCGCGGCGAAGAAGAGGTCAAGCAAGGCTGGGCGCGCGAGCCGCTGCTGCGCCTGCGCCGCTATCTCACCGCGCAAGGCCTGTGGGACGAGGCGCAGGAAACCGCATGGAAGGCCGAATGCGGTGCGCGCGTGGACGCAGAGGTCAATGCCTATCTCAACACCCCGGTGCAGCCGGTCGAAGCGATGTTCGATTACCTCTACGGCGACCCGCCGGCCGAGCTGCTGGCCCAGCGCGCCGAGGTGATGGCGCAGGAGGCCCGCCATGGATGAGCTCAACCAGTCACACCTGGCTGCGACACAGCAGGCCAGTGCCCCTTACAACGCCGCAGCCACGCGCGGAGAGAGTGCCATGAGTTCGCCCATCACCCTGATCGAAGCCATCACCCAGGCGCTGGCCTGGGAACTGGAACACGACCCTGCGGTGCTGGTGCTGGGCGAGGATGTCGGCGTCAACGGCGGCGTGTTCCGTGCCACTGCCGGCCTGCAGCAGCGCTTCGGCAGCGAGCGGGTGCTGGACACGCCGCTGGACGAAACCACCATCGCCGGCCTGAGCGTCGGCCTGGCCGCGCAGGGCATGAAGCCGGTGGCCGAAGCGCAGTTCGACGGCTTCGTGTATCCCATGGTCGATCACCTGATCTGCCATGCCGCGCGCCTGCGCAACCGCACCCGCGGACGCCTGCATTGCCCGATGGTGCTGCGGGTGCCGTGGGGCGGCGGCATCCGCGCGCCGGAACATCACAGCGAAGCCAACGAAGCCATCTTCACCAACGTGCCCGGCCTGCGCGTGGTGTTGCCGTCCTCGCCGCAGCGCGCCTACGGTCTGTTGCTGGCCGCGATCCGCGACCCGGATCCGGTGATCTACATGGAGCCCAAGCGCATCTACCGCCAGTACAAGGAACTGGTCGCCAACGACGGCGAAGCGCTGCCGCTGGATGTGTGCTTCGTGCTGCGCGACGGTACCGACGTCACCCTGGTCACCTGGGGCGCGCAGGTCAAGGAAGCGCTGGAAGCGGCCGACAAACTCGCTGGCGAAGGCATCAGCGCCGAAGTCATCGACGTGGCCACGCTGCGCCCGCTGGACTTCGACACCATCGCCGAATCGGTGGCCAAGACCGGCCGCTGCGTGATCGTGCAGGAAGCCCCGCGCACCGCCGGCTTCGGTGCGGAGATCGCCGCGCAGCTGGCGGAAAAATCGATGTACGACCTGCTCGCACCGGTCGAACGCGTCACCGGCTACGACACGCATATCCCGCTGTTCCGGCTGGAAATGAAGTACCTGCCGAGCGTGGAGCGCATCGTCACCGCTGCCCGTCGGGCGGTGGCTGCCGGCTGACATGCGCGCCCGTCTGCTCTGCGATTACCGCGCCGCGTACGCCAACCCGATCCGCTTCCACGCTGGCCAGCACGTGACCATCGGCGTGCGCGACGAGGAATGGCCGGCCTTCGCCTGGGTCAACACCGGCGACGGTCATGCCGGCTGGGCCCCGGTGGCCTGGCTGCGCCCCCTGGGCGACGGCCAGGCCGAAGCCCTGCGCGACTACGATGCACGCGAACTCGACGCCCAACAGGGCGAGGACGTGTTGCTGCATTACGAACATGGCGGTTGGTGGTGGTCCGAGCGTGCCGATGGCATGCAGGGCTGGCTGCCGGCTGCCGACCTCGAACTCCTCGACGACACCACGCCGCCACTGCCTGCGGCGCAAGAGAACCTGCCATGAGCGAAGCCAAGAATTTCCACCTGCCCGACCTGGGCGAAGGCCTGCCCGATGCCACCATCGTCGAATGGTTCGTCAAGGAAGGCGATAGCGTGCGCCTGGACGATCCGCTGGTCTCGATGGAGACCGCCAAGGCGGTGGTCGAGGTGCCCTCGCCGTTCTCCGGCACCGTGACCAAGCTCGCCGGTGCCGCTGGCGATGTGATCGTGACCGGCGCGATGCTGGCGCAGTTCGCGCTGGACGCCTCGCAGCCGCAGCGCGCCGACGGCCAGGACACCGGCCACTCGCATGGCCCTGCACCCACGCACACGCCCAGCACCGGCGACAGCGCGGCCGGCCCGACCGCGCGCGTGGTCGCCTCCGACAACGGTGGCGAGATCGCCGACGCCGACGCCAGTGGCCAGAGCGAGCGCGACGACGCCGGCACGGTGGTCGGTGCGATGCAGAGCTCCAACGCGGTGCAGAGCGAACAGGCGATTGCCGTCGGCGGCGTGCGCGCGATGCCGGCGGTGCGTGCGCTGGCGCGCAAGCTGCGGGTGGACCTGGCACAGGTGCGCGCCACCGGCCCGGACGGCACGGTGACGATGGCGGATGTGAAGCAGGCCGCAGCCGCGGGCACCGCGCGGCTTTCAGCCGGCGCGCAGGGCGTGTCGGCCTCTTCGGCCAGTGGCCGAGGGACCGCCGCTGGCGGCGGAGCGACCGCAGGCAACAACGCGCACCAGTCAGACGGTAGCGTGCATCCTTCGGACAACAGCGCGAACCATTCGGACGGCGGCGCGCGTTCCCTTCTCCCGCCTGCGGGAGAAGGTGCCCGCAGGGCGGATGAGGGCACCATTGCCCGCTCGCCGCTGTCGGCCAGCGGCAAGCCGATGCGCACCCAATCGCCCGGCACCAGCGTCAAGGGCCAACCCGAACAGCTCAAGGGCGTGCGTCGCAACATGGCGCGGGTCATGGCCGATGCGCACAGCAAGGTGGTACCGACCACGCTCAACGACGATGCCGACATCCACGCCTGGCAGCCCGGCAACGACGTCACCGTGCGCCTGGTGCGCGGCATCGTGCGTGCCTGCCAGGCGGTGCCGGCGCTCAATGCCTGGTTCGACGGCGAGGCACTCAGCCGCACCCTGCACCCCCAGGTCGATATCGGCATTGCGGTGGATACCGAAGAAGGCCTGTTCGTGCCCGCGCTGCGCAATGCCGACATGCTGGACGCACACGGCATCCGCGAGAGCGTCAACCGGCTGCGCCAGCAGGTGGAAACCCGCAGCATCGCCGCATCGGAACTCAGCGGCTACACCATTTCGCTGTCCAACTTCGGCATGTTCGCCGGCCGCTACGCCACTCCGGTGGTGGTGCCGCCATGCGTGGCCATCGTCGCCGCCGGGCGCGCGCGCTACCAGCTCACCCCGGTGATGGGCGGCGTGGAAACCCACAAGGTGATGCCGCTGTCGCTGACCTTCGACCACCGCGCCGCCACCGGCGGCGAAGCTGCGCGTTTCCTGCGTGCGCTGCTGGACGATCTGGCGCTGGCCAACTAACGCGCGGACAGCAAGACGACCGGCGCCCACCGCCAGGTGGGCCCGGCAGGTCTTGCGGATCTCATTCGCACGCGACCGGGTCGGCGCTTGCAGTGCACGCGCTGCTTGGGAACCGTTGGCGGCAGGCCACCATGTCGCCATCCATGGATGAAGTCGCGACGTGTCACACGATCGGTTGAGGGCGCCGCGCAGTCGACCCACCGTTTTTTTTCAAGCATCTGACCGCGGCGGAATGACGCCTTGGTCGAAGTAGTGGTCGCTTTGCGTCGTGCCCCGATGAGGCTTGAACACTGCGGATGGATCAGTTGCAGAGCAGCCGATCTGCGGGATTTCTGCAGGGCCCTCGCCTGCCCACCATCGCGGGACACGCCGTGAATCCGTCCATGGAGGCTCTTACGCGGCATCCATGCCGCGTAAGGTCCCGCGACGGTGAGCGGGCAAGGACCTGTCGAGATGGTCGGTGTGTCTAGTTGCAAGCAGTACATGATGCGCACGACGTGCGCTGGTCGGATCACCAGGCGTTCGCTCAACTCCCACCATTGCGCCGTCGCAAGCCGAGCGGCAGACAAGCCTCCTACACGCAACCTGCAAACGTCTCGTCTGCCACGCAAGCCGAGCATGCTTTCAGGAAAGCTGCCGACCAACTGTCTGGTGCGGTGTCCTTGCCGGTTGCGGGACCGTGTGGCGGCATGGATGCCGCCACCGAGGCCCCAGGGATGGATTCACGGCGTGTCCCGCAAGCGGTGAGGACACGGCGACCTCGACTCACCAAGCTTTTGACTCAAGCATCCGATCGCGACTGAACAAAACCACTGTTCCAGGTTTCGACTGCTTTATGCGGTGTGCCGCGATGGACGTGGACGGTGGAAAAATGAGCTGCAGAACAGCGGACTGCGGCCTGGCTGCAGGCCCTTGCCCACCCACCGACGCAGTGCCCGCGGCGGCCCCGCATGGGTCTCACCGACCATTGCAGTGCAAATGCCTGGATAATCGGTCCATGTCATTTGCCCATCTTTCGCTGTCGCCGCAGCTGCAGCCATTCTTCGACACCGCGCTGGCACGCGCCGGCCACCACACGCCCACGCCGATCCAGCAGCAGGCGATTGCGCCGATGCTGCAGGGCCGGGATCTGATTGCGATGGCGCAGACCGGTTCGGGCAAGACATTGGCCTATGCGCTGCCGCTGCTGCAGCAACGCTGCCTGGCGCCGGATGTTGCCCCGCGCGTGCTCGGCGCGCTGGTGCTGGTGCCCACGCGCGAACTCGCCGCGCAGGTCGAAGACACCTTGCGCCAACTGGCCGCGCATCTGCCGCGGCGGCTCAAGATCGTTGCGGCCACCGGCGGCAGTTCGATCAATCCGCAGTTGCTTGCCCTGCGCGGTGGTGCCGATATCGTGGTCGCCACGCCCGGCCGGTTGCTGGACCTGGTGGATCACAACGCGCTGCGCCTGGGTGAGGTTGCCACGCTCGTGCTGGATGAAGCCGACCGCCTGCTCGAACTGGGCTTCGGCGCCGAGCTCGATCGCATCCTGGCCCTGCTGCCGGCGCAACGGCAGAGCGTGCTGTTCTCGGCCACGTTTCCGCCCGGCATCGCCTCGCTGGCCAAGCGTCGCCTGCGCGACCCGCTACGCATCACCGTCGATGCCACCCCGGAAGCTGCGCCTGCGATCGAACAACGCGCGATCGCCGTCGATGCCGGCCAGCGCACGCAGTTGTTGCGCCACCTGCTGCAGGAGCATGGCTGGTCGCATGTGCTGGTGTTCGTCGCCAGCCGGCATACCGCCGAGAAAGTTGCCGAAAAACTCACCAAGACCGGCATCAACGCGCAACCGCTGCATGGCGAACTGAGCCAGGGCCGCCGCGAGCGTACGTTGCATGCCTTCAAACAGCGCGAGGTGCAGGTGCTGGTGGCCACCGATCTGGCCGGGCGCGGCATCGATATCGATGCGCTGCCGGCAGTGCTCAATTACGACCTGCCGCGTTCGACGGTGGACTACACCCACCGCATCGGCCGCACCGCGCGCGCAGGCGCCAGCGGCCTTGCGATCAGCTTCATCACCGCAGAGAGCCAGCCGCAATGGCGCCTGATCGAAAAACGCCAGGGCCTGCGCGTGCCGACCAGCGTGGTTGCCGGTTTCGAGCCGACCCTGGCGGCAACTGCGCCTGCGACGCAGACGCCAAATGTCGGCGCGCGCGCTCCGGACGACAACGGCGGCATCAAGGGCAGGCGGCCGAGCAAGAAGGACAAGCAACGCGCAGCGGCGGCGACGCAGGCTGGCAAGCCCGACTGACAGCAGGGAGTGCCACCTGACGCGCCGTCGTCACGCGAAGGTGGACGGTGCGACGATGCCTCAGTCCTGCTCGAAATCCAGCTCGCCGCCCGGCGCGTTGTCGCCATCCGCACGCGGGGTACGCTTGCCGGGCTTGCGCAGGATTTCCACGAAGAACTGTTCGCCACCTTCGCTGGTGAGCGCATTGATCGAGCGGATCAGCTCGGCCGGCGGCAGCGGCGCGGCACTGGCCTCGTCCGCCCCGAAGCGCATGTCGAAGTCCCAGTAATCCGCGCCTTCGGGCAAATCCTTGCGGCGCTCGCGGCGGATGTACTTGCGGATATCGTGCTTGCTGGACTCCAGCAGACGATCGCGGTTCTTGCCTTCGAGGTTGAGCTGATAGGTCTTGCGCATGGCGACATCGGTTGGGAACTGGCCGCCTATTGTGAGGCCATGCGGCCAGTCTGGGTGAATCGCCGGCCATTGGCGTGGACCGAGCAGGCACCTGCGTGTGCATGCGCTCGATTGCGTGGTCGCGTTCGTGCCGGGATGCACGCCGATGCCAGGCAGCACCATGTGCAAGCTTCTGCCACCTCAACTCGTCATCACGCACACGTGCATCAGCCGCAGTCCCTCACCCCACCGTTGCCGTTGCCGGCGCCAGCGCTTGCGTGCCCGCGACGAACGCCTGCTCGGCCGCAATCACCTCATCGGCGTGGTCCTGGCACCAGTGCAGCAGCGCCATCATCGGCGCTTCCAGGGTGTCGCCCAAGGGCGTGCGCCGGTATTGCACGGCCACTGGAGACGAGGAAATCACTTCCCTGCTGATCAAGCCGATCCGCTCCAGCCGCCGCAGCGCTTCGGTCAGCGACTTGTGCGTCACCCCGTCCAGTTGCCGCTTGATCTGATTGAAGCGCGTCGGCCCGTTGCACAGCACCGTCATGATCATGATCGACCACTTGTTGGCGATCGGCTCCAGCACGGTGCGGATATCCGAGATGCGATAGAGGTCGCAGGGCGCAGCGGTTTCCTCGGCCATATCTAGTTACCTCAAAGTGCGTAATTGAAACTAAGTATAGGATGGATATCATCTCGCCGGTACCGAAAACCGACTGGACGCGGTATCGCCGCGTCCAATCCCGTATCGACAACCAGCGAGAAACTGTCCATGTCAACGAATGAGCTCCACGGCAAAGTGGCCCTGATTACCGGCGCCTCCAGCGGCATCGGTAGCGCAACGGCCAAGAAACTCGCAGCGGCAGGAATGAAGGTGGGCCTTGCCGCACGTCGCATCGACCGGCTGCAGGCATTGAAGGCAGACATCGAGCAGGCGGGCGGCCAGGCCGTCGTGCTGGAAATGGATGTCGCCAGCAAGGACTCGGTCACTGCCGGCGTCGCAGCACTGATCGCCGCTTACGGCGCCATCGATGTGCTGGTCAACAACGCCGGCATCATGCCGCTGTCCAGCATCGATGATTTCCACACCGACGAATGGGAACAGATGATCGACGTCAACGTGAAAGGCGTGCTCAACGTGGCCGCCGCGGTGCTGCCGCAGATGATCAAGCAGCATTCCGGCCATGTCTTCAATACTTCCTCGATCGCCGGGCGCAAGGTCTTTGGCCAGGGATTTGCGGTGTACTCGGCAAGCAAGTTTGCGGTGACCGCGTTCACCGAAGGCCTGCGCATGGAAGTCGGCAAGAAGCACAACATCCGCGTCACCAGCATTCAGCCGGGCATTGTTGCAACCGAGCTTCCGGCACAGACCACCAGCGCGGAATATCAGGCAATGATGGCCGGTTATGCCGGCACGGTGCGGATGCTGGATCCGATGGATATTGCCGACACCATCCTGTTCGCAGCGCAGGCACCGGCGAACGTCAATATTGCCGAAGTGTATGTGGTGCCCACCGACCAGGTGTAACGGATGCTCGACCACTCCATGCAGCCGGCTCCCCGGCGGCATGGGGCACGCGACGCTTCGGAGCAGCTAGCAAACCCCCTGTGCGCACCGCCACCCGGGCGAGGTCGGTGCTCGAAATCGGTGCGTTGGTCATCGCTCGGCACGCGGTTGACCTAGCCGCCGCTGCCAAGCGTTGAGGGGTCGCCTCACATGGGTGGGGCGACACACGCAAGGCCGGCGATGGACAGGCAGTGCGTGGCGATTGCAGGCACCACCCGCATCTGCCCGCGCCGCGCAGTGCTTGTCGATGCGCAAGGTGTCACGCATCCACCCGCAGGCGCGCTACGTGCGTCAGCTCAGCCCAAGCTGCTTGCGCAAACTGCCATCCACCGCACTGGCGGGCATGAACCGGCGCAATTTGCTCAGCAGCGATGCCTGGCCGGGCGGGGTGCGACGCATGCGCCACTTACCCAGTGCGGCCTCCACCACGGTGGTGGCCACGTCCTGCGGTCCCGGCGCATTGTCGATGTAGCCGGTGACCGCACGGCCAACCATGTCACGTTCGCGGTCGTACTCGGCGATGGTGCTCTGCGCCACCGGCGAATTGCTGCCCAGGCTGGTCTTGGTGTACGCCGGCTCCACCAGCGTCACCCGGATGCCGAACTGGCGCAGCTCGTGGTCCAGCGTTTCCGACAGCCCTTCCACCGCGTGCTTGGAGGCGGCATACACCCCCATGTACGGTGCCGGCAGGAAACCCAGCACCGAGCTGACATTGACGATGCGCCCCCGGCGCTTGTCACGCATGTGCGGTGCCACTGCCTGGACCGTGCGCAGAATGCCCAGCACGTTGGTATCGAACAGCACGGCAGCTTCTTCGGGGCTGGTTTCCTCCACTGCGCCGATAAGGCTGCTGCCTGCGTTGTTGACCAGCACATCGATGCGGCCGCTGCGGCCGACGATACCGTCGACGGCGCGCCGCACCGAGGCAGCGTCGCGGATATCCATCTCGACCAATTCCACATTGGCCAGCGGCGCGGCGCCGGAAAGCGCGCGCACGCTGCCGTAGACGGTGCAGCCGCGCTGGGCGAAGCGCTCTGCGGCAACGCGGCCGATGCCGGAGGACACACCGGTGATCAGCACAACGGACTGCTGTTGCATGGTAGTTCCTTTATCTATGAGAGGAGAGCGGCCGGCCAGGTGCGCAGCCGTTGGCGGCGTGCGGATCGAACGCGAGGATGACAAGCGCCCTGTAGCGAAAGGCGACGGCAGCATGGCCGCCGTCGCCCATGGCGCTCAGGCGTGCTGCGCAACCGCCGGGGTGCTGCTGCCGTTACCGTTGCCGGTATCGGGGCGGATCTTGAACCAGATCGAATACATCGCCGGCAGGAACACCAGCGTCAGGATCGTGCCGGCCAGGGTGCCGCCGATCAGCGTGTAGGCCAGCGTGCCCCAGAACACCGAGTGCGTGAGCGGGATGAACGCCAGGATCGCCGCCAGCGCGGTCAGGATCACCGGCCGGGCGCGCTGCACGGTGGCTTCCACCAGGGCATGGAACGGGTCCAGACCCTCGGCCTCGTTGTGGTGGATCTGCCCGATCAGGATCAGCGTGTTGCGCATCAGGATGCCCGACAACGCGATCAGGCCCACCAGCGCATTGATGCCGAAGGGTTGCTGGAACAGGATCAAGGTCGGCACCACACCGATCAGGCCCAGCGGGCTGGTCAGGAACACCATCACCATCGCCGAGATCGAGCGTACCTGCAGGATGATGATCAGCAAGGTGGCCGCCAGCATGATCGGGAACAGCGGCAGCATCGCGGTGGTCGCCTTGCCGGATTCCTCGATGGAGCCCGCCTCCTTGATCTGATACCCGCTGGGCAGCTTTTCGATGATCGGCTGCAATTGCTTGGTGATCACGGCCGAGACATCCGGCGGCTGCAGCTGGTCATCGACATCGCCGCCCACGGTGATCGTCGGCACCCGATCGCGACGCCGCATGATCGGCTCTTCCATCCGTACATCCACCTTGCCCACCTGCGCCAACGGCACCCGCTGGCCATTGGCGCCGGCCAGGGTGAAGTCGGCGATGCGCGCCGGATCGAAGCGCGTGTCGCCGGCCGAACGCGCCATCACCTGCACGCTGCGGATATCTTCGCGCACCAGCGTGACCGGCACGCCACTGAGCAGGAACTGCAGTTGCTGGGCCACGGCGGTCGAGGTCAGCCCCACTGCCTGCAGGCGGTCCTGGTCCAGGGTGAAATGCAGCGTGGGGGTGCGCGTGCCCCAGTCGGTGTTGACGGTGCGCAGCATCGGGCTGTCCTGCATCACCTGCCTGACCTGCGCGGCGATGCCACGCAACACCTGCGGGTCCGGCCCGCTGACCCGGTACGCCACCGGGAACTGCGAGTACGGGCCGAAGGTGAGCTGGGTGACACGCACGCGTGCTTCGGATGCGAGGCCTTCGGAAATGGCCTTGCGCAAACGCAGCTTCAATGCATCGCGCTGGTGCTGGTCATCGGTGCGGATCACGATCTTGGCAAACGAGGGGTCCGGCAACTCCGGGCCCATGGCCAGGAAGAAGCGCGGCGCGCCCTGCCCGATGTAGGCGGTGACGATCTTGGCTTCGTCCTGCCTGGCGAGCCAGGCTTCGACCTTGGCGGTGGCCGCGCTGGTCTGGTTGATCGAGGTTCCGTACGGCATCTGCACTTCGACCAGGACTTCGGGGCGATCGGAGATCGGGAAGAATTGCTTCTTGACGATGCCCATGCCAACGATCGCGAGCACGAACAGCCCCACCACCGAGCCGGCCACCAGCCATTTGCGCGCGATGACGCGCCCCAGCGCAGCGCGGAAGCGGTTGTAGCGCGGCGTGTCGTACATCGCGGCGTGGCCGCCTTCGATCTTCTTCAGGTCCGGCAGCATCTTGACGCCCAGATAGGGCGTGAACACCACCGCCACCACCCACGACACGATCAACGCAATGCCCACGATCCAGAACATGTTGCTGGTGTATTCGCCGGCGGTGGAGGCGGCAAAGCCGTTCGGCATGAAGCCGACGGCGGTCACCAGCGTGCCGGACAGCATCGGCGCGGCGGTATGGCTCCACGCATAGGCCGATGCGGCGACGCGGCTGTAGCCTTCCTCCATCTTCACCACCATCATCTCGATGGCGATGATGGCATCGTCCACCAACAGGCCCAGCGCCAGGATCAACGACCCCAACGTGATGCGGTCGAAGTTCTTGCCGGTGGCCAGCATCACCACGAACACCGCCGCCAGCGTCAACGGCACCGCCGCCGCCACCACGATCCCCACGCGCCAGCCCATGCTGACGAAGCACACCAGCATCACCACCAGCAATGCGACGAAGAACTTGGTCATGAACTCGCCGACCGATGCGTCGATGTTGACCGCCTGGTCGGTGACCTTGCTCAGGGTCATGCCCAGCGGCAGCTCGGCATTGATCGCGCTGACTTCGCTGTCCAGCGACTTGCCCAGATCCAGCCCGTTCCAGCCATCGCGCATGATGATGCCCAGCAACAACGCCGGCTCGCCGCCGCTGCGGATCATGAAGGTGGACGGATCCTCGTAGCCGCGCTTGACCGTGGCGATATCCGACAGCTTCAGGGTGCGGCCCTGCACCACCAGCGGGGTGTCGCGAATCTTCTGCAGGCTGTCGAGCGCACCATCCAGGCGGATGAACACCTGCGGCCCGCGCGTTTCCACCGAACCAGCCGCATTCAAGGCGTTCTGCGCATTGAGCGCGGCAAACACGTCCTGCGGGCTGATGCCCAACGTGGCCAGGCGCTCGTGCGAGAACTCGACAAAGATGCGCTCGGGCTGTTCGCCGATGATGTTGACCTTCTTGACGCCCGGCACATGCAACATGCGTTGGCGCAGGGTCTCGGCATCGCGCGCGAGCAGGCGTTGCGGCTCGCCCTTGGCCTTGAGGGCGAACAGCGCAAAGGTGACGTCGGCATATTCGTCGTTGACCATCGGCCCGATCACGCCGGCCGGCAGGTTGCCGACTTCGTCGCCCACCTTCTTGCGTGCCTGGTAGAACTGCTCCTGCACCTGGCTGGGCGGCGTGCTGTCCAGCAAGGTCAAGGTGGTGAACGCAAGGCCGGGGCGCGTATAGGTTTCGCTGCGGTCGTACCAGCGCAGTTCCTGCAGGCGCTTTTCGAGTTTCTCGGCCACCTGGTCCTGCATTTCCTGCGGCGTGGCACCCGGCCAGGCAGTCACGATGGTCATCACCTTGACGGTGAAGGCCGGGTCTTCGGCGCGGCCCAGCTTGAGAAATGCGACCAGGCCGGCCAACGAAATCAGGAAGATCAAAAACAGCGTGATCGAGCGCTCGCGTACCGCTAGTGCCGAGAGATTGAATCGGCCCTCGCTCACGGCTGCGCTCCTGCCGCGGACGCGGTTTTGGCGCCGGTCGCGCTGCCATCGGCAGGCGCGATCGTGTTGGCGACCCGCACCCGTTCGCCGTCGCGCAACAGGTGCGCGCCCAGCGCCACAATGCGCTCGCCACGCCCCAGCTTGCCGGCGACATTGGCATGGTCATCGTCCAGGCCCAGCACCGTCACCGGCCGCCAGCTCACCCGGGTCGGGTTGCCGGCGATGACCCACACGCCCGGCCCCTTGCCGGCATCGAACACCGCGGCCAGCGGCACCTGCAGGCCGGCCTGGGTGCCGGTGGCGGTGCCGGCAGGCACGCGGACGCTAACGGTGGTGCCCAGCGGCGCCTGCGCCAGCGCGCCGTTGAGCACGTACCGCGCCTCGAAGGTGCGGGTGAGCCGGTCTGCGCTCTCGGAGAGCTGGCGCAAGGTGGCCGGCACGCTGACCGCGGCGTTGCCGAACAAGGTGGCCTGGGCCACCGAGCCAACCTGCGGGCGCAGGGTTTCCGGCAACTGGATCACCGCCTCGCGCGGCCCGGCATGCGCCAGGCGCACCACCGGCTGCCCGGCAGCAACCACCTGGCCCGGCTCGACCAGGGTCTCCATCACCACGCCGTCGGCATCGGCCAGCAGGTCGGTATAGCGATTGGCATTGCGCGCGACATCGGCCTGGGCCTGGGCGGCGCTCAACTGCGCCCTGGCCGCATCGGCGGCCGCCTTGATCTGGTCGTAGGCCGAGGCGGAGATGGCGCCGGTGCCGCGCAGGTCGCGATAACGGGCTTCATCTTCGGCGGTCTGCAGGGCACGGGCGCGGGCAGCGGCCACTGCGTCCTGCTGCGCACGCGCGGCCAGTTGCAGGTCCACCGGGTCGATGCGCATCAGCGGCTGCCCACGCTTGACGCGCTGGCCGGCATCGACCAGCCGCTCGGACACCTTGCCGGCGACGCGGAAGCCCAGGTCGCTCTGCACCCGCGCGGCGACGGTGCCGGAGAAACTGCGCGCGCCTGCGTCGGCGTACGCGACGGTGGCCACCCGGACCAGCGGCGCGGCGGTCCGCGGGTCAGCAGGAGCATTGCCTCCGCAGGCGCTCAGCGCCAGCGGCAGAACACACAGTAGGGCGAAGGGAATCGGGAGGCGCGGCAGCATGGTCGTCTCAAAGCGAGCTGTTGATGGCTCGCATCTTGAGACTTGTGACCAAATCAGTCAATAGTCACAAACGAACTAGGGCGCCAGACTGCGCAGTACCAGACTCGACAACAGCGCCGGGACCTCTTCGGCGTACTCCAGGCTGTGCTGCAGCAGCAGCGGATTGATGTATGGCCGCATCACCAGGTAGATCGCCCGGCTCGCCTCGTCCAGCGGCGTCTTTCGCTCGAAGTCACCACTCAAACGCCCCTCCACCAGGATCTCCTGCAGCAGCGCCTGCAGCTGCGCTTCGTAGACGAGGACCGTGGGCCACCGCTCGATCGAGGCAGACGTGGCAATCTCGTACAGCTTCGGTCCGCGTGCGTGCAGGCGCAGGCTTTCGTTGACTACCACCTTGAAAAGACTGCGTAATTTCTCCTGCGGCGTTGTTGCCTGGGCAACGGCCGCGGCCGTCTCGAGCTTGATTTCCTGCAGGCACTGGCCACAGATGACCTCGCCGATGGCCTGCTTTGAGGCGAAGAACTTGTAGATGTAGGCCTTGGAGAATCCAATCTCCTTTGCCAGATCGGACACGGCGGTCTTTTCGTAGCCATAGCGACTGAAGTGGTCGGCTGCTGCGGCCACGATCTGGTCGCGCACGTCGTGATCGACCGGGCCCCGGCCCGCAACTGGGTAACTGGATGCTTTGTTCATTTGGACAGCTTAGCGCTGTCGTCCCCGACTTACAAAAGTGACCATTTCGTATTACAGTCACTCACCGTTTCGCCACTTTGGTCTCCTCATGCCACTCCGCACCCTTGCAGCGCTTATTGCCGCCAGCCTCGCCGCAGGTTGTGCGGTCGGCCCCGACTACGCCCGCCCGGACGCGCCCGTGCCGGATCGCTACCTTGGCCAGGCCGCCGTGGCTGAACGCCAGGCCACCGTGCAGGCCGACCTGGCCACCTGGTGGACCGGCTTCAACGACCCGGACCTGAGCCGCTACGTCACCCAGGCGCTGGCGCAGAACCTGGACCTGGCCCAGGCCACCGCACGCGTCACCCAGGCCCGCGCCGGGCTGACCGCCGCCACCGCCGCGCTGCTGCCTTCGGGCAACATCAGCGGCAACGCGACCCGCGCCTACCAGTCGCTGGAAACGCCGCTTGGCCAGGTGCTCAGCAGCACGCCCAACTTCGACCGCTATGCCAGCACCTACGAAGCCAACCTGGGCGCGAGCTGGGAACTGGATCTGTTCGGCGGCCTGCGTCGCGGGCGCCAGGCCGCCCTGGCCGACTACCAGGCCAGCGAAGCCGGTGCCGCCGCCACCCGCCTGGCGGTGGCGGCGCAGACCGCCGATATCTACATCAGCATCCGCGGCCTGCAGGCCCGGCTGGAGGTGGCCCAGCGCCAGGTCGCCACCCAGCAGGGGCTGGTGTCGATGGTGACGCTGCTGCATGGCAAGGGACTGGCGCCCGAGTTGCAACTCCAGCAGGCGCAAGGCGCGCTTGCGCAGGCGCAGGCGTCGGTGCCCGGCATCGAAAGTGGCCTGGTCGCGGCGATGAACGCCCTGGACGTGATGTTGGGTGTGCCGCCCGGCACGCACCGTGCGGAACTGGCCGCCACCAAGCCGATTCCGCTTGCACCGCAGATCGCCGCCACAGGCACGCCCGGCGACCTGCTGCGCCGCCGCCCCGATCTGATCGCCGCCGAACGCAGGCTGGCAGCGTCGAACGCGCGCATCGGCGTGGCGATGAGCGAGTACTACCCCAAGTTCTCGCTCAGCGGCCTGCTCGGCAGCGCCACGGCCATCTCCGGCGGCAACCTGTTCACCGGCGATGCCGCGCAGTCGTCCGGTGTGCTGGGGCTGCGTTGGCGGCTGTTCGACTTCGGCCGCATCAATGCGCAGATCGCCCAGGCCAAGGGTCAGGAAGCCGAGCAACTGGCGGCGTATCGCCTGGCGGTCCTGCGCGCCACCGAGGACGTCGAAAATGCATTCACCGCGCTGGTCAAGCGCGAGCAGCAGGCGGCGGTGCTGTCGCAGGGAGTGGAGGCGCTTGGCAAGGCGCGTGGCGCCTCGGCGCTGGCCTATGAGAAAGGCGCGGTCAGCCTGATCGAAGTGCTGAATGCCGACGACACGCTGCTGCGCGCGTCCGATGCGCAGGTGCAGGCGCGCACGGATGCAGCGCGCAGCGCAGTGGCCACCTTCAGGGCACTGGGCGGAGGCTGGCAATCCAGCGCCGCCGAGGCGGTGGCAGTGCAGCAGTCGTCACCGCGGTGACGTGACCCAGGCAAGACCCGAGCATGCAATCGCCAGCCGCGGCGATTGCATGGCATCGGCACGCGACCCGACCGCTGCAGGCCGCAGGGCAACGCGATGGCGCTGCACTGCAGCCTGCAGCCTGCAGCCTGCAGCCGTCACGGTGCAACGCGCTCAATCGGCGTGGAAGCGGATGCCTTGATTGATCGTGCATTGATACGCCAGCACCGGCCCACGTTGCTGCAGGCCCGGCAGGTCGTACATGTAGGTGGTGAAACGCACGCTGCCATCCGGGCGCAGTTGGTAGCGCATGAACTGCTGGATCGGCTTGCCGTCGTTGGCCACGGTGAAGTGCGAACCGGAGAACGCGGCGGTGCCGTCTTCGGTGATGCGGTACGCGTCGATATGGCGGCCGCCACGGGTCTGCGTGACGGGCGTGCCTTCTTCGGGTGTGCAGCGGCCAAGGTCGGTGGTCAGGCTGACGTCGTAGCCGGATTCCAGGGCTGCGAGCACTTCAGCACGCGTATTGAGCGATTCGCTGGCCCAGGCGGGCAGCGCACAGGCGCACAGCGTGGCGAGCAAGGTGGCGGGAGCAAGACGGGGCATGGCGGACTCCAGGCGGACGGGGGAATCAAACGCCCTGGACGGTCATCTGCCCAGGGCGATCACCATGACCTAGTCCTGTCTGCACCGCTGCGCTTCGCTACGCATCACGCGGCATGATTGCGCTGTTTGGCGAAGCCCGCACGCAATTGCCGGATGGGGGCTATGCCCGTGCGCGCAGAGGCTGCTTGCAGCGTGATCGGGCGTCTTCCGCGCCGGAAAAAAATGACAGGGCGAAGACGGCAGTTGGCAGTCGGCAGTCGGTATGCGCATCACGCAAGTGTCTGATGCACGCGTAACGCGCTGCGCGGGTGCCGGTCACGCCCCAGTCGCGGCCAGGTCCGCTCCTACGGCTGGCGCGTCGACCGGAATGACCTTTTTCAGAGAATCTTTAACCACACGAGGCTGCGCGCGTACCCTCATCCGGCGCGGGCGCGTCACCTTCTCTCGATGGGAGAAGGGCTAGAACCCGCGATCGTCGAAGCTTCAACGCCCGGCCGTCCGTAAAGACGTCGGAATGAACGCACATCTCGCTACAAACGCCCATTGACCTCGCGCGGCACCTGTTCCGGCTCTGGCTGTAACGCCGGCATCGCCCCCAGCAACAGACGTTCTGCCAGGGCGCGCGTGGCCACGCGCAACTCCGGCACGGCGGTGATTTCCCAGTAACGCCCGCGCAACAGCGGGCCCACGCAATACAGCCCCGGCACGATCTGCCCGGCACCGTCGCGCACGCGCAGTTGCGCATCGGTGTCCACGCCCAGGCCCAGCGGGTCGGCACGCAGCAGCCCGGCTTCGCGCATGCCGGCGATCAGCGGGTCACTGGTGCGGTCGATATCGGTATCCAACCCTGTGGCGCGGATCACCGCATCGTAATGAGCGGTCTGCGCGTCGGCCGATCCACGCGGGCGGATCACCGCTTCCACGCCATCGGGCACCCAACGTGCACGCAGCAGCCGCGCTGCAACGATCTGCAGCTGCCCCGATTCCTGCAATCGTGCCAGCTGCTCCGCCGCGCCTGGCGCAACCCGATGCCGCGCCACTTCCCAATACGGGCGCAGATGGCGCAGGAAACGCGCACGCTGCGGCAACGCCAGCCGCTGCCACAGCGGTTGCAGATGCGGGCGCAAGGCATCCACCACGCGTCGCCAGTCGTCGACCACGGCGCTCAGCTGACGCACGCCGCGCAGCAGGCCGCGCAGGTCGGCATCCTTGAGTGCGCGCTGCAGATGCGGCGGCAACTCCAGCGCCGCGCCCGGCTGGCGCAGATGCGCCTGCGGCGCCAGGCCGCGCCGCGAAATCGCCAGCAGGCGACCGCGATGCCCGCGCGTGTGCAGGGTCAATGCCACGTCCACCATGGTCAGCCCGGTGCCGACGATCAGCACGTCGTCGTCCGGCGCCAGGCGCGCCAGGGCATCGCCCTGCCACGGCCAGCCGATATAGCGCGGATGCACGCTCAGCCGCGGGCCGATGCCGGCCAGCGCCTGCGGCTGCAATGCGCCCACCGCCAGCACCACCCGGTCGCTGTGGAAGGCGTCGCCATTGGCCAGGAATACGCGGAAGCCCTGGCGTGCACGCTCCACCGCCACCGCTTCCTGCGATAGCCGCACGATCGACGCCTGCGCGCCGCTGACCGCGGTATCCAGCTCGCTGCGCAGATAATCGCCATAGGCAAGCCGCGGCAGGAATTCCAGCCGCCCGCTATCGCCCAGGTGCAAGGTGTCGGCGAAGGCGCCTGGCGCCTGCGCATCAATTCCCAGGTCCTTGGCGCGCACGTTGAGCAGGTGCTCCGGCCGTGCGGCGCCATAGGCGATGCCGCTGCCGAAGGTGTCGGCCACGCCGACCAGGGTGATGCGCACCTGCGCATCGGCCGTCTGCGCCAGTGCACGGACCAGCGCGGTGCCGCAAAAGCCGGCACCGATGACGGTGATATGGGTTTCCATGTGCAACTCCCACTGAATGACCCGCACGTTTTGCCCGCAGCGCGATGCAAGCGTGTAAACAAATGGTTAGTAGCGAACAACCGAAAACGCATGAGCTGATCATGCTTGGTGATGAGGCTTGCGTCGCAAGCTGCGCGCACACCGTGTTGCACGCAGATGACAGCGCACGCGACCGCAGACAGGTGCCGGTGCATGGCTTCCAAGCTGGCGCGTAGCGCAGTGCTGCGCACCGCCATTAGGGTGACTGACAAAACGTAGCGAGCAATCGCTCGGGGCGTGTGGACGGCGCGCTCAGAACCTGAGTCCACGCGTGGCACATGGCAATTCCGGGCACCGGCCGGCGCGCGCCTGGGGATGAGCGCAGTAGATCGCCAGCCCGCTATGCGCGCTGGCCAGCGCCTCGTTGGCAGAAGCGGTGGAAGAGTGGAACGGACAGCAGACATTGCGATGATGCATTCAACACTGCAACGGCACCGGGCACCGCGTCATGACCGGGCTGCTCGATAATATCGGTTTCCGATCGAGTGTCCGCCATGTCCATTTCCGCAGCACCCACGCAAATTTCGCCGCGCAATCAACGCGTGCTGATCGCAGGCGGCAGCCGTGGCATCGGCCTGGCCATTGCCGACGCGTTCGTGCGCAACGGCGCGCAAGTCTCGCTGTGCGCACGCAATGCCGATGGCCTGGCACAGGCCGCACAGGTGTTGGCACCACATGGCAGGCCGGTCCATACCTTCGCCTGCGACCTGTCGGATGCTGCGCAGATCGAGGCCTATGTGCAGGCCGCAGCACAGGCGCTGGATGGCCTGGATGTGGTGATCAACAACGCCTCCGGCTATGGACACGGCAACAACGATGCCAGCTGGCAGGCCGGCCTGGAGATCGACCTGATGGCCGCAGTGCGCTGCAATCGCGCCGCGCTGCCCTACCTGCGCAGCAGCGCTGCGGCGGTGATCCTCAACATCAGCTCGATCAATGCGCAGCGCCCCACGCCACGCGCAATCGCCTATTCCACCGCCAAGGCGGCGCTGAATTACTACACCACCACGCTGGCCGCCGAGCTCGCCCGCGAGCGCATCCGCGTCAACGCGATCGCGCCCGGTTCGATCGAGTTCCCCGACGGGCTATGGGCGCGGCGTCGCGACGCAGAGCCGGACCTGTATGCACGCATCCGCGACAGCATCCCATTCGGCGGGTTCGGGCAGGTGCAGCACATCGCCGATGCGGCGTTGTTTCTTGCATCGCAACAGGCGCGCTGGATCACCGGGCAGGTGCTGGCGGTGGATGGTGGGCAGTCGTTGGGGGTGTGAGTGGCGTGCGTGTGCTAGCGAAGACCCCTCCTGTTGCAGATGCATTTGTAGGAGCGTGCCTGCGCGCGCCGGAGCTTTATCGGTAACGCCTCATCGCGCGCCAGCGCGCTCCTACGAAACAGCGGACAACCAGGCCTCTATTCTGCTGCACGTGTATCTGTAGGAGCGTGGCTGCGCGCGATGGCGCTTTATCGGTAACGCCTCATCGCGCGCCAGCACGCTCCTACGAGACAGGCGACAACCAGTCCTCCATTTCGCTGCACGTGCAGTTGTAGGAGCGTGCCTGCGCGCGACGGAGCTTTATCGGCAACACCTCATCGCGCGCCAGCGCGCTCCTACGAGGCAGCCGACCCGACGCTCCATCTGACTGCCTCGCGACGCGGCCGCGAGGCGGGAACGACGGCGACCTTAGTCAGCCAACTCCGCCGCCTCGACACTGTGCTCCCCTCGCGCCGGTGCCAGCGCGGCGCCCACCATGGCGGCGGCGATGCGTTCGGCCGGGTTGAGGCGGAAGCGGCGTGGCAGCAGCGGACCGAGCGCGCCCAGCACGAGGCTGCCGATGTGTTCGCCGGTGCGCCGCTGCTCGCGTTCGCCGCCGATCAGCCCCGGGCGTACGAAGGTGAGCGAGGGAAAGCCGACCGCGCGCAGGTCGCGTTCCAGCTCGCCCTTGACGCGGTTGTAGAAGATGCGCGAGTGCGCATCGGCACCGGCGGCCGAATTCAGCACGAATACCGAGGTGCCCTGCGCGCAGGCCGCGCGTGCCAGCGCCATCGGATAATCGTGGTCGATGCGGTAAAACGCCTCGCGCGAGCCGGCCTGTTTCATCGTGCTGCCCAGGGCGCAGATGGCCGCTTCCATGCGCGGTGCGGTCCAGTGGTCCAGGCGATCGAAATCGATCACCTGGTTGCGCAGCTTGGGGTGGATCTGGGACAACGGCCGGCGCGTGATCGCCACCACGCCGGTACAGCGCGCATCGGCCAGGAGTTGTTGCAGGACATGTCTACCGACCAGACCGGTGGCCCCTGCCAGCAACACATCCATCAGATCACCCCCGCCATCAGCGCGCGCCCTCGGAGACGATGCGCGCGCTGCTGGCGATGCGATCGCGCTCCACTGCGAGCAAGGTCAGCGAGTGCGCCGGGGCCTTCCATTCGCTGCCGCCGGCCACCACGCGGCCGCCGTGGCGCGCGGTGTCGACCAGCACGCGCCAGTGCTCGTCATGCATCGCCGGCAGCGTGAACGACACGCTGGTGGAGGCGGCATTGATCAGCATCAGCAAGGTCACGTTGGCGGCGATCTCGCGCAGGCCGGTGGTCGGCGAGCGGCCATCCAGCCGCAGCATCAGCGCGCGCGCTTCCGGGTCGTGCCAGCTGGCTTCGTCCATCTCGTGGCCGTCCGGCGCCAGCCAGGTGAGATCCTTCAAACCCAGCGCTTCATCGAACTTGCCATCGAAGAAGCGGGCGCGATGCAGCAACGGATAGCGCTGGCGGATGCGGATCAACCGCCGCACGAACGCAGCCTGATCGGCGGCGGCGGCCTTGGTGGCAGCAGTCCAGTCGATCCAGGTCAGCTCGTTGTCCTGGCAATATGCGTTGTTGTTGCCGTTCTGGCTATGGCCGAACTCATCGCCGGCCAACAGCATCGGCGTGCCTTGCGAAAGCAGCAACGTGGCCAGCAGGTTGCGCATCTGCTGACGGCGCAGCTGCTTGATGGCCGGGTCGTTGGTGTCGCCCTCGACACCGTAGTTGGCCGAGATATTGTGGTCGCTGCCGTCCCTGCCCTCTTCGCCGTTGGCGAAGTTGTGCTTGCCTTCGTAGCTGACCAGATCGCGCAGAGTGAAGCCATCGTGCGCGGTGACGAAATTGACCGATGCGGTGGGGCGACGCCCACTGTGGTTGAACAGGTCCGCCGAACCGGTCAGGCGCGTGGCCAGTTCGGCCAGCTGGCCGCCGTCGCCACGCCAGAACGCGCGCACGTTGTCGCGGAACTTGTCGTTCCACTCCACCCAGCCCGGCGGGAAATTGCCCACCTGGTAACCGCCTGGACCGATATCCCAGGGCTCGGCGATCAGCTTGGTCTGGCTCAGCACCGGATCCTGGCGCACCGCGTCGAGAAAGCTGCCCGATGGATCGAAGCCGTAGCGCTCGCGCCCGAGGATGGTGGCAAGGTCGAAGCGGAAGCCATCGACATGCATTTCCTGCACCCAGTAACGCAGCGAGTCCATCACCATGCGCAGCGCGCCGACATTGGTCAGGTCGAAGGTGTTCCCGGTGCCGGTGTCGTTGATGTAGAAGCGGCGATCGTCGGCCAGGCGGTAGTAGCTGGCGTTGTCGATGCCCTTGAACGACAGCGTCGGCCCAAGCTCGTTGCCTTCGGCGGTGTGGTTGTAGACCACGTCCAGCAGCACTTCCAGCCCGGCGTGATGCAGCCGCGCCACCATCTGCTTGAACTCGGCCACGGTGCGCGTGGACATGTAGCGCGCCTGTGGGGCAAAGAACCCCAGGGTGTTGTAGCCCCAGTAGTTGCGCAGGCCTTTTTCCAGCAGGTATTGATCGTCGACGAAGGCGTGCACGGGCAGCAGTTCCACCGCGGTGACGCCGAGTGAGCTGATGTGGTCGATCAGCTCGTCGGTCTTCAGGGCCGAGAACGTGCCACGATTTTCCGGCGGCACCGACGGGTGCAGCATGCTCAGCCCACGCACGTGCGCCTCGTAGATCACCGTGCGGTTCCACGGCGTCTGCGGTGGGCGATCCTGGCCCCAGGTGAAGGCCGGGTCGATCACCGCGGATTTGGGCATGAATGCGGCACTGTCGCGGCGATCGAAGCTCAGATCCTTGTCGCGGTGGCCAATGGTGTAGCCGAACAGGTGCGGCGCCCATTTGAGCTCGCCGACGATCTGCTTGGCATACGGGTCCAGCAGCAGCTTGTTGTGGTTGAAGCGATGCCCGGCATCGGGCGCATAGGGTCCATGCACGCGATAGCCGTACAGCTGGCCGGGGCGTGCGTCGGGCAGATAGCCGTGCCAGACCTCGTCGGTGTATTCGGGCAGCGCCAGGCGCTCCTGCTCGCGGCCACGCTCGTCGAACAGGCACAGCTCCACCCGGGTGGCGTTGCGCGAATACAGCGCGAAATTGACTCCCAGGCCATCCCAGGTGGCGCCGAGCGGGTTGGGACGGCCTTCGCGGATGCGCGAGCGCTGAGTGAACTTGCGGGTGGCCATCGGTAACTCCTGAGAACGGTGAACTCAAAACGCTGAGCGAATGCGGCTGCCTGCGTGCCTGTGCACGCTCACCCTGACATGGCGCAGCCTGCAGGGTGAACCATGCAAGGTGACAGAGTGACCGTTACTGGCGTGCACTCGCCGGCGGGCCGGCCTGCTCGGCGGCGCGCTCTTCGGCATCCACCAGGCGCTCGGCCATGGCCCAGTGCCGATCTGCGTGGCCGTCCGGGCGGCCTTCGGCCTCCCAGATCTCCTGTGCCAACTGGCGAAGCCGCGCCTGCCGTTCCGTGTCGTTCATTGCGTACGTTCTCTTAGGGGGTCAACAACACTGCCACTGGCGCACGTGCAAACAGCGTGGATATCGCCACGCGGCCGCCTTGCGGCTGCACCGTGCTGCCATCGAGCACATTACGGTAACTGGCCTGCGGCAATGCCAACGCCGCCTGACCCCAGCTGGCCGGCGGCACCAGCAGCGGCAGATCGCCATCGCCCACGTTGCCGGCACCCAGCCGCGTGACTGCCACCACCAGCGACTGCCCGCGGTACTGGCGGCGGAACGCCAGCACCTGCGCATCGCCGCTGCCGGTCGCGGTCAGGGGCTGGTAGTCGCCCTTGGCGAACAGCGCCGGATGTTCGGCCCGGAACTGCAGCAGCAGTGCGGTCAGACGTGCCTTGACCGCACCATCGCGCCAGCTGCGCAGCAGCGTGTTCCAGTCGCGTGCCTGCGCCAGCCACTGCTGGCGCTGCGCGTAGTCGACCGGGCGGCGGTTGTCCGGGTCCACCAGCGACAGATCCCAGCCTTCGGTGCCCTGGTACAGGTCGGGCACGCCCGGCACGGTCAGGCGCAAGGTGGTCTGCACCAGCGCGTTGCGCGCACCGGCCGCGGCGATGTGGTTGCTGGCGCGCAGCAGCGCCCGCCGCAGCGGCAACCCGGCGCGGCTGCACAGCACCTGCTCCACGGTGGCCTGCACGGCCTGTTCGTAGGCCGGCGAGCCATCGGTCCAGCTGGTGTGCAGCTTGGCCTCGCGCACGGCCTTGAGCAGCCACTGCGCAATGCGCTCGGCGTACTCGGCCAGCGGCTCGGTCTGGTCGGCACCCAGGCCGATCGGCCAGGCGGCCACCAGGGTCTGCCAGAGCATCTGCTGGTCGCCGCCGGCCAGTGCCGGTGCCTCGAGCGTCTCGGCCAAGGCATCGAACCGGGTGCTCTGCTCGATCCACCAGCGCGGTTGCTCGGACAGCACCGCCAGCCGCATGCGCAGGTCTTCGCCGCGCTTGTGGTCGTGCGTGGCGGTGGCCAGCAACGCGCGCGGGAAGTGCTTGGCGCGTTCGAGATTCTGCGCGTGGAACTCGGCCGCCTCGTTGGCGAAGTGGGTCGGATGGCTGCCGACCTCGTTGCGCGACAACAGCACGCCGTGCCGGTAGAACGCGGTGTCTTCCACCGACTTGGCATTGAGCGGTGCGGACAACTGCTCCACGCGACGACGCAGGATGCGCCGCAGGGCGACCTGCGCGCGGTCGGCGCCGGCATCGTCGAGCAGCCAGCGTTCGATCGCATCGACGGCCGCAACGATGGACTCCGGCATGCCCTCGCGCGCACGCGCGGCGGTGGCGCGCAGGCGCTCGGCTTCGCTGCCGGTCACGCCCTTGGCACCGGCATAGGTGCGGTACACCGGGAACCAGCGCAGCAACACGCACAGGCCGCGCGCAAGCATCTGCGGGCTGAACTCGCGCGTGGGCGGGTCCAGCCGCGCCAATGCCGACAACGCACCGACGGCGCGATTGAATTCGGTCTGCAGCGGGCCACGCAGGATCTCGTCGCGGGCGGCGCGTTCTTCCTGTGCGAAGTCGCCACTGCGCCCGCTCACCTTCTGCCAGGCACGCGCCAGCGGCTTGAAGCCGCCCGCGTCGTGCAGCACGCCGCCGACCTGGTCCATGAAGTCGTAGCCGGTGGTGCCATCGCAGGGCCAGTCGGCCGGCAGGTGCTCGCCGTGCGCCAGGATCTTTTCCAGATACAGGCCCAGCGTGCCGGGCTTGAGCCCGCGGGTGCGGCCGGCCGCATCCAGCCGGCTGCGCAGCTTGCGCACATAGCCGGTGGGATCGGTCAGCCCGTCCACATGGTCGATGCGCAGGCCGTCCAGATGGCCCTCGGCCACCAGCCGCAGCGGCAGCGCATGCACCGCGTCGAACACCGCCGGCAGCTCCACCCGCAACGCCACCAGCGAGGTGATGTCGAAGAAGCGACGGTAGTTGAGCATGTCGTTGCCCA
Source organism: Xanthomonas sp. BRIP62411 (assembly GCF_003993525.1). Classification (NCBI taxonomy): domain Bacteria; kingdom Pseudomonadati; phylum Pseudomonadota; class Gammaproteobacteria; order Lysobacterales; family Lysobacteraceae; genus Xanthomonas; species Xanthomonas sp. BRIP62411. The sequence goes on from NZ_QEZI01000005.1 coordinate 162,628, forward strand.
CGCGCCACCAGTTCAGGCGGTACGGCTGGCGCTCGATCAGCTTGTGCAGACGGCCATCGCCGCGCTTGGCGCCGTCGTTGTAGTCGCGCAGCCATTGCGCACGCGCGGCCTTTTCCGGCACCTCCAGCGTCTGCGGACGGATCGGGTACCGCTGGTCGTAGTGCGCCAGTGCCGCGCTGCCGTCGTCCTCGACCACCAGGGTGATCAGGCCTTCGGCCAGTGCGGTGGCATACGGGCGGTCCAGCACCGCCAGCCACAACTTGCCGTCGCGCCCGGGCGCGCGCCAGTCGATGTCGAACCAGTCGGCATGCTTGGCGCTGCGGCCGTTGCGCAGCACATCCCACCACCACGCGTTGTCCGCATGCGTGGCCATGTGGTTGGGCACGATGTCGGCGATCAGGCCCATGCCGTGCGCGCGCGCGGCCTGCGACAGGGCGATGAGCGCGTCTTCGCCGCCGAGCTCGGGATTGACCACGGTCGGGTCGATATTGTCGTAGCCGTGCGTGGAGCCGGGCACTGCGGTGCCGATCGGCGACAGGTACAGATGGCTGATGCCCAGCCCGGCGTAGTACGGCACCTGGGCGAGCGCATCGTGCAGGGTGAAGCCGACATGCAGCTGCAGGCGGGCGGTGGCGCGAAGCTCGATCATGGATGCGGTTCCGAAACGGCCGCGACGCGACGCGCCTCGGCAAAGCCCTGCAGCGCCGTACTCAGGCGCGCATGCGGCAAGGGATCGGGCAGGCGTCGACGCCAGTTGGGATGGACCTCGACGGTACCCGGCAGATTGGGTTGTTCTTCCAGCGCCAGCGCATCTTCCACCGGCAGCAGGGCCAGTGGCGACACGCTGGTGGCGGTGAAGCGCAGCGCGCCCAGCAGCGGGTCGTCCGCAGCGCTGAGTCCGGTGTGTTCGACCGCTGCATCCAGGCGTGCCACATCCTGGATCCGGGCCGCGGCATCGTCCTTGGCCTGCGCGGGCTGGATCAGGTCCAGCCTGCGCCGCCAGTCGATATCACGGCCTTCGCGCCAGCCGGTCAGCGTCGGCAGATCGTGCGTGGTGGTGGTGGCCAACGCGTCCGGCCGCCACAACGCCGGCGAGACGAAGGCGCCGTCGTCGTCGCGGGTGAACATCAACACATCGATGCCCATCACTCCGCGCCGCGACAGTTCCTCGCGGATGCCGGGCGGCACCACGCCAAGGTCTTCGCCGATCACGATCGCCCGGTGCCGCCACGATTCCAGCGCGAGCAGATTGAGCAGGTCGTGCAGCGGATAGGCCAGATACGCGCCTTCGTTGGAGCTGGCCCCTTCGGGCACCACCCACAGCCGCATCAAGCCCAGAATATGGTCGATACGGATGCCGCCGCGGTCGCGCAGCACCGCGCGCAGCAGCGCGATGTACGGCGCATAGCCGCTACGCCGCAATGCGGTGGGCGAATACGCACCGATGCCCCAGTGCTGGCCGTCGGCATTGAAGGCGTCGGGCGGCGCGCCCAGCACCAGGCCACGCAGCACGGTGTCGGCGGCCGCCGCGGCTTCGGCGCCATTGGGATCGAAGCCGACCGCCAGATCGGCGATCAACCCGATCTTCATGCCGCGCTCGTGTGCCTCGCGTTGCGCATCGGACCAGCTGCGCGCCGCCAACCATTGCGTGAACACGTGCAGTTGCGGATCGCCATCGCCGAAATCCTGCGCGGCAAACCGCGCAAAGCCTTCCAGCGCCGCGCCGCCCTCGCTGCGGAAGGCGAGCAGATCGGGGTGATCGGCGGGCACGCGGGTGTACAGATGACGCAGCAACTGCCACTTGGCCTGCGCGGAGGCCGGCCAGTCGATCAGGGCGCCGTGGTGCAGCGTATCGAAGCGCTCGCGCAGGCCGGGCACCTCGTTGATGGCCTCCAGCGCGCGCTCGCCCAGCACGCGCACCGGCGCGGCATGCAGCGGATCCAGGAAGCGCCGGTCGCTGGGCGAATACGGGCTGTAGCCGCCAGTGACCGGGCGCGCGGCATGCACCGGGCTCAGCGCCAGCGCATCGGCACCGGCCAGTGCGGCATGCCGCACCCATTCCACCGTGCCCGCAGCATCGCCAATGCCGGCATCGTCGATGCTGCGCGCCGAATACACCTGCAACGCCATGCCCCAGGCACGCGGTGCCGGCAGGCCACAGGCATCGGCCACGCTGAAACAGCGTTGCGGGGCAACCGCGACCTGCTGGGTCAGGTTGCCGATCTGCAGCGTCCAATAACCGAAACGCTGCGGCGCACGCACCTGGCCCTGCGCATCGGCACGCGCCGGCTCGCTGGCGCCGCTGTCGTCCACCCAACGGCCGCTGGCGTTGGCGGCAACCGACACCGGCAACAGCTCGGCCACCTGCACGGTCAGCAGCGGCGCCGGCTCGGTGGCTTGCGCCTTGCAGCGACGCAGGCTGTCTTCGCGTTGCGTGGCGGTGCCGGCAGGCAATTCCAGCGCGGTGAGCACCGCATGCAGCGATGGCTCGGCCACCTGCCGCGGCTGGTCGCTGGCATCCACCCAGTCCACCATCACCCCGGCCGCGCCGGCCAGCGCATGCAGATCGCTTCTGCTCAGATCGCGCGTACTCATGCGCGCGCCTCATGCCAGGCGATGAAGCCATCGACCGGCAACTGCTGCGCGTCGGCGGCGACGTTTTCGGCATGCGCCACGCGTCCGCGCAGCGGCGGCATCGGCACCGCCGCGGCACCCACGTTGAAGGCGACATGCCACAGCCCGTCGGGCAATTCCCAGCTGGCGGTCACTGCACCGTCGGCCAGCACCTCGGCGCCCACCGCGCGCGCCTGTGCCAGCCCCGGGACCAGCCACTGGCGGCGTACGCCCAGCAGCGCGGTGAACCAGGCTGTCCACTGCACGCCATCGCCGCGGGCGGCGTCTTCGATCGGCGCGCGCGAGGCAGCAAAGGTGTCGTGGCTGTTCGGATCGGGAATGGTGGCGCGCTGCGCTTCGTCGGCGAATGCGGCGAAGTGCGCAAATTCACGGCGCCGCCCTTCGCGCACAGCATCGTCCAGCGGCGGGCCGAAATCGGTGAAGAACAGAAATGGCTGTTCGGCGCCCCACGGCTCGCCCATGAAGAACAGCGGAATCATCGGCGTCAGCGTCGTCAGCGCCAGCGCAGCGCGCAGGCGCTGCGGCGAGACCAGCACGCTCAGCCGCTCGCCGCGCGCCCGGTTGCCGATCTGGTCGTGGTTCTGCGCGAAGACCACGAACTTGTGCGGCGGCAGCGCCCCGCTCGGCTCGCCACGCACATGCCCGCGCGGGTCCGGCTCGCCCTGGTAGGCGAAGCCTTCGCCAAGCACGCGCGCCAGGTGCTCGGTGGGCTTGTCGGCGAAGGCGGCGTAATAGCCTTCGGCTTCGCCGGTCAGCAGCACATGCAGGGCGTTGTGGAAATCGTCGTCCCATTGCGCGGTGTAGCCGCGTTGCAGCTGCGAGGCCTGGTTGGCCTCGTTTTCCAGCACCAGGTGCACGTGGCGGCCGGCCGGCAGGCTGGCCTGCACGGTCTGCCGCAAGGTATCCAGGAACGCGTTCGGCGTGATCGCATGCACCGCGTCCAGGCGCAGGCCGTCAAAGCCGTATTCGTGCAGCCACATCAGCGCATTGTCGAGAAAGTAACGCTGCACCTGCGGCTTGCGGAAATCGATCGCCGCGCCCCACGGAGTGGGCTTGTCCTCGTTGAAGAACGGGGCGGCATAGCTGTGCAGATAATTGCCGTCCGGGCCGAAGTGGTTGTAGACCACATCCAGCAACACCATCAGGCCGTGTCCGTGCGCGGCGTCGATCAGCGCCTTCAACTGGTCCGGCGTGCCATAGGCTTCCACCGGCGCGTACGGCAGCACGCCGTCGTAGCCCCAGTTGTGCGCGCCCGGGAATGCGCTCAGCGGCATCAGCTCGATCGCGGTGATGCCCATCGCCGCCAGCTGCGGCAATTGCGCCTGCACGCCGGCATAGCCGCCGCAGGTGCCGACATGCAGTTCGTAGATCACCACCTCGTCCCACGGCCGTCCCTGCCACTGGGTGTTCTGCCAGGCGTAGCCGTCGGTTGGCTGCACGGCGCTGGGGCCATGCACGCCCTCGGGCTGCCAGCGTGAGGCCGGATCCGGCACCGGTTCGCCACCATCGACGCTGTAGCGATAGCGCGCATCGGCCGCGCAGTCGATCGCCGCACTGAAGAAGCCATCCTGCGCGGCCTGCAACGCGACGCGCGCGCCGTCGTCGAAGACCACCTCCACGCTCCTGGCATCCGGTGCCCAGAGCGTGAAGCGCACCTGTCCCTCACCCGCTGGCCATGCGCCCCATGCCGGCGTGGTGTCATTGCGCTCGTTCATTGCTATTTCTCCGCTTGCAGATAGATCGTGGCCAGCGGCGGTAGGGTCAGGCGCAGGCGTTGTGCGTGCCCGTGCATGCCCATCGGCTCGGTCGCCAGGCGACCGCTGTTGCCGAGGTTGCTGCCACCGTAATGGGCACTGTCGGTGTTGAGGATTTCGCGCCAGCCGCCGGCACGCGGCACGCCGACGCAATAGTCGTGGTGCGGTTGCGGAGTGAGGTTGCTCACCGCCAGCAAGGGTGCGCCGCCCTCGGGATCGTGGCGGATGAACGCCAGCACGCTGTTGCGCGCGTCGTCGGCCACGCTCCAGTCGAAGCCGTCGGCACGATGCGTGCCGCGATACAGCGCCGGCACCCGTCGCAATGCGGCATTGAGATCGCCGACCAGTTGCTGCACGCCGCGATGCGCGGCCCCGTCGAGCAGATGCCAGTCCAGCGACTGATCGTGATTCCAGTCGTTCCACTGGCCGAATTCGGCGCCCATGAACAGCAGCTTGTCGCCCGGATGCGCCCACATCAGCGCCAGATACGCGCGCAGGTTGGCAAAGCGCCGCCAGTCGTCGCCGGGCATCTGCCCGAGCAGGCCACCGGTGCCGTGCACCACTTCGTCGTGCGAGATCGGCAGCACGAAACGCTCGGAGAACGCGTACACCAGACCAAAGGTGAGCTGGCTATGGTGCTGCGCGCGCTCGGCCGGATCGCGCTGCATATAGTGCAGCGTGTCGTGCATCCAGCCCATGTTCCATTTGTGGGTGAAGCCCAGCCCACCCTCGCTGATCGGCGCGGTCACGCCTGGCCAGGCGGTGGACTCTTCGGCGATGGTTAGTACACCGGGAAAGCGCGTGGCAATCTCGCTGTTGAGCTGGCGCAGGAAGGCAACGGCTTCCAGATTCTCGCGGCCGCCATGCGCGTTGGGCACCCACTCGCCTTCGGCACGGCCATAGTCGCGATACAGCATCGAGGCCACTGCATCCACGCGCAGGCCGTCCAGATGGTAGTGGTCGATCCACTCCAGCGCGCTGCCCAGCAGGTAGGCGGTCACTTCGGGCCGGCCGTAGTTGTAGATCAGCGTATTCCAGTCGCGATGCATGCCCTCGCGCGGGTCGGCATGCTCGTACACCGCCGCGCCGTCGAACTGCGCCAGGCCGTGCGCGTCATCGGGAAAGTGCGCGCTGACCCAGTCCAGGATCACGCCGATGCCGGCGCGATGACAGGCGTCGACGAACTGGGCAAAGCCGTCCGGGCTGCCGTGGCGAGCCGTCGGCGCATACAGCCCCAGCGGTTGGTAGCCCCAGGAGCCGCCGAATGGATGCTCGGTGATCGGCAGCAACTCGATATGGGTGAAGCCGAGCTGCTGCACATAGGGAATCAGCTGTGCGGCCAGCCCTGGCCAGTCCAGCGGCTGGTTGTGCCCATCGCGTCGCCAGGACGCGGCGTGCACTTCATAGATGGACAGCGGCGCCGGCGCGGCACTGGCATCGCGCGCGGCCATCCAGGCCGCGTCGGTCCAGCCGAACGCTGCCGCGCCCGGCACCACCGAGGCGGTGGCCGGCGGCAATTCGCTCTGGCGCGCCACCGGGTCGGCCTTGAGCAAGACGCGGCCATCGGCAGCGGTGATGGCGTACTTGTAACGCGTGCCGGCTTCCACGCGCGGCAGGAACAGCTCCCAGAATCCGCCGATGCGCTGGCGCATCGGATGCCGGCGCACGTCCCAGCCGTTGAAATCGCCCACCACCGCCACGCGCTGCGCATGCGGCGCCCACACCGCAAAGCGCACCCCCGGCACATCGTCGCAGCGCAGGTGCCGGGCACCCAGGGCGCAACGCAAGGCCTGGCCGTCGCCGGCAGCGATCTGCAGCAGGATCGATTCGTCCAGCGTGGCAGCAAAGGCGTAAGGGTCTTCGATCTCCTGCACCACGTCCGGCCACACGATGCGCAGCCGATACGGTCCTTCGACCGCCAGCACGCCCTCGAACACGCCATCGACCGGGCCGGCCTGCATGCGCGCCAGCAACTTGCCGCGCGGATCGATCAGGCCCATGGCCTCGGCACCGGGCGCCAACACGCGCACCAGACGGCGGCCGTCGGCCTGGACATGCGGGCCCAGGACCGCGAATGCATCGGCAGGCAGGCCATCGGCCAGCGCCTGCACGCTCTGCGCTGAATCCGAGATCCCGTCCATGGTCACCGCCGTCGTTTCCGTCTCCTGCCCCTGCACGCCCAGCCGTTCGCTCATGACACCGTCGCAAGCGCGGGAGCGGTTGCGGCGGTGCGTTCGTACAGCGAGAGGTACTTCTTGCCCGCCACATCCCAGCCACTGGGACGCAACATCGCCGCGCGGCGCATCGCCGACAGCAGGCTGGGCAGGCGGAAGGTACGGAATGCGCGCTCCAGGCAACGGCGCAAGGCCTCGGCGCTGGCGTGCTGGAACAGGAAACCGGTGACGCCGTCATCCACCGTGTCGATCAGGCCGCCGGTGGCGTGCGCGATCGGCAGGCAGCCAAAGCGCTGCGCGTACATCTGGCTCAGGCCGCACGGCTCGAAGCGCGACGGCATCAGCAGGAAGTCGGCACCGGCAAACATGCGCCGCGCCAGGCCTTCCTCGAACCCGATGAAGGCACCCACCTGGCCGGGATAGCGCCGGGTCAGCTCGGCGACCTGCTGCTCGATCTCCGGCTCGCCGCCGCCGATCACCGCGATCTGGCCGCCGGCGGCCACGATCTGCGGGGCGACTTCGCAGATCAGGTCCAGGCCCTTCTGGTGCACCAGCCGCGACACCACCGCAAACAGCGGGCCGGTGCTCTCGCGCAGCCCGAAGGCCTTGCGCACCTGCGCGGCGTTGGCCTGCCGGCCCTGCCACTGATTCACGCTGAAATGCGTGTCCAGATATTCGTCGGTGCGCGGGTCCCAGCTGGCGTCGATGCCGTTGACGATGCCGGTCAGCGCGCCCTTGGCGGCGCGACCGGCCAGCAGGCGGTCCAGGCCACAGCCCTGCGCCGGGCCGGTGATCTGCTGGGCATAGCTGACGCTGACCGTGTTGACGTGGTCGGCATGCACGATGCCGCCACGCAGGAACGACATCTGCCCGTAGAACTCCAGCTCGGCCACGCGCTCGGCGGGGATGCCCAGCGCAGCGGCCATCGAATACGGCACCAGGCCCTGGTAGGCCAGGTTATGGATGGTCAACAGGCACGGCGTGGTGCCGCCGGACCAGCGCACATAGGCGGCAGCCAGCGCGCACGGCCAGTCGTTGAGGTGCAGCAGGCGCGGCTTCCAGCCCAGCCCGGCGTGGCCGGCGGCGATCTGCGCGGCGGCATGCGACAAGGTGGCAAAGCGGATCGCGTTGTCTTCGAACTCCGACCCGCTGGTGCTCACATAAGGCGACCCGTCACGCTCGAACAATTCCTTGGACAGCAGGATGTAGATCGGCAGGCCGTCCGATTGCACGATGCGGCCGATGTCGCAGGCCGGCAGTGCCGCATGCGCCAGTACCCGGCCGACGATCTCCACCTTGCCCGCGCGCGCCAGCACTGCGCGGTAGCCGGGGATCAGTACCCGCACGTCGTAGCGATGGCGCAGCGCGCGCGGCAGCGCCGCCGCCACATCGCCCAGGCCGCCAGCCTTGATGAAGTCCGCCATCTCCGACACCACGAACAAGGCGCCGCGGGTATCGGCCGGCGACACCGGCAGACGTTCGTGATGGCGAATGAAGCGCCCGCGTGCATCACGCGGCCGCCCGCTCTTCTTCAGAGTGGGGAGCAACGTACTGCGCTCAAAGCGTGCGGTAGTGGCGTGAAGCGGCATCATGGCAACCATCTAAACGTCCGTCGTAAAGTGGGTGGAGACGGAAAACAGCGAAGCGACAACCATCATCTGCCGACTCAGCCAGACGACCTGCTACGAATGAGGAGCGGGGCCAACGCGCGTACTCCACGTCGTCCTTGAGATGAATCTACACCCCGGGCAAATAAAATATGCGTGAATACGTGCTGACTTTTCTGCGACACCGACATTCCCTTGCGCATGGTCGCGTGTACGTCCCGGCATAAGCGGCGCGTCGCCGTGTGATGACATCCCCGCCGTGGTGCGTGGTTGTTGAAACGCACCGGAAGCAGGCGCTGGCAGCGGCGCCCGCCCTCACCCGCCTGACTCGTTCAGTCACATGTCGTCATCGCCTTTCGACCATCGCCGGCCATCGTGCGCGCAGGCTGGAACTGCGCAGAGCTGTCCGGACCGCTTAAGCAAGACGCTTGCACGCCGATAACCAGCGGTAGCATCACGACTTTCCGAGACCCCGGCGCATGGCAGACCAGCCTGAACTTCCAAGCCGCCCACGTGGCGGGCTGCGCCGCCTGCTGCCCTGGGGTGGCGCGGACAGCGCACGGCCGGCCGCCGCCCTGCCCAGCGTGATCGGCGGCGGGCACGGCGGGCACGGCCTGGCCGCGCATCAGCTGGTGCCGGCCAAGAACAAGTCCGGCGCGCACGACCCGGCTGCCGCCACCGCCCTGCTGATGCGCCTGTTCTCGCATGCCGCGCACCCGGAGGCCTTGCTGCTGGCCTTTGCCGAGGGCATCACCAGCCTGCATGGCGAACTCGGCGACATGGGCGTGCGCCTGAGCGCGGCCTATGCGGCCGGCGACTGGCCCGGCTACGGCCGCGCCTTGCGGCAATTGATCGACAAGTACATCCGCACCATCGATACCGGCGACTCGCTGGCCGAAGGGCGCACCGAAGCCGAGCAGCTGCGCGACCTGCTGCGTCACGCACTGGGCAATGCCTTGGCCACGCTGCTGCAACGCAGCCCGGAGCTGGCCGAAGAAGCGCAGACCCTGGCATCGGCGCTGCGCCACTGGCGCCCCGGCCATGAACTGATCACCCTGGACCAACGCTTGCGCGAACTGAGTCATCAGATCGGCCTGCGTGCCGAAGATGCCAGCGAGCAGCAGAACCTGTTGCTGGGCCTGTTCGACCTGTTGCTGGAGAACGTGGGCGAACTGCTGGACGATCGCAGCTGGCTGCAGGGGCAGATCTCGGTGGTGCGGCAGCTGATCTCCGGGCCGCTGGATGTCGGCTCGATCGAGCAGGCACGCGGCACCCTGCGCGAGGTCATCTACAAGCAGGGCCTGCTCAAGCAAGGCATTGCCGACTCCAAGACCGCCATGCGCGAGATGATGGTGTCCTTCGTCGACCGGCTCGATGGCATGGCCACCAGCACCGGCGAGTACCACGATCGCGTTGCCGGCTATTCGCAGGCGATCGGCGACGCTCGCAGCATTCCCGACCTCAATCGCCTGCTGCAGGACGTGTTGCAGGACACCGCCGGCGTGCAGGCGCAGGCGCTGGCCGCGCGCGACGAGCTGCTCGCCGCACGTCGCCAGGTCGAGGACGCCGAGCAGCGCATCGCCCTGCTGGAACAGGAACTCAAGGACGTGGCCGGCCTGGTGCGCGAAGACCAGCTGACCGGGGCGCTGAACCGCCGCGGCTTCGAAGAGCTGTTCCAGCGCGAAGCCGCCCGTACCCAGCGCGGCGGCCAACCCTTGTGCGTGGCGATGCTGGATCTGGACGACTTTCGCCGCCTCAACGAGACCCACGGCCATGCCGGCGGCGACGCCGCGCTGCGCCATACGGTGGACGTGGCCAAGTCGGTGCTGCGCACCACCGATGCCATCGCCCGCTTCGGCGGCGAGGAGTTCGTGTTGCTGTTGCCGGATTCCACCATCTTCGAAGCCAGTGCGGCGGTGATCCGCCTGCAGCGCGCGCTGGCGCAACGCTCGCTGTTGCACGACGACGTGCGCCTGTTCGTCAGCTTCAGCGGCGGCGTGGCACTGCGCCATCTCGACGAAACCCAGGACGATGTCATCCGCCGTGCCGACCGCGCCATGTACGAGGCCAAGTCGGCCGGCAAGAATCGCGTGGTCAGCGCCGACTGAGCGCAACCGTCGGCGGAACGCAGGGGGGCATCTACCCCGCCTGGAGCGGTGAAGACCGCCGCCCGGTGCGCTCCTCGGCACAGGGTGGCGTGGCCGTGCAGGGCGGTGGCGTTGGCGCGGCGGCCCGAGCAGAGCCGTGTCGACAGCGATTTCCGCCGGCTATGGCGTGCCGGCTGATCCAGCACGCGGGGCGATCACGGCGCGCCGGTGCGGGCGCCCATCCCGCGCCCGGCCCGCCGCCGCGCGGATCAGTGCGCCGCCGGCTTGCCGCGCAGCTTCTGGAACAGCATCACCGCGCCCAGCACGACCGCACCGGCCACCACGCCCACCAGCATGTTGCCCAACGCATCGACCAGCCAGCCCATGCCGCCGGCCGACGTGGTCAGGTCCTGCACGGTGTGGTGCAGCGCCGGGATGTTGTGCACCAGGATGCCGCCGCCGACCAGGAACATCGCCAGCGTGCCGGCCACCGACAGGAACTTCATCAGCCACGGAGCGGCCACCAGGATGCCGCGCCCCAGCGCAGCCAGGGCAGCGCCCTTGTTGGTCAGGTACAGGCCCAGGTCGTCCAGCTTGACGATGGCCGCGACCAGGCCGTACACGCCGATGGTCATCGCCAGCGCGATCGCCACCAGCACCGCGACCTGCTGGCCGAACGACACCCCCGCCACCACGCCAAGCGACAGCACGATGATCTCCGCCGACAGGATGAAGTCGGTGCGGATCGCGCCCTTGACCTTGTCCTTTTCCAGCGCCACCACGTCCACGCTCTCGTCGGCCAGCGCGCGGGTGCGTTCGGCATGCCGCTGCGCTTCGTCTTCCTCGTTGTGCAGGAACTTGTGGGCCAGCTTCTCCACGCCCTCGAAGCACAGGTAGGCACCGCCGATCATCATCAGCGGCATCACCAGCGGCACGTTGTAACCGCGCCCGCGCAGCCAGGCCTCCAGGGCGCTGATCGCCAGCGCCGCCGGCACCAGGATCACCTTGTTCATCAGCGACCCCTTGGCCACTGCCCACACCACCGGCAGCTCGCGGTCGGCAGTGACGCCGGTGACCTGCTGCGCATTGAGCGCCAGGTCGTCGCCAAGCACGCCGGCGGTCTTCTTGGCCGCGACCTTGGTCAGGATGGAAACGTCGTCCAGCAGTGTGGCGATGTCGTCGAGCAGGGTGAACAGGCTGGCACCGGCCATGCGGGGGTCCTTCGTGAGTGGCGGTGGATTCTCGCCGATCCTGCGCCGGTATGGGGTGATGGCAGGCCGTTGCCGGCTGTTGGCGACCGTTGCTGCGCGATGCCGCCGCCCGCCAGCCGGACGATCCGGCCGTGCCCGCCGGCCCTGGGCCGCGCACCGCAGCGCCTTGGCCACATGGCTGGATTCACCGCCTGACGACCCGCCGCTGGCCACACTCGCCCCCTTGCACGACCGCCGGAGATGGCCTTGAGTCCGAACGACCCGTACCGCACACCGGCCCAGGCCGCGATCCCCGCCGACACCGGCGTGGTGGGCGGCATGAGCCGTCGCACGCAGATCCTGCGCCTGTTGCTGCGGTATCGCGGGTCGGGCGTATTCGCCGGCATGAACCTGGATCCGGCCGCGATCAACGAGTACGAAGTGCCCGCCGAAGGTACGCCCGACCAGTTCGTCTCCGACCTGGAAGCGCTCGGCCCCACCTTCGTCAAGCTTGGCCAGATGCTGTCCACGCGTCCGGACATCGTGCCGCCGGAGTTCGCCACGGCGCTGGAGCGCATGCAGGAGAACACCAGCTCGGTGCCGGTGGAGCGCATCCGCCAGATCATCGAGGAAGAACTCGGCGTGTCGGTCAACAAGGCGTTCTCGTTCTTCGACCCGGTGCCGCTGGGCTGCGCCTCGCTGGCGCAGGTGCACCGCGCCGCCCTGCGCGACGGCACCCCGGTGGCGATCAAGGTGCAAAAACCCGAAGTCGCCGCCCAGGTCCGTTCGGACCTGGACGTGCTCAAGAGCTTTGCCACCGCCGCCGACCGCCTGACCGGCATCGGCCGGCGCGTGCGCTTTGCCGACTGGCTGGGCGAGTTCGGCAAGACCCTGCGCGCCGAGCTCAATTACGAAGACGAGGCCGAGACGCTGGCGCGCTTCGGCAAGCATCTGAAGCCATTTCCGCTGTTGTGGATTCCGCAACCCGTATGGGACCTGAGCAGCCGCAAGGTGCTGACCATGCAGCTGGCCGAAGGCGTGCGGGTGGACAAGATCTCCGGCCTGCGCCGCACCGAGCAGCCGATGGACAACCTGGCCGCGGAGCTGGTCAAGGGCTACCTGGACCAGATGTTCGTGCATGGCGAGATCCATGCCGACCCGCATCCGGGCAACCTGCGCGTGCTGCAGGACGGGCGTCTGGCCATCTTCGACCTGGGCATGGTCGCGCATGTGCCGCCGCGCCTGCGCGAGCGCTTGCTCAAGCTGCTGTTCGCCGCCGTCGACGGGCGTGGCGAAGAAGTCGCCGAAGAGACCATTGCGCTCAGCACGCGCCTGGAGGATTACGACGAGGACCGCTACCAGCGCGAAACCGGGCAGATGATTGCCCGATATGCCGCCCACGACACCACCTCCGAAGGTCGCGTGGTGCTGGATCTTGTGCGCATCGCCACCTCCAATGGCTTGCGCACGCCACCGGAACTGAGCCTGCTCGGCAAGACCTTGTTGAACCTGGAAGGCGTGTGCCGCGCGCTGTCGCCGCACCTGGACACGCGCCGCATCGTCGAACGTCATCTGCAGCATGTGATGCGCGCGCGGCTGAAAAAGTCTCTGTCCGCCGCCAATCTGGCCAGCGAGGCGATGGAACTGCAGCACCTGGTGCGCGAAGGACCGCGCCGCATGTCCGAGATCCTGTCGCTGGCGGCGGAAAACCGCCTGCAGATGCGCGTCACCGGGCTGGAAGAATCGCATCTGATGGAAAGCCTGCAGAAGATCGCCAACCGCGTGGCGGCCGGCATCGTGACCGCGGCATTGATCATGGCCTCGGCACAGATGATGCGCATCGAAACCGGCTTGAAGCTGTGGGGCTATCCGGCCATCGCAATGGTGCTGTTCCTGCTCGGCGTGGTGCTGGGCCTGGGCATCGTGCTCAGCGCCCTGCTGTTCGACCGCCGTGTGCGTGCGCGCGAAGAACGCGGGCATCGATAGCATTCCAACAGACCCCACCTCCGCGTAGGAGCGCACCCGGGCGCGACATCGCTTGCCAAGACAGCCGCGTCAAACCGTCAAGCCGTCAAAGCAGATCGGGTGGTGCGGGGTGATAGCCACGTCGCCCATCTGCGAGAAGCGCGCCAAATGCGCAATGCAGATGCCGCCGATTTCTGGCGAACGCCACCGCGACCAGGGGAGCGTCAACGCGCGCAATCCGCCACGCTGTGGGGATGGCTTAACGCGAACAAACATTTCAGTCAGCTTCGGCGCGGCATAGTCCGTCATCCGGGTGTCACATTGGGTGTGGCGCACAGGACATGGCGAGCAAGGCGTCCGGTACGCGCTCGCATCATTCCCCCACGGACGCTGCCGCATGCATTGGATGTTGTTGTTTTCGCTGTTGCTCCTGCTTTGGCTCTTGGTCGCCTCGCCGCGTCTGGCGTGGCTGAAGGCCGGTCTGTTGTCGTTGCTGCTGCTGTTGCTCAGTGCCTGGGGCCTGGTGGATCGGCTCAGCGGCGATGGCATCAACGCCGCCACGCTGTATCACCTGCGCGCGGACATGGACGGTGCCGGCGTCAGCGATTTTTCCGCCTATATCGCCGTGTTTATCGGCATGGTGCTGCTGTCGCTCAGTCCCCTTGTGTTGCTGAAGGTGCGGCGTTTCCGTCGCCCGCGCGGAGGCAACGCGGTGTTTGGCGCCTTCGTGATGATGTTGCTGGTCAGCATCGCGGTCAGCCCCTTGTACCGCGACGGCAAGCGCCTGTACTACCAGTTGCGCCCCGTGGATTACGCCACCGTGGTGCCGGAATACCTGGTGCCGCAGCAGCCCTTGCAGAAGCGCAAGAACATCGTGTGGATCTACGGCGAGAGCCTGGAACGCACCTACTTCGATGAAAAGGTGTTTCCCGGCCTGATGCCGAACCTGCGCGCGCTGGCCAGCGAGGCAGTGGACGTACGCAACCTCACCTCCACCGAAGGCAGCGGCTGGACCATCGCCGGCATGGTCGCTTCGATGTGCGGCGTGCCGCTGACCACCGCGCCCGGCGATGAAAACAGCATGGGCCGCATGGGCCTGTTCCTGCCCGAAGCACGCTGCCTGGGCGACTATCTCAAGGATCAGGGCTACCGCAATCACTATGTCGGGGGTGCCGATGCCAGCTTTGCCGGCAAGGGCAGCTTTCTGTCCAGCCATGGTTTCGATGTGGTGCACGACGTCAGCTACTTCCGCGACAAGGGCGTGGCGCCCAAGCACTTTTCCGCCTGGGGGGTGCACGACGATGTGCTGCTGGACGATGCCTGGGACAGCTTCCAGACGCTGTCGCGCGCCGGCCAGCCGTTCATGCTCACCACGCTGACCATGGACACCCACCACCCCGCCGGCCATCTGCCGCTGGCCTGCAAGGGCCAGCACTACGACAGCGCACTGGGCGACATCGGGCTGCTGCATGCGATCAAGTGCAGCGACCGGCTGATCGGCGAGCTGGTCACGCGCATTCGCAACAGCCGCTACGGCAAGAACACCATCATCGTGATCGCCTCCGATCACCTGGCGATGCCCAACGATCTCAGCGACGTGCTCGCCAAGCAGAAGCGCGAAAACCTGCTGCTGTTCCTCGGCAAGGACATCGCTCCGCAACAAGTGGTCACGCGCGCGGGCAGCACGCTGGATTCGGGTGCAACGCTGTTGCAGCTGCTGGAACCGGGCATGCGCACGCTGGGCTTTGGCCGCTCGCTGCTGGCCAGCGACGCGCCTCCCAGCGCCAGCGTGGCGGCCAGTCGCGACAGCGGCAAGGACTACCCGCGCTATCTCGCCTACGCGCGCACGCTGTGGACCGGGCGCAGCACACGCATGCTGCGCATCAACGGCAATGGCGATGTGGTGGTGGGCGTGCAACAGGTGCGCCCGCCGGTGCTGCTGGAATACGACGACGACACCAATCTCAAAACCGTCTATCTGGAAAACACCTCGCGCCAGTTCGATCGCACCCACACCGAGGGCACGCTGGCGTATGTGGATCGCTGCACGGCGTTCGAGGACGGTTCGGCCGATGGCGATTGGTGCGCATTGGTGGTCGACCGCCACCAGAGCATGAAGCTGTATCGCGATCCGGACCTGACCCGCGGCATCGCCGTGGACGCGCCGCTGGAGGCCAGCCAGCAAGGCCCGCGCCCCCGCGTGCGCCAACCGATCATGCTCACCCAGACTGCCCGCAAGACCGAGGCCGGTCGTTACATGCTGGAGCTGTACGCCAAGCGCCGGCCGACGCGGGCCTTCTGGGTGGAAGCCGTCTCGTCAGAGCGCAAGGTGGTGCTGGCCCAGCAGTGGGTGGTGCCCGATGCGGCCGGTCGCATCCGCATGCCGGTGGGCCTGGAACATGCGGTGGACGATCTGGAGATCCGTGCCTGGCTGGACTACACCGAAGATGTCAGCGTGGACGATCTGGCCCTGGTGAAACAGAGCCAGGTCGCGGATCGCTCTTGAGCCTGGCCATCGTCTCGGTCTCGGTCTCGGTCGAGGTATGTGGATGAGGTAAGGGCAAAGGCAAAGGCAAGGCCGAAGCCCAAGCCGAAGCCGAAGCATGCGATGTGCGGCCTGGCTGCAGGGCCCTTGCCCGCCCACCATCGCGGGACACGCCGCAAGTACGTCCATGTAGGCTCCGGCGCGGCATCCATGCCGCTCAGGGTCCCGCGACGGTGAGCGGGCAAGGGCCAGTCGAGACGGTCGGTGTGCACGGTAAGAGCGGCGCTGGATGCGTCGTACGCTCATGACGTATCGGCTCCATGTCTGATGCACACCGCACGACAGGCAGCTTTTCAAATGAGCGACGACCGACTGTCTGGTGCGGTGTCCTTGCCGGTTGCGGGACCGTGTGGCGGCATGGATGCCGCCACCGATCCCCCAGCGATGGGTTCACGGCATGTCCCGCAAGCGGTGAGGGCGCCGCGCCCTCGACCCTGCGAGTTTTAGCTGCACCGCCAGCGCAGGACACGCCGCGCATCGTGCACGGGCCGGCTCAGTCTTCCGATGCCGGCGTGCCATCGCCCGGATCGCGCGCCACCGCAGCACCTGCGCGGCTGAAGCGGATTTCCTGCGGCGACTGCAGCGCAATCCCCGCCGTTTCCATCCGCTGCAGCAGCGCGAAGAACAGCTCGCTGCGCACCCCATACGAATCGCGCGGGCTGCGCACGTAGGCGAACGAATTGAAGTTGACGTGCCCGCCGGCCAGCGAATCGATGAACACCGAGGGTGCCGGGTCGGCCAGCACCTTGGCGTGCTCGGCGAACAGGTCAAGCAGCATGTTGCGCACCTTTGCCACGTCGGTTTCCAGCGGCACCGAGAACTGCAGTTGCACCCGGCCCATCGGGTTGGACAGCGTCATGTTGCGCACGCTCTTGGTGATCAATTCCGAGTTGGGCACGATCAGGGTGGAGCGGTCGCCGACCTGGATCTCGGTCGCACGCACGCTGATCTTGCGTACATCGCCCTCCTGATCGCCGATGCGCACCCAATCGCCGATCTTCACCGGCCGCTCGGCCAGCAGGATCAGACCCGACACGAAGTTCTGCGTGATCGCCTGCAGACCGAAACCGATACCCACCGACAATGCACTCAACACCAGTGCAAGCCGCTTCAGATCCAGGCCCAATGCGGTCAGGCCCCACACCACCACGATCAGCCAGCCCAGATAACGCGCCACGGTGCTGATGGAATTACGCGCACCGTCATCGAGCTCGGTCTTGGGCAGATAGGTGTTGAGCAACCACTGCTGCACCACGTGCACCAGCCCCATGCCGAGCAGGAACACGCACAGCGCCCTGAACACGTCGCCCGGGGTGATCACCAGCTCCTTGCCGATGGTGATGCCGTGGGCGATGTTCTCCGCCCAGTCGGTGACCACGCTGATATTGGCGCCATACGGCGTCAGCAGCACCGCGATGCCCAGCAGCACCAGCAACACCCGTGTCGCGGCAGAGATCAGCAGCCCGAGCTGCACCAGGCGTCCGCTGCCGATGCTGAGCGCATGCGACAACGCCCGGCTGAAACGGCCGTCCGGCTTGAACAGCCAGGTCATCAGATCGTCGGTAAAGACCACCAGCAGGCCGAGCAGACTGCACACCAGGGTGATCCAGATGATCTGCCGCTCCACGAACAAGGCCAGATTGAGATAGCCGAACAGGGCTGCGATCAACGCGAAGATCACCGCCAGATGACCCAGCAGGCGGATCAGCACGATGAAGCCGCCACCGCGCGTGACCACCGGCGGCGGCGCATCGCTGTCCGGATCGGCCACGCCGGCATTTGCCGCGTGCGCGCGCAAGGACAGGGTCAGCCCGGCCAGGGCCGACAGGATCAACCCCGCATACAGCAGCGCCGCCACCGCATCGGTGGCGGCGGTCAACGCCGGACTGCTGCCGGCCACCTCGTTGATCTTGATCGCCATGCCGCTGAACCAGATCACTGCTGCGGTGGCCAGGCAATGCACGCGCAGGCGGTCGACGGTGGCATCGTCCAGCGGGAACAGGCGCCAGCTGGGCTGGTGTTTCATCAACAGGCTGGCACTGAGCGAACCGACGAAGGCAGCCACCACGCTGATGGCGACAAACCCGGTCAGCAGCTGGTCCAGGTCATCGGGCAGCTCGCCGAGCGCGCGGATCCCTTCGACCAGCACGAATGCCGCAATCCCCAGGCTCAACGTGCCGACCAGCAGAAACCACAAGGCCAGCCCCGAGCGCCGCAGGCGTCCGCCGGGCGCACGCGAGGCCGCATAGCGACGCCCCAGGTGGCGCAGGAAGATGCGCAGCGGCAGTGCCAGCAACAACGCGACCACGGCAGCGGTGATCAGCCCGCCCACGCCATTGGCCGCCACACCTGCCTGCACCAGCTGCACCGTCTTGTCGGACAAGGCCTGCAGGCGGGCACGATCGTCCGGCCACTGCTGCCCGATCTGATGCCATAACGTCGGCGACAACGGCGAGGCCACCCGTGTGGAGAGCTGCACGCTGAAGCGTTGCACGCGCTCGCGTTCGAGCCGGTCGGCCAGGTCCTTGGCGTTGGAGGCCAGCAGCGTGGCCCGGATGAACTCGGCATTGAGCTGATCGCGCTCCTTGGTCAGCGCCTTGCGCTGTTTGACCAGGTCGGCCGGTTCGTTTTGCGCCGCGACACCAAGCCCCTCCAAGCGCCCGTTGAGCTCCTTGAGCGGTTGCTCCAGCGTGCGCACCAGATCCTGCGCCTGCCGCTGCGCGCCGGCGACGTCCTCGGTCAGCTTGCCCAGCTGCTCGGTATCGGCCTTCTCCATGCCCGCGTCGGCCTGGGACAGCACCTTCTGCATGCTGTCGAGCTGCGTCTGCGCGGTCTCCAGCAGGGTGTCGTCGTCCTGCGCGATGGCGGCACCCACGCACACCATCCACAACGCGATCAGCAACAGCACACGCTGCAACACGCCGCGACGGGCATCCAGGGCAACTCGGAATTCGGACACAGGCAGACATCGGACAGGCGCACACCAGCGCGGTGCCGGCATCTTAATCCACCGCCCGCAGCCGGGCAGTTCGCCGCTGCCGTGAGGGTTCAGCCTGGCAGAGCTCGCCAGGCGTGACGGGTGCTGCGCGATTGGAGGCGCGTTGGCGATCGCGGTTACGGCGCCGGCCGCCGCAGCGGGTGCACCGCCGGGCCATCCCGACCTGTGCATGAACGTGGTGCAGCTTGTCACCTTGCGGCAACGGTGCGCTGTCGCAGAATCGAGTCACCGCTACGGCAGACGCAGCGGATGACCGCGAAGGAGACACTCTATGCAGATTCAGATCCAGACCGACAAGCACGTGCCGCATGACCCCTCTGTCGTGCAGCATGTCGAGAAGACCTGCTCCGCCCAGCTGGCGCATTTCGCCAGCGACATCACCCGCGTCGACGTGCATTTGCGCGATGAAAACGGCCAACGCGGCGGCGCAGCGGATCGAACCTGCAGCATCGAGGCGCACGTCGCCGGCCTGCCGCCGATCGCGGCCACCAATAGTGCCGAAACCACCGCCTCGGCCGTCACCGGCGCCGCGCGCAAGCTGCGCACCGCCATCGAACACGCACGTGGCAAGCAGCACGCCAAGGCCACCACACCGCCGCCGGACGTGCTCTGATCCGAGCCTGCGCAGGGTGGCGCTCCTCGCCCCCTGCCAAGCGACGCATCGCTGGCCTCACAGTGCAACGCCGCGTCGATACTCAGGCCGGCGCGCAACCCTGATAGAAACGCCATCGGCCCGCTGCAGTGACACTGCAGCGGGCCGATGGCGTTTTGCTTTTGCGTTGGAGCTGCTCGCCACGCTGAGCCTGGACATGGTCGTGTTGCGACGTGGCTGTCGAAAGTGCCGCGGCCCATGCAGCGCGCAACGCTCGAGGGCCACCTGATCGTCCTCTTCGCCTCGACAGTAATTAATTGACCCGTCATCTATATTTCCACACACTAGTTCGACTGGCGGCCGCGAGGCCACTCACTCGCAGGAGAAGAATGATGGGCAGACTGCAAGGCAAAGTCGCAATCGTCACCGGTGCCGCACAGGGCATGGGCGCGTCGCATGTGCGCAATTTCGTTGAAGAGGGTGCGCACGTTGTTTTCACTGACATCAATGCCGAGGGAGGGCATGCACTGGCCTCCGAGCTGGGCAAGCGTGTTCGCTTCGTCCAGCAGGACGTCACGAGCTGGGACGCATGGCAGAACGTGGTGGCCGAAGCGGAAGCGGCATTCGGCAACGTCACGATTCTGGTCAACAATGCAGGGATCCTGGGCCCCATTGCCAAGACTGCGGATATCTCCGAAGAAGATTTCCTCAAGGTCTGTGCGATCAACCAGAATGCCGTTTACCTTGGCATGAAGGCGGTCATCCCCTCCATGCTGAAGGCGAAGGTGGGATCGATCGTCAATATTTCCTCGATCGCCGGAATGGCAGCCAATTACGGATTCCCGAGCCTGGCCTATGTCGGCAGCAAGTTCGCCGTGCGCGGAATGAGCAAGGCGACGGCAATCGAATATGGCGCAGACAACATCCGTGTGAACTCGGTCCACCCGGGCTTCATCCAGACCCCGATGATGGTGGAAGGGACGGACGAAAACGGTGGTGATGCCGTTGCCCAGATCCCACTGGGACGCATCGCCAAGGCCAGCGAGGTCAGCAACCTGGTTCTGTTCCTGGCGTCCGACGAATCGTCCTACATCACCGGGCATGAGCATGTCGTCGATGGTGGACTGCTCGCCCAGTAAGCTTGCCCGTGTCAGGACGCGTGGGGACTTCGCTGCCACGCCTGGTTCAGCCGGCATCGTTCCTGGGCGCTGATCGGCGGGATGACGTTGCCAAGCAACGTGTGAGCAGTGAAGTGCACCAGCACATCAGGGGCGGCGACGTGGTGGCAGTGATGGAACGCTTGCGCCACCACCGTGACTGCCGCGCCGCCTCCGGTACGGCGTGCAGCTGCACGGGTTTTGTTGGGCGGCGTCCAGCAATCGCGCGTCGAGACGCAAAATTTCAGAGTAATCCACCGCCAATCTAGCGTTGGACTATACTCATGCGGCACGGTCCGGGCCGGTTCACAGGCCGTTGGTTCGCATTCGATGACAGGTGAAAAATCGCATGAAGAAAACGCTGATGTTCATGACATTTGCCACCTGCATCGGTGTCTTCGCAGGAATGAGTTCCGTCAACGTCGCACGTGCACAGCAGCGGGCCAGCCACGCCCCTGATCCGCTGCACGCCAAGGTGTTGGCACGTTACGAGGCGATTAACGCTAGCCTGGCCGAGGCGCGCAAGGCAGGCAAGCTGTCCAATGCCCAGGCTGCGGAGATCGAGAAGAAGCTCAGCTGGGTCCGCACCGATTCCGCAACGAGAGCGAAGCAGCAGGGATTCGTCAGCGCGGGTGAGAGCGCCAGCTACAACAGGACCCTGGACGAGGCCGAGCAGGCAATCCGCCGTGGCACGAGTGGCAGCAAGCATTAGGTCCGCGGCGTCCTCCAGCATCCGGGCGCCAGGGCAGTCAGTCGCCAGCAAGCGACGAAAGTACAGACGCATGGACTGATCAGGTGGGTGTGGGCCGGTGCGCGGAATCGGCACGCGTCAGTCGTGCACGCCGGTTTCCGTGTACCGTCCGCATCCACCCTGACGAGCGCTTGTTACCTCTTGTCAGTCGCTCATGGCGATAGGACTCGCACGCACATTTCATACTGACCTGCTTACAGTCTGCTTCCGTAACGGGGCCGCACTGGCTTCCATCTATCCCGACGTCAGCGTCCGAATTGGAGTGGTCATGAAGCTAGGTCTCTTGTCAGCGCTTGCGCTTTCACTTACTGCGTGTACGGGCGCCCCCGTCGCCAAGGAACACAAGATCGACGATGGCGCCCTGCCCAGCGCAGAGGTCAAGGCATTCGAGCGTGCCCAGGCGCGTTATCACTACAAGGACGCGCGTTTTGAATGGGATGCCAGCAACTGCGCGGTGTATGAAGGGACTGCCCCGGACGGCAAGCGTCAACAGCAGCCGTTGACCAAAGAAGACGGCTCCCGTTTTTGTAGCGCCCCCTGACAGCCGAGTGCTTCCGGCCTATCCGAGCGCCGCCGGTGACGCATCCAGCTCCACGGTCCTGCGCCTGCGCTTGTCCATCCCGCTCTCACGACGGTCGCAGCACGGACGCACGACGAATCGATTGAACGGCGAGAAGCGGATGGGATTTAATTGATGCATCGACAGCGGACCAGCGCTTCATGCCTCGGCGCGGATCAAGCTAAGGTATCGGGGAAACAGGCGAAACCCGGACGCGTCGTCCCGGCCGCATCAGCAATGGGACTTACGGGATATGTCATTTCACGAAGGCGAAGATTGGCGAACGACGCTGACCTGGACCGTGCTGCCTGCCGGGCGCGCCTGGCAACGCGCAGCAGGAATCGCCCTGGCGCAACTGGGCGTTTCCCTGTCCATCGCGGCGGTTCTTCTTGTGATCGCCCGGCTGGGCGATGGTATCCGGCAGAAAGACGTGGCCGAGGAATCGGCGCTGGATCCGGCCGCCATTGCGCGATCGGTCACCCAACTCGAACGGGACGGTTTGCTCAAGCGGCGCAGGGACCTGTCCGATGGCCGCGCCAAGACCCTGCACCTGACCGAACGGGGTCGTGCGGTGTCGCTCAAACTGGGCGAGGCGCTGGACGGCCTGCGAAACGAACTGATCGCCGGCATGGACGACACCGAAGGGCGCATTGCGGTGCGCGTACTCCGTAACCTGGAGAGCCAATGCCTGGCATTCTCCGCTGGAGACCTTCATGCCGGAACGTCCGAGGCCTGACCGACCGCGTGACGTGTCGGTAAGAAGCAATCTTTTGCGGGAAGCGGCTAGGTGCTTGCCAAGGAAGCGTCCCGAGGTAGCAGCTGATCAAGCGCTGCAGCGGTGCCTTACCGATGCGACCGATGCACCGCTGCCCGAAGGTGTCGACCAGCGGTGATACGACTGGAGAAAGCGCCCCCGGCTCTCGTGAGTCCGCCAACCCGCGTTTGCTCGGTCGAATCCACCAGCTGCACCCGGACCACCCGGGTACACACGTAGCGCAAATGCACGACTATCTGGATCCATCACCATGAAGATGGCCATTGTTCGTGCATTGAAATCATTTCAATGGGCCTGCCCGGATTTCCGCGGACCAGCAACAATAAACCCCCGATTTCTCGAGGGTTTATTGGCATCCCGGGACAAGCCTGGAACGTGAATTGGTGCGCCCGGAGGGATTCGAACCCCCGACCAATGGCTTCGGAAGCCACTACTCTATCCGGCTGAGCTACGAGCGCCTGGTCGGGCATTATGCCAGAACCGCCGCCGCGCGCGTGACCCCGCAGCGCAGGTCTGCCGAACGACCGGGCACCACCGCGTTGCCGACCTGGGCTCGCCCGGATGCTGCGCCCACTCCTGCCCGGCCTGGCGCGGCACCGGGCAGCCGCCTGGGGGCCCGGACGATGCACTGCGCGATCACCGGCCAGCGCATGACCGCGGCCAGGCCGCACTGCTACCCTTTGCAGCATGAGCAAGCATGGTGTTGAACAGCTGCCGACAGCGCCCGCGCTGACCTGGCCGCAGCGACTGGGGCAGTACTGGAAGCTGGTCCGCGGCGATCGTCCGATCGGCAGCCTGTTGTTGCTGTGGCCCACCTGGTGGGCATTGTGGCTGGCTGCCGATGGCCTGCCGCCGCTGTGGACGCTGTTCGTGTTCACTGCCGGGGTCTGGCTGACCCGCTCGGCCGGCTGCGTGATCAACGACT
This sequence comes from Xanthomonas sp. BRIP62411, assembly GCF_003993525.1. Classification (NCBI taxonomy): domain Bacteria; kingdom Pseudomonadati; phylum Pseudomonadota; class Gammaproteobacteria; order Lysobacterales; family Lysobacteraceae; genus Xanthomonas; species Xanthomonas sp. BRIP62411. The sequence continues at coordinate 186,341 of NZ_QEZI01000005.1, forward strand.
ACGCCGACCGCTGGCTGGACCCGCATGTAGAGCGCACCAAGTCGCGGCCGCTGGCCACCGGGGCAGTGTCCGGGCGCGAGGCGCTGTGGGTGTTCGTGGTGCTGATGCTGGTGGCGTTCGCGCTGGTGCTCACGCTCAACTGGCTGACCGTTGCGCTGAGCGTGCCGGGCGTGTTCCTGGCCGCCAGCTACCCCTATCTTAAACGCCATACCCACCTGCCCCAGGTCTATTTGGGCATGGCCTTCGGCTGGGGCATCCCGATGGCGTTCGCCGCGGTGCAGGGCAGCGTGCCATGGCTGGCCTGGCTGCTGTACGCGGCCAACATCCTGTGGGCGACGGCCTATGACACCTGGTACGCCATGGTCGACCGCGAGGACGACATCCGCATGGGCAGCAAGTCCACCGCCATCCTGTTCGGCAGGTTCGACCTGCTCGCGCAGGGCCTGCTGTATGCGTCGATGTTTGCGGCACTGGCACTGGTCGGCCTGCGTGCCGGTCTCGGCATCGCGTACCTGGCAGGGCTGGGCGTGGCCGCGCTGCTGGTAGCCTACGAATTCCGGCTTGCCCGCCACCGCGAACGCGGCCCCTGCTTCCGTGCCTTCCTGCACAACAACTGGGTAGGCCTGGCGATCTTCGTCGGCATCGCCGCCGCCCTGGCAATGCGCTGACCCGCAGACGGGCAAACCACCTCGGCTTAAGCCCCGCTCCCCGCGGGAGAGGGGTTGGGGTGAGGGTACGGGCGAAGCTCCATGGTGCAGCTCACAACCCCCAGCCCAGCCTCACGGCACCCGCGCGCACACCCACGCATCTACCCGCTGCACGCCGGCCCGACGCAAGGCCTGCGCGGCCGCATGCAGCGTCGCACCGGTGGTCATCACGTCATCCACCAATGCCACATGCGCCGGCAACGCGCCACCCGCGACGAAGGCGCCGCGCAGGTTGCGCTGGCGCTCGGCCGCATCCAGCTCCGACTGCGGCGCGGTCGCGCGGACCCGGCGCAGCAAGGGCAGGCAGGGCAACCGCAGCGCGCGCCCGAGCGGTCTGGCCAGCTCCAGCGCCTGGTCGTAACCGCGCTGGCGCAGGCGCTGCCGATGCAGACTCACCGGCACCAGTGCCTGCGGACGCGGCAGGCCCGCACACGCCTTGACCATCAACTCGCTGAGCAGACGCCCGGCGGCCAGATCCTGACGAAACTTGAAACGTCGCAGCAGGCCATCCACCGGCCAGCGATAGGTGAAGCACGCATGCACGTGCTGCAGCGGCGGCCGATGCTGCAGGCATTGCCCGCACAGCAGCGCTTCATCGGAGGCGGACAACGGCGTTGCGCAGCACAGGCAGGCGCGCCCGTGATCGGGCAAGGCCGCGCGGCACCACGGGCAGAGATCGCCATCGGCAGTGCCGGCCTCGGCGCATACCAGGCACACGTTCGGCAGCAGCAGCCGCAACACCCGTCGCGGCCAGCTGTAAACCGAATGCACCTCATCGAAGTTGACAGCTTCTCGCATGCTCACCAGACTGCCTGGCTTCCAAGCCGCTGACTGTCAGGAAACCCCGATGTCTGTTGTCGTACGCCATGACTGGGATCGCAACGAGCTGCAGGCGCTGTTCGATCTGCCGTTTCCGGAGTTGCTGCACCGCGCCGCCAGCGTGCATCGCGAACACTTCGATCCGGCGGAAGTGCAGGTCTCCACGCTGCTGTCAGTCAAGACCGGCGGCTGCCCGGAAGACTGCGCGTACTGTCCGCAGGCGCAGCGCTACGACACCGGCGTGACCGCGCAGAAGCTGATGGAAACCGACGAAGTGGTTGCCAAGGCGCGGCAGGCCAAGGCCGCCGGCGCCTCGCGCTTCTGCATGGGCGCGGCCTGGCGCTCGCCCAAGGAGCGCGACATCCCCAAGGTCGCGGCGATGATCCGCGAGGTCAAGGCGATGGGGCTGGAGACCTGTGCCACGCTCGGCATGCTCGACGCCGGCCAGGCGCGCGCGCTCAAGGATGCGGGGCTGGACTACTACAACCACAATCTGGATACCGCGCCGGATTACTACGACTCGATCATCCACACCCGCCAGTATCAGGACCGCCTGAACACGCTGGAGCATGTGCGCGATGTCGGCCTGAAGACCTGCTGCGGCGGCATCGTCGGCATGGGCGAAACCCGCGAGCACCGTATCGGCCTGCTGCTGGCGCTGGCCACGCTGCCGGCGCATCCGGACTCGGTGCCGATCAACCAGCTGGTGCAGGTTGCCGGCACGCCGTTGCACGGCACTCAGCAGCTGGATCCGTTCGAATTCGTGCGCATGATCGCCGTGGCCCGCATCACGATGCCGCATTCGATGGTGCGCCTGTCCGCCGGCCGCGAAGCAATGAGCGACGAGCTGCAGGCGCTGTGCTTCCTGGCCGGTGCCAACTCGATCTTCTACGGCGAAAAACTGCTGACCACCGGCAACCCGGACACCGAACGCGACCAGGCCCTGTTCCAGCGCCTGGGCCTGCGCCCGATGCAGATCACCGTCGACGCCGCCGACCATGACCACCCAGGCACCGTGCATGCGGAGATCACCCGTAGCACGGCCTGCGAGCACGCTGCCTGACCGCGAAGCGAGCACCCGGCACCGATCGTCGGTGCCGGCTGGGCGCGCCGGGCGCGGCAGGCTACGCTAGCGCACCTTTCTGCCGCTGAATGCCCCCATGGCTCGCCCCGATCTGCACGAACGGATTTCGTCGCTGCGCACCTTGCGTGTGGCCCAGGAACGGGTGCGGGTACGGCGGCTGGTGGGCCGGCGCGATGGCGTGCGGCTGGAGATCGATGGCCGCTGGCTGACCGGCTTCTGCTCCAACGATTATCTGGGCCTGTCGCAGCAGTTCGAAGTGGTCGCTGCGTTGCAGGACGCCGCCGCGCGCGATGGCGCCGGCGCCACCGCCTCGCACCTGATCTGCGGCCACCACACCGCGCACGAAACGCTGGAACGCGAGATCGCGCAGTGGCTGGGTTATCCGTCGGCCCTGCTGTTCGGCAGCGGCTTTGTCGCCAATCTGGCGGTGCAGCAGGCCCTGCTCAGCGAGGACGACGATGTCTGCGTGCAGGACCGGCTCAACCACGCCAGCCTGCTCGATGCCACGCGCCTGGCCGGCTGCCGGCTGCGCCGCTATCCGCACCTGGATGTGGAAGGCGCGATGCGTCAGCTCAAGGGCGCGCCCGAGGGCGCGGCGATGCTGGCCAGCGATGGCGTCTTCAGCATGGATGGCGATGTGGCCCCGCTGCGCGCGCTGAGCCTGGTGGCGCGCATGCAGGAGGCGCTGTTCTACGTCGACGACGCACACGGCGTGGGCGTGCTCGGCCCGCAGGGGCGCGGCTGCGTGGCCGATGCCGGACTGGGCGTGGCCGAGGTGCCGCTGCAGTTGGTGACCCTGGGCAAGGCGCTCGGCGGCTATGGCGCGGTCGTTGTCGGCGATGAAGCGCTGGTACGCCATCTGGCCGAAACCGCGCGCCCCTACATCTACACCACCGCGTTGCCGCCGGCGCAGGTCGCTGCAACCCTGGCGGCGGTGCGCCTGGCGCGTCGCGACGATTGGCGGCGTGCCAAGCTGGTCGAGTCGATCGGCAGTTTCCGCGATGGCGCACGCCGGCACGGCTTCGAACTGATGGCCTCGGATACGCCGATCCAGCCCTTGCTGTGCGGCGAAGAAGCCACGGTGATGGCAATGTCCGCCGCGCTGGAACAGGCCGGCTTCCTGGTTGGCGCGATTCGCCCGCCCACCGTGCCCGAAGGCAAGGCGCGTCTGCGTGTGACCTTGTCCGCGCTGCATACGCCGCAGCAGGTGCAGGCCTTGATCGAGGCCATCGTGCAGGCGCGCGATGTGGTCAGTCGGCAGCCACTGCGCGCGTCGGCCTGAAGGCGACGATCAAGCCACCTGCCCAGCAGCCGGGCAGCGCCGCCGGTGCTCGGGGTGGCACGGATCGCTCGACTGAAACCGCAGCGCTGCGCGCACAATCCACACCCAGCTGACACCTGATGGATCACTGGCATTGCCACTGCCGCGATCAGGATCATGTGCGCACGCAACGGAGCTGCTTCGAATCCCGGGTCAACGCGCCACGTACAGGCGCCATGCGCCGACTCGAGACTCACCGCTGCTCGGGCACGGATCTGCGCGCAAGGATCTGCGCGCACCGACTGTCGCCGATCGGCGACAATCCCCGCATGCATATCGATGTCATCGGCCACGGGCCCGCGCTGGTTCTTCTGCATGGTTGGGCATTGCACGGCGGCGTGTTCGCGCCGCTGGTGGAACGCCTGGCCGCGCACCATCAACTGCATCTGGTGGACCTGCCCGGGCACGGTTTCAGCCGCGAGGACAGCACGCCGCTGGCGCTGCCGGACGTGGTCGCCGGCATCGCCGCGGCCACCCCGCCGGCGGTGTGGGTCGGCTGGTCGCTGGGCGGGCTGTTCGCACTGCATGCCGCAGCCACCCAGCCGAAGGTGCGCGGGCTGGCGATGATCGCGGCCACGCCGCGTTTCGTGCGTGGCCCCGAGTGGCCCGACGCGGTCGAGCGCGAGGTGTTCGTGCAATTCGGCCAGGACCTGGCGCGCGATTATCGCGGCACGCTGGAGCGCTTTCTGGCGCTGGACACGTTGGGCTCGGCGCATGCCCGCGCCGAGTTGCGCAGCCTGCGCGAGACGCTGGTGGCGCGCGGCGAACCGGCGGCCGCAGCGTTGCAGCAAGGTCTTGGCCTGCTGAAACGCACCGACCTGCGCCGCGCGCTGCCGCAACTGACACGCCCCAGCCTGTGGATTGCCGGCCAGCGCGACAGGCTGGTGCCGGCGGCCGGCATGCAGGCCGCCGCGGCGCTGGCTCCGCACGCCCAGGCATTGACCATTGCCGGTGGCGGCCACGCACCGTTTCTTGGCCACGCCGACCAGGTCGCCGAGGCGCTGCAACGCTTCGTTGCGTCCGTGCCGTGAACCGATCGTCGATCATGCGCCATCGCTGATCGAGGAAACACGCATGGATCTGGGAATCGCCGGACGCTGGGCATTGGTGTGCGCCGCCAGCAAGGGCCTGGGATTGGGCTGCGCACGCGCGCTGGCCAGCGAAGGCGTCAACGTGGTGATCGTCGCGCGCGGCCGCGATGCCCTGGAGCAGTCCGCCGATGCGCTGCGCGCACTGCCGGGCGCCGGCGAAGTGCGCAGCGTGGTGGCCGATATCGCCACCCCGCAGGGACGCCGCGATGCCCTCGCCGCCTGCCCGCAGGTGGATATCCTCATCAACAACGCCGGTGGCCCGCCGCCCGGCGATTTTCGCCAGTGGGAACGCGACGACTGGCTGCGCGCACTGGATGCCAACATGCTGGCGCCGATCGAGTTGATCCGCGCCAGCGTCGATGCGATGCGCGCACGGCGCTTCGGCCGCATCGTCAACATCACCTCCAGTGCGGTGAAGGCGCCGATCGACATCCTGGGCCTGTCCAATGGCGCGCGCGCCGGCCTTACCGGCTTCGTCGCCGGGCTGGCGCGCAGCACGGTCGCCGACAACGTCACCATCAACAATCTATTGCCCGGCCAGTTCGCCACCGACCGCCTGCGCGGCAACTTCGCGGCGATCGCCCAACAGCAAGGCCTCGGCGCCGAAGAGGTTGCCGAGCGCAAGCGTGTGGGTATTCCGGCCGCACGCTTCGGCGAGCCGGACGAATTCGGCGCGGCCTGCGCGTTCCTGTGCAGCGCGCAGGCCGGCTACATCACCGGGCAGAACCTGCTGATCGACGGCGGCAGCTATCCCGGCACGTTCTAGGACGCGCCGGCCATGCCGATGGGTGTGGCCAATGCGGTGGCCGACGCGCCCTAGGCGGACGTTGCGGGCCGATGGTTGTGGCAACTGCGGCGGACGTTCCGGTTGCCTCCGGCCACGACGCGCGCGTCGAGACACCTTGCCGGTCCATTGCGGTCGCCATGCTGTCGCTGGCGGACCGACCGCTTGCACTGCTCCGGGCCGATTGCCTGTCCGCGCCACACATCGATTCCCTCCGCCCCGGCCACAGGCGACAATAGCGCCGCTCATGAACAGTACTTTCGACCCCCGCCACGTCCGGCGCGCCTTTGCGCGTGCCGCCAGCAGCTATGCCGCCGCCGCCGCGCTACAGCGCGAAGCCGAAGCGCGCCTGCTCGAATCGCTCGACTACCTGGGCGACCAGGTGCCCAAGGTGGTGCTGGATGTCGGCGCCGGCCCCGGCCATGCCAGCGCCGCGATCAAGAAGCGCTGGCCCAAGGCGCAGGTGATCGCGCTGGACCAGGCCATGCCGATGCTGCGCCAGGCGCGCAAGGCGGCGGGCTGGTGGAAGCCGTTCGCGCAGGTCTGCGCCGATGCGCGCGCCTTGCCGGTGGCCGACGGCAGCGTGGATGTGATCTTCAGCAACCTGTGCCTGCAGTGGGTGGAAGACCTGCCGGCAGTATTCGCCGGTTTCCGCCGCGCGCTGCGGCCGGGCGGCCTGTTGCTGTGCTCCACCTTCGGCCCGGAGACGCTCATCGAATTGCGCGAGGCCTTCGCCCAGGCCGACCCGGCCCCGCATGTCAGCCGCTTCCCGCCGATCGCCCAGTTCGGCGATGCCTTGCTGATGTCCGGCTTCCGCGACCCGGTGCTGGACCGCGACCTGTTCACGCTGACCTACAGCGACCTGCCCGCGCTGATGCGCGAGCTGCGCGCGATGGGCGCCACCAACGCGCTCAGCAATCGCCGCGCCACCCTGACCGGGCGCGGCCGCTTTGCCGCCGCCAGCGCCGCCTACGAGCCGCTGCGGCGACCGGACGGCACCTTGCCCAGCTCCTGGGAAGTGATCTATGCCCATGCCTGGGCACCGGCACCGGGCGCGCCCATCCGCGAACAGGGGCATGACGTCGCCAGCGTGCCGGTGGCCTCGATTCCGATCCGCCGCCGCATCGACTAGCGACGGTGCAGATCGCCGGCGGCAACGCAGCCGTTGCCGGCGAGACACACAGTTTTGCGACCACACCAATGCCGACCTGTCAGGCTCGGTCCCGACACCCGGTAGAATTCAGCAGTCAACGGCCGCAGGTTCCTGTTGCGGCTCACCTTGTTCAATGCCTCAACCAGCGTGGCTCGCACTACGTCGCAAGCGATCGCCAGGTGGCTGCAGACGGCGCGCAGGAACCGCCGTGTACGCGTGATACATGCAGGTTCCGAGCACCGCCAGCGCCCGCCCGGCCGTTTGTCGTTTTGATCGCCGCGCTGACGTTTGCGGCCCCCGCCCCCCAATTGGTCTTCCCAATGTTGAAGTGGCTCATCATCGCGCTGTTCATCGCATCAGCGCTTTACATCCATTACCGCGGTCGCGTGCGGCACCGGCTCAGCCGGCAGCTGCTGGACCATTCCACCTTCATGGCGCCGATCAACACGCTGATGTATCTGTGTTCGCGGGTGCCGACCACACCGTTCATCGATCCCGGCAAAGAATTCCCGGAGCTGGCGCCGCTGCGCGCCAACTGGCCGCTGATCCGCGATGAAGCGGTGGCGCTGCAGCAGATGCAGAAGATCCGCGCCGCCGACGGCTACACCGACATCGGCTTCAACTCGTTCTTCCGCCGCGGCTGGAAGCGCTTCTATCTGAAGTGGTACGGCACCGCGCACCCGTCGGCGTCCGAGCTGTGCCCGCAGACCACCGCGCTGCTGAAGTCCATCCCCACGGTCAAGGCCGCGATGTTCGCCGAGTTGCCGCCGGGCAGCGAACTGCGCCCGCACCGCGACCCGTTCGCCGGGTCCATGCGCCTGCACTTGGGCCTGGCCACGCCCAACGACGACCGCTGCTTCATCGACGTCGACGGGCAGCGCCACAGCTGGCGCGATGGCGAATGGACGATGTTCGACGAGACCTACATCCACTATGCGCGCAACGACACCGACCAGGACCGCATCATCCTGTTCTGCGACATCGAGCGCCCGATGCGCTGGCGCTGGGCCGCGGCGGTGAACCGCTTCGTCGGCCGCAGCCTGCTCTCGGCCGGTGCCTCGCCCAACCAGGAAGGCGACAAGACCGGCGGCATCAACCGCGTGTTCCGCTACTTCTATGCCGCGCGGCTGAAGGCCAAGGCGCTGAAGGAGCGCAACAACCCGCTGTACCAGACGCTCAAGTGGGGCATCTTCATCCTGGTGGTGGTCGGGATCGTGCTGCTGTAACCCGGACCACCGCGCAGGAGCGCGCTTGCGCGCGATGGGGCGTTACCGGTAACGCCCCATCGCGCCCGGGTGCGCTCCTGCGCAGGTCTGGCTGCCCATGCCGATCGGTCCAGGCAGGGTGCACCGCGTCATGCCGCAACGCCGGAGTCATGCCACAACACCGGACCCACCACGTAGGAGCGCACCTGGGCGCGACCAGGCATTGCGGTAACGCCTCATCGCGCCCGGGTGCGCTCCTACGCAGGCTGGCCCGCGCCGATCGATGCACTCAGCGCGCCACCTGCGCGATCCATTCCTGCAGGTTGTAGTAATTGGTGACGCGGGTGATCCTGCCGTCGTGCACAGTGAAGAATGCACCGCCCGGCAGCACGTAGGTCTGCCCGTTGGCCTCCGGCAGGCCTTCGTCGGTGGTGTGGTAGACCCCGTGCACCACGTACTCGGCACCGACCCGCGTGCCGTCCTCGTTGGCGGTGACCACGACATCGCGCAGCTGCTCGCGGTAGCTGTCGTTCATGCGTTGCAGGAAGGCGGCAAATGCCGCCCGGCCGATCTCGCGGGGGCCCTGATTGAGGTCGTGCGCGACATCGTCGGCCAGGAACGCCAGCATGGCATCCCAATCGCCGCGGTTGAAGGCGTCGTAATAGGCCTGGACCAGGCCGATGGCGTGTTGCCGATTGCGCTCGCTCATGCTCGCACCTGCCGCTGGGAAAGCCGCATCATAGAGCGCGTGCTGCGCTTGGACACGCCTGCCATGCAGCACACCCGGCCTCAGGCGCCCTGCACCACCAGATCGCGGTGGAAGTAATAGACCTCCTGCAGCAGGAAGCGCCAGCTGGTGTGGAAGCTGCGAAAGCGCGTGCTGGGCGTGGAGGAGGCCAGCGCGTCCACCCCCAGCTCCTGGCTCAACCGCAGCGCGCGCGCCATGTGCAAGGGGTCGCTGACGATGATCGCCCGGTGCATGCCGTGACGGTCCATCAGCGCGCGCGCCTGTTGCAGGTTCTGCCGGGTGGTGCGCGAGACCGTCTCGATCACGATCGCTTCCGGCGGGACGCCGTGGCGTAGCGCATAGCGCCGCGCCACCTGCGATTCGGCAAAGCGCGCGCCGTTGCCGAAGCCGCCGGTGAACAGCAGCCGCGGCGCGTAGCCCTGCGTGTACAGGTCCAGCGCATGCCGGATGCGCTCCTCGAACACCGGCGAGGGGCGCGCGTCGTAGGCGGCCGCACCCAGCACGATGATCACGTCGGCCGGCGCGGCCTGGTCGCGATCGCCGACCCAGACGATCCAGCCGGCCACGCCCACCAGCCAGATCAGCGCCAGCATGCACAGGCGCCAGCACCAGCCCCACAGACCGATCCCACGCGAGCGCCTGCTCACGCCGCGGCCCAGGGCAGCGCGTCCAGGTCGACATTGCCGCCGGACAGGATCAGCCCGACCCGCCGCCCGGCAAAGCGTGCCGGGTCGGCCAGCACCGCCGCCAGCGCAATCGCCGAGGACGGCTCCACGACCTGTTTGAGGACCTGCCAGATCAGCCGCATCGCCTGCACCACCGCCGCATCGTCCACGGTGATCACCTGTGCGCCGGCGGCCTGCAACAGCGCGAAATTCGGCGCGCCCAGGGTGCCGCGCAGGCCGTCGCAGAGCGTGTCGGGCACGAAGTCGACCAGGCGCTCGCCAGCCGCCAGCGAGCGCGCGGTATCGGCCGCCCCGCTCGGCTCGGCCAGCACCAGCTTGCAGCCCGGCGCCGCTTGCAGCGCCAGCGCCGTGCCTGCCGCCAGCCCGCCGCCTCCGACCGGTGCCACCAGCACGTCCAGCCCGCCGCTCTGCCGCAGCAGCTCCAGCGCGGCGGTGCCCTGCCCGGCGATCACGGCCGGGTCGGTATACGGATGCACCAGCGTCGCGCCGCTGCCGGCCTGGACCTCGGCACACATCTGCTCACGCGCCGCGATGGTGGGCGCGCAACGCCACAGCGTGGCGCCGTGACGGGAAATATTGGCCAGCTTGGCGGCCACCGCGCCTTCGGGCACCACCACATGGCAGCCGATCCCGCGCGTGCGCGCGGCAAGCGCCAGTGCGGCGCCGTGATTGCCGGACGAATGGGTGACCACACCGCGTGCGGCAAGCCCGGCCGGCAATGACCACACCGCGTTGCAGGCACCACGGAACTTGAATGCGCCGCTGCGCTGCAGGTGTTCGGCCTTGAAGAACAGCTGCGCGCCGCAGAGGGCGTCCAGGCTGTGCGCGGTCAGCAGCGGTGTCGGCGCGCACTGCGGCGCGATGCGCGCAGCGGCTTGCAGGACGTCGGAATGGGCAGGAGGGACCGTCTCGATCATGCCTGCAAGATTAACGTATCGTCCCCGCCTTCACGGCTGCAGGCGCACTGCCCGCGCATGCTGGATCGATGAAGAAGCGCCACATTGCGGCACAGTTAAGGACCGATTCAAAGCATCGGCTCGAAAGTGACACCATGGTTGCAGGAGGGCACCATCGATGAAATTCCGTCTGATCTTCGCCGCCGGGCTGTTGGCCCTGGGCGGCTGCGCAACGTACGACTACACCGGCGCTGGGTCGGGCGGCTATTACCGCGGCGCGCCCGCGGTGCAGTACCGCTACCCGCCGGGGTACTCACCGTATTCCTACGGCAGCCCGTACGGCTACCCCTATGGTGCCGGGTCGATCGGGCTGTACGACTACCCGGTGTATCCGGTCTACCGCGGCGGTGGCGGCTATTACTACCGCCAGAACGATCGACGCCCGCAGTACCGGCCGCCGCGTCCGAATGGCTCGTTCTACGGCCCGCGTCCGAACGGCCCCCGCCCCAACGGGCCGCGCCCGCAGCAACCCAACCGCCCCCCGGCGACCGGTGCGCCGCCGTCGCGGCCGCCGCCACGCATCGGTGCACCACCGAGGGTGATCCGTGAGATTCAACGGCAGACCGCACCCCGCAACACACGCCAGCAGATTCCCTGAGTGGCTGACTGCGACGTGGCCCACAAATGATGATGTTGGGGGCTTGCGTTCAGCCGGCACTTGGTCGCAAGCTAGGTGCTCTGTGTGACCCGCCACGTCATTTTTTGACCTGACTCGCTTCACTGACCGACTTATGTCGATGTCCGACAGGGAAATCTGGATCCCCCCTGTTCCGGCCCTGTCGGATATCGGCGCCTCCAATGCATAAAGCCCCGGCATGCCGGGGCTTTATGTTTTTGTCTTCCGCTCTGCCGTACCTGTGGGCATCCCAACCCGGAAGGCGGGCTTGCGGCCGGCATGGATTCCGGAAAAAAAATAAGGGTCGGCAGTCCCCCGACTACCGACCCTTACGCGACCCCGTCGCACGCGTAGCTGGCCCCTGTTCCAATTCCAGCCTTGCGCCCATGTCGCAATGCCACGACGGGTGCAGTAGGGATATCCGCACGGAACATGCCAACTTGAGGGTCAGCATTCGATAATGTGATGTAAGTCACACTTTTACTGGTTTCGTGACCTCAACCGCCCTTCAGCCGATACTTTCGCGGCCGCCAACCTTCTTCTGCTCCTGGTCCACGCTCATGTCCGACTCCTTCTATCGCTACGACGTCATCGTGATCGGCGGCGGCCATGCCGGCACCGAGGCGGCGCTGGCGTCCGCGCGCGCCGGTGCCCGCACCTTGCTGCTGACCCACAACATCGAGACGGTGGGCGCGATGAGCTGCAACCCGGCCATCGGCGGGATCGGCAAGGGCCATCTGGTCAAGGAGATCGACGCGCTGGGCGGGGCGATGGCACGCGCGGCGGATCAGGCCGGCATCCAGTGGCGCACCCTCAATGCCTCCAAGGGGCCGGCGGTGCGCGCCACCCGCTGCCAGGCCGACCGCAACCTCTACCGCAATGCGATCCGCCGCATCGTCGAGACGCAGTCCAACCTGACCGTGTTCCAGGCAGCGGTGGACGATCTGATCATCCACCACGGCGCTGCCGAAGCCGACAGCGTGCGCGGCGTGGTCACCCAGACCGGGCTGCGTTTCGAAGCGCCGGCGGTGGTACTGACCGCCGGCACCTTCCTGGCCGGCAAGATCCATGTCGGCGAAACCCAGTACGCGGCCGGGCGCATGGGCGACCCGCCGGCCACCACGCTGGCCGCGCGTCTGCGCGAGCGGCCGTTTGCGATCGACCGGCTCAAGACCGGCACCCCGCCGCGCATCGACGGGCGCACGCTCGACTACGGCGTGATGGCCGAACAACCCGGCGACGATCCGCTACCGGTGATGTCGTTCATGGGCCAGCTCGGCGATCACCCGCGCCAGGTCAGCTGCTGGATCACCCAGACCACCGAGCAGACCCACGACATCATCCGCAGCGCACTGCATCGCTCGCCGCTGTATTCGGGGCAGATCGAAGGCATCGGCCCGCGTTACTGCCCGTCGATCGAAGACAAGGTGGTGCGCTTTGCCGAGAAGACCAGCCACCAGATCTTCGTCGAGCCCGAAGGCCTGGACGTGGCCGAGATCTATCCCAACGGCATCTCCACCTCGCTGCCGTTCGACGTGCAGCTGGCGCTGGTGCGCTCGATCCACGGGTTTGCGCAGGCGCACATCACCCGCCCCGGCTATGCGATCGAATACGACTTCTTCGACCCGCGCGGGCTCAAGGCCTCGCTGGAAACCAAGGCAGTGGGCGGGCTGTTCTTCGCCGGCCAGATCAACGGCACCACCGGCTACGAGGAGGCCGCCGCCCAGGGCCTGCTCGCCGGCCTCAATGCCGCGCGTCATGTGCAGGGATTACCGGCGTGGTCGCCGCGCCGCGACGAGGCCTATCTGGGTGTGCTGGTGGACGATCTGATCACCCACGGCACCACCGAGCCGTATCGCATGTTCACCAGCCGCGCCGAATACCGGCTGCAGCTGCGCGAGGACAATGCCGATGCGCGCCTGACCGGCGTCGGCCGTGCCATGGGCCTGGTCGACGATGCGCGCTGGGCGCGGTTTGCGGCCAAGCAGGAGGCGGTGCAGCGCGAAAGCGCGCGCCTGTCGCTGCTGTGGGCGACCCCGGGCAATGCGCTGGGCCGCGAAGTGGCCCAGACCCTGGGCGTGGCAGTGAGCCGCGAAACCAACGTGCTGGACCTGATCAAGCGCCCCGAACTCAACTACGCCACGCTGATGCGCGTGCCGACCCTGGGGCCGGGCGTGGACGATGCGCAGGTGGCCGAGCAGGTGGAGATCAGCGTCAAGTACGCCGGTTACCTGGATCGCCAACGCGACGACATCGCGCGCCAGCAGCGCCACGAAACCACGCCGATTCCGGAAGGATTCGATTACGCCGGCGTGCGTGGGTTGTCGATCGAAGTGCAGCAGAAACTCGAACGCGTGCGCCCGCAGAACATCGGCCAGGCGCAACGCATTCCCGGCATGACGCCAGCGGCGATCTCGCTGCTGCTGGTGCATCTGGAACGGGCGCGCCGCAGCCAGGTGGCGTGAGTGCCCGCCGAGGCGCTGACACGTTGATGTCGGCGTCCTGATCGCCCCATCGCTTTACACGCCGAAAATGCGTGGATGCTTGTCAACCGATGTCATGGCGCGACTCCATGTCGCCGCACGCGAAGCAATGCGCCGGTATCGCACGGGCGATGCCGGGAAGCTTGATGGAGGTCGCGACCGAGTTGGTATGCTCCGGCACCACTGACGACGTCCTGACCATGAACCCACTGCGCGCGCTGCTGTCGGCAACCTACCGAATCGCCTGCCCCGCCCTGCTGCTGATGCTGGGCGGCACCTCGCAAGCGGCCGCGCAGACCGAGGAAGACGGGCGTTACTGGCTGAGCGTGTATGCCCAGGGCAAGCTGCCGGTCGAGAACCTGTACTGGAGCATGGATGTGCATCCACGCTGGCGCGAAGAGGGCGAGCAGTTCGACCAGTTGATCCTGCGTCCCGCGGTGTTTTACCGGTTCACTCCCAAGGCCAGTGTCTGGATGGGTTACGACACCATCATCAGCCACCCGGCCGGGCAATCCTCCAACCGCGAAAACCGCTGGTGGGGCCAGTTTCAATATCAGTTCGATCCGATTGCCAACATCACCATCACCAGCCGCACCCGCCTGGAGCAGCGTCACCGCGAAGGATTCAGCGACGAAGGGTATCGGGTGCGCCAGATGATCAGAGCGGTCCGGCCCAGTGCGTGGTCTGCGCAACTGTCGTGGGTGGCGTTCAACGAACTGTTCGTCAATCTCGATCAGACCGAATGGGGTGCGCGACGCGGCCTGGACCAGAACCGCGTCTTCGTCGGCATCAACTGGAAGTTCAACGACGTTGCCAATGTCGATGTCGGCTATCTGAACCAGTTCGTCAATACCAGCACGGTGGACCGCGAAAACCATGTGCTGATGACCACCTTCCGCTTCAATTTCTGAAGCGTGATGGGCGGCCGCAAGGCTTGCGCGGCCACCGGCTCGGCCGGGGCTTCCCGACGCCGGCGACCTGCATGCGCGAGTGGCTGCAGTGCCGCGGCAGCGCGCGCATGCACGCCTGCCGCACGCATGCCTTACGCCGCCCTGCGCTCGACGGCAGGCAGCAAGCGCTGGCGCAGTAGCAGCGCCGCCATCTCCAGCGTTTCGTCGGCGGCGCGCAGGACCCCGCCCATGTTGATGAAGCCGTGGATCATGCCGGGAAAGCTGTGCAGGGTGACTTCCACGCCGGCTGCGCGCAGACGTTCGGCATAGCCGCGTCCTTCGTCGTAGAGCATGTCGCGGTCGCCCACGATGACCAGTGCGGGCGCAACGCCGGCCACCTCCGGCACCAGCATCGGCGAGACGCGCCAGTCCTGTGCAATGGCAGGATCGGGCAACAGATGCCGGTTGAAGAAGCGCACCGCCTCGGTGGTCAGTGGCGGCAGGCCGGCGTTGTGCGATCGCGACGGATACTGCCCGTTGTCCTCGCGCGCATCGGTCAGCGGATATACCAGCACCTGGCAGCGCAACGCGATCCCGGCGTCGCGCGCGGCCAGCGCCGCGACCGCGGCCATCGCCCCGCCGATACTGTCGCCAGCCACTGCCAGGCGCCGTGCATCGGCACCGACCGCATCGGGCTGGGCTACCAGCCAGTGCAGGGTCGCCAGCACGTCCTCCACGCCGGCCGGCGCGGGATGTTCCGGCGCCAGGCGATAGTCGACCGCCAGCAGCTGGCAGCCGGCACGCACCGCCAGTTGCCGGCAGACATCGTCATGGGAGTCCAGGTCGCCCACCACACCGCCGCCGCCGTGCACGAACAGGCAGGTCGGTGCAGGGCCGCCGGCTAGCCCTGGTGGGCGATACAGGCGCAGGCGCACCGGGCCGGCTGCGGTATCGGCCTGCAGATCGCGCACCTCGGCCATCTCCACGCGTGGAAAACCCATCTGCGCGCCGAGTGCACGCATCATTGCGCGGGCACCCTCGAGCGGCAGGGTTTCCATCGGTGGTTGAGCCGCGTGTTGAAGCTGGGCAAACAGGCGCGCGACATCGGGATCAAACGACATGACGGACTCTCCACGAGACGATGGCTGAGCCTGCCAGATACTTATGGTCAATCACCATCGACCGTCATCAATCATTTCAATGGCGTTGCCGACTGTGCGCCACAGCGCCGCAAAATCCGGTGCTGCCGACGCATGCAGCCGCAGTGGCGGTGTACAGCAAATGGTCGACGCGATCGGGCATCGCCGGTTTTTTGCTGCGCTGCAACGCACCTACGCGCCTGCCCGGCGCGCACCTGTTCGATCTCCCTGCGCGCTGCATGCCGGCAGCGCTGTCGCTGTGCCGCCGCTGTCGCACCGACGCGCGCGCCAGGGCAGCGGCAGTCTAGTCGTCGTCCTCGGCAGCGGCCTCGCGGCCCTGCTGACGGATGAGGTTTTCCTGGCGCGCGTCTTCGATCGAGGCGCGGATGGCACGCACGTCGGCGCGGCGGGTGTCGAACTTGAAGCGTCCGGTCAGCACGCTGTCCGGGCGCAACTCACCCTTTTCGAACAGCGCCCACATCTCTTCGCCGTAATGGGTTTCCAGCAGTTCCGGGGCGAAGCGGCCGAGGCAATCGCGCAGGTTGTGCACATCGCGCAGCAGCATGTCGCGGGCGGCGTTGTTGCCGGCGGCGCTGACCACCTGCGGGAAGTCGATCAACACCGGGCCCTCGGGCGAGACCAGCACGTTGTATTCGGACAGATCGCCGTGCACCAGGCCCAGCGACAGCATCTTGACCACGTCGCCGATCAGGCTGGCATGGAAGCTGCGCGCCTGTTCCGGTTCCAGGTCCACCTCGCCCAGCCGCGGTGCGCTGTGGCCGGCCTCGTCGGTGACCAGGTCCATCAGCAGCACGCCATGGAAATAGCCGCGCGGCCTGGGCACGTGCACGCTGGCATCCATCAGCTGATAGAGCACCTCGGCTTCGGTGTTCTTCCACGCGGTCTCGGCTTCGCGCCGGCCGAACTTGGTGGCCTTGCCCATCGCGCGCGCCTGGCGGCTGCCACGCACCTTGCGGCCTTCCTGGTACTGCACGCGCGCCTGGAAGCTGCGTTGCGCCATGTCCTTGTAGACCTTGGCGCACAGGATGTCGGCGCCTGTGCTGACCACGTAGACGGATGCTTCCTTGCCGCTCTTCAGTGGTCGCAACACTTCGTCGATGATGCCGTCGTCGATCAGCGGTTGCAGGCCCTTGGGGGTTTTCATGGACTAAGGGGACCGATCCGAAACAAACCAGCAACGATTATGCGGCAACCAGGGTGAAGCGCTTACATGTCCGGGCACAAGCTGCGACCGGGCGCATGCATCGGCGTGAGCGCTTACCATGCATGGACCCCTCCAGCCCGCGATCCGATGCCCGAGCCCGCCTCCAGCCGACGCAAACGCCCCACCGCCGCGGCCACCGCCGGTAGCGAACGCGGCCTGCCGCACGAGTTAATGCAGCAGATCGCCGCGGCCCAGGGCGACCCGGACTTCATGACCTCGCTGGGCCGCGGGCTGGTGGTGCTGAGCGTGTTCGCCCAGCACGCGCGCGAGGTGACGATGTCGCAGATCAGCCTGGAGACCGGCATCTCGCGCGCGGCGGTGCGGCGGGTGCTGCACACCCTGGCCAGGCTGGGCTATGTCGGCGAGCAGGGCCGCGGCTACGTGCTGCTGCCACGCGTGCTGGGGATCGGCGGCGCCTATGCGGCGTCTTCGTCGATGACGGCGGCGGCGCAGCCGGTGCTGGACGGGCTGCGCGACCAGTTGCACGAATCCTGCTCGCTGGGCGTGCTGGACGGCGACGACCTGCTGTACGTGGCGCGCGCAGAAACGGTGCGCATCATGTCGATCGGGCTGCGCCCGGGCACACGCCTGCCGGCCTATTGCACCTCAATGGGCCGGGTATTGCTGGCCGCCCTGCCCGGCGACACCTTGCAGGCGTACCTGGAGCGCACCACGCTGCGCCCGCGCACCGACCGCACCGTGACCCAGGCATCGGCATTGCTGGAGGTGCTGGCACGTACGCGCCGCGAAGGCATGTGCCTGACCGACCAGGAACTGGAAATCGGCCTGCGCTCGATCGCGGTACCGGTGCGCAACCTGCGTGGCGAGGTGATCGCCGCGCTCAACATCGGCGCCCAGGCCGGGCGCGTGAGCCTGCAGACGATGCAGACGCTGCTGGAGCCGTTGAAGCAGGCGGCGCAGCGGCTGGGCGCGTTGTTGAGCTAGCGGGCTGCCGGCGCGCTCAGCGTGGCCGGCGCAGGAAACTCACCACCGCATCCACCCAGGCGGCGTGGGTGTCCTCGACATGTGCCACGTGATCGGCGTGCGGCAGCGTGACCCAGCTGCGGTCTTGGCTGCGCAGACGTGCGTACAGGTGCGCGTTGTCGGACTGGGTCGCGATGGGATCGTCGACGCCGCGCAGCAGCAAGACCGGCAGCGTGGTCACCTGCTCCGGCTGGAAGGCGAACTGCTCCATCGCGCGCCAGTCGGTGCGCACCGGGTCGGCCGACACCGCCTGCGCCACGTAGGCCGCACGCACGCCGGGCGGGGCGGCGTTGGCGGTGATGAAATCCTCGCCGGCCGCCGCGGCCGTGGTGCGCGCACGCACTGGCTGCGCGGGCGCCGGGGTGGTGTCTGGGGCTGCGTCGACATCGTCCGGGAAGCCGTACAGCACCAGCGCCGACACTGCCTGCGGGTGTTGCTGGCCGATCAGCAGCGCCACCCGCGCGCCATTGGAATAACCGAGCAACGCCGGCGCCGGCAGCTGCGGGTGCTGACGGGCCACCCAGGCCAGCACCGCACTGACGTCGGCCACTGCGCGCGCGGGCGTGTTCCAGCCGCTGGGATCGCGCGCACTGCCGCCATAACCGCGCAGGTCCACCGCGTAGGCGGCATAGCCGGCCTGCGCCAATGCCGCCAGCACCGAGCGCGCATCGCGCGGTTCGTCGGGAACCTGCAGGTCGAAATTGGGCAACGCACTCCAGGTGCGCCCATGCACCAGCAGGATCGTGCCGCGCGGCTGCGCCGGCACGCGCGACCACACCGCCAGCGTCTGGCCATCGTCGGTGCGCACCTGCGCCAGGCGGGTCCCGGGCCCGGGATGCGGTTGTGCCTGCAGCCCGGAGGCGGCGAGCAGCAGCAAGAGCAGGCAAACGGTACGCAGCAGCATCGGCAACCTCGTGGGGAATGTCCTGTGCGAACGGAAGCGGTTGTCCGTCGCCGCATGTCCATCATCCCGTCGTCGATGGGCGATGTCATCACCGGCCGGTGTGCTCACGGCGCCGCCAGCACGCAACCAGATGCATTGCATCTGCGTTCTTGCCGCCACCTGCGCTGCTGGCCTAGCAGCGGCACGCCATACGAACCGATCGCGGTGCATCGCCGCCTGGCGCGCCAGCGACGCGTGCCTGCTGCACTCGCGCGTCGCCGTTGTTGTCAGCCTTCGCTTGCCGGCCCTGCGTCGCCCGCCTGCTCCTCGAGGATGGGCTTGGCCAGCGCAAAGGCATGGTTGGCGGCCGGCACGCCGCAATAGACCGCGGCCTGCAGCAACACTTCCTTGATCTGCTCGGGGGTGACGCCGTTGTTGCGCGCGGCGCGCACGTGCAGCTTGAATTCCTCGTCGTGGCCCAGCGCGACCATCATCGCCAGGGTCAGCAGCGAACGGGTGTGTGCGGGCAGGCCATCGCGGGTCCAGATGGTGCCCCAGGCGTAGCGAGTGATCAGCGTCTGGAACTCGTCGGTGAACGCGGTGCGTGCAGCCAGCGAGCGCTCGACATGCGCATCGCCCAGGACGCGTCGGCGCTCGCGCAGACCTGCCTGGTAACGCTCGTCTTCGTGCATCGGAATCTCTCCTGCGTGGGAATGGGGAATGGGGAATGGGGAATCGGGAATGGGGGATTCGGGATTCGGGAATGGTCGCTGCAGATCCGCAGCGGCTGCAGGTAGATGCTGACGTGTCAGCTGGAGTGGTGGCCATCGACGTTGCCGACCTGGTGCGGCAGGCATGGGTCAGCTGGGCACAGATGCAAGCTAAGACCGGGAATGCCGAGCGTCGCACCTGCCGGATCGAGGTGCCGGCTTCGCGTGTGGGGCAACTGCCGGGCTGGGCGTGCGAGGGTCACACGTGGTCGGCCTGCAGAAAGCCCAGCACACGGTCGTTGAAGGCGGCCGGCGATTCGAGGTTGCAGATATGTCGGCCGGGCACCTGCGCGTAGTGGCCGCGTGGGGCGGCATAGGCGATCTCGCGCAGATCGGCCGGCGGACAGACCGGGTCGTCGTCGCCGGCCAGTGCGAGCAGTGGCAGTTCCAGGGTGTCGAGCGCGCCGCGGAAGTCGGCGTCGGCCACCGCCTGGCAGCAGGCGATATAGCCCTGCGGCGAGGTCGAGACGAAGGCGGCCACGATCATGTCCAGGCGCTGCGCATGGCGGGTGGCAAATGGCGGTGTGAACCAGCGCTGCAAGGTCGCATCGACCAGCCCCGGCAGGCCTTCGCTGCGCACCTGTTCGATCCGCGCGTTCCAGCTCTGGCTGCTGCCGATCTTCTGCGCGGTGGCGCACACCACCAGCCGGCGCAGGCGCTGCGGCGCATGCAGGCCCAGCCATTGGCCGGTGAGTCCGCCGATCGACAGGCCGCAGAAGTCGCTCTGCGCGATCTGCAACGCATCCCATAGCGCCAGCACGTCCTGGCCCAGGTCGGCAACGCGATACGGGCCGGGCGGCGTGTCCGAATCGCCATGGCCGCGGCGGTCGTAGCGCAGGATGCGGTAATGCGGCGCAAACGCGGCGATCTGCGCGTCCCACATGTGCAGGTCGGTCCCCAGCGAATTGCAGAAGGTCAGCCAGGGGCGGCCTTCGGTGCCGTCGAGACGGTAATGCAGGCGATGCGTGGGCAACTGGAGATAAGCCATCGGAGCACCGTCAGCGGGATGAGGAACCGGCCAGCACGCGATCGATCCAGACCGAGGACATGCCGCGCCAGCTGTCCACATCGAACACCGCCTGCAGTTGCGCCTGCGTGAGCACCGCGCCTACCTGCGCGTCGTCACCGAGCACCTCGCGCAGATGGCGCTGCTGCGCCTGTGCACGCGCCACCGCGCGCTCGACCAGCGCATGCGCCTGCGCCTTGCCGAGCCTTGGTGCCAGCGCGAACACCGCCGCCTCGGCATACAGCGCGCCGCCATGGCTGTGCAGGTGCGCGCGCATGGCGGCGCGATCCAGTTGCAGGTCGGCCAGGCAGGCCTGCATCTGCGCCAGGCTGCCGGCGGTCAGGCACACGATCTGCGGCAAGGTCTCCCATTCGGCATGCCATTGCCCGGCGGCACGCTCATGCGGCTGCGCCATCGCGCTGAACAGGGTCGCGACCAGGCCGGGCACGCGCGTGGCGGCAGCAACCGCGGCGACGCTGGAGACCGGATTGCGCTTGTGTGGCATCGCCGAGGAGCCGCCCTTGCCGGCCGCGGCCGGCTCGAACACTTCGCCGACTTCCGACTGCATCAGCAGTACCACGTCGCCACCGATCTTGCCCAGGGTGCCGGCCAGCAGGCCGAACGCACAGCCA
Source organism: Xanthomonas sp. BRIP62411 (assembly GCF_003993525.1). Classification (NCBI taxonomy): domain Bacteria; kingdom Pseudomonadati; phylum Pseudomonadota; class Gammaproteobacteria; order Lysobacterales; family Lysobacteraceae; genus Xanthomonas; species Xanthomonas sp. BRIP62411. The sequence continues at coordinate 207,523 of NZ_QEZI01000005.1, forward strand.
ACCTCGACCAGGCGATCGCGGGCGGTATGCCACGGCAACGCGGGCAGCGGCAGCGCCAGCGTGGTTGCCAGTGCCTGGGCGACAGCGAGACCGCGCTCCTGCAACGACGCCAGCGTGCCGGCCGCACCGCCGAACTGCAGCACCAGGCCATCGCGCTGCAGGGCCTGCAGGCGGTGGTGCGCGCGCTGCAGCGCATCCAGCCAGCCGGCGACCTTGAGCCCAAGGGTGACCGGCACCGCCTGCTGCAATAAGGTACGACCAGGCAGGCCGGTGTTGCGTTCGCGGTCGGCCAGCGCAGCCAGCTCGGCGCACAGGCCTTGCAGGCGCGGCAGCAGCAGGTCGAGCGCGGAACGCAGCTGCAGCACGGTGCCGGTGTCGATGACGTCCTGGCTGGTGGCGCCCCAGTGCACCCAGCGCGCGGCCTGCGCATCGTGGGCGGCCACGCGCGCGGTCAGCGCCTTGACCAGCGGAATGGCGGGGTTGCCGGCAAGTCCGGTGGCCTGGGCCAGCGCGGCCAGATCGTAATGCTGCACGTCGCAGGCGGCCGCAATGGCCTGGGCGGCCTCGGCGGGAATCACGTCGCATTGCGCCTGCGCGCGGGCGAGCGCGGATTCGAATTGCAGCATCGCCTGCACGCGCGCCGCATCGTCGAACAATGCGTCGCAGGCAGGTTCGCCAAACAGGGATCCCAGCAGGGAAGACGTCGCAGTCATGCATGGCCTCTGGTGGCGTGCCGGCAGCATGGCACCGATGCGCGGGAGTGCCAACTGGCGTGCGCGGTGGGGCGTGGTGCAAACGCAGGTGTGCGTGGCGTGCACACGTATTTGTCTGGCATGGTCATGCGCGCGGCCTGCGTGTTTCGCCAATGCAACTGACGCTGCGGATCACGGCGCCGCGCGCCGGTCACGTGCCGATCGCGACGGGTCATCGACGGCATCGCGCGTTGCCACGTGGTTGCTTGCCGTGCAGCGTCTGCACGCGGATGCAGACGTCGTGCTCATGCGGACACATCGCAGCAGCCAACAGCGCGCCGACGATGCGATCAATAGTGGAAGAACACGGTTTCTGCATCACCCTGCATATGAATGTCCCACACGTAGTCGCTGCCGCTACGCAACTGGGCCAGCAGCGTACCGCGACGTTCTGCCGGCACCAGGGCCAGGATGGGATCGCTGCCCAGCTGCGGGTCGTCGGCGAAGTACAGCCGCGTCGACACGCCGCGCAACAGGCCGCGCATGAACACCAGCACGGTCAGATGCGCGGCCTGCGGCACGCCGCCGGGGCCGGCGACCCGGCCCGGCTTGACGGTGCTGAAGGAAAAACGCCCCTGCGCGTCGGTCGGCACGCGGCCCCAGCCATCGAAGCCGGGATCGTGCGCCTCGCAGCGTGCGTCGGCGGCATGCGCATAGATGCCGGCCGCATCGGCTTGCCACAGTTCCAGCACCGCATCGGCCACCGGGCTGCCGGCGCCGTCGAAGACGCAACCGCTGACCCGCACGTGCGTGCCTGCGGCCTGCGCAGGCGCGAGCTGCTGGCGATACAGCGGCTCCAGCCCGAGCCGGTAGTACGGGCCGACGGTCTGCGACGGGGTGGCGTGCAGGCTCATCGATTCACTCCCAGACCGTTTGCTTACGGCCGCGCAACACGATGTCGAAGCGGTAGGCCAGCGCGTATTCGCTCACCGCGTTTTCCCAGTCGAAGCGGGACACCATGCGTTCGCGTGCCAGCGCATCGTCCACGCAGTTGTAGATCGGGTCGTGCGCCAGCAGCGGGTCGCCGGGGAAATACATCTGGGTGATCAGCCGCTGCCCGATGCCATCGCCATGCAGCGAAAAATGGATATGCGCCGGCCGCCAGGCGTTGTAGTGATTGCGCCACGGATACGCGCCCGGCTTGATGGTCTTGAACGCGTAATGGCCGTGGTCGTCGGTGAGCACCTGGCCGGTGCCGCGGAAGTTGGGGTCCAGCGGTGCGTCGTGCCGATCGCCGGCATGTTGATAGCGGCCAGCGGCATTGCATTGCCACACCTCGACCACGCTGTTGCGCACCGGCTTGCCGTTTTCGTCGAGCACGCGGCCGGACACGATGATGCGCTCGCCCAGCGGCTCGCCCGCAAAGCCGGCAGTGAGGTCGGCCGCATGCGCGCCCAGGGTGAGCCGATTCAACTGCGGGCCGGTGACTTCCGACAGCGTGGCCGGGATCTCGATTGGCGCGCGCGTAGGCCCGCGCAATGCGGTGGATGCGTAGGGCGGATGCAGGTAGGCCGGCTGCGTGCCGATCCGCGGCCGGCGATAGCCGAGCAGCGGATCGATCGGTGTGTCAGAGCTGGGGTCGCGCATGCGGGATCTCCATCGGTGGCGCTGCGGCAGGATCAAGACGTGGGTGTGCGGTCACGGCAGCGGCGGTTGCAATCGGCGCACTACACGCGCTCGATTGCCAGCGCCACGCCCTGCCCCACCCCGATGCACATGCTGGCCAGCCCGAGCCGCCCGTCGACCGCTTCCAGTTGCCGCAACAAGGTCAGTGCCAGCCGCGCGCCGCTCATGCCCAGGGGATGGCCCAGCGCGATGGCGCCGCCATTGGCGTTGACGTGCGCGGCATCGTCGGCCAGGCCGAACGCGCGCGTGCAGGCCAGCACCTGCGCGGCAAAGGCTTCGTTGAGTTCGATCGCATCGAACTGCGCAATGCCCAGGCCCAGGCGTGCCAGCAGGCGCTGCGTGGCCGGCACCGGGCCGATCCCCATGTAGGCCGGCTCCACACCCGCCGAGGCGAAGCCGAGCACGCGCGCGCGCGGGGTCAGCCCATGCGCGTGCACGGCCTGCTCGGATGCCAGCAACATGGCGGCAGCGCCATCGTTGAGACCGGACGCATTGCCGGCCGTCACCGTGCCGGGCTGGCGGAACACCGGCTTGAGCTTGGCCAGCATCTCGGCGGTGGTGTTCGGGCGTGGATGCTCGTCGCGATCGACAGCGGTCGCCTCGCCCCCTTTGCGTGCGGTCACGGGCACCGGGGTGATCTCCCCCTCGAAAAATCCCGCTGCCTGTGCGGCGGCGGCGCGTTGCTGGCTACGCAGCGCGAACGCATCCTGGTCTTCGCGCGCGATGGCGTGGCGCTGGGCGACGTTTTCGGCGGTTTCGCCCATCAGCTCCACGCCATAGGCACCCTGCAGGCGCGGATTGACGAACCGCCAGCCCATCGTGGTGTCTTCCAGCTGTTGGGTGCGGGCAAACGCGCTCTCGGCCTTGCCCATGACCCAGGGCGCGCGGGTCATCGACTCGACCCCGCCGGCGATCGCCAGCCCCAGTTCGCCGGCACGGATGCCGCGCGCCACCGTGCCGACCGCGTCCAGCCCGGAACCGCACAGGCGATTGAGCGTGCTGCCCGGCACCGAGCTGGGCAAGCCCGCCAGCAGCAGGCTCATACGCGCGACATTGCGATTGTCTTCGCCCGCCTGGTTGGCGCAGCCCAGGTAGACATCGTCGATCAGCGCCGGTTCCAGCTGCGGATTGCGTGCCATCAACGCGGCGATCGGGACCGCGCCCAGGTCGTCGGCGCGCACCCCGGCCAGTGCGCCGCCGTAGCGGCCGATCGGCGTGCGGATGCCATCGATCAGATAGACCGCGCTCATGCCTCGGCTCCGGCTGCCTGTTTGCCGTGCGCCGCGTCGGTGCGTGCCTGCAGCGCGCGCAGTGCCTGCAATTCCGCGGCACTGGGCGGCGTGGTCTGCGCCAGAGCGTCGGCAAAGCGGATCGACCAGCCGGTGGCGGCGCGCACCTGCTCGCGGGTGCTGCCGGGATGCAGCGCGGTGACGGTGAGTTCGCGGGTCACGGGGTCGGGCTCCATCACGCACAGGTTGGTGACGACCACGCTGGGGCCGGCGCCGGGCAGGCCGGCACGCTGCCGCGCATCGCCACCGTCCAGATGCCCGACCGTGGTGACGAAGTCCAGCGCGGGCACGAAGCTGCGTGTGGATTGGCGCATGATGATGAACACCTGCTTGGCGCTGGCCGCGATCTCCGGTGCCCCGCCTGCGCCGGGCAGCCGCGTCCTGGGCGCCGCGTACGGGCCGATCACCGTGGTGTTGAGGTTGGCATGGCGATCGATCTGCGCCGCGCCCAGGAAGCCCACGTCCACGCGGCCACCCTGCAGCCAGTAGCGGAAGATCTCCGGCGTGGAGACCACGGTGTCGGCGGTGTCGGCCAGTTCGCCGTCGCCGATCGACAACGGCAGCACATCCGGGCGCGCGCCGATCGGGCCGGATTCGTAGATCAGGGTGGCATCCGGCGCATGCGTCAGCCGCGCCAGGTTGGCGGCCGTGGACGGCAGGCCGATGCCGACAAAGCACACCGCGCCATCGGGCAGGCGCCGCGCCGCCGCCACGGTCATCATCTCGTTGGTGCTGTAGTCGCTCATGCGGCCACCTGCAGCAGCAGCGAGTGCGCGTACACGCGCTGGAACGCTGCGAAATCGTCGGTGTCGAGAATGTGCGTCTGGATCCAGGCCTGGAAGCGTGCGCGGTCGCGCGCGATCGCATCCCAGGCCAGATAGAAGCGGTTGTCGCGGGCGTAATAGCCATGCGCGTACGAGGGCGCGGCGCCCCCGGGCACGTGGCAGACCGCATCGACCACCCAGCGCGGCAGGATGCAGGCGTTGGGCGGCGCCTCCAGCGTGTCGACGATCTCCTCCACCGTGACGATCACCTTGCGCGCGGCCAGCGCGGCCTCTTTCTGCACGCCCAGGATGCCCCACAGCAGCACATTGCCGCGGCGGTCGGCCTGCTGCGCATGGATCACGGTGACATCGGGGTTGACCGCCGGCGTGGTGGCCAGCGTCTCGCCGGTGTAGGGGCATTGCAGGAAGCGGATGCTGTCGTTGACGCGCGGCAGGTCCGAGCCGACGTACCCGCGCAGCACCGCGAACGGCAGGCCCGAGGCACCGGCCACGTAGGCATTGGCCATGTCGGCATGGCTGTGTTCGCGGATCTGCAGCGGCTGCGGCCAGCCGTGTTCGACCGCATCGCGCAACCGGTGCAGCGAGCCGACGCCGGGATTGCCACCCCAGGAAAACCGCAATGCCGATGCGCAGCCGGCGCCGATCAACTGGTCGTAGATCAGGTCCGGGGTCATGCGCACCAGGTGCAGGTCGCGCTTGCGCTGGCGGATCACCTCGTGGCCGGCCGCATGCGGAATCAGATGGGTGAAGCCTTCCATCGCCACGCAGTCGCCATCGGCGATCAGCTGGGACACTGCTTCTGAAAGGGGGACGATCTGGGCCATTGCCTGGGTCCTGCGCAGCGAGCGTGTGGTCACGTTAGGCGCAGCTGCACGGCCCGGTCAATGCGATTATCGGTGCATTAATTCGATAATCGCACAATTTCGTTGCGCGACTGACGCTCCAACATTGTCTCCGGTGTATACATAACTTCGCTTGCAAGCAGACGCCAGCGCTGGCATGGGCGTCAACTGGTTGCCAGCCGGCGCCCCACTGCCGATCCGCACCCCAGGTTGTATACAAACCCCAGGAGTCACGGTCATGTCCCAGTCCAAGCAGCTGTTTCCCCTCAACGCGTGGTATGCCGTCGCCTGGGACCACGAGATCAAGCACGCGCTGACCCCGCGCAAGGTCTGCAACCTGGATGTGGTGGTCTACCGCAGCACCGCCGGGGCGGTGATCGCGCTCGAAGATGCGTGCTGGCATCGCCTGGTGCCGCTGTCGATGGGCAAGCTGCGCGGCGACGATGTGGTGTGCGGGTATCACGGGCTGGTCTACAACAGCCAGGGCCGCTGCGTGCACATGCCCTCGCAGGAGACCATCAATCCCTCCGCATGCGTGCGCAGTTTTCCGGTGGCCGAGAAGCATCGCTATGTGTGGATCTGGCCGGGCGACCCGGCGCAGGCCGACACCCGCCTGATTCCCGACCTGCACTGGGCGCACGACCCCGCCTGGGCCGGCGATGGCCGCACCATCTACGCCAAGTGCGACTACCGGCTGGTGCTGGACAACCTGATGGACCTGACCCACGAGACCTTCGTGCATGGCTCCAGCATCGGCCAGGACGAGATCGCCGAAGCGCCGTTCGAGGTGATGCATGGCGACCGCTCGGTGGTGGTGTCGCGCTGGATGCGCAATATCGACGCGCCACCGTTCTGGGCCAGCCAGATCGCGCGCCATCTGGATTACCGCGGCAAGGTCGACCGCTGGCAGATCATCCGCTTCGAAGCGCCCGGCACCATCGCCATCGATGTCGGCGTGGCCATCGCCGGCACCGGCGCGCCGGAGGGCGACCGCAGCCAGGGCGTCAACGGCTACGTGCTCAATACCATCACGCCCGAAACCGACACCACCTGCCACTACTTCTGGGCGTTCATGCGCAACTACGCGCTGCACGATCAATCCCTGACCACGCTCACCCGCGCAGGCGTCACCGGCGTGTTCGGCGAGGACGAGGCGGTGCTGGAAGCGCAGCAACGCGCCATCGACGCGCATCCGGATCACACCTTCTACAACCTCAACGTCGATGCCGGCGGGATGTGGGCACGCCGCGTGATCGACCGGCTGATCGCCCAGGAACAGCGCGCGCAGGAACTGTCGCTGCGCATGGTGGGCTGAGGCAGCGCGCCGGGAGCTCCGTATGTCGCCCACCACTCCGTTTCGCAGCAGTGCCGCGCAGACCACGCGTGCGCTGCTGTCGCTACGCGAACTGATCCTCGACGGCACCCTGCCCGCCGGAACGCGCCTGTCCGAGCTGGCGGTGGTGCAGCGGCTGGGCATGTCGCGCACCCCGGTACGCGCGGCGTTGCAGCGGCTGTGCGAGGAAGGCCTGGCCAGCGCACTGCCGGGCGGCGGCTATGCGGTGCAGGCCTTCAGCGAACGCGACGTGCACGATGCAATCGAGCTGCGCGGCACGCTCGAAGGCCTGGCCGCGCGCATCGCGGCCGAACGCGGCGCATCGGCCGCGGCACTGGCCCAGGCACGCCAGTTGCTGGACACGCTCGACGGCATCGTCGGCCCGCCGCTGCAGGCCATCGACTTCAGCGCGTACGTGCAGGCCAATGCGCAATTCCACGCGCTGCTGGTGGCCATGGCCGGCAGCGATGTACTGGGCCGCGAACTCACCCGCGTGCTGCAGCTGCCGTTCGCCTCGCCCAACAGCCTGGTCATGGCGCAGACCACCAGCACCGAGGCGCGGCTGATCCTGACCCTGGCGCAGGACCAGCACCGCGAAATCATCGCCGCCATCGAGGACCGCCAGGGCGCGCGTGCCGAAGCGCTGATGCGCGAACACGCACGGCTGGCCCATCGCAATCTGCGTCACGTGCTGCAGACCCCGGCGGCGATCACCCGGGTGCGCGGTGGTGCATTGATCGGCCGCGCCCATCCCGCCACCGCTGGCAGCAGCCAGCCCGCCCTTCTGCCTGGAGTTCCCCATGCGTAAAGACACCCAGTGGCACCGCGCCCATGTCGTCAGCATCGCCGATGCCTGCGAGGGCGTGCGCGAGATCGTGCTCGACCCGGGCACCGCGGCACGCGGCTTCGAGGTCGGCAGCCATCTGGATTTTCGCCTGCAGCTGCATGGCCGCGCCGACGTGCGCTCGTACTCGCTGGTGGGCGAGCCGCGTGCCGACGGCTATTACCAGATCGCGGTACGGCAGATGCCCGACAGCCGTGGCGGCTCGCGGCACATGTGGACGCTGCAGCCCGGCGATGTGGTGGAGATCTCCCCGCCCAGCAACAACTTCGCGCTGGATGAAGGCGGCGAGGAGATCCTGCTGATCGCCGGCGGGATCGGCATCACCCCGATCATCGGCATGGCGCAGCGGCTGGCGCGCCGCCACCGCGCGTTCCGCCTGCTCTATGTCGGACGTACGCGCCGTGCAATGGCCTATGTCGACGAACTGGAAGCGCTGCTCGGCGAGCGCCTGCAACTGCACTGCGACGATGATGCCGGCCGGCCGGAGCTTGCTGCCGAGCTGGCGCGGCTGTCGCCCACTGCCGAGGTGTACGTGTGCGGCCCGCTCGGCATGCTCGAAGCGGTGCGCCAGCACTGGCACGCGGCCGGGCGTTCGCGCGCACGGCTGCATTTCGAAACCTTCGGCAACAGCGGGCGGGTGCCGGCGCAGGCCTTCGTGGTCAAGCTGCCCGGGCTCGGGCTGGAAGTGCCGGTGGCCGAGAACGAATCGATGCTGGATGCGCTGGCCGACGCCGGGGTGGAGCTGATCGCCGAATGCCGGCGTGGCGAATGCGGGCTGTGCGCGGTCGAGGTGCTGGACAGCGCGGCCGATATCGATCACCGCGATGTGTTCTTCAGCGACGAACAGCGCCGCGAGAACCGCAAGCTGTGCGCCTGCGTCTCGCGCGCGGTGGGCGGCAGCATCAGCATCGATACCGGCTACCGGGGCGAGCTGGGCTGAGCGCGGCCATCGACACGCCGGCGCTCACGCGGCGCGTGTTTGCATCCTCACGCGCATGCGCGATCATCTGCGCATGGAGTCGACTCACTACAGGACGGTCCCGGCGCCGGCACTCAACCCGCGCCAGGAACAATTGGTGGCATTGGTGCGGCAGCAGGGCTTTGCCGAGGTGGAAGGGCTGGCGACGCGCTTTGAGGTGACGCCGCAGACCATCCGGCGCGACCTGACCCTGCTGTGCGATGCCGGCGTGCTGCGCCGCTATCACGGTGGCGTCAGCATGCCCTCGAGCGTGGAAAACCTGGCCTACACCGCGCGCAAGGCGCTGCAGGCGCGCGAGAAACAGCACATCGCCGCACAGGTCGCCCGCTTCATCCCCGACGATGCCTCGCTGTTCATCAACCTGGGCACCACCAACGAAGAGGTCGCGCGCGCCTTGCTGCAGCACCGCGGCCTGCGCGTGATCACCAACAACCTCAACGTGGCGGTGATGCTCAGCGCCAATCCCAGCTTCGAGGTGATCGTGGCCGGCGGCGTGGTGCGCGGGCGCGACCAGGGCGTGACCGGCGAGGCGACGGTAGAGCTGATCCGGCAGTTCAAGGTGGACTTTGGGGTGATCGGCATTTCCGGCATCGACCTGGATGGCACCTTGCTGGACTTCGACTACCAGGAAGTACGCGTGGCCCAGGCCATCATCGAACACTCGCGGCAGGTGTTGCTGGCCGCCGACCACAGCAAGTTCGGCCGCAACGCCATGGTGCGACTGGGCGCAATCGCCCAGGTGCACGACTGGTTCACCGACCGGCCGCCGCCGCAGGAGCTGGCCGCCGTGCTGGCCGAGGCCGGCACCCGCGTGCACCTGGCCGCGCCCGGCAACGCCGGCTGAGCCGATTGTTCGTTTGTGTGCGTTTGCGCAATGCACACCCCGATTGAATCGCCCGATCGATCCACCCTGGCGATCGAATTTGAGTTCCCGATAGGCTCAAACATTAGAACGTCGCCCGCAGCCCGGGCGTCGCAGCTCTTCACGTTCCAAAAAGGTTTGATGTTCGAATATGTTCGAACATGACAACTTGGGTTCGCTCCTGCGCGCCCGGACGGAGACACCAATGGGCGAGACATACGATCTTCTGGTGATAGGCGGCGGCATCAACGGGGTCGGCATCGCCCGCGATGCGGCCGGGCGTGGCCTGTCGGTGTGCCTGTGCGAGCAGGACGACCTGGCCGCGCATACCAGCAGCGCCAGCACCAAGCTCATTCACGGCGGCCTGCGTTACCTGGAGCAGTACGAGTTCGCGCTGGTCGGCAAGGCGCTGGCCGAGCGCGAAGTGCTGCTGCGGCTGGCCCCGCACATCATCTGGCCGCTGCGCTTCCTGCTGCCGCATCAACCGCATCTGCGCCCGGCCTGGATGATTCGCGCCGGCCTGTTCCTGTACGACCATCTTGGCGGCAGCAAGCGCAGCCTGCCGCGCTCGCGCCGGCTGTCGCTGCGCACGCACCCGGTCGGCCAGCCGCTGCAGGAATCGCTGCGCACCGGCTTTGTCTATTCCGATGCCTGGGTGCAGGACGCGCGGCTGGTGGTGCTCAATGCGATGGACGCCGCCAGGCGCGGTGCCCAGATCCGCACGCGCACGCGCTGTGTCGGTGCCTGGCGCGATGCGGGCTTCTGGTACGCCGAACTGGAAGACCGCGACGGCCGCCGCCGCACCGTGCAGGCGCGCGCGCTCGCCAATGCGGCCGGGCCGTGGGCGGTGTCGTTCCTGGACAAGGTGGCCGCGGTGCCGCACAAGCACGCACTGCGGCTGGTCAAGGGCAGCCATATCGTGGTGCCAAAATTGTTCGACCACGACCATGCGTACATCTTTCAGCAACCGGATCGGCGCATCGTGTTCGCCATTCCGTACGAGCACGACTTCACCCTGATCGGCACCACCGATGTGGACTACCAGGCCGACCCCGCCGCACCCAGCATCGATGCGGCCGAGGTGCAGTATCTGTGCGAGGCGGTGAACCTGTATTTCCAGCAGCAGATCAGCCCCACCGATGTGGTGTGGAGCTATAGCGGCGTGCGCCCGCTGCTCGACGATGCCGAAGACAACGCCGCCGAAGTCACCCGCGATTACCAGCTGGAAGTGCTCACCGACGGCGCACCATTGCTCAACGTCTTCGGCGGCAAGCTGACCACCTATCGCAAGCTGGCCGAAGAAGCGGTCGACCGCCTGACCCAGGCGCTGGGTGCACGCAAGCCGGCGTGGACCGCGCGCGGCGATGCATTGCCCGGCGGCGAACAGCGCGATATCGCCAGCCTGCTCGAACGCGTGCGCACGGCACGCCCGTGGCTGCCGGCACCCACCGCGCAGCGGCTGGTGCGCAACTACGGCACCTGCGCGGAGCAGCTGCTGGGCGATGCACAGGATATCGCGGCATTGGGCACGCACTTCGGTGCCGATCTGTACCAGGCCGAGGTGGACTACCTGTGCGCCCACGAGTGGGCCGCGACCGCCGACGACATCCTGTGGCGCCGCAGCAAACTCGGTCTGCGCATCGACGCGGCCGGGCGCGCGCGCCTGGAAGCGTACCTGCAGACGCAATCAGTCCGGCAGGCGGATGCCGTGCCGGCCTGATCGAACCGCGTTGCCGGCGAGGACGGGTCGTTCGGCAACGTATCCTGGCGCATTCGCCGGCATCATCCTGAGTCACGTGGAGGGCACCCCCAGATGAGCATTACCCAGCACCCCTGCGCGCCGATGCGCGCGTCGCACCATCCTGCCTGCGTCGTCGCCATCGGCACGGGGTCGCGCGCATGAGCCGCCAACTGGTGGGTGAGTTGATTTCCGAAGCGGTGGCGATGTTCATCATCATCGCGCTCGGCGATTCGGTCGCGGCCATGTACGTCCTCTACGACCCCAGCCCGTACCAGAACGCCTATTGGGGCGTCTGCATCGCCTGGGGCCTGGCGGTGACGCTGGCGATCTATGTCACCGGCTCGGTGTCCGGCACGCATGCCAATCCGGCAGTGACGCTGGCGCTGGCATTGTTCCGCGGGTTCTCCTGGAAGAAGGTGCTGCCGTACTGGGGCGCGCAGGTGATCGGTGCGTTCCTGGGCGCGGCCATCGTCTACCAGTTGTATGGCCCGGTGATCGACCACTACAACCAGGTGCAGCAGCTCACCCGCGAAGCCGGTGGCGCCGCCGGAGTGTTCTTCACCGCCCCCGGCCTTGCGGTCACGCCGATGCATGCGCTGGTCGACCAGATCATCATCACCGCGTTCCTGATCTTCGGCATCTTCGCCATCACCGAGCAGTTCAATGAAGCTGCGCCGACCGCCAATTCCGGCGCGCTGATGATCGGCCTGCTGGTGGCCACGCTGGGCGCATCGATGGGCTATCTGGAAGCCTGGGCGATGAATCCGGCGCGCGACTTCGGCCCGCGCCTGTTCGCCTACCTTGCCGGTTGGGGCGAAGCCGCTTTGCCGGCCAAGGACAACTACTGGTGGATCCCCATCGTCGGCCCGTTGATCGGCGGCCCGATCGGCGCGCTTGCCTACCAGTGGCTGATCCTGCCGTTCCTGCCGGCACGCGTGCGCCACCTGCAAGGCGGCAAAGCGCCGCTCGATCCGCGCTGACTGCGATGCTGCACGACTGACAGCACCGCGCCGCTGTGGAGCAGGCCCCGGTTTCCTTGGCCTCTCGAACAGCGGCGTGCATTGCCCACTTTCTCGCCGTGCGCCAGCGCCGGCATTGTTCGAGGAATCTCCGATGGAAAAGCAATACGTCCTTGCGATCGATCAAGGCACCACCAGCTCGCGCGCGATGCTGTTCGATCGCAACGGCAAGGTGGCCGGCGTGGCGCAGCGCGAATTCGGCCAGATCTTTCCGCAGCCGGGCTGGGTGGAACACAATCCGCGCGAGATCATGACCAGCGTCTACACCACGATCACCGAGCTGCTCAACAATGCGCAGATCGATGCGCGCTCGATCGCCGGCATCGGCATCACCAACCAGCGCGAGACCGCGGTGGTGTGGGACAAGGCCACCGGCCAGCCGATCTACAACGCCATCGTCTGGCAATCGCGGCAGACCAAGGACATCTGTACGCAACTCAAGGAGGCCGGGCACGAGCAGATGGTGCGCGACAAGACCGGCCTGCTGATCGATGCGTATTTTTCCGGCACCAAGGTCAAATGGATCCTCGATCACGTCGACGGCGCCCGCGAACGCGCGCGCAACGGCGAACTGGCCTTCGGCACCATCGACAGCTGGCTGATCTGGAATCTCACCGGCGGCAAGGTGCACGTCACCGACTACACCAATGCCTCGCGCACCTTGATGTACAACATCCACACGCTGGAATGGGATGCCGAGCTGCTGGCCATGCTCGACGTGCCGAAGGAGATGCTGCCGGAGGTGCGCTCGTCCAGCGAAATCTACGGCATGACCCAGACCCAGTATTTCTATGGCGAGCAGGTGCCGATCGCGGGCATCGCCGGCGACCAGCAGGCGGCGTTGTTCGGCCAGGCCTGCTTCGAACCGGGCATGGCCAAGAACACCTACGGCACCGGCTGCTTTGCGCTGATGAATACCGGCGACAAGGCGGTCGCGTCCAAGGCCGGCCTGTTGACCACGATTGCCTGGGGCATCGACGGCAAGGTCGAATATGCGCTGGAAGGCTCGATCTTCGTCGCAGGATCGGTGGTGCAATGGCTGCGCGACGGCCTGCGCATGCTCGGCAAGGCCAGCGACTCGCAGGCCTATGCCGAACGCGCCGGCGACAACGACGGGGTCTATCTGGTGCCGGCCTTCGTCGGCCTGGGCGCGCCGTACTGGCGCAGCGATATCCGCGGCGCGGTGTTCGGGCTGACCCGCGGCACCACCAAGGAACATTTCGTGCGCGCGGCGGTGGAATCGATGGCGTACCAGACCCGCGACGTGTTGACCGCGATGCAGGCCGATTCGGGCATCGAACTGAAGGAACTGCGCGCCGACGGCGGCGCGATCGCCAACGATTTCATGGCGCAGTTCCAGAGCGACATGCTCAACGTGCCGGTGCTGCGCCCGGAAGTAGCCGAAACCACTGCGCTCGGCGCGGCCTATCTGGCCGGCTTGGCAACCGGGTTCTGGAGCAGCCGCGAAGAGATCGCCAAGCAGTGGGCGGTGGATCGCCGCTTCGAGCCGACCATGGCCGAGGACAAGCGCGAACAACTGTATGCCGGCTGGCAGCAGGCGGTGGAAGCGACGATGGGCTTCCGCATCAGCTGACCGCTGCCATCAAGACGACGACGCCCGCCATCAGGCCGGCGTTGTCGTTTTCGTCAACCACGTGCATGGTTGTTACTCCCTGCACGGATCACGCATTGCAGAGCTGCACGCTGCAGCCCTGCAACGCAGCAGCGATTACTGCCCGCCGGTATTGGCGCGGCCGGCAATGGTGTCCGGATCCCAGTGCTCCTTGATCAGGCCCTTTTCGATGCGGAACATGTCGAACCAGGTGGTGGTGTAGGTCTTGCTCGGATCGCGCGGATCCGGCAGCGTGCGCACCGACACCAGCGTGACCAGGTCACGGTCGGCGGTGATGGCCACCAGCGGCAGCTGCACGCGTTCCTGCACCGGTGTCGGCGGCACGAACGCGGTCAGGAACGCGATGAAGGCATCGCGGCCGTTCGCCACGTTCGGGTTGTGCTGGATGTAGTTCTTGTCCATGTATTTCGGCGCTTCCTGCACCTGCCCGGCCTCGAACACGATGCGCCAGAAGTCGTAAACCAGCCGCTTGTTGACAGTCTCCGGCCAGGTGGAGCCGAGCAGCATCTTCTGGTGGTTGGGATTTTCGGTCACCGCGGTCTGCGCGAACGCAGCCACCGGCGCTACCAGCATGACCAGTAGCAAGGCGCGGGAGAACAGCTTATTCATGGAAGACTCCTTATGTGGAGACGGGCGCTACGCTGGCTGGAACGCCAGCACGGTGCGCCGCTGATTGGGGGAATGACGCGCCTTGGCATACAGGGTTTCTACGCGTCGCCACCAGCCTAACGGCCGCGTCTGCTCGCCCGCTAGCCGCCCTGGAGTGCACCAGGGCACTTCCGGCATTGGTGGTAATCCGACGGTAACCACTGCAGCCGAATTCTCAGGCGCACACGAGGGATCTCCGGCATCGGTCATGGCCACACTTACTCCGGCAGTTCCACCAGTGGCAGGCCGGCATAGTTTTCAGCCACCGTCGCGCGCCCTGCCTCGCTGCCCAGCAGATACTCCAGTTCCGCGGCATGAATGCGTGCGGTGAACGCGTCCTGGTCGGCGAAGGTATGCAGCAAGGTGGTCATCCACCATGAAAACCGTTCGGCCTTCCAGACGCGTTGCAGCGCCAGCGCCGAGTACCGTTGCAGCACCTCGGCGTCGCCACGCGCGTTCCAGCGCTCGAACAATTGCGCAAGCAGGCCGACATCGGCCAGCGCCAGATTCAAGCCCTTGGCGCCGGTGGGCGGCACGATATGCGCCGCGTCGCCGGCCAGGAACAGGCGCCCGTACTGCATCGGCTCGGCGACGAAGCTACGCAACGGCGCAATGCTCTTTTCGATCGATGGCCCGGTGATCAATTGCGCAGCCAGCGTCTCGGGCAACCGCGCACGCAATGCATCCCAGAACGCCTGGTCGCTCCATGCCTCTACCCGCGCATCGGCCGGTACCTGTACGTAGTAGCGCGAACGCGTCGGCGAGCGCATCGAACACAACGCGAAGCCGCGCGGGTGCTGCGCGTAGACCAACTCGTCGTGGACCGGCGGGGTGTCGGCAAGCACGCCAAGCCACCCGAAGGGATACACCCGCTCGAACAGGCGCAGTCGCTCGGGCGGAATGCTGGCGCGGCTGATGCCATGGAAGCCGTCGCAGCCGACGATGTAGTCGCAGTCGATGCGCTGGCGCCGGCCTTCATGGGTGAACTCCACCGCGGGTGCGTCGCTTTCCACCCCGCACAGCGTCACGTCCTGCGCGCTGTAGTACGTCGGCGCAGCGCTGCGTGCACGTGCCTGCATCAGATCGGCAGTGACCTCGGTCTGGCCGTAGACGGTGACGCTGCGTCCGCAACCGCGCAGCAGGTCGATCCGCTCCCGGCGGCCATCCAGCGACAGTTCGAAGCCGTGATGCGGCAGGCCCTCGCGCTGCACGCGTTCGCCAACCCCTGCCCGCTGCAACAGCGCCACACTGCCCTGTTCCAGCACGCCGGCACGAATCCGCCCCAGCACGTGGTCCGGCGTCTGCCGCTCGATCACCACGGTGTCGATGCCGGCCCGTAGCAACAGCTCGCCCAGCAACAGGCCGGACGGGCCGGCGCCGATGATCGCGATTTGGGTGCGCATGCAATGCTCCTGCCCCAGCTGACGGATGCAGGCCAGTGTGGGTAGCCAAGCGCGTGCAGTGAAGGGATGATTGCGCGCAGTGCTTGGACTTTTCGACGATGCCCAGACGCGCGCACGCCATTGCTGCAGCCACCGCGGTGCCCGCCTTCGGCCTGTACGGCGAGCAGCACGCCGACACACCCGAGTTGTTGCATTGGGAGTCGATTGCCGCACGCAGCCGGCTACATGACTGGCACATCACTCCGCACCGGCACGAGGACCTGGCACAGTTGTTGTACGTGCAACGCGGGCCGGCGACGCTGCAGCTGGATGGCCGCAGCCAGCGCCTGCGTGGCGCGCGCGTGATCTGGCTGCCGCCGCTGTGCGTGCATGGCTTCGGGTTCGATCCGCGGGTGCGCGGCCACATCATCACCTTGTGCATGCCGCTGGTGCGCGGCGCCTTGAGTGCTGCACCACTGTTGCAGACTGCCCTGACCATCCCGCAGGTCCTGCACGCACAACGCGCACGCGGGCTGCTCGACGTGCTGTTCGCCAGCATTGCCGACGACCATGCCTGCCGACGCGTCGGCCATGAGGCCGCATTGCACGCCGCCGCAGCGCAGTTGTTGATCTGGACCGCCCGCACGGCGCTGGAACACGCGCAGGATGCCGCTGCGGTGAGTCCGTATGCCGACCCGGCACTACGCCATCTCCGCGGCTATCAGGCCTTGATCGACGAGCATTACCGTGCGCATTGGCCGATCTCCCGCTATGCCGAGCAATTGGGCCTGACGCCGGGCCATCTCAACGCGTTGTGCCAGCGACTGGCCGGCGCCTCGGCACTGCAATTACTGCAGCGCCGCATCATGCTCGAAGCCCGCCGCAGCCTGCGCTACACCAGCCTGAGCGTGCAGCAGATCGCCGCCGACCTTGGATTTTTCGACGCTGCGTATTTCAGCCGCTATTTCGTACGTCACGCCGGCTGTTCGCCGACGCGCTTTCGCGCTGGCGATTAAGAGCGGCCGATCCGTGGGCTGGTTGCAGGGTTTTCAACAAAGTAACCAGCGGACTGTCCGGTGCGGTGTCCTCGCTGATTGCCGGACCGTGTGGCGGCATGAATGCCGCCACCGAGCCCCCAGGGATGGGTTCACGGCGTGTCCCGCAAGCGTTGAGGGCAGCGCGCACTCGGTGCTGTCAGTTTGCTGCAGGGTCCTTGCCCGCCCACCATCGCAGGACACGCCGCAAGTACGTCCATGTAGGCTCCGGCGCGGCATCCATGCCGCTCAGGGTCCCGCGACGGTGAGCGGGCAAGGACCCAGGCGAGATGGTCGGTGTGCAAGGCTAAGAGCCGTGCTGGATGCGCCTTGTTCGACCATGGAGCATCGGCTCCATGTCTGATGCACACCGCACGAGAGACAGCTATTCAGATGAGTGCCGGCCAACTGTCTGGTGCGGTGTCCTTACCGGTTGCGGGACCGTGTGGCGGCATGGATGCCGCCACCGAGCCCCCAAGGACGGGTTCACGGCGTGTCCCGCAAGCGGTGAGGGCACCGCGCCCTCGACGCCGCGAGTGTGCTGCTTGGCCCTTGGCGCAGTCGGTCGCCCACGCCGATCAGAACGGGTATTGCGGCACTTCGTTCTTGATCGTCAGCCACTGCCAGTGGGTGTACTGCTCCCAGTCGGCCGGCCCGCCGACACTGGTGCCGTTGCCCGAGGCACCGGTACCGCCGAAGGGGTTGATGACTTCGTCGGACACGGTCTGGTCGTTGATGTGCAACAGGCCGGTATGGAGCTTGTCGCCCAGGTTCATCGCGCGCGACACCGATGCCGACAGGATGCCGGCGGCCAGGCCGTACTCGCCATGGTTGGCCAGTTCCGCGGCTTCTTCGTCGGTGTCGAACACGGTGATGTTGATCACCGGCCCGAAGACTTCCTCGTCGAATGCACGCATGCCCGGACGCACATTGGACAGCACCGTCGGCGCATAGAACAGGCCTTCGTTGCTGGCACCGGCTTCCACCACCGCACCGGCGGCGACGCTGTCGTCCACGATATCGATCACACGCTGCAGCTGGCGCTGGTCGATGATCGGACCCAGTGCCACGGTGCCGCTGACCGGATCGCCGACAGGCAGATGCCTGGCCTTTTCAGCCAGCCGCTGGGTCAGCGCATCGGCAATACTGCGCTGGACCAGCACGCGGCCGGTGGCCATGCAGATCTGCCCTTGATGCATGTAGGCGCCGAACGCCACGGCAGAGGCCGCCCTGTCCAGATCGGCGTCGTCGAGCACGATCACCGCGTTGTTGCCGCCCAGCTCCAGCGACACCTTCTTCAGGTGCCGGCCCGCGATCTCGCCGATGCGTCGCCCGGCAGCGGTGGAGCCGGTAAAGGCAATCATCGGGACATCCGGCGATTCGACCAGCGCCTGGCCGATGGCGGCATCGCCGTGCAGCACGTGCAACAAGCCCTTCGGCAGGCCCGCTTCCTCCAGCACCTGCGCGATGACCACGCCGCCGGTGTACGGCGTGCGCGGGTCAGGCTTGAGCACCACCGCATTGCCCATCGCCAGCGCCGGAGCCACCGACCGCAGCGACAGGATCAACGGAAAATTGAACGGGGAAATCACCGCGATCACGCCCAGCGGCAGATGCCGGGCCAGGCTGAGCTGGCCGGCGCCGGTGGGCAGCACCTGGCCGACGGCCTGCAGCGGCAGCGCCGCCGCCTGCTGATAGAACACCACCGACTCGTTCACTTCGCGCTGGGCCTTGGGCAGGATGCCGCCGGTTTCGCGCGCGATCAGCAGCGCCGCTTCCGCACTGCGCGCTTCCATCAGCTGCGCGGCACGGTGAAACACGGCAGCGCGCTCACGCGGCGTCGTGGCTGCCCAGGCACGTTGCGCTTTTTTCGCCAGCGCCACGGCAGCGGCGACATCGGCCAGATCGGCCTTGCCCACTTCGTGCAGCAGCTTGCCGGTGGCCGGTTCGATGATCTGCGCGGTGCCGCCGTTGCCGGGCACCCAGTCGCCATTGAAGATACAGCCATGCCACGCCGGGACGGACGACGCGGCAATCGCGGTGTTGGGGAGAGCGTTCATGGTCTAGCCTCCTGCTGAGGGGGTGGTGTTACAGGGTGGTGGACGCCAGCCCGCCATCGACCGGCAAGGTGATGCCGTTGATCCAGCGCGCAGCATCGGAGGCGAGAAACACGATGGCCTCTGCCACCTCGTCGGCGTACGCCGGACGCGTCATGCGCTTGGCGTCTTCCTTGACGCGCTCCTCGCCGAGCATGGTGACGAAATCGCCGAGAATCGGCGTAAACACCGGTCCGGGCGCGACGTTGTTGACGCGCACGCCATGCTCGGCGAACCAGGTCCGCGACTGCAGTAGGGTCCATACGATCAGCGCTTCCTTGAAGTACTGGTAGCAGGTGTCGTGGCTCACCGGATGCGCCTGCAACCACGCAGTGCCGGACGCAAAGCTGTCGGTGGCGGCCAGTTGCTTGTGCAGCTCCAGGCGTTGCGGCCATTCGGCGCCCAGGATGGAGGCCACGTTGATGATGGAACCGCCAGGCGTCATGCGCGGCAGCAGCGCCCGGCTCAAATGGCGCAGACCCAGGTAGTTGACGCGCGCCACGACCTCCAGCGGTGCGGTGCCGGGAACGCCGGCCACGTTGGCCAGCGCGTCGATGCGCTCCGGCAAGGCCTGCACCAGCACATCGATGGACGCCGGATCGCCAAGATCGGCCTGGTGGAACCCGTGCAGCGACATCTGCACCGGCGTGCGATCGACGCCGATCACCCTGGCGCCATGGAAACGGGCCAGGCGCGCCACTTCGGCACCGATGCCCGATGCCACGCCGGTGACCACGATCGTCTTGTTCTGCAAATTCATTGCCACTCTCCGAAGAGGCCGGCCGTACCGGCGCTAGAACACATGGACGTACTGCAGGTTGACGTTGTTGCCGGAGGCAGCGTTCTTGACCTCCACCGGCAGATACACATTGGCAAACAGCATGTTGTTGGCATCCATCCGCCATACACCGCCGGGGCCGGCATAGAACACGCGTTGGCGGGTGTCGGCCACGCGCTGCCCGTTGGTGCGGTTGTCGCGGAACTGGGTGAGGTAATAGGCATTCACGCCAAGGCGGATGTCGGGCACCACTTCCCAGGATGTTGCGAAGTTGATCCAGCCCGCATCGCCGGCCTGGCCGTTGCGGAACGCAAAGCCCGGCGGCAGGTTCGGACGCCGCTCGCTGCGGAAGTTGTAGATGTAGTTGATGCGTGCGCTGACTTCCCAGTTGGGCGTCGGGAACACGGTGAACGCGTATTGCGGCACCAGCGACCAGTAGCCGGCGCCCTGATTGAGGTCGCGGTCGCGGTCGAACTTGCCGGTCGGCGCGATCGCATTGATTTCGAAACGCTGCGAAAACACCGGCCTGCCATTGCGGATCACCGGCAGCATCTGCAGATAGGGGCCAAAGGTCAGGTCACCCACACCGGCGCCGTTGTCGCGCAAGCTGGCAATGCTGTTGCGCCCGAACGAGGCATCCAGGTTGATCAGCGGCAGCAGCGTGTTGATGCCAACCGCGCCGCCAAAGAGCTGGTACGGCGTGACATAGGCGACCTGGGTCAGCAGCAGGGTCGAATCGATGCGTGGGCGATCGAACACCGGCACGTCGTTGCCGCGGGAATCCTTGACCGCATCCAGTGAGCTCTGACGCAGATAGGTGATCACCGCCCAGCCGGGCGTGGTGCGGGTGAAGCCGTCCAGATAGCTGGTACCGCCGGTATTGATGCCGTTGGTCAGCGTCGTACTCTGCGGCAGGTTCTGCGCCGCGGCGGTGCCGGCAGCGAGCAGCGCCACCGTGGCAAGCGCTGCGCGGCGCAGCCCCGACGCGCGGGAAGACAACCCAGACAGGACCGATCGATAGTTCACTGCAAACATCTCCAGCACGGGGAGGGACAGCGGACACTGCGGCGGAACAACGGTCAGGCAGGCGCGATCGACACGCCGGCGACGGCGCGTGCAAAGGCCAGGTGGAAAGCGGGCCGTGCGCCTGCACGGCAGCTGCGGATCAGGCGGTGTCCAGACGGTCCAGCCGGTCGAGCGCGCGCAGCAACGGCGCCTCGCTGCTGCCAAGCACCACGCTGAGTTGCTGTTCCATCCGCAGCACTTCGGCCTCGGCGGCGCTCAGCAGGGTCACACCGGCGGTGGTCAGCGACAGGTGCTGCATGCGTCGGTCCTGGCGTCCCCGCACCTGCCGCAGCAGCCGGCGCTTGACCAGGCGTGCCACCACGATCGCCAGGTTGGGCGCCGACACGTGAAGCACATCGCCGATCTGGCGTTGGTTGATGCCCGGGTTTCCGTCCACCAGCATCAGCAGCGAGAAGTCCACCGGCTTGAGATCGAACGCTGCCACGCAGTCCTGAAACATCCGCCGCACCAGCAACTCGGTGCGGGTGATGCGGTAGCCCAGCAGCCGCAGCAGGCGCGCCTGATCCACCGTGGTGACGGCATCCGGCGGCAGGGCGGCATTGGCAGTGACGGACATGACGGTTCTCGCAGCGAAGACGACGGGCGGACCGGTGCGCGCAACGCACACTGCCCGCAACGCCGGTCCGCGGCGTGAGCTGCATTGTAGACGCGCTCAGGCATGCCGAGGGGGGCGTGGCCCCGTCGTGCAGGCAGGCCACAGCATGTAGGTGCCGGTCCAGCGCCAGCACAGGGCGGCCGTCTGCGGCGGCAGGCAGGTGTGGGAAGCGACGGTCATCCAGGCACGGCTGAGACATGGGTTCCAGGTTGGCAAGTGATTGCGTTCCGGAATAGTTATGGATCATAACTACATTGCCAAGCTGCAGCGCAGCATGGTCGCGCTCGCCAGGCTGACCAATGCGCCTGGTGGTGGTGCGGCAACCGGCTTGCGGCCGGCGCGCCGGGCACGGGTGCGTGCGGTGTGCCGGGCCTGGCAGCGGTGGCGGCAAGCACGAGGACAACGCTGCGGTTGTCACCACGCGACGCTTGCGCATCCAGCCCAATCACCCAGCGGGATTCCTCAACTGGCGTGGCGCTCGCTCGATGCATCTGCGTGCCAGCTAGGCCAACTGCTAACTGGTGGCCTACGGGTTACGAATTACCGATTACGGCAACCATAGCTTCTCGAGGTCGCGGAAGCCCCAGTCGGTGGGGCTTTCCATCTGTGCGATGCGGTCCTGGCAATCCGGCCGCGACAGATCGATGTCCTGCACCAGCACATGGCTGCGCAACTTGGCCGAATAGAACACGCGGACCTTGGGCTTGAGCAGCGCATCGGCGGTCTGCTCGATCACCACCGCCAGTCTCTGCGACTCCAGCCGCACCAGCGAGCCGACCGGATAAATCCCCAGCCGGCGCACGAAGGCCTGGAACACCACCGGGTCGAAATGCCCCTGCCACGACGCCATGCGCTTGAGCGATTCGGCCGGATCCCAACCGCGCTTGTAGGGGCGGTCGGAGCTGATGGCGTCGTACACATCGCACACCGCGCCCATCCGCGACATCAGTGAGATGTCCTCGCCCACCAGGCGGTTCGGGTAGCCGCTGCCGTCCATTTTCTCGTGATGGTGCAGCGCGATCTCCAGCACCACCGCGTTCTGCACGCCGCCGGCCACCAGCAGGCGATGACCATCCAGCGGATGCTGGCGCATGACCTCCATTTCGTCGTCGGTGAGCTTGCCCGGCTTGTTGAGGATGTCCAGCGGCGTCACCGCCTTGCCCATGTCGTGCAGCAGGCCGCCCATGGCCGCCTCGACGACCTGCCCTTCGGGCAAGCCGAGCTGGCGCGCCAGCCCGCTCATCAGGCCGGCCACCGCCATCGAATGCAGATAGGTGTAGTCGTCGGCGGTCTTGAGCCTTGCCACGCTGATCAGGGCCTGCGGATGCCGCAGGACCGACTCGTTGATGGCTTCCACCAGCGGCATCGCCGCCTCGGTGTCGACGGTACGTCCAAGCCGCACGTCGCGGAACATCGCCTCGACCGTGTCGCGCCCGTCTTCGAAGATCTTGCGTGCGCGCACCACTTCGGACTCGATGCCGACCTGCGCGGTGACGCTATTGGTGCGCGCGGTGCGCGTGGCGGTGGGCGGTTCGGGCGTCGGTGGTGGTGATGGTGACGGTACCGCCAGCTCGGGCTCCGGGTCGGGTGCGTCCGGCGCCGCCGTTTCCAGATCCAGGCCACGCGCGGTATCGATCACCAGTTGCTCGATCCGGCTGCCATGGATCTTCTCCACGTCATCCGAATCGACCAGGAACGAGGTCTTCCAGAACGGATGGTGCACCCACGCGCCCAGCAGCTTGTAGACATACATGCCGGGGCGGAGTTGATCGGAGTCGATGGTTCTGAGCATGCCGGCGCTGATCTGCAAATGGTCCGCGGAAGAGCCCGCCACAACGATGGAGGGTCTGTCGGGGTATCGGCAGTGCGCAGAATTTCTTTGGCCCGGTCGACCTCGCTCAGCTGCGTGACAACCGCCAGCCGGGCAGTTCAGCGCGCCGGCAGGCGCATGCCCAGCACGGCGACGGCCGCAAGCAGCAACGGCACGCTGCAGGCCAGGTACAGGGCCGCCGGCGACCAGCCCGCGTCCACCAGCAGGCCTACGCACAGCGGCGAGGCGATCGCGCCGAAGCGGCCCACCCCGATCGCCCAGCCCATGCCGGTGGAACGCACCGCCGCCGTGAAGACCACCGGCGCCACCGCATACAGCCCGGCGATGGCGGCAAACAGCGCCGCGCCGCTCAGCACCGCCGTGGCAAACGCCCAGCTCAGCACGGTGTTGTAGAGGCCAAAGGCCAGCAGCGCCAGCGCCGAGATCCCCAGCGCGCCGGCGGTCAGCCGCGACAGGCGCGCACGTGCGGCCAATGCGCTGAAGACCGCCCCGCCGGCAATGCCGCCCAGATTCAACAACGCGCCACCGGTCACGCCCTGCGCCGCCGACAAGCCGGCCACGACCAGCAGCTTCGGGGTCCAGCTGAGTACGAAATAGAACGCGAACATCAGCAGAAAGAACGCCAGCGCGATCAACAGCGACTGCCGCCGCAATGCAGGCACGAACAGGGCCGCATAGCCCTGCGCCCGATTGGGAATCTGCGGCGGTGACGGCAGTACCGCATGCGGCGGCATGCCCATGCGTGCGAGCACCGCGTTGAAGCGTGCGGCTGCATCGGGCGGGCGCCGCGTGATCAAAAAATCCAGCGACTCGGGCAAAAACGCCAGCACCAAGGGCACGCACAGCAGCGACCCGAGCGCACCGAGCACAAACACCGAATGCCAGGACCATTGCTGCAACAGCAACGCCGCGATTGCGCCGCCCAGCGTTGCGCCGGTCGGGTAACCGGTGGCCTGCAGCGCCAATGCCGTGCTGCGCCACCGGGCGGTGGAATACTCGGCAGCGATGACCGCAACGCAGGCCAGCATGCCGCCGATGCCGATGCCGGTGAACGCACGCAACGCGCCGAGTTGCCACACGTCGGTGGCCAGCGCCGAGGCCCCCATGCCCACGGTCAAGATTGCCAGGCAGGCCAGGATCGTCGCGCGCCGCCCGATGTGGTCGGCCAGCGGCGCCAACATGAGCGATCCTGCTGCCATGCCGACCAGGCCGGCACTGAACAAGGCCCCGAGCAGCTTGCCCGACAACTGCCATTGCGCCGACACATGCGGGGCGGTGAAGGCCATCGCCATCACATCGAAACCATCGAGCATGGTCAGCAACACGCACACCGCCACCGCCCTCCACTGGAACGGCGTCATGCGTTCCAGTACGAAGGGTGCAGGTGTCGCGGCGCTCGGGGTCATCGGGTGATCCTGGTGTAGGAATGGCAGGTGCGTTGGCAACTGCAGGCGTGGCCATGCGAGCGTGCAGCGGCAGCACGACGAAGATGCGGGCAAGCCTCGAAGCAGCAGCGGCACTCGACAATGCATCGGCACTGCAACGCAGCACGAGCGCCGCGCTGCAAAACGCCATCGGCACGCTAGGCCGATCGCAGGGGACGTTCAATACAACCGCACGCACTGGTGTGCGCTTATCGAACAGGCTGGCAGAGCGCTTCGTCTGGCTCGTCATGCATTCGTTGAGGTGTCTGCATGGCGGCACCCGGGGCATGCGGATTGCTTGCACGGACACGATCGACCTCGCGCCTACTGCTGCAGCGCGTGACCTGGCGTGCGATCGGACCGGGTAACCGCCACGTTCGTCTGGTCCGGAGTGCGAAGCGCATTGCTGCACTCGTCGCGCAGGCATGGCATACGAGATTTCGCGGTAGCGAACTTGAACGACGCTAGATGCGCATGACTGCAAACCTCCACACGCAGTGCAACTCGATCCCTTCGGAGCTCCAGCAAACATTCAGGCGTAGCCCCACAGGTTCTGGCGTCGGTCGTTTCAACACGCCGCGCCGCTGCGTCATCCACGGCCACAGCCAGACAGGTCATTTGCCACGCCAGCGCTTGCCGCATGCGACAGTCGCCCCGCTATCATGCCGGCAGTGCCCGCACCGGGCGGCACGCCGACATGCTGGAGATCATCGTGACCCCGATTCGCTCGTTCCTGGACCACATCCCGCAACTGGGCGCACGCGTCTATATCGACCCTGCCTGCACCATCATCGGCAAGGTGAGCCTGGGCGATGACGTATCGGTGTGGCCGGGCACGGTGATTCGCGGCGACGTCAATCACGTGCAGATCGGCGCGCGTACCAACGTGCAGGACGGCACCATCATCCACGTCAGTCACCATAGCCCGTTCAACAAGGCCGGCTACCCGACGCTGATCGGCGCCGACGTCACGGTTGGCCACGGCACCATCCTGCATGCCTGCACCATTGAAGACCTGTGCCTGATCGGCATGGGCGCCTGCGTGCTGGACGGCGCCACCGTCAAGCGCTACGGCTTTGTCGGTGCCGGCGCGGTGGTCGGCCCGGGCAAGATCGTCGGCGAAGGCGAATTGTGGCTGGGCAATCCCGCGCGCCTGGCCCGCACCCTCAGCGACAAGGAAATCGAAAGCCTGCATTACTCCGCTCAGCATTACGTGCGGCTCAAGGATCAGTATCTGGGCGGCGCCAGCGCGGGCTGAATCCGGGTCCCCGCCCTGCGGCTGCAGGCCAGCATCGGCCCTCTGCGACACGGGTACACCGCCTTCGAGCTGGATGCACCTGCCGCAGACACCCGTGGCCTGCTGCTGGCAGGCCGACGCGCAGAGAGATGACGGCAGCAACGCGCCACACGCCGCGCATCCCTGGCCGCCCGGGATGCAGCGCAGCCGCAGCCAGCTGCGGGTTGCATGGCGGCGGGGTTGCATGGCAGCAAGGACGCCGGTGACCTGGCGCCGCTTACGGCCGCGTGGCCTGCTCCAGTGCCGTCAACGTGGCCAGCGCCTGGGCGCGCGAAGCGCCGCACATGTCCTCCGATGGACGCAGGCTGGCGCACACCGCCGGCCGCGTCGGCAAGCCGAACAGGCGACACCGGCCCCGGCCATCGAGCTGCACGCAGGGCACGCCCGCCGGCTTGCCCTGCGGCATGCCGGGGATCGCCGAACTGATCGACGGGGCAATACAACAGGCCGCGCAGCCGGCGCGGCACGGGAAGTCCATGCGCATGCCATCAGTGTAAACCGCCGCGTCCTCCGGGCCGCGGCGGCGCCGGGGTTAGAGAGGTGGCGGCACGTAGCCGGACAGGCGCACGTCGAAGAAGGCCTGCACCGCAGCGAGATTGCTCTTGGCCTGGATGTCCGCGCCCACGTCGTAGCTCATGCCCAGCACATCGTCATCCGGCCAGCCGGGGCCGAAGCACCACTGCGTGCTGGGGATATTGTTGGCCTGCAGATGCGCCAGCATGCGCGTGGTGGCGACCTCCGCGCTGTGGTTGCCGGCCGGATAGCCATGCTCACCCAGATAGCCGCGTTTGCCGGCATGCTGCAGGGCTTCGATGAAGGGCGCCACCATCTCGATGCCGGTGTCCGGCTTGACCACCTCGTTGCGCCCGCCGGGCCCGACCCAGTTGCCGCCGCCAGCTCCGTCGCTATCCAGGTAGTTGTGCGCTTCGTAGACGATGCGGTTGTAGGGATCGGGGATGTCGAACAGGCCCATCGAGTCCTGCTGCCAGAGCCGGGCACTGGCATAGCCGTTGCCGCACACGAACACGAAGTGGTCGCGGTCGCGATCGATGATGGTCTTGCAGCACGCGGTGGCGGTGTTCTGCCAGTGCGCCGCCATCGACAACACGCTGCCATCGGCGTTGCGCTCCTTCCCCTGGTATGGCTCGTTCATCACGCCCCAGCCGAACACCGCCGGGTGTTGCCTGAAGCGGTTGACGATGCGTGCCCACAGGTCGGGCAGGCCGGCCTCGTTGTAGAGCGTGCACCCCGGCGTGCCGATCACGCGGTATTCGTAGAGCTTGAGCAACTGGTCGCGGCGATCGAAATAGCCCTGGTAGCCGAAGCTGCGCAGCGGATAGGTGTCGGCCCAGACCTCGGTTGCGGCCGGGTTGTCGACGCGGTTGCCGCGTGCATCGACAAGCGTGCCGCTGGCGTCGCGCCGGTAGCCGGACTTGGCGGCCACCCGCTGCGGCAGGCGCATGTAGTCATGCAGCTCCACGATGGCGCGCTTGCCGCGTACGGCGATGTGGTCCAGTGCGTCCTGGACCTGGCGGCAGTAGGTCTCGTTCAAGGCCACGCCCTGCCCACGCGTGAAGCGCGCGGCGGTGGTCGGCAGCCGGAACAGCGGGCAGGCCCCGGCGGCAGCCACGTGCTGCGCGGTGATGGCGCGGTAGTGCGTGCCGATCTCGGCATTCTCCACATAGCTGTTGGAGGCCAGGCCCGACAGGTTCAGGCCCGCGAACGGCAGGGTGGCGCTCTGCGCGGCCGCGCGGCCGCCCCACCCGAGGCCGGCCAGCGCCGCCGCGCCCGCTGCGCCCTGCAGCACGCGACGCCGCGTGATGCCGGCCGTTGCCGCCGGCGTCTGGTCGATGGGATGCGACGTTGCCGCCGTGCGGCGTGAATGAGGATGGTCGGACATGGGCGCCTCCTGCGGTGCCGTTGGTGGAGATCCTTGGCGGTGCTGCTCCCCCATTGGCCGCACCGGTCTAGGGACAATCCTGCCGATGTCCCGGCGGCGCGATCTGCGCTCCGGTTCGCACTCCGGGCACTGCATGCGCGCCCGCATACGTTTACATCGCATTACATGCCGGGCCGACGACGTGATGCAGCGGGAGCCGGGGCGCGTGTTCACGTGCAGTGCCGGCCGGCGCTGCTGCATTCCGCGTGCGCTGCGCACGATGCCCTCGCCCGCCCGCCAGCACGGCGTGCATGCGCCCGCGTGCTACCGTGCCAGATCACCGGAACGCGCCGCGACCGTTGCAGCAGCAACAGTTGCGACGCGGTCTAATTGCCAGCCACCGCTCGCCAATCAGCCATCGACTTCGCCATGCCCGAGTACCGCTCCAAGACCTCCACCCACGGCCGCAACATGGCCGGCGCCCGCGCACTGTGGCGCGCCACCGGCATGCGCGATGGCGACTTCCACAAGCCCATTATCGCCATCGCCAACTCGTTCACCCAGTTCGTGCCCGGGCACGTGCACCTGAAGGATCTCGGCCAGCTTGTCGCGCGCGAGATCGAACGCGTCGGCGGCGTGGCTAAGGAGTTCGACACCATCGCCGTGGACGACGGCATCGCCATGGGCCACGACGGCATGCTGTATTCGCTGCCCAGCCGCGAGATCATCGCCGACTCGGTCGAGTACATGGTCAACGCGCACTGCGCCGACGCGCTGGTGTGCATTTCCAACTGCGACAAGATCACCCCCGGCATGTTGATGGCCGCGCTGCGGCTCAACATCCCCACCGTGTTCGTCTCCGGCGGCCCGATGGAAGCCGGCAAGACCAAGCTGGCCGAGCACAAGCTCGACCTGATCGACGCGATGGTGATCGCCGCCGACGACAGCGCCTCCGACGAAAAGGTGGCCGAGTTCGAGCGCAGCGCCTGCCCCACCTGCGGCTCGTGCTCGGGCATGTTCACCGCCAACTCGATGAACTGCCTGACCGAAGCGCTGGGCCTGTCGCTGCCGGGCAACGGCACCGTGGTGGCCACGCACGCTGACCGTGAGCAGCTGTTCTTACGCGCCGGGCGCGTGGCGGTGGAGCTGTGCCATCGCTGGTATGGCGGCGAAGACCCCACCGCGCTGCCGCGCGGCATCGCCACCTTCGAGGCCTTCGAAAACGCGATGACCCTGGACATCGCCATGGGTGGTTCGACCAACACCATCCTGCATCTGCTCGCCGCCGCGCAGGAAGGCGAGGTGCCGTTCGGCATGCGCGACATCGACCGCCTGTCCAAGCGCGTGCCGCAGCTGTGCAAGGTGGCGCCGAATACGCCCAAGTACCACATCGAAGACGTGCATCGCGCCGGCGGCATCATGGCCATCCTCGGCGAGCTGGCACGCGGCGGTTTGCTGCACACCAACGCGGCCACGGTGCACGCACGCACGCTGGCCGATGCCATCGCGCAATGGGACGTCACCCAGACCGACGCGGAGGCCGTGCACACGTTCTACAAGGCCGGCCCGGCCGGCATCCCCACCCAGATTGCCTTCAGCCAGGCCACACGCTGGGACACATTGGATACCGACCGCAGCGAAGGCTGCATCCGCGATGTCGCACACGCCTTCTCGCAGGAAGGCGGCCTGGCCGTGCTGTACGGCAATATCGCCCGCGACGGCTGCGTGGTGAAGACCGCAGGCGTGGACGAATCCATCCACGTGTTCGAAGGCAACGCCCGCGTCTACGAAAGCCAGGATTCGGCGGTCAAGGGCATCCTCGCCGATGAAGTGAAGGCCGGCGATATCGTGGTGATCCGCTACGAAGGCCCCAAGGGCGGCCCCGGCATGCAGGAAATGCTCTACCCCACCAGCTATCTCAAATCCAAGGGCCTGGGCAAGCAATGCGCCCTGCTCACTGACGGCCGCTTCTCCGGCGGCACCTCGGGCCTGTCGATCGGCCACGCCTCGCCGGAAGCCGCCGCAGGCGGTGCGATCGGCCTGGTGCGCGACGGCGACAAGATCCTGATCGACATTCCTAATCGTTCGATCAATTTGCTGGTGTCCGACGAAGAGCTCGCTAGTCGTCGCGCAGAGCAGGATGCAAAAGGCTGGAAGCCGGTGGAGGTGCGTCCGCGCAAGGTCACTACAGCGTTGAAGGCGTACGCGTTGCTGGCGACCAGCGCAGACAAGGGTGCGGTGCGGGACAAAGCGATGCTGGACGGCTGAGGCGCGCAAGCAGCACTTATCGCCAAGCCTGCGGCTGACGATCGAGCGGGCTGCGCACCGCCGACGCGCCTCGCCCCAGCACATGGGTGTAGAGCTGGGTGGTCGCCACGTCCTTGTGACCCAGCAGCTCCTGCACGGTGCGGATGTCGTACCCAGCTTCGAGCAGATGGGTTGCGAAAGAATGCCGCAGCGTGTGGCAGCTGGCCGGCTTGTCCAGCCCTGCCTGCCGACAGGCCGCCTTCACCGCACGCTGCAAACCCTTCTCGTCCACATGATGGCGGCGAACCGCACCCCCGCGCGGATCCACGCTACGACGCGGCGCCGGGAACAGATACTGCCATCCTGGCTCACGCGCTGCATTGGGATACTTGCGCAGCAGCGCGTGCGGAAGCCAGACCTCACCTGCGCCCACCTGCAGATCCCGCGCATGCACGCGCTTGGCTTCGTCCAACTGGAGCTGCAGCGCATCGCGCAATGACTGCGGCAGCAGTGTGCGGCGGTCCTTCCCACCCTTGCCATCGCGCACCACGATCTCGTTGCGCGCAACATCCACATCCTTGATGCGTAGGCGCACGCACTCCATCAAGCGCATGCCGGTCCCGTAGAGGAGTGCCGCCATCAGTGCGTGACGCCCCTCCATCTGCGCCAGCACCGCCATGACCTCCACCTCACTCAGGACGGTCGGCAACCGCCGCGGCCGCTTGGCACGCCGAATCTCGTCCATCCATGGCAGATCGCGTCCCAACACCTCGCGATACAGAAACAGCAAGGCGGCCAGTGCCTGATTCTGCGTGGAAGGCGCCACGCCATCGCGCGCCGCCAGCATGGTCAGGAACGCCTCCACTTCGCGCACTCCCATCGTCTCTGGATGGCGTTTGTCGTTGGCCAGGATGAAGCGCCGAATCCAACCAACATAGGCATCCTCGGTGCGCTTGGCACGGCCCAGCCGCTGCAACCGAGCGCGGACGCGGTCCAACAGCCTGGCAGGCCGTCGCCCGCTAGCCGCTGCCGAAGACGGCTGCCTGGCGGCCGATGCTGACGAAGACATTGAAGCCGTTCGGTCGGAATGATACGGTCGCATTGCGATGAGTCGCCGCAGGGGAATGCGACATGTTTACGCACCGTGGTCACGCGCCACGATCGGGATGTCGCGGTAAAACCAATGGGAATGCACTTGGTGTGGAGGTCAGAGATTACGTACTACACCCCGGTGTTACGCACCTTTTTGACTTCGAATAGTTATTAGATGCCAATGACACAACTCAGCTGGCCAGAGATTTTCACTGATGCTTCGGCCTTGGATTTCGCTCGCCTCTTGGGCTTATGGCCCAATACCATTTCTGGGCCTTTGCGTCCAGTTGGGGCATCCGCGTTCGGGGACTGCTTCTTTGAGCGCCCATCCGGCCAAGTCGAAAGACTTGATGTACTTGAGGGTGGCATACACCACGTGGCGCCCACCTTCGATAAGTTTTCTCAGCTCATGAACTCGCGCGAGTGGCAGGCGCACAACTTACTTACCGAGGGGATCGCATTGCTCTTGGAGCGGGGTGTCACTCGCGCTCAGAACCAGTTCTTTGCGTTCGCCCCGCATCCTGCATTTACTGGCAAGATTGACTGGGGCCGGGTCATGCCAATGGATGCTGAGATATGGCACTCCATTTGTTCGCAAACGCTAGACACTTCAGCTTGACCGCGTTGGCATCTAACAATTCATTCAAGCCGAACCCGCTTCGCGGGTCGGCTTAACTCAGGTGTTAGCCGGCAAGACAGCCATGATCTTCACCCGAGAGAACTGCAAGCCCATTGAGTCCCCCAGCGAGGCTCAGATAGCTCGTGCGATTTCGCTTACAAAGTCTTCGTTTGCCGCGCTTACTTCCACAGATGGCGCCTACGTTCAAGCTGCTGGCGGCCCTGGTTTGTTCTTCATTGAGTGGCGCGATATCACCGGGAGTCATCATCGTGGGGCTCAGGCAACTACTGTCGTTCCCTTCCCCGATGGCACCGTCCTTTCCTTCAGCGCCGGCAGCGTGGAGCTTGCCAAAAATGAGTGGTTTCTTGCCACACAGGTTAACGATGTTCTCCGAGCATTCCTTGCTGGCAAGCCATTCCCATCTTGGCTTCGGTGGTCTGCTCTCTCCGCTGGCTATACTTATGCAGGCTAACAAATCGTTCAAGGCGGACGGCTACGCCGCCGCTTAACTCCAGCGTTAGGCCCCAGACATGCATTCTGACGAACTCGATATTCCTCCAGACGCTTTGACGGATCCCGAGGCCTTTGAGCTCATGCGCCTGTGGGCAGCCCACGGCCAACTCCACGTCATCATTAGTAGCGATGTGGACGGTACCGCCGAAGACTTTGGAGAGCTCCTCGCCGATCTCTTCGAGCATGCCTCCCGCATGTATGCACAACGTGACAACGGGTCACTCGCGGAATGTCGAGAAGCCATGCTGCAGGACTTCCTCCGGCGCACCACTGCACCAAAGGCGAGCATTGAAGGCTCGCGCACTGCGGAGCACTGAGTGAGGCCTAACAATTCATTCAAGCCGAACCCGCTTCGCGGGTCGGCTTAACTCAGGCGTTAGCCATCACGAGACACATCTGTGCTGACCGTAGTTCCAGAAAAGGCTTTTGATCCAACTATCTGTGAATGCTGCGGCAGGACGACTCGTGGCGTGTCGGGCTGGATCGAGGACTCGGACAAGACTGTGGCTGCCTACTTGATCCATTGGACTCAATCAGCCAAAGAGCACGATGCAAACTTCGATCTCATCTTTGGCAAGTGGGGAGACGAGGCAACGCCAAACGACCGATCCATAGCTTCGTTCGCATACCGCTCCTCCGAAAATTCTTTTATGGTCATAGATTCGCGCACTAGGCCAGCCGGGCAGTCCAACCAAGTAGCCTCGTTCCCGCTCACACGGGACGAGATCGTTGGCACACCGCTAGCCCCGTACTGTTCGACCTTTTGGACGCAATATGGCTCCAAGATGCACGCCTCAGCGAAATTCGCAGTGATGGCTAACAATTCATTCAAGCCGACACCGCTTCACGGTGCGGCTTAATTCAGGCGTTAGGCATTGGAAATGGCTTCTTTCGCATTTGATGCAAGAGTTGTGTCAGGTCATGACCCAGAGGAGGGACTGTTCTTTGTCGGATTTTCTGATGACCCCTTGGATCCTTCCCGCTATTTGCTCTTGCAACGGTCGCTGGCCCCAGACGACCAGGATCGCGCGCTTGGCCACGACACCTTTCATGTTGAGTGGTGCGGACAGGAACACTCTTGCTATGAAGGCATTGAGGAATTCGAGCTTGGCACAACTGCAGCCCGCATCCGCTTCGACTCTCAGGCTACAGAGTCTCTCGGCGGCCTCTCCGAGCTTGTCATTACGTTTGAGCTGCTACCCGAAGAGTTCGCGGCGCTTCGCCAGGGCCTTGAGGTGGTCTTTGCGGGCAGTGGCCGCCTCACTCGGGCCAATGCCTAACAATTCATTCAAGCCGAACCCGCTTCGCGGGTCTGCTTAATTCAGGCGTTAGGCGGCACATGAGCACTCTCATAGCATTTGAGAAGCGAGTTCTAGACGCCTGTTTAGCCGGAGACGATCAAAGACTTTCGTTGCTTCGGCTGCAAGCCGAGGCGGCAGTTGTAGCTTCCCGTGAGCATACTGGTGTCTGGGCTTACATCAACTTCTCTGTGCCCGACTCGTCGCCGCTTCTCGAGCCAGGAACATTCATAATTGGGGATCTCAATCTTGAGATTGCGGGGCTTCCGGATGGTGTCACCACTCTCCTCTACGGTTACGGCGGGAGGATTCAGTTCCTTGATTTTGCTACCCATGCAGGTGAATGGCCTGAGAAGCCAGAGATTATCGGCGTTGGCTATCTACAAGAGGTGCAGGTTGGGCCAGAGACTTTTTCACTTGTACCATCCAATGAGCGTCACCTCGAGACACTCAACAGAGCACTCGAAGCGCGGCCACCGCAAGGTCCCGTCTAACAATTCATTCAAGCCGAACCCGCTTCGCGGGTCGGCTTAACTCAGGCGTTAGGTGCGTCCACCATGCGATATCGCGGCCTGTTAGCGTGCTTTTGTTGGTCAATCGCTGGGCAGGCCTTTGCCGGCTGCGACTCATTGCCGTGGAAATTCGGTATGTCTCAGGAGGAGGTCGCTGGCATTACCGAGTGCGGGCCCTACAGATCCTTCAGTAATGGCGACTTTGAAACGTACAAAGGTGTCTTTGATGGCAAGGAGCAGAATTTTCAGTTCTTCTTCGCCGACAAGCAGCTTCACCGAATCGGCATTTATCTGTATGAGGGGCAAGATCCTAAGGCAGGGGCTAAGGAGTGGCTCGCGCTTCATGGCAACATGACCAAGCTCTTCGGGCCTATTGAAACGCCAGACAACGTTTCGCCTGCTACAAGCGAGATGGCTGCGACTTCGTTTGAGGCCAAAGCTCTGGAGATGGTAGAGGGTCCGGGCAAGACACAAATGGCGCCATTTTCCCAGCCCAAGGGGGCCTCCGTGTTCTCAAGCTATATGCGCCGCGAGGTGGATGGTGAGAAGCACTATTATGTCGTCTTGTATTTCGACAGACGTTCCTAACAATTCCCCAGAGGAAACTATGCGCAAGCTTGTAACGATCGCCACACTCTTCATTGCTGCTTGCTCTAGCCAGCAAGCACTGGCGCAAGATCGTTGGCAACAGCTCGCCTCCGAAGCGCATCGGCTGACGTCGACTTTTCGTGGCGTAGCATGGGAGCAACGGATGCTTCCTGCCCATAATAGTTTCTGGCCAGACATTGTTGCAGCTTGTAGTCCGCAGGCTAAGGCCGCTGGCATTACCAGCTTCCAAGCTGTAGCTGCTATCAGCAGCACTGGCGTTGTAACGGACTACCTTCCTAATCCGCAGTCCCCGGCCCTGGACTGCTTCTCCAAACAGATGGTGGGGCGCAAGTATCCAGCCCCACCCGAATCGCCGTTCTACGAGTTCTACACAGTCAACCTCAGTGCAGGCGACTAAGCTGGGGCCTAACAATTTAATCACGCCGTACAGGCTTCGCCAGTCGGCTTAATTTAGGCGTTAGGCGGCTGGCATCAGCTTGACGCTGGCGTTCCGCTTGCATCCACCGCATCGTCGCCTGACACTTAGCAGGTCACCTCATCGGACGGTCAACGTGGCAAGCCCCGCATCGGACGCAGCACCAGACAACACGGTCGTCGGCACCTTAGTCCGCCTGGCTACCTTCGTTGGGCCATCCTGGCCTAACCAGTCAATCAAGCCGACGTGCCTACGGCACGCGGCTTATTTCTAGCGTTAGGCGCCACACCAGATATGGCCAATCTTTGGGCTTTAATTGCAGGAAGAGAGTGGCACAACACGCCCTGTGTTGTCGGCCGTCCGGCTACGGAGGCCGACGTCGCTGCTGGCTCCGCAGTCTTCTACGTACCGGGTGATTCCGCCGCCGCCCCAATGGCGCTGCCTTGCTGTGCAATCCAGTCACTTGAAGATGGCTCCGAGCAACCTGTGGTCATTGTCCAAGCAGAGCTTGCGCCTCACGGCACCATCTTGGGAGTGCGACCGCTGTCCGGCGGCAACGGTATTTGCATGGCCACGGAGATCAGGTTGCTTCCTGCCGGATTTGTGCCGTAGGTTGACACCTGACAATTCATTCAAGCAGAACTGGGCTTCGCCAGTCGGTTTAATTCAGGCGTTGGGGGCGCGTATCATGCAACTAGTGTTCGTCAAAGGATTCGGAAAGCACGACAGGATGGATGTGATTCGGGATGGACTGCTTGCCGAAAGCATTGACTGCCCAAAGCAAGGGATCATTCCCCATGACATGGTTCACTACGCTGTCGAGAGCACACTTCATAAGCGAGGATTTGTCGGCCGCGTTTTGGACGGCGAGGCTGCCTCCTTCCAGATGGAGTCTCAATCGGAGAGCGATGGGGTCGAGCGGCTTGTAGAGGTATTTCAAGCTGATGGCTGGTCAGGCTGGAGCAGCATGCCCCTGGATATGATCGACTTGTATCAAGTCACTTGCAATGCCCTTCAATGTGAGCCTTTGGAAGTACAGGCCGGCGACATTGAGGCTGTTCGCAAGAGGATTCTTGAGCTAACCACACAGTGGCAATCCGTCCCGATGGGTGGCTCGCTTGTATTGCAGTTCGAGCACAGCCAGGATGCGGTCTAACAATTCATTCAAGCCGAAGCCACTTCGCGGCTCGGCTTTTACATCGACCGTGTAGGTGTTTGCTCAACCGTCTCCTGCTGCGACCGCTGCGCATCCAAGGCTTGAGACTGGCGGACGCTTTCCTGCAGTGGAGGCACGGCCTCAGACAGATCCACCTTGGCCCGGAAGCCCGGCGTCTGGCCTAGAATAAAAATGCTTCCTTGGTGTAGGGTCACGCTCTGCAGCTGATCGTCACGAAGGATGCCCGCGCGCTTGGCTTCGACGGTGGCGTGCATTGCAACCTCATCAGAGGTGCCCTCTGGTAGCTTGCTGTGAATCGATCGATACAGAGGGTCGTTTGAGACCATCGCAGGGGCAGGCGCAACGCAGCGCTCCAACGACTCACCAATTGGCATCTTCCAGCCCGGTGGCACATACGCTGGCGCGTCCTCGCTTTGCATGCGCTGCTGCACCTCCTGCCACCGTGTCGTAGCCATTTCCGTGCGTCCAGCACCTGGGGGAAGCGGATCGCGCAAGTGATCGATGCCATCCGCCAGGCTCATCCCTTGGATGACCCTCGCATTGAAGGTCACGCCCATCCTCAACGTCTCGACATCCCCGCGATACTTATCAATCATCGGCGCATGTTGCCGGGCCAACAGCTGCGTTTGAGGGTCTTCCAACACAGAACGGTCCGGTTTGCCGTTGGCGTCCAACGGAAGGAAGTTGTGGATCCGATGCGACTCTCCCAAGTCTTTTGCGACTATCGGATTGCGTGCATCCAAAAGACTGCTGTCGTTGGCGTAACCAGCCCTATCCAACGCAGTGATCTCATGCGACGCGGCGTATACCTTCACCTGCCCATAGTGCTTACTTGCAGCACTCACGGCATCGCCTGCCATCACGTGATTGATCACGTCGTTGCCACCTTCCGGGATGCGCCGGTCCAGGCTGACCGCACCATAGGCGTTAAAGGTCTCTCCCTTGAGGCCGAAGTGGTGGGCAGTGACCTGGGCGAGGTTGCCGCCCAGAGAATGACCGGTGACGGTGACATCGGGAGCAGGTTGGCCGGTCTTGAGGTGCTTTTGTTCTGCGTACTCCAATGCAGTCTGAGTCAATTCGATCGCATCATCGATCTGACGATTGTAACGTGCTGCAACCATGCCGCCGTCAGCATAAGCACCATCTTGCTTCGGTTGACGATCAAACTCGGTACCGCGATGGGCGACGATAATTTCGCCTGTTTCTATTTCTTCGTAGATGATGCCCTGATAGCCGGACGGACGATCCATGTATTCCAGACGCCTGAAAGAGACGCCACCCATATTGACTGGCTTACTGTCGGACCCAGTCTCGCCAGGTCGCGCATACACATCATTTGCGAGAAAGGCATTTTGCTGTTCGGTCAGGCTCATTTGGACACCTTCTCAGATTTTAGCGTTATCTGAAATAAACTTCCGCGATTTGAATCAGCATATTTATCCACACTATATTCGCCAGTGTCGGGATAGTTATCCATCCGGCTTCGCGGATAGCCTCCTTTCCAAAAATAAAATTTAACAGGTACTGAATCGTATATTTGCGCTTTAAAGAGCGCCGGCTGGAAACGCGTCTCCTCTTTTTTACCGGTCGCCTTCAGAGAGATGCCAACACCATTGAGTTCAAAATTACACACACCCTTTCCGTAATAATCCGCATCGACCATGCCATCTGCATAGATGGTCGCCACGTATGTCGTCGGATCTATTTCTTTAAAATTGATGGGTATCCCATCTTCTTTTGACTTATTCCAAACACCCGCAATAGGCTCTATCGGCGTGCATTGCTCATGGTTCGTCATTTGATAAAAGGCGGTACCCGATATCCACTCAAACGGACCCGGCGCATCCTCGATCGTCATGGTGAGCTTGTAAGCTTCCGTCGGATGTTGATTTTTCCGATAAACCGGGTCTCCGTCGGCCGTGGTCTCGCCGTTTTTGTCGTACTTCTCAGACGCAGCATTCATTGGGTTACACCCCGTCAAAAGGACTAGGAAAAGACATCCGACAATCTTGATTTTGAAATACACGTTCATGCCACCTCGGTGTCCTGCGCGTTTAGAGTTGGGAGCGAACGACCTGCCGGAAGGCAGCTTTTTGGGGACATGAGCATCAGCGTGGACCGACGCCAAAGTTTGCGATGCCAGGGGACCTGCTGCGTCATAAGCTTCGTGAAAATTTAAGGAGACTTTTAAGGACTTTGGCACAGTGAAATTAAAATTTCTATCACACCCCGACCATCCACAGCGCCCCGCTGCTCTCTGTCACCGCAAACAAAAGAATGCTGCTAAGGGGGGTAGGGGAAATCTGACATGTGATTGCGGTACGGCCTGAGTCGCAGTGACTGCAAACCAAAGACCTATCATCAGCCATCCGGCACCCACGAAGCAGCTACTGAACCTTGGACAAAATCTAAGACCATCGGTTGTGCAGCTGGTAGATCCTTTATCGGAGTGTGGCGGATGTGCATCGACTAACTCGCTCTTGACCAATGCCCCGCTCTGACTTTGCCGAGTGAAGCGCCAACGCGCAGATCTTCTATCAACGCTATCCAGAGCCCCAGCATAAACCGGTTGACATGGCACGCAGCGCGTAGCAGTCTCCTTGGTAAGGAGCGTAGAAACTCCCCTAACAGCGGTACCCACCTCCGTCAAACCGGTGGGTTTTTTGTGCCTGCAGTTTCTTGTGGGTGCAACCGACGCGATGCCTGCGTCGGGAGGGCGGCTAATACAACACCCTTCGGGGAAATACGCCCGCCGACTGTTAGCGGTTTCTAACCTCCCGACATCCCGTCGCCACCCGGCGACGGGGCCTGCTCGTCAAGGAGGGCTTTGCCATGCGTCGATCCACGTCCCGTCCCAAGCCAGCGCGCAAGCGCGCCACGGTGACACCACCCACCGAGGTCGTCTGGCGCTCGCTCGACCCAACGATCACGCCGCGGCCCTACCTCGACCGCCCCTACATCCCCGAGCCC